>CASDPF010000004.1 GCA_949282215.1 uncultured bacterium | reverse complement strand
CTGTTGGCCTTCATATTCAACGTTAGTTTTTCGTGCCGTTAGGCCCAAAAATCTAGCTTGTGATGCTGCCATTCCCATGACTCGTCGACCTTTCCTTTCCTAGTCACTTTGTACTTACTCCTTTCATGTCGGTCTTTAATCTTATTTTCTTTAATTTTTTACTTATTAATATTAAGTTTTATTAACAAAAAAAGAGAAACCCTTTAATTACAAGGGTTTCTCTTTTTTTAAATTAACATAATCTGCTATTATTTAACAGCTTTAGCAGCTTCAAAAACTACGTCAAAAGCTTCTTGATCGTTTACGGCAAGCTCTGCAAGCATTTTTCTGTTAACAAGAATATTAGCTTTTTTGCAAGCATTTACGAATCTTGAATAGCTCATACCACGTTCTCTTACAGCAGCATTAATTCTAACAATCCATAACCTTCTCATATTACGTTTTGTAGTACGTCTGTCTCTGTAAGCATATTTTAATGCTTTCATAACAGCTGTATTAGCTACTTTAAAAATTCTGCTTCTTGCACCGATAAAGCCTTTTGCAAGTTTCAATATTTTCTTATGTCTTTTGCGACTTACATTACCACGTTTAATTCTCATTTTTTGCTCCTATCTTGAATACTTCTTGTATGGTAACTCTTTAGATACCAATTTTAAGTGTGACTCTGATACAGAAACCATTTTAAAGATTTTACGCTTTCTGGATTCTGATTTGTGTTGGAGCAAGTGGCCTATACCTGCTTGTCTTTTCATAATTTTGCCTGTTGCTGTTACTTTGTAACGTTTTGCAGCAGATCTGTGTGTTTTTAATTTTGGCATTTTCTTCTCCTTTTTGGTTAAGTAGTTCTATGGAAACTTCAGGCATACCAAAGCCATAAAATTCCAGTAAGAGTATTCTAATACACAGAAAAACGATTTGCAAGCATATATTAATTTTCGTTATCAAATCTATTAAAGCCACTTGCGGTTATATAAAGCAAAACTATACAATTCACCAAGTACTCAAGGATAATATATAAAAAAGCACCTTTTAATCTTCATAATAAAATTTAATACAAGACAAATAAATATAGCTAAGAAAGTTCTTTCCAAGAATATTTTTGACCGGTCGCAACATCTTCAATCTTTACGTATTTGGAAAGTATTATTTTAGCTTCCAAATCCGTGCAATGACAAGGGAAAATACGCTGAACATTTTGATTACGCAAATATTTACCCAATCTATTAATTTCTTCTTCTTCCTTATTAATCAAATACAGGCCGCCTATCACGGTATTGATACGATTTATGCCTGTAACATATTTAGCGTGCTCGATGATGTTATCTATACCACTATGAGAACAGCCTGAAATTATAACAAGTCCATCTTCAGACTTGAAAACAAGTGCGGACTCATCTGGTGCATAATCTGACGTTACATGCTCTGGCTTTGGAATTTCACCTAAATACATCAAATTATGCGTAATCGGCATTGGCTTATTTGTTAAAACTAAATTAAAAAACTTATCCATTTCATCTTTAGACAAATGAAAAGCTTCATTATCCAGAATATTACTTTCTTTGGGTTTAAAAACATCCGGATGAGCGATTATATTTTTAGCAGGAAAATCAATCCCGATATGTTTGAATTTCTGATATAAAGATTGAAGCCTCATAAGTCCGCCTACATGATCCAAGTGACTATGAGAAAGCATAATATCAGTAATATTAGCTAAATCAATCTGCATATTATAAGCATTTTTTATAAATGCATCAGAAGTCCCGCAATCAAACAACAACTTTGTATCATAATCCACAATAAAAAACGACAAGCCATGCTCAGAAATTAAGCAACTACCCGCATGAGAATTATTATCAACCAACACTGTTAATTCCATATACATATTTTAAATCATGTTCAAAATTTTGTCAATTGATTGAAATAGCTGAAAAATATGTTATTGAAAGATTTTAATACATTTTTTGGACAATTGGCAAATCTATACCACCGCCGCAAAAAGAGCGTTCGGTAAGCCTTACGCCAAGGCATCCCTGATAACGTTTAAATTGCATTCGATATGTTTTTCTAATCACTTCATCAACTATAGATTTATCATATTTTTTATAAATTTCTTCTTGAGGAATATTTTGCTCAAAATACATTTCTAAGATATCATCAAGAACCGCATATTCAGGAAGTCTATCTTGATCTTTTTGTCCGGGATGCAATTCTGCTGAAGGAGCTTTATCAATGATTGTCTGAGGAATAATCTCACCATCTTTATTGATATAATTAGAAAGTTTATAAACATTAGTTTTTGTAAGGTCACAAATTAAATTAAGTCCCCCAGCCATATCTCCATACAATGTGCCAAATCCCATAGCACATTCAGACTTGTTACCGGTGGAAAGAAGCAAACTATTTTCTCTGTTTGAATAAAACATTAAAATCAATGCCCTTAATCTGGCTTGTAAGTTTTCCTCAGCTAAATCGTGTTTTCTTTCTCTATTCAGCATAAAAGCATCAAATAAAGGAGTAATTGGCTCTTTCACAGTATTCATTTTCAAATTATTTGCAAGAGCAATACTGTCAGAAATACTTCCTTCTGATGAATACATACTAGGCATCATTATACCTAAGACATTTTCAGCACCTAAAGCCTCTACGGCAAGTGCTGCTGTAAGAGCACTGTCAATTCCGCCAGAAAGACCCAACACTACTTTTTTAAATCCTGTATTTTCGCAGTATTCTTTTAACGCAAATGTAATAACTTTATAGACTTGTTCCTGCAAATCAGTTGTCTTAAAATCAATAGGTTTTGAAAAATCCACATCCGTAATACCTTCTTCACATAAAGGCAAATGAGCAACAGATACTCCAAACTTATTTTTTGCAAAACTACCGCCTGCATATACATTTGAATCAGCCATTCCTATAGCACTTACGAAAATAAAATTAGAAGAAGGTTCTATACTATCAATAAAATCATCATAAGAATTCATTGCATAATAACGGTTCTTCACCAAAACATAAAGATCACATTCGACTTCACTGTTATAAAAATCAGCTACAAAAACTCTTTCCCCGCAAATATCATAATATCCATCTGCAGAAAGTGATATTTCACCTTGGTTAATCAATATATCACCGATTAAAATCGTTTTATCCGAAAAATTATCGGCTATTTTCTTATACATTTCTGACTGTGCTTTATTAACATTTTCATCGAGTAAAAGATCTTTTCCGCCTAAATCCTCTAATCCGACTTGAGGCAGGATTATCAAATCAGAACTTGTATTACTTATTTTTTCAGCAAGAGAATTATAATTAAATTCAAAATCTCCGGTTTTATATCTTGTTTGTGCTAATGTAATTTTCATTATTTTCTCCTTTTATATTGCGGGAATATAGTATGTTACTCAAGTTTCAGATAATTAACTTTTTCCCAACTCAAATCCAAATATTTAACTTTTGAATCAACCAGTTTTACTTGAGGTAATATAGACGGTATTCTTTGAATTCTGTCATATACCCTATCATCAAGTTTTCCAAGGCGAATATTGACTGTTTTTATCTTAATATATACGTCATTTGGATTTCGTAAATCTATATATTCAACAGGCTCTTTTGAAAAAGTTTCTACATATTTTACAATTGTCTCAATCTGCTTAATTTTAGCAACATTCCATTTAGTATAATCATCACCCTTATTTCCGTAAGAAAGAACTTTGATAGTCTTAAAATCCTTACTTAAAGGTAAATATTCACGGCCTATCATCACTCCGTCTCTTGTAAATGCAGCAACAGGCGGTACTTTCACATCAGGAGCCACAGTAATAACAGGTACTCTTTCTTTTATGATTATTTGTAATCTTGCAGGAAAAGCATAACGTCTTATAAATACATCTTCTACCGGAGGAAGTTTTTTTAATTCTTTTTCAATAGAATCAGTTCGTGCCATATAAATAGGAACATCAGGAACTTCACTTTTTTTCAAAAGTGCAAGAATTTTATATGACTTAACTATTTTATTATTAATAATCTGTACAGCATTATTATTAGATACCGTAAATAATCTCTTATCTAAATACCACTGAGGCATTTTTGATATATAGACAAACGAGCAAAGCAAAACCAGTGTCATACAGAAACGAAAGAAATTTCTGAAAACATTTTGTTTTCTGCGACCTTTCCGTAATTTTCTTTTCTTTCTTACGTTTTTGACTAATCTATCAGGATCAATAACTTCATCCTGCTCATTTTGTTCTTCAAAATCTGTCATTATCTACCTATTTGTTTAATCCTGCACTATTTAATATAGCTAAAACCAAATTATCGTAATCAACACCCATAGCAGCAGCTTGTGCCGGCAAATCGCTGGTCTCTGTCATTCCAGGGCTTGTATTAATTTCTAATACATAAGGAATATCGTTCACTATCAAAAAGTCGACTCTGGATACACCGCTGCATCCGGTAATTTCAAATGCTTTTACCGCAATTTCTTTTACTTTTTTAGTAAGCTCCTCTGAAATCTGTGCAGGTAAAATAAATTCAGTCATCCCTTTGGTATATTTAGCTTCATAATCATACCATTCATTTTTTGGTCTTAATTCTAATATTTCAGTAGCAAAAGGTTTGCCATTATCTTCTAATACTCCGACTGTACAACCTATACCGACTAAATATTCTTCAATTAATACATCATCATTATATTTAGAAGCTTCTTTATACGCAAATTCCAGTTCTTCAGGGGTGTTAACCTTCGTCATACCAAAGCTTGAACCTTCGCATACAGGTTTTGTAATCAGCGGATATTTCAAATCCTTAGTTAATTCTTTTACATCATCACCTTTTCTTACAAAAACAGATTTGATTAAAGGAATGCTTTTATCTACAGAAAGCATTCTTTTCGTATATTCTTTATTCATACAAACTGAGCTTGCCATGACACCGCATCCTGTATAAGGGATTTGTAAAATTTCCAAAAGCCCTTGAATACATCCATCTTCACCATATTTGCCATGAAGAGCGTTATATGCGTAATCATATTTACCATCTTTTAGTTTTTCAGAAATATTCTTATCTACAACAACTAATTCTGAATTTTTAAAGCCTAATCTCTGCAAAGCATCATAACATCCTTTACCTGAACGCATCGATATTTCAGCCTCAGAAGACATCCCTCCGCAAAGAACTGCTATTTTTGAATCTTTATTTATAACATTTTTAATTTCTTGCATAATTCAACCTCTTTTTCATTATTACCGCCCAAATATCTTACCTCGGGCTTTAATTCAATTCCGAATTTTTCTTTAACACAACTGTACATTTTATACATAATTTCTAATATATCAAGAGAATTACCAGCCCCATCGTTTATTATGAAGTTTGCATGATTTTCCCAAACTCTTACACCCCCGACAGCTAATAACTTGGCACCTGCTTCCTCTAACAAGCGGCCTGCTGAATTTTCCTCAGGATTTCTAAATACACTTCCGCAATTTGGAAGTGCAAGTGATGGCTGTTTAGCATGTCTAAAGTCTAAATTTTCCTTCATTCTTGCTTCAATCTCATCAACTGAAGCCGGTTTTAATTCAAATTCAGCAGACAAAATAACAAAATTTTCCTTTTGGCAAACAGAAGTTCGATAAGAAAACTCCATTGCATCTTTTGAAAGTTTAAACAAACCTTTTTCTTTAGACCAGCAATTAACAGAAACTAAGACATCACTGATAGATTGCCCATGAGCTCCTGCATTCATAAAACATTCCCCTCCGATAGTTCCAGGAAATGCTACCATGAATTCTAACCCGCTTAAACCTTCCCTTGCAACTGCCTGAGACAATTTTGGTCCTTTTAAACCGCAATCTGCAATAACCCTGTTACCATTAATTGAAAATTTATTCATTGAAGTTGTAATAACAACAGCCCCAGCGTATCCGTCAAATGATACTAATGTATTAGAAAGATTTCCAAACACTTTAAAATCTGGTTCTAACTTTGAGATTGAGATAAAATCAGCTTCACATTCAGGAAAATAAACTTTTCTTATCTTCCCGCCCGTCTTAAAACTGGTTAATTTTGAAACGTCAAAATTTTCCTCAATTCGCAACGTTGCTCAACTCCTTATCTAAAGCTATAAGTTCCTTTCCTAAAGCCGTAATTGTACCTGCACCAAGCCCTATTACAACATCATTTTTGTTTAGTTCAGGAAAAATTGTCTTTGCTACGGTCTTCATATCCCCACTGATATATTCACAATTAATTCCGCTTTCAGATAATGCTTTGGTAAATTTTTCCGAATTTACCCCATCAATAGCGTCCTCAGATGCAGCATACACATCTGTTACAACTACTTTATCAACATTATCAAATGCATTCAAAAACTCATCCCAAAGATTTTTTAATCTGGTATATCTGTGCGGTTGAAAAACGGCAATAACATTTTTATCCTTAAAGCTTAATGCTGACGACAATGAAGCCTTAATTTCCGTCGGATGATGTGCATAATCATCAAAAATAACAGCACCGTTGACTGTACCAACTTTTTGGAATCGTCTTCCCATACCTGTAAATGTAGCAAAATATGGAATTACAAGTTCAAGGTTAACACCAGCTTGATGTAAACTTGCTAATACAGACAATGCATTATACACATTATGAGTACCTTTCAATATAATTTTTAAATTAGCAAGGAATTCACCTCTAAAATAGACATCAAAACTTGTAAGTTCAGACCCGAATTCAATATTTTTTGCCTGATAATCAGCACCGTCAGAAAGACCAAAGGTCATAGTTTTATGACAATGAAGACCTTTTGAAGCTTCACAATCATAATTTACTAAAACAACTCCATCCTCAGGCATTTTGGAAATAAAAGTTTCAAAAGTATCTAAAATAGATTGAAGACCGTTTTTATAAAAATCCAGATGGTCGGCCTCTAAATTATTTATAACAACGATATTCGGAATATACTTAACAATAGTGCCATCACTTTCATCAAGCTCCGCTGCAAAATACTTTCCATTCTGACAATGAGCGTTTGTATCTAATTCAGGAATAATACCGCCGACAACATAAGATGGTTTTAATCCGGCTTTTTCCATTACATAAGAAGCTAAACCGCTTGTTGTGGTCTTCCCATGAGTACCTGAATAGCCTAAGAAAAACTTACCTTCTCTTGAAATTTCGGCTAACAAATCTGATCTGTGATAAATCGGCAGGCCTAACTCTTTAGCTCTAATCATTTCTGGATTATCCTGACGAATTGCAGTACTTGCAATTACCACACAATCATCAGGCACATTATCAGCACTATGTCCTATATGGACTATCGCACCTAAATCTCTAACCTTTTGGACATATTTACTGTCGCAAACATCCGAACCTGATACGTCACAACCGTTTTCCAATAAATATTTTGCGAGTCCGCTCATTCCGACTCCGCCTATCGCTATAAAATAATACTTTTTATTCAAAACTCTATCCCTATTTATATTCTGTAAATTAACATCTACAATTATAATACAGAAAAATTTTAAAGTCTGTAATTTTACTATTTGTTAATAATATTATTAAAATTTTTATTTTAATAGCAATTATTTTTTTTAGACTATTTATAAAAATTATGACAAAATTAACAATCAATAAAATTCCAACATATCTACGACCTGTAACTAAGCAGAAAATGCCTGATTTTTTAATTTACAGCAAACGTAATGTAAAAATGTTCGATTTGTCAAAAAGAGAAACTATCATTGTTGACATCCATAAAATGTCAGATACTCGAAACGGATTATATGCAGGTCAAATGATAACAAGACCAATCAAAAACTTCACTTGTGATGAAATATACCCAGAAGAAAAAATCTGTAATGCCCTTAAAATCGAATTACTAAAAATTGAAAATGAACGTCATGGATATGGAAAAGAATTTTTAAAATTTGCTCAGGCGGAAAGTAAACAACAAGGTTGCAAAGGCAAAGTATTTTTAGTTGCCAGCAGAATATATGACCCAAGACATCCTTGCCATATTTTTTACAGAAAACAAGGCTATACCTCAACCGATAATTATATCAACTATATGTTAGACCGTTGCATTAGAAACCATTCAAAACTTAGCTATGAATATGCGGATAATCTGCTTATGTACAAACCGCTCCAAGCTGAACAATCTCAAAATATTAAAAAAGGATTAATTTATAAACTAAAAAAACTAATCGGATTTTCCGATTAAAATTTAATAAAAATATGAACATAAACTTTATAGCACCATTTAAATATACTAAACCTAATAAACTGCCGAATAGGCTAGTCTATGGCAATAAAAACCAATATAGAATGGTTGATTTATCAACAGGTGAATACATAGGAAAACTCAAAGTTACACCCACAGAGCTAAAAAACAATCAATTTTATAAAAACCAAGAACCAATTAAATCGTTATACATTAACGATTTATGGATTGTGCCATTTTTCAGAAGAAAAAATTTCGGTTCAGAATTTGTGAAATTTGCAAAAAATTTAAGCTATAAAGAAGGTTGCAAAGGCAGACTTTATTTACTGGCATATAATTACGACAACCCCTATCAAGCTCCGCATAAATTCTGGCGAAAACTAGGTTTCTCATCCGCATCTGAAAAAGAAAATAAAATATTAGACTTTATAATAGAAAATGACATAGAGGTTTCACCTGATATGTGTCAAGGTACAATGATGTATAGATAAATAATAAATTCTATTTTATTTTCATTCATATCAATTAAAAAAGGTTTTCTCCAAGAAAGAAAACCTTTTTATGTAAAAAATCTATTCTATCATATCCTTAAATTTATTGTACTTCATTTTTGTTTTGCTTATTTAAGAATGCAATATCCGAATCAGTTAGTGAATTTTGGTTAGTTCTTGTTTGATGATTATGATTTTTTACTAATCTTGAAGCCTCATACATTGGTACACCCATTTCAACCAATCTATCTAATTTTGTAGCATCGGAAACGTTAGAACCAACTATCTCGTTCATTCTTTGTTGATACTCAGTTGAGCTACTAGGCATAGTCTTTCTATTATTCGTCAATCCTCTGGTAAGGTTATTTTCCACTTGACCTGTTTTAGGATTATAAGAATGACCTATAGGTAATGGCATATACAATCTCCTTTCTTAATACTCTCGTTATACTCACATAGTATATGTATAAATAAAAAATTTTTACTCACATAAATTGTCTTAGCACATAACAACCTTTACATTTCTTTATAATATAATTTTCAAATATTTTTACCTTTAATCTAACAAATTTTTAAAATAAGCAACGATAAAAAACACCGGTATAATCTAATAATTATACCGGTGTTTTAAAATAAGTTATTAATTTTATTTAACTACAATGTTAACGAGCTTTTTCGGAACAACAATTGTTTTCACAATTGTCTTACCATCGGTTAGTTCTTTAACTTTAGGACTATTTAAAGCTAAAGTTTTAAGCTCATCTTCAGATGAAGCCTCATCAGCCTCAATCTTATCTTTAACTTTTCCGTTAACCTGAACGACTAAAGTAATTGAACTAGCTTTTGCCAATTTTTCATCCCATTCACACCAAGGTTCATCGTGAATTGAAGATTCTGCACCTAAATCATGCCAAGCTTCCTCTGTCAAATGAACTGCAACAGGTGACATGAGTTTTAATAAAGAAACAATAGCAAAGCTCATAACATCTTTATCTTCAGCGTTAAGTTGAGATTTTTTGCCACGCCAATCATAGATTGCATTAGTAAGTTCACGATATTTGGAAATTACAGTATTGAACTGGAAGTCATTTGAAATATCATTAGTAATTCCCTTAATTGCAATATGAACACAACGAACTAAATCATCATTTTCTTTTTTTAGAGGGAATTTCAATTCATATTTCAAATTGATGTCATCAGCATTTGAAGCAACTAGTCGCCAAACTCTGTTAAGGAATTTGTAACAACCCTCAACGCCAGCGTCAGACCAGTCAAAATCTCTTGCCGGAGGTGAATCTGAAAGGATAAATAATCTTGCAGTATCTGCCCCGTAATTTTCAAATATTTCATCAGGGTCAACCGTATTTCCTTTAGATTTTGACATTTTAGAACCATCTTTTAATACCATACCTTGAGTCAATAGATTTTTGAACGGTTCATCAAAATCCAAAAGTCCTAAATCACGCAAAGCTTTTGTGAAAAATCTTGAATATAACAAGTGTAAAATAGCATGTTCGATACCACCTACGTATTGGTCAACAGGCAACCAATGGTTAACTTTATCTTTTGCAAACGGCATTTTATCATTTTTAGCATCTGCGTAACGCAAGTAATACCAGCTTGAACAAATAAATGTATCCATAGTATCAGTTTCACGTCTTGCCTTTCCTCCACAACAAGGACAAATTGTTTCAAGGAATGTTTTTGAGGTTAAAATAGGGGACTTTCCAACGACCTTGAAATCAACATCTTTCGGAAGCATTACAGGAAGTTGATCTTCAGGGACAGGTTGAATTCCGCATTTTTCGCAATAAACAACAGGAATTGGAGCTCCCCAATATCTTTGACGGGAAATTAACCAGTCACGAAGTCTGTATTGAGTTTTAAACTCTCCAAAACCTTCTTTTACAGCTTTTTCTGTAATAGCTTTTTTAGCATCTTCGTTTTTCATACCGTTAAATTCACCTGAATTTACAAGAACTCCGGAATCAGTATAAGCTGCCTCTTTGCAATCTGAAGGATTTTCAGGATTTTGGATTACAACTTTTAACGGTAAATTATATTTTTTAGCGAAATCAAAGTCACGAGTATCATGAGTAGGAACAGCCATTACCGCCCCTGTACCATATTCAACAAGAGCGTAATCCGCAGTCCAAAGAGGGAAAATTTCTCCTGTGAAAGGGTTTTTACAATGGGTGCCTAATGGAACACCTGTTTTTACTCGTTCAGTTGAAAGTCTTTCGATCTCAGTCATTTTGCGAGCATTCGCTCTGTATGCTTCAACATCAGCTTTATTTTCAGAAGTTGTAAGCTTTTCAATATCTTTATATTCAGGAGCAACAACCAGATAAGTTATACCATGCACAGTATCAGGTCTTGTTGTATATACAGGAACTTCAATTTTTTCACCGTTTGGTGCATCTACTACAGGGAATCTGAAAATTGCCCCATGAGATTTTCCTATCCAGTTAGCCTGCATAGTTTTGACATTATCGCCCCATCCTGTAAGCTTGTCTAAATCTTTAAGAAGGACATCTGCATAATCTGTAATTTTTACAAACCATTGCGACAAATATTTTTTTTCTACTTCATGGTCACATCTCCAGCATTTGCCGTCAATAACCTGCTCATTTGCCAAAACAGTAGCACATTCTGCACACCAGTTTACAGCAGCTTCTTTTTTATAGACCAAACCTTTTTTATACAGTTGTAAGAAAAGCCACTGAGTCCATTTATAATAATCAGGCTTACAAGTTGTAACTTCTCTGTCCCAATCATAAGACAAACCAAGCATTTTCAATTGTTTTGTCATATAAGCAATATTTTCGACTGTCCACTTTTCAGGATCAGCACCGTGTTTCATCGCTGCATTTTCAGCAGGAAGCCCAAAACTATCCCATCCCATAGGATGCAGAACATTATATCCTTGAGCCTTTTTAAATCTTGCAATCACATCAGTAATTGTATAATTTCTTACATGCCCCATGTGTAGTTTGCCAGACGGGTATGGAAACATTGATAATGCATAATATTTCGGCTTATCACTTTCATCAGGCGTTTTAAAAGTCCCTGATTCTTCCCATATTTTTTGCCATTTTTTTTCTATTTCCTGAGGAAAATAACTTTCTTTCATACTTATATTTTCTCCCTAACTCTTCTGTTAAAAAGGTAGCACAAAGATACGCTCGACGCAAACTTAAAAATTACAAAATTAAAATTTATAATTATTTTAAATTATGTTAAAAATTTGCATTTACCCCATGACAAATAATTACCCTTATCCTATTATTAACTTAATCGGAGGGGTAAGTATGATTGAAGAAATAGTTACAAAAAAGTCAGATTTCGATTTAACATCAAAAAGCTCATTTTCACATGGTGATGAAGCATTTACATCACGCTCTTTTGCAGCACTTCTCGCTAAAAATATTATCCCGTATTCTCACAAAAAATTAGCTGATAATTATATTATTATTAAGAGAGTTTTCAAATTCCAAGCTGTTCAAAGCAGAATTTCAAATACTGATAAACAGCTTTTAGCTAAATATGACTTTAACACGCTTGAATATACAACCATAAAACAGATGTATGAAGAGCTTGCTCTGCTTCAAAAATGGTCTGCGTCAAAAGATGAAAAACTCAAAAATGATGCAGATACCATAATGGAAATCCGAACTAAAGAATTAAAGTTCATTGATGCAAACAGTTACGCAAACATTTCAAATGAAATTTATAAAGGCTATATAGCACTTGAACATTACTTTGAAGAAATCAGCAGATATAAAGATAGCAAATAGAACTATATTTTAATCACAATGTTTTTTGCCGTCCCAGCTTAAATCACTACAGCGGAGATAATCCATGTTTTCGTTATATAACACCCAGGCAGTACAGCCCATACCGCCTTTATATTTTGCACAATAGGCAAAACTGAGCCTACTCGGATTATCTAAATCACCGCTATCCTGAAGTGCAGTTCCATAAGGAAATATTCTATCTTTTGTCAGGAAAAATCTAAATATATCATGACCTTGCTTATTCGGATTTTTCAAACAATTGATATCCACTTCAATAATTCCGCAAATATTCTTAACCTGCTGAACATTACCAAAACTTGAAAGACACTGGTTCTGCCAAACTTTAAATGACAAACAGATTCCATCATTTAAAATAGCTTTCGCAGCAGTATTTCCTTGAGTATCATTAGTTCCCTCGGTGTAACATCCCTTTTCACGCGTACCACAATCTTTTATAATTTTTAACCAAGGTTTAAATTTATCAAGAATGTACTGACCGCCATCATCTTCCGTATAATAAGGCAAATTCCATTCATCAGGAGAACCGTCTCTGCTCAAGACTCCAAGATAAGCTTGAGAGAGGGTTGAATACACCTTTTTTAATCGTGCTACCGTAGTTTTTTCGGTGTTTTTCTGTATGATAGCAGGCATTGTCATTGCTGCGACTATTCCGATTATTCCTAACGTTATTAGCACCTCTGCTAGCGTGAATGCGTTTCTCTTTTTCATATTATCCTCCGTTTATATACTATTTTCTATTTTAACATTTTTCATACCAAAAATCACCGTGTCACTTGGCACGGCTTGCTTTTTTGCTCTTTTTTGTTCAACAGGAGGTCTAAGTCGGAAATGCCTACTCTAACTGTTAGTCGGTAGCCCCCCCCCCCGAAATTCTATCTATTAGTGGTTTTTGCATACATCCTCCTTTGCTATTTATATTTTAGCAGATTTTTAAAGTTAATTCAAGTTGTGCATAAAAAAGATCCGAAATAAATTCGGACCTTTTTTTATAATTATTTATTAAACTATGCTTCAGCAGGAGCTTCTGCAGCTGCCGCAGCTGCTGCCTTTGCTTCTTCTTCAGCTTTAGCTTTTGCTTCAGCTTCTGCTGCTGCTTTTGCCTGAGCTTTTTTAGATAATTTTACAGTTTCTTTCTTTTGATAGTTCAAAGTGCCATCTTCTTTGCAGTTTTTCATTAAGTATTGAACTGTTTCAGTCGGTTGTGCACCTTTTTTAACCCAATCTTGAGCTGAAGCTAAATCTAACTTCATTTCTTTTGTTTTCGGATTATAATACCCTAATTCCTGAATAGGTCTGCCTTCACGTTTTGTTGTTGAATTAATAACTATGATTCTAAATGATGGTGATTTTTTAGCACCTAATCTTGTTAATCTGATTTTTAACATTTTCAATTTCCCTTATTTTTATTGTAAACTATCGGTCTGAGTGTCCAATGCAGCCGCGCCTTGAACAACAGCCCTTGAATCAGGTTAAGAGGAATTACCCAACTCCAGTTTTATATAAGCACAAATATTTTTCTTTATCAAGTTTACATTTAATAATTCTACATAATATATGTTATAGGGATGTTCATTTCTTTTTCTTTTATTGCGGGTAAAAGAGAAAGAAATGAACCAAAGAAAGAGAAAAACGCTGTATTCACAGCATCGCAAAGCGATGCAAAAATCAAATGGCTGTCGTTAAATGCTCACGCATTTAACCGTTCAAGCCTCACTATTGCACAATAAATTGTGCACGTTCGGCAAATCTTTTAGCAAGCGTGTGCGAAGCACAATAGCGAGCAAAGTGGTGAAAAGCTTTTTCTTTTCACGAACAGCAATTTGGTCTTGCAATGCCTGAATGGCATTGCTGGAAACTCAGTGTGTTTTTCTTTTTGCCTTCTTTTGCAGTTGAAAGCTTTTGCTTGAAACTTGCAAAATCGCCTCAATTAGGTTTTTAGTTGTCAGTTGGTTCACTTTTTCTTTTTGTTTCGCAATAAAAGAGAAAGAAATGAACATACTAATAAAATATATTATGTTAACGATTTGATTATTATAGACATTATCATTATAATTTTGTTATGGATTTAATAGATACTAGCAATTTAGACAATTTAAGAAATCGAGTCAGAGAAAAACTGGATGAGACACAGCTGTTTAAATTTAAAGGGACAGTATCTAAACTCCTTGGACTTACTGTCGAAGTAAAATTACCGGGATTAAAAATCGGTGATTTATGCTTTATTGAAACATACGACGGAAGACAAAAGCCCGCTGAAGTACAGGCTTTTAAAGGTGAAGTCGCCCAATTACTCTTACTTTATGACGGAGAAGGTATAGGGCAAGGGAGTTTGGTTACATCAACAGGCAAGCCAATTATTATACCGGTTGGAGATTTCTTACTCGGAAGACTTATTAATCCGATGGGAGATCCTATAGACGGCAAACCTATGGATACAACAGGTGCACAGTGGAGGCCGATAGAAGGTCCGCCACCTGGGCCTTTCGAAAGACCTATTATTACAGAAATGTTTTCGACAGGCGTAAGAGCAATTGATAGTTGTATGACAATGGGTTGCGGACAACGTTTAGGCTTATTTGCAGGTTCTGGAGTCGGTAAAAGTACATTGCTCGGTATGATTGCCCGAAATTCTGATGCTGATGTTAACGTCGTTGCTCTGATTGGAGAACGTGGGCGTGAAGTTAAAGAATTTGTAGAAGATGCTCTCGGAGAAAAGGGGATGGCAAAATCCGTTCTTGTATGCTCTACCGGAGATCAACCTCCGCTAATTCGTCAAAAAGCTTTACTTACAGCTACTGCTGTTTGTGAATACTTTAGAGATCAAGGCAAAAAAGTTTTCTTAATGACTGATACAGTTACTCGTTGTGCAATGGCAGGTCGTGAAGTAGGGCTGTCACTTGGGGAACCACCTACTATGAAAGGGTATCCGCCATCCATCTTCTCTTGGCTGCAAAAAGTTCTTGAACGTGCAGGAAATAGTCCTAAAGGTTCTATCACCGCACTTTATACCGTATTAATGGAAGGAGACGACATTTCAGACCCTATCGTTGATATTGTGCGTGGTATTGTTGACGGACACATTTTCCTTTCAAGAAAAGTTGCTGAAATGAACCATTACCCTGCAATTGACGTACTTGGAAGTATTTCAAGGCTTATGTCAGCAATTGCAACACCTGAACATAAAGCTGCGGCAGGCAAGATGAGAGCAATAATGGCTCTTTATAGAGAAAATAAAGACTTAATTGACGTAGGTATGTATCAGCCGGGTACAAACCCAAAACTTGATACTGCAATTGAAATGATGCCTCAAATTAACGCATTTTTACAGCAGAGAACCACCGATATTGTTAGTATGGACACAACCATCAATACACTCGTTGATATGATGAAAGATGTTGAAATTTAAGTTTATATAGATAAAACTTCATCCAAAGTCGTACTTTTAGCAACAGAAATCCTTTTTCGCTGCGAGTCATTCATTGCTTGAAGTAACTTATCAACTTTTGCCCATTTATCAAAAACTGTTATACAATCTGTATAATAAACTATCTTATCTTTGTTGCCTGATTTTAATGCTTCTGTAAGTTTTTTATAAAAAAACTCAAGACCTTTTTGACGATATTCCGAAATTTGACGCGGATTAAATTTCATATAAGCAGCATTACAATGACGGCTTGAAATGTACATAAATTGAGACATTTGTATTTTCATAGCTTCTGATTTGATAATATCTTTTGATAAATTTTTACAGGATAAAATGTTTGCATGTGCAAGCTCGGATTTTGCAATTCCGTCTACAATTTCAGGATATGAAGAAATACTCGACTGCTTTTTTAAATGTTCAGCCATATTTTTATGATAATGAGATTTAATATTTAAATATTCATTAAAAAGTTTCCGTGCTTCATTTACAGGTGCAGAATTGAGATAATCATAAAGTGCTGAAAATTCAAATGAACGCAAATTACTGTCTAAAAATGATGTATCAGAAGTATGGATTGCAGAACCGTAATTCTTATCAATTATAACATTTTTGATACTTTCATCCAAATTTTCTCCTTTTAAATGTTCAAAATCTAAAATACCGGCTTTATCTTTTGTGAAGTGAACATTCCCTAAGTTCAGGTCATACACCATCAATCTTCCGTATTTAACTGAGCCTTTGTCAAGCTCAGTTATTACAGAAACTAAAGAGGCAAGATTTTTTTTATTTAAAGGATTTGTATAAGGATTTGCTATACGTCCTTTCACTAAAGATGATATCAAATATGAGTCACCATTATTGAGTTTAAATGCTGCAATCCCTTGTTGAGTATTTTCCAGATTGAAAAACTTTCCTCGCTCTTTCATAAATTCATATAAAATATCCAGTTTTTCAGCCTCAAGCATAACGCTATTATTACAAAGAGCATCTGTTTTGCTCTTTTTTATAACCAAATCCCGACCATAATAATATGCCTTTCCGTTTACACCTTCTCCAAAACTCTTTGCTTGTTTTAATACTTCATTACATATATTATTTATTTCAGCAGAAGAAATATCTCTTTTTATAGGATAAATTCCTGCTTTCGGAATTTTATATGGGGGTATAATTCCTTGAAAAGAAATTTGCATACTATTCATATCTATACAAAATTTGTAAAAATTTTTTTTTGCTATTTATAATTTATATCTAACAACAGAATTTGAGCCTTGTGCGGATATAAATAACAAATTCCCGTCAATATGCAAACAATAAGGTTTTGGAATATTTCCTATCAATACGGAAACTACTCCTGTCGAAGATATTTTTAAAACATTATTAGCATTGTAATTTGCAACATATATATTTCCTGCAGAATCAATTTCCAACCCAATCGGACCATTCAATCTTGAATCCTTGACAAACAATCTTCTATCACCGGTTGGAGAAATTTTTACAATTGCATTATCTGAAAATCCTGCTACATATAAGTTTCCGTTTTTATCGGTTATCATTCCTGTAGGACTTCCCAGATTATCATATACACCATTAGTTTGTGAAATTTTTTCCGATTGCTGTGTAAGAGCTTTTTGTTCCTGTCTTATGGTTTGCATATCAGTTTTCAATGAAGATGCCAGCTCTTGAGCTTTTGAGTTCACAATACTTGTCTGTGGAATAAGCGACAAATATGATTTTGCCTGATCCGGCTCTCCAAGTTTTATACTTAATGCTGCAGCTTTATACACAGCCTCATAATCCGTTGGCTTTCTTAATATAATCTGTTTAAACACTGACAAAGCAGCATCATCTTGTTTTATAAATTCCAAAATTGAACCTAAGTTATAATAAGCATCAATATAATCAGGCTCAAGCTCGGTAGCTTTCTTGAAAGCTTCTATAGCTTCTTCGTATCTGCCAACTCGATACATATCAACGCCTTTGTTATATTGAAGTTTTGCCTCGGTCGAAATTTCAGCCGCAAAACATATATTTACGGCTGAAATTACAACAACTAATAATAACAAAATTCTTTTACTTAATTTCATCAAGTTCCTTTATCAATTTTGAATTCTTTTCTGCAAATTCTGAACCTCTTGCTATTATAGCAAGTTTTAAGATATTCGCAAGATTAATTGTCTCCATTGATTTAAAGTTATCAGGAAGTCTCAAACTCCAGTTTGCATCGCCTGATGTTCCCGGTTTGTTATAGACATCATAGATTTTAAAGTAATCTGTGAAGAATATTTGAATATTTTCAGCTTTTGATGCAAAAATTTCAACAAGCTTTGTCTGTGCTAAAAAGTCTGCATTCTTAGTCAATTCAACAATCAATGCATCTTTATTATCCCAATCAGGAAAATCCAAATCCTCTACAAGATTTTTTACATGCAAATAACCTTCATGAGTATTAATCATTGAATCCGCCCACATTTTAATAGGTTCATTATCGTGAGTGCCGACCATAGCCCAAGTTTTTTCATTAATATTTTTGCATCTGTATGGATGCTCTGGTTTTTCTGGAACAACAAATTGTGTAAGCTTCATACCTTGAAGCCCGTATTCTTTCATAACTGCAGCTACAGGATTTGTAAGAGTTCCAAGATCTTCACATACAATTGCATCTTTATTCAGACCTTCCTCTTTTGCTGCTGCAATAACGATTTTTTCAATAAGTCTTCCGTATTTTTTAATTTGAGCTTTGGATAAAGTTTTAACTCTCTTTTCTTTATCAGCTTCAAGAGTCATATCCAAATCTTCCATTGACGGAATTGCATATTTTTTTAATTCCGGATGCTCAGGAGAAGAATATAATCTTCCGGCACCTTGTTCAATTTTAGGTTTTTTACCTGCTTTGTATACCCATGGATCAATTAAACCTACAATATGATCAATTCTTACACCGCCGGGATTTTCTTTGAACATCTTTTTGAAAAGATTTTTCATCAATATGCCGCCTTCATCCAATGAACCATCTTCATGGAATAATTTTTCAGGATTCATCACTGGAAATCCCCAAGCTTGTCCGTCTTTTGAGAAGTAATCAGGAGGACAGCCCAACATCCAGCCATCTAAGAATAATGATTGATATGCCCAAGTATCTCTATCTGAGAATGCAACTTGTCTGTCTGCAATCATTTTAATATCTTTATGTTTTGCATAATCTAAAGTTTCTTGAGTTTGTTTTTCGAGCACAAATTGTACAAATTTATAAAAATCAATTTCATCCGCATATTTATTTGAAATTTCTTCAATACGTTTTGCAAATTCCAATTTTTCTTCTATGGATTTTGGATTAAATAAATTTTTATCTGTTTCCGAATTCCACAAAGGCCAGTAATCGTTACCATGTTCAATAGATAAAGCTTCATACAAACTATCTTTGTCAAGCCATTCATTATTTTCACGTTTGAAGACTTCAAATTCTTTCATAGCCTTTTTAGAAGCTTTTGATTTAAAATTATTCCAAGCTTCTAACAGTGCTTCTCCTTGTTTTTTATAAATATAAGAGTAAGCAGTTTTATTTACATATTTATTTGGATTTTCATTTACAATTTCGTTATAAGTTTCTTCTGAAAGAATATTACCCCATTTTTTATCTGTAAGTTCTTTCAAATCAATAAACAAAGGGTTTCCTGAAAAAATCGTCCCTGTATATGGGGAAGAGTCACATCCTTTAGTCTTACCTGCAGGCCCGAGCTGAATTGCGTTGAAAATTCCTGATGCAAAATCAATAACCTCTTTTCCGCCATTTGAATTCACACTGCCAAAACCTGTATTTTCACCTTCTGCTGCCGGAAAACTTCCGCTGTGTATAATTAATGCTAAATTCTTTTTGTCTAAAGCCTTTAATGCTTTATGGATAGTTTTAGTTGCATTTTTTTCTAATGTGCAAACCATTTTATACCCCTTTCCCCTAAAAATATATACTATAACAACTTGATGGTATCATAAGCAAAAATTTTTGACAATACCGAAACTATCTATTGGAAAATGCAGCTTTTATCAATTTATAAATTATCTCTTTGTTTGCATTATTCTGAACTTTCACAATAGAAGAGATTTCTTCATCAAGATTTTGAGGCAAATCTACTGAAAAAAAGTTAAAAAATTCTACAAGCGGAACATCTAAAACATTTGACATTTTATCCAAAACGTGAAGTGATGGGAAAAAACGCCCCGACTCTATCCCGCTTAATGAAGATGTTTCTATTCCAACCATCTCAGAAAATTTCTCCTGAGTATAACCAAAACTTTTTCTTATCTCTTTTATCCGTTTACCAAGTAATTTTTTATTATCCATTTATATATAATATACACACATTAAATATAAAAATAAGTAATCTGTTCACTTATTTTTTATAAAAAATACGTAATCTTCTCTTAAAACTACTTGACAAACACTTAGTTATAGTTTAAAATAAGTGTACAACAAATACTTGATATACTGCTCCTATAAAAAACTTGCTTACAACTTATGGAGTTAAAAGATATTTGTACATAGCTTGGTTAAGAAAAGAAAGGTGAAAATTATGACAAAACATTTAGGTTTTACTTTAGCCGAAGTGTTAATTACACTCGGTATTATCGGGGTAGTTGCCGCTATGACAATGCCTACATTGATGAATTCAACTAACGGTGCACAGTACAAAACAGCCTACAAAAAAGCTCTGTCTGTATTGTCCCAAGCTGTTGTATTGAACGTTGCTCTTGATGACTACGATTTGTCTCAAACAACTTCTACAGTAGCAGGTACCGATAGTACAGGTTCAGAACCTGCTTCTTTGTATAACTTGTTTTACAATCGTATGAATGTTGTTAAAACTGAAGGGAATACTTATAAAGCCTTACTAAAAGGCGGAACTGATAATAAGACTATGAAAACTGCAACTGAAGATACTTTTGGTGTAACTGACAATTATACATTGTATTTTAATGATGGTATTACCTTTACTTTCCCTAAAACTTTAATGGGTTGCACGGAGGGAAATAAAAGCCGGTGTTAATGCTGTAGACTGTAGAGGTGTTATTGACGTTAATGGAGAAAAAAATCCTAACAAAGAAGTCACTTGTGATAATGACAGTACAGCAGGAAAATGTACGGTATCCAATCCTACAGATATCTACCCTGTAATTATGTATGACCAAACTATTCTTCCTTCAACAGAAGCTGGAGAAGCTGTTCTATATGGTGCAGGTAAATAAAAGAGTTTTAGCATTGCATAAAATGCAATACGGTTGACAGCAGTTTCAACCTTAAAAATTTATCTTTTTGTTATAATCAGCGGGGAAATCCTCCCCGCCTTTCTTTTACTAATAGTTTCATTTAATTCAATTAAAAGATTGAAAATTTTTGTAATATAATTGATTTATGAAAAATAGACGGATTATTTTTGGATATATCATTCTTATTCTAATCTCCTTTAGTATGCTTTATCCGTTTTTTGCAATGATTAATCTCTCCTTTGTTCAAAGTGATAAGATTTTTACTCAAGCTGGCAAAATTATATATACTGGTTTTACATTAGACAATTATAAAAATGTATTCAATCAAATTCCTCTAAGCAGATATTTCTTTAACAGCCTTATTGTAGCTTTGATTACAACTATCGGACAGGTTCTGTTTGCATCTCTTGCAGGATATGCTTTTGCAAGACTTAAATTTAAATTCAAAAACATTTTATTCTTAATTATACTCATTACAATGCTAATCCCGCCTCAGGTTAATATTATTCCATTATTCTTTCTAATGCGTGAAATGCATTTGATTGATACTTATCAAGCATTGATTTTGCCAGGATTATTTGGTGGATTTGGGATATTTTTAATGAGGCAATACTTTTTAGGACTGCCTAAGGATTTGGAAGAAGCTGCTAAAATTGACGGGTGCAATCTTTTTGAAACATTCTTCAAAATCGCACTTCCACTTGCTATACCTACAGTTGCAACGCTAGCTTTATTCACTTTTGTAACAACTTGGAACAGTTTTATGTGGCCGTTAATAGTTACTAATTCCGAAAGTATGAGAACTTTACCTGTCGGTCTTGCTATTTTTAAAGGAAGTTTCAGAGAAATTACGCTTTGGGGGGAACTGCTTGCTTGCTCCGTTATTTGTACAATTCCTGTCATTGCTGTATTCTTGTTAGGTAAAAAATATTTTATCAATGATATTATGCAAGGCGGAGTAAAAGAATAAGAACATTTTGCTTGCCAAATTTAAGATTTTAAGCTATATTTATCTTCGGAAAGATTATTTGGAGAGAGATAACTAATGTTGGAATATTTTTTAGGTTCATATATAGTAACAATTGCAGGTTTGCTTGGTGCATACTTCTGGGGTGAGCACGTTCATAACGGAAGCGGATTAACTTGTATTTTTATTGCACTCGTTTTAGGGGTATTAGAAGTCAGCTTATCGTTTGACAACGCAGTTGTTAACGCTATGAAACTTGAAAAAATGTCTCATAAATGGAGGCATCGTTTCCTAACCTGGGGTATTGCAATTGCAGTTTTCGGTATGAGATTTTTATTCCCAATTCTGGTAGTATCAATCTTTGCTAAATTAAGTATGCTTGAGGTTGCTAAAATCGCAACATCAAATTCTACATTATACGCTCACTACTTACATGAAACGCACGCTCCAATTGTCACATTCGGCGGTATGTTTCTTATTATGCTGTTTCTTAATTATTTCTTTAACCACGAAAAAGATGTTCATTGGATTAAACAAATTGAAGCTCCGCTTTCTCACCTTGACCATATAAAAGGGATTGAGGTTATTATATCACTTATTTTACTTTTAATTACACAAAATTTTGTACCTGCAGAAGTTAAGTTACACGTCTTAATAGCAGGGATATGCGGGGTACTAACGTACTTATTAATTGATGGAATTACACACTATCTTGAAAAACATGAAGAAATGCGTGCTGCAAAATGTGCGGTACAAAATGCAGGCTGCACCGGGTTAATAAGCTTTATTTATCTTGAGCTTATTGACGCTTCATTCTCTTTAGACGGAGTTCTCGGAGCTTTTGCCTTAAGTAAAGATATCATTATTATAACAATCGGTTTATCTATAGGTGCCATGTTTGTCAGATCATTAACTATTATGCTTGTGGAAAAGAAAACACTTGCTCAGTTTAGGTATTTGGAACACGGTGCTCATTGGGCAATAGGTGCTCTGGCTCTTATTATGCTTGTATCTACCGTAAAAGAAGTTCCGGAAGTTGTGACAGGACTTGTCGGACTAGCATTCATTGTCGCTGCATTCATATCATCTGTCCGTTACAATAAAAAATTAGAAAAATGCATTGCTGAAGAAAAGGAGAACAATGCTTAAACTACCGTTGGTAAGTTTTATAGTCACATCTTATAATTATGAAAAGTTCATTATTAAAACATTAGAAAGTATTATAAACCAAACCTATGAAAATATTGAACTTATAGTTGTTGATGATTGCTCTAGTGATAAATCTCAGGAGCTAATTGAACATTTTATTAACTGCCATCAGGATAAGAGAATCACATTCCTTAAACATACTCAAAACAAAGGTCAATTAGCTTCTATGCTTACCGGACTTGCTTCTGCGAGAGGTGAATTTATAAGTTTTATAGATTCTGATGACATAATTTTGCCTGAATATGCAAAAGCTCATATAAAAGTCCATATGGTCACAAGCGTTGCTTTCACATCATCTTTAATAGCTGAAATTGATGAAAATGATGTAATTCATACAATCTATTCAATTGCTTCAAATCAAAATAATACTCACTTCAAAGTACGAAATTTAGATGAACTTTTTAAATTTGATGTGGAACATCCTGAATTTAAATTAGTTAAAGCTCCTTTTGGAGGTTGGTTTTGGTCACCTAACAGTTCTGCGATGTTCAGAAAATCAGCAATAGAGTTATTATTAAAATACAAAAATACTGATAAATGGAAAGTTTGTCCTGACAAGTTTATTTTTAACTTTGCTCATTTAATAGGAGGTTCTGCTAACATATTAGAACCTTTAACCGCCCATAGAAGACATAAAGATAATGCAGGAAATGCATCTTATGTATGTGGTAATAAAAAATATAATAATGATAATATTACATATTTAAATCTGAAAAATAACATCAATATCAGACCCGAAACTATCTGTTTTATAATCAAAAATAAGAAAGACTTTGAAAATATCTACGGTAAAAAAAACACCGCTAAACTAATTTTAACGGTGCTTTTCTCATACATATATTTAATTAAACAATTTATTAGCTTTGGAATAAAGTAAATGTTTTTTCTACATTCTTGGATATCAAACTCTTAACGGTATCATATTCGGTTGTAAGAGAAGAAATCTCAAGGTCAAGATTTTGCATATCCAATTCAAGCTCTTCTTCCTTGTAATTAATTTTGTTTTTCTTCTGAGTATATGCAAGTTCAGCCTGAGTAATTGCGTCTTCATCATTTGCTTCAATGATATATTCACCAGCATTATATTTGTCTTGATAATAGTAACCATCTTGATTCATTGCAGTAATAAATAATTGACCGTTTTTCAACGCATTATCAAGATATTCTTTATCATCTATATAAATATTTTCATACCAACCGTTTTGACAAAGGTTATTAAATAATGCACTGTAAAATTCTGATTCATAAATCTGTTTAGTAGAAAGACCATTATCATCAGGATTTTTTATCTTGTAATAATATCCATAATCATCTGTTACATAAGATGATTTTGAACCATCTTGTCTTATATAATATGAATCATTAAACCCTTCTTTACCTTGTGCATAGAAAGTTAGGAACGATTCAGCTAAACTTGATAAGCTGAGAGCTTTCGTACCATAGTTCTTATTCTTAGATGCATTCTTATTAACCCATCCGTTATAGTCACTTGAAGCTTTAATAGCATCATTATAAGCATCATTTGAATGATTTCTGCTGCCTAAATCTGATGTCTCACCAAGAAGTGCAAAGGTTTCCTGTATAGCATAATTGAACGCTTGGATATCAGTTTCATCATCACTAACATCAAGTATTGCCATAAAGCCTTTAACTATTTGGTTTGCCATATCTATAACAAATTTATCTTCTTCCGAAGCTCCTTCTGGATACATCTCATTTCCTAATAGGCCATCAATACCAGCTTTTCCGGCACAAACACCAGATGAAGCTCCAAGTAAATTCTTAATAGAAGAGGCTAATCGTTTAAAGAAGCTCTTACTATTTTTCTCATTAGTAAATGCTATAGTTACATTTTCATTCAATAAATCCGCTAATGTAAATTCAATTCCTTTATTCTCATTTGAAACTCTATTCCCATTAATTGTAATATACGCAGATTCAGCATCTAAATTCTCTTTAAAGAGCATATTGTCCTTACTTACATCTTTACTACTATCATATTGAGGAATAGAAAATGTAAGTAATTCTGCGAGTTCTCGTTCTGCATCTGTACCTGTCGTAATCTTACTGCAAGCTAAATCAATATAGTTTATCATATTGGTAATAGTCATTTCATAAGCATCGGTTTTATCCATAAGGACACCACCGACACCGACTGTACTTTCCCAACCTATTGCACGGCAAGATTGAGCAGAGGTTTCTGACATACCTCCGCAAGCTACCATTGCAGTTAAGAATGCATCATACATTTCAGGAGTAGGATTATTAGTACCACCGTCTGGGATACCTGCAAGTTTTGCAGCTCTTGCCATATCCGGATTTAATGCAATCTTACCATCACGACGAGATACCATCCATGGAACATAATCGTTAACTTCTGACGGATACATTAATAAATTATATGATAAATCGTAAATGTAAGAACCAGAACCATCTGCATCCCATACAAGTTTTGTCGTATTAAGAGCTTCTTGATATTCCTGAGTAGCTGCTTCTAATTCACGAGTCAAAGAAAGCTTCTGCTGTGCAATTTGCATAGATTGAAACTCACAGCTGTTCTTTCTGGCTGTTATGGCTAAAAATCTTGCTTGTGATGCTGCCAATCCCATTGTAGTTCCGCTTTCCTTTCGTTTTTACTCAGTAACATGTAGTCCTAGTATTCTTATTTACGGAATTACAACTATAAAACTTTAAAAACTTTTACTAATCTTGTTACAAATATTTACATACTATTTTGAATTACGCAGTCATAAATTTTATCAATTTTGTCTTTCATTTCAGAAAACTGATCTTTTAAGTCATGAAAACTATGAATAGAAACGAAGCGAGCTTCTACATCTTCAATAATTTCTCTATGCTTTTTTTCCAGTTGCTCAGGGGTCACAACTATTCTTTGCTGAACTAAAAAAATCATCACTGCAATCAATATAGGTGAATATTGCAAAAATTGTTCCATAAACCATTCCTTTATAAAGTAATCGGCCAATAAAAATCAACAAGATACGATGCTGCATCCATAGGGTGAGAAAGAAACTTTAATTCTTTTGTCTGTTTAATCTGCTGATAAGTCGGGATATCTATTTTTGAACTGCCTTCTTTATATTTAAGATTATAAATATTGTATAGAAGTTTTTCGCATTTTTTATCTACATATAAACAAACATCCCCGTCAGCATTTCTGACTTTTGCATTAAAAGCTGCAATTCTACTCTTTATCGGAGGATTATAGGCTTTAATATTAATTTCAACATCATATCCGTATTGTAAGAGTTTTTTCTTAATAATAACATAATTGGTATACTCACTTGTACAGCTTCTATTATCTCCTGAAGCATCACCGTTTATTATAATTTTACCCTTATGTGCCGGATATCTTCTGCAAAACTCCTCACAAGCTCCTGCTGTTGTTGTATTTTCCATAGCAATTTCATCAAAATAAAAAACCTTATCTTCGGTTATATGAGCAAATACCCAACACATAGGATCAACGTTAAAGTCACAAGAAATATGCAAATCCATCTCAGGCTGATACGATATATCCTTAACATTTTCATCCGTAAACCCTTTTACGACAAGATTATTATTATATTCACCGTTTTGTGCAAGAACAAAAATTCTGTAATACTGCTCATCATATATTTTTTTTAGCTCATCACAAAAACCTTCAGGTAAATAAATATTTTGAGTAGTAGGTGCAGATATCAACCTGTAATTAGGTGCCGGATTTTCGACAAAAGTACTATATACCCAACCTCGATGCATTTCAGGGTTTGTATGTCCAAAAATCCGATAAGTAAAATTATTCCAAGTTTTCTTTACCCTCTGCCTCATCCTTGATAATAGAACTTTAAAAGTATCATAGGGTATATCAGACATTTCTTCTATTTCTACAAATCCTAAATTCAAGGATTTTAATTTGTTAGGCTCATCAAAGTGTCTGAATAGAATTTCTGAACCGTTTTGGAATGTAAGCTTTTGTAGAGAAGCTGACCACTCAAAATCGTTTCCGTCTACAAAATTCATATTTTCAAGATGTTCAAAATATGACTGTAGAGTCGTATCTCTAACCAGAGTATATGTTTGAGCCCCGACAAGCCCGCGAATTCCCGGATATTTTAAAGCTAGCAAAATACCAAGCAAAGAGCCAGCAAAAGTTTTTCCCGAGCCGTACCCACCCTGATATACAGCAACATCAAGAGAATAATTGTGCGGAATTTCCAAAAATTCCCTCTGCGATTTTAATAATTTATATTCCATAACTTATTCTTTTACAATGAAAAAGCCATTCCGAAGAATGACTATAATAGATTGGATTTTCGCATTAGCGTTATAGTATAACAAAAATTTTTCTAATAAAATAACCAAATGGCTAAAAAAAGTGCCGCTAAATGAGGAGGAGGAATTAAATATGCGGCACAAAAATAAGAGAGTTAAGAATTTACAAGAAAATTATTAGCATTTTCAATACCATACTGCTCAAGTGCAAATTTAAAACATTCTAACCAGTCAATTTGTTCTGCTACTGTCGGTACTTCTGCAAATGATTTCACGACATCAAACATCTCTTTTAAACGAAGTTTACGTTCAAAACTTGCCTTGCGATCACCGTATCTGTAAATATACGTAGAATTTCTTATATCATCATTTATTCTTGTAAACATATATTTTCCGTGATCATCTATTCTTATTAGCTCATCTCCAAGTTTAAAATTCGCAATTATTTCTGCAGTTTTTTCAACCATTGGAATAATAATTTTTCTGTTAATTGAGTCCAGCATCATATTCAAACGAGCCTCTTGTCCGTTTACCGAATAATTAAGTTCAGTAGCCGTACGCTGTACTTCCTGTAAATTTCCTGCCATATTTTTGAATATACCCGTAGCACTTTCCGTTGTAGATTTAAAATAATTTAAGAAATCCCATCCCTGCATAGCTTTATCAAAACTTAACGGGGTCGGAGCTGTAGGCATTAAAGCTGCATCATATTCAATAATTTTCCCAGGTCTGACCTCCTGCTCCCCTTTAAAACACCCCCTAGGTGCTAAATATGGAGGATTAATCATCAATGCAAGTGCATCAATTTGCTTATTTAAAATAGTTGAAGAAATATTGTTCAAAACTAAAGCAACTTTAAGCGGGGAAATACCTCTGCCTGAATATGGAGATTCTATAATATTTGCATAAATAAACGGATTAATAACAAACGGATTGACCTCAAACCTTATAACCTCACGACGGCCCGCTATCGTTATTAATCTGTTACGGAGAATTTTACCGTCAGAAAGCTCTATATCTCCCCAGTATTCAAGAATTTCAAGTTTATTATCTTCTACACTATCAAATTCATTTTTATTTCTTTTTTTTGCCACCACTCCTTTCAATACTTCCAGTTTTTCTTTAGTTAAAAGATTATTTGACTTATCGCAAAAGATTTCATCAATCGTTGCATAAGTTCTGTATATCTTTGCACAACTATCCCATTTATCCCGATTAGATTTATCAAAGACAAAGTCCTCAGCTTTTATAAACTTAACTTTTGCATTGTCATATACAACTTTATCTTCAAGGACAAAGTTTTTACCGTCAGGATTTGAGAACTCTTCTTCAAGAGTCTTTGCTCTTCTGACTTGCTTAATTATAGTTTCCCAGCCTACAAAAAGAGTACATTCACCTGTCTCTACGATACTGTCAATAACTTTTTCAAGCTCGTTTTCTATATTCATTTGCTCAAATGTATTCACAAGCATGGATTTTTGTTTGTTTGCATACTCTTGTGTTTGAGGGGTAGTCCCCGTCACATCAAACATAGCATCAGGATGAGAATATAAATTCTCACTTATATGAGATTTCAAAGTCTGAGCCAGCTCATATATATCAGGAAGTTCAATTCTACTCCCCCAACCGTTAACATTTTGTCCTGCAGGGTTGTATATTGCATCTCTTACAAGCTTTATATCTGAAAGCTGTTGAGTTCTGTAATCCTCAAACTTATCATATTTTTGAGATATGTCATTGACCAGAAGAATTTCATCCTCCGGTCTTATTTCCATTGTTAAATCATCATTAGTTATTTCCATATTCAAACCTTTCCAATTTGACTTAATTAATCAAAGAATAAACTTCAATATCCTGAGGCTTTCCATTACGTATGGTCTCTGATTTTAAAAATCCTTCTTTTATAAATCCGCAGCGTTTTAAAAGATTTATGACACGGAAATTTTCCGGATAAATCATTGCTTTAATTTTTTTAAGTCCCAATGTTTTAAAACAGTAATTAAAAAATACAATCGCAGTATAATAAGTAAAAGAACCCCAAAACTTTTTATCAAAACAAGTCGTAACTTCTGCACCATGTAAACAATTACAATCTCCAGTAAAATTTTCTAAATATACAAACCCCGCGACTTCATCATCAGAAAATATTACCCAAAAATAGGGTGACAATTCCTCTACTAAATTCAAAAAATACTCTAAAAATGTATCTTCCTGAATTGCAAAATCATCTTTTAAAAACCTTTCAAAACGACGGTACAAAAACATTATTTGAGGAATATACTCAATATTTTCAAATTGATTTTCCTCACGATTTATGATTATTTGCCTAAACTGTAACATCAATTTTCTCAAATTTTACATACGCATCATCAGTTGTAAATGCACTCAATTCACCGTTATAAATTTTTTCTCTTATAGAATTTTGAATTCCAAGCAAAGCTTCAGCTTGAACACCGTTAATAAAAGTTTCTGTCTTATTCTTACGATTATAAAACCTGAATACAGCGTGTTTTGAAAATATTTTTCCTTTCGGCACCTTTGAAATATTTGTAATAACTTTCTTTTGAGGTTTTCTTTTTGCCATTTCCTGCTCGGCCTTGAATTCTTTTTCAATTTTCATCTTTATCAATTCATCTAAAGATGCATTATTTAATAGCATTTGTTCAATATCATCATCTTTTGGTTTCATAAAATTCCTTTCTTTCAAATTTTGTTATCATCAAGATTTGAAATAGTAATAATCTTTGCAGGTCTATAACCGTCTTCTGTTTTTGAATTAAAGCCCAAATACTTGCATAAACTTTCCAATGCTTTTAAAGCTGCAGAAGTATCTCTGAGCTTTTTCTTTCCTGTAAAATTTCCTTCTTTATCGAGAATATCTTCTTCTTCTAAAGAAAATTCCGCAATTTGTAAAAGCTTTTGTATAACATACCCTTTATCAACTCTTAGTGAATTTATTCGACCTTTAAGTCGAATTTTCATTTCTTTTATTACATTATTATTTGCTAAAAGTCGATTTGCGGTCTCTTTTAGGTTTCGGGATTTATAGCCTGCATTTTTTGCGGAAAGTTCTCCGTCAACCGTTTTTATATATTCATCTATAAAAATTTTCTGTTGCTGAGTTAACTGTTTCATTGTTTATAATTATTAACATTTCTTATCATAATTTGTGTTTTTACTAATAACGTGCTATAATAAACATGCTATTTATATTTCGGCTAGTGTAAATCTTAACAGGGGGGAATGAAAAATAACTTCCTGTTTTTTTTGCAAATTTTTATATGCTAAATTTCTAGTATCTGCTAAGCCTTATTGATGGTGAATAATCGGCATCAATAGCGGATTTTGAACGTAAATTTGCAAGTGCATTATTATACATTGACAACCAGTAACTAAATCTAATATGCTGCGGATTTCCTTTTAATCTCATACAAGTCCCATATACTAATATTGGTTCTGCAAAAATATCAGGAATTACAGAAATATCAGTATCATTTTCCAAAGATTCTTTTTCCGTACCTTCTGCAGTTTTTGCGTAATTAGAAGTATAATAAAGGATTTCAGCATTTTGAACCTTATCAAACAACGGAATCAATAACTTATCATTGAATGTTGTATAAGTGTTTCTCGGTTGGGAATTTGTAAAAAACTTTTCAAAATTATCTGTATATCTATATTCTTTTCCTCCGATTAAGAGCATGGCAACTTTGCCGTTAATCGGATTTGGAATTTCTGAAATATTTGCAGGAATTTCAAATTCTTTCCTTCTTAATAAAAAATTCCAATTATCAGAATTACAAACTTCTGTATTAAGAGTATTTATAATATTTTTAATCTTTAAATGCTCATTTTTAGTCAATTCGGTAAACGAATAAACCTGCTTATAATTTAATTCGGTAAGGCATTTATTTATCAATTCAAAGTAATTCATCAACGTATCCTTTCCCGTTACAGCAGGCGGTAAAACCGCCCGACTGCCACGGTTAATTTGCTTAATTATTTAATCAAACCTTTACGGAGTTGTTCCATAATTGCTTTTTCATATTTAGCAAATTCTGCACCACTCATTTTGCCGATTTGCTCACGAGTAAAAACCCTTGCTTTTGCATCATCAAAATTAGAGTTTTGTGCATTTGCTCTCAATCTCTGTTTTGCGATTTCATTTTCGTTATTTAACGTCTTTTCGTAAGCTGTTTGTTTTAAATATCTTTCGATTGCACCATTTTCAAGGTTTTCAATCATTTTTGATATTAAGGAGATTTCATCTTTATCACCCTCAAAACCGGAATTTTTAAGATATTCTAAAACCTCAGCTCTGCCGTTTTTATCGAAAAACCCTGCATTTTCTGCTTCAAATTCAGCAAATGCATTATTATTCGGCGTAACTTGAGCCTTTCCTTGACTATTGTTATTAACCATGTCATACGCCTTATTTATTACATAGTTCACTAAATATTGTCCTTGCGTATTGTTAATTACACCATCATCAACAAGTTTTTGAATTTTGCTAAGATCGTTTAACACAATACTTTTTACATCATAAGTTTGAACAGGCTCTTGAGGTTGAGGAACAGCCGTTTGTCCTGATGTTTGACGGTTATCGGCATAAGATAATCCCCCGCCCATAGTATTTTGTATTTGATTATTATTCATAAATTTCTCCATCCGTTTTTTGATTCAACGAATTCATATACTCAACGGCAAACTCGATAGAATCATCAATAAATCCTGACAAAAGTACTGCGATAAATGTTCTGAAAATAGCAGGAACAGGCAATTTTGACGTAACATAATCAATAGCCATTTTCTTTTTTAATTGACCTGTAGAACTGCCAAGAGATTTTTCAGCTATAGCAACAGCACTTTGTGCCAATTGTTTTATAGTTTCCTTTATATGCTTAAACATACCATTCCTTTCTCAAAAAGCACCTTTAAATCACCTTTTAAAAAAGGCTTTTATAAAAGATTTAAAGGTACTTTACAGGGTAATTAAAGACTTACGGTTCTGTTGGATCTGTCGGTTCAGTAGCCTCCGTAGGCTCAGTCGGTTCTGTAGGAACCGTCGTAGCAACAGATTTAACAACCATTTTAGCTAAAGCTTTCGGTTGGACGGTTTTTGCACCATACAGATACAAGCCTCTAATTAAATCAGAGAAACTGTCTTTATCACGTAAACTTTCAATTTTAGCAAGTTGAGATGCAAAAGTAATAGCATCATTAGTACCTGCAAGCACATAGTATTTTCCTGAAACATCAGATAAATTAGTACTTACAAGAACATCCATGCCTGCAATTCTGCCGATTGCTCCTTCTCTTAATGTTTCATCAGCAACATTATGAGCACCAATAAATTCAGAGCTTTGAAGCAGATAAGATTCAATTGTAGGGTTAATAACGACCCAAGGGCGTTTTGTTGAAGATACCGCATTTGAATTTTTCAAGCATAAAGCTAATTTTACAAATTGAGAATAGATAGTTGTTTTATCTAAAGTAATTGGTTGAGAATCAGACCCTACAATATTTGCACCGTCAACATTTGCATGTTGAGATAAAAGGTAAGAATCTTGAACTTCTTCAATAGCTTTTTTTGCATTTTCCAAATGAGCTTCCATAATATCCGTATTAGACTGAACTTGAGCAACATCATTAATTTTAAAAGCAAAGAATTTTTTCTGATCGATTACAAGGTCAGTAGAAGTAGGTTCCAATTCATCATACGTAATATTGCCGCTACCAACAGTTGCAACACTGACAGCTGCAGGTGTAATAATTTTAACTGAATCCCCTTGGTTTTTAATTTCGCCTTCATAATTTCTGTTTACGCACTGTAGCATAACACATTCTTTTTGAAGCATTGAGTTCAATTTCTGACTCCAAATTTCAGGAATGAATGCAGAGTAAGAATTTGTTGTGTGTGTACTCATTTAATTTGTCCTTTCTTTTTATTTTGTATAAATAAGTTGAGTGGTGCTTTAGTCATCGTTATAAATTTCACGGAACTGAAGTCCTATAATTGCACAAGACTCATTAGAATTTTCTCCGCTCACGCAAAGCTGTATTGCATAATTTGACTCAGAGATTTCCGCTTTTTCTAAAGTATCTCTGTTAACAGACCAAACAGGTAAAGAATCCTCATCCGTAGCCCAATGACAAGGTAAATTATCAGACGTATTATCATCAGCCCAAATTAGATGCTCCAAGTGAACTGAATATATTTTTTCTATATCATCAGAATATCCGCTATCATAATCTTTATATACAGAAAAATTAAAATTATTATCGTAAGCTTCATCCAATATAAAATAAAATTCGTCAATAATTTTTCTGTGATGAATAGACCCTAAAGATAAAAACGGAGATTTCCACATAAATTGAATAGGTTCCCCATCAAACGTCACCCCATAATCCTCTCGGTAAATATTTCCTGAAGAATCAGCAGTGATAACATAATCATCAAAAACACAAGCATACGTTATATTTTGCGGAATGACCCTTTTATACCATGATTTATTAACATAATCATTTATCCAAATAATATGGAAATAATCATCATCAGTATAAGGAAAGAAATACCAAACTTGATTTCGACTTTCATAATGTAAACTTAGACTTTCATCTAATCTGACTTTATTAAAATTATCAAATTCATCGGAAATATTTTTAGAGATTTCTGATCCAAGCTGAATTTGATTTAATTCTCCAACCTGTTCTAATGCGTAAATTCCACTATTTAAAAAATATTGCTTATTTTCGACATTTACAATACTGCGAGAAGAATAAGCCCCTTTATTTGCAAACGGAACAATAGCAAAATCATCTTCACTCATACCAGTCAAAAGATAAACTTCATTTTTCTTATAAATAGCAAGGTAATCTTTATAAGGCTTTAATGCAGTAATTTCATCCGTATTTGTATGAAAATTTCTTATATAACCGGCATCGCCTGTAGTTGAGAAATCATCATAAGTTCCCAATGCTGAATAATAAATTACAGACCCTGATGCAACCCAAACTCGGCCGTTATATATACTTATAACTTCGCTATATACAGGGTTTTCATTATCATCTGTAAGATTGCATTCAACAACTTCATTTTCATCATTATTCTTTATATAAAAAAGAGAATCCGAACTGCTGGAAATCAAAACACCATCCAAAAAACTTGCAAATACCGGCTTTGTACCGGAAATAGTTTTCTCAAGCAAACTAAAAGACATATTACCTTTATTATAAATATATATTTTCCCTGAAGCAGTTGTAATTACGAGCTTAATTCTTTTTCCGCTACGCATTTCATACAAACCTGAAATACTTTCACTTTCAGGTAACTCCAACATTTTTGTATTACCATTTTGTTTGATAATACCTCTATTTTGTAAAATTTCAACATTTTGGGAATCCGCCCAATAAATTTTTTTTGTATCATTGCCGAGTTCAGTTTTAGTCAAAGCCTGATTTATACCACCCGAAAGATTATAATAGGAAACTTCCATAAATTATTCTCCTTGTAAATTTTCCTTGTACCATCTGATTTTTGATCTTATAAATTTACCAGCCTCAATTTTATTCACCCAAGGATAAGGTGGAATAAAAATAATATCAATTTTCCCCGCACTTGATGTATCTGGATGTTTTAACCCAAATTCATAATGAGTCATTATAGTATTTGGATTAATTGGAATCGAATATTTAACAGACAATTCTGCACAAAGTTTCATAGCTGCTTCAAATTGAATTTTTGTAATTGGATATTTCCCTATATCTTTTAAACTTTTAAACCCGTTCATCGCACACAAAGCAACACCAATTGAAGCGGTATTACCGCCGCCTGTATGGGCAGCATAATGACCTGCAAGGCATCTTAAATTATTTTCAGGCTTAAATTTACCATTATAGATTTTTCCATCCCTATCAATCAAAAAATGGTAATGGGTTTTCTCAAGTTCAGTCGGATAATATAATCCGGCTGTCCAATGAATTATTATTCTTTTCATAGCACTCCATATAAAAAATTATATTTACCGAATGGCTCCCAACCATTTCGGATTATCTTTGGCATATAACATAGCTGCATGGGTTCTGTTTCTTGCCTGCGTTTTCAAAACTATTTTATCAATGTAATCCCTTACTGTTCCGTAAGAAATGTTTAGTTTGAGCCCTATCTCTTTATCCGAGTAACCCGAGGCAACCAAAGTTATAACAACCATCTCCTTTGGTGTTAATTTCATTTCATATTCCTCGCTGAATATTCCTTCCGGCTATCCTTTATTTCATAATACCTAAAGAAAAATAACCATTTGGCTATTTTTTTAATAATAATTCCTTATTAAATTTTTATTAATAAAAAGGGATGAAATAATTTCATCCCCTAGAGAGTAAGATAATTTAAAAGGATTATAGATTATTATTAAGATATTTATTTTCACACAGCCCAATTTTTAGGGAACTTAAATTTGAATAGCATCTTTTTTTAACTCCAAATTCATTATAATTAAGGTAGAATTTTCCTTGATAAACCTTTGGAAGCTTAGCCGGCACTTCTTCATATAAAATAGATTTTTTTAAATCTTCAAAGAACTTCTTTGCTTTAGCATTAGTCCTTCTAATAATAGAAATTTCATCTTTGTCATTAACACGAGTCAGTTGCACAACAAAATGACCGCATATCGGACACTTTTTAAGAACATCCGCCTCGCACAATACAAAATTATCCCGCGGCACAAGCCTATACGACTTTGTCTTATGCAAAGCCCCGCAGCAATGTATATATCCCATACACATAAACCTCTTCCCGAAGTATCGGCAAACGATTTTACCATCAAGGGTTTGAATCTTAACCGATTACATATTCAGTATAACGTATTTACAAAATAAAAAAAGACGCCATTTCAACCGCCATGCAAACATGACCATGAATTCATGGGTTCACAAAATCGCTTAAAAAACTCCCGACATCCAATTGGAGTACAGATGCTATCTTTAAAAAATTATATAAAGAAAGGCTTTTTTCACCTCTTTCAACAAAACCGATATAAGACAGACTACAATCAGATAATTCTGCAAGTTTTTCCTGCGAAATTTTCTGACGCATACGTTTCATCTTTATAGCAAAACCTAACTCTTTAAGAAATTCTTCTTTCTGCATTTTTTAATTTTATATTATTGACAAATATCTTGCTATCTCCTATAGTAGTTTTATAACTACTATAGTAATATATTATTAACTATAATGAGGAATAAACTATGAAAATAAGAGCTTTTACCTTAGCAGAAGTATTGATTACATTAGGAATAATCGGGATAGTTGCAGCAATGACAATTCCTACAATAATTCAAAAACATAAAAAAAATATTGTAGAAACAAGAATGAAAAAATTTTATTCTGAAATTAATCAAGCCATATTACTATCTGAAAACAATAACGGAGACAAGAAATATTGGACACCCAAAAACACCGATGAACTTTGGTCGAAATATCTGAAAAATTATTTAAAAAATATTGGCACAGAAGATATCAATTATGTCAGACCCAGAAAAATTGTATACTTTGCAGATGGAAGTGCTGTCATAATTGATATATACTATGAAACGAATGAAGACGGAAATATCTCATTACAAACTACAGGAGGTCATTTTTTATTCTGTCCAGAAGCCAAATATTGTCAACTTTCAAACCTTACCGGAACAGAATTTGAACAAAAAAGAAGTTCTAAAATATTCTCCTTTGGCTTTTGGCCGAATACATCTGGAGAAACATGGAAGTACCATTATAATAAAGGAGTAGAACCATATAAAGTAAGATGGAATGGAGATATGCAAGAATTAAAAAACAAATGCTATAATAAAACTGAAATTCAATGGTGCACATCACTAATCCAATTAAATAATTGGAAAATTCCAGATGATTATCCTTACAAATTATAATTATTTAACACACAATTCACAGCACATTTGACACGCACCAAATACTTTGGCAGCTTTTAAATTCTTTCTGAAACATCTGTAATGCGGGAGATTAAAGACTTCTTTTATACTCATATTCTTAACATTACCAATTTTTTGAGATAAGCAAGGATATACATCACCTGCAGGCGTAATCATCATATTTGAATATGGATAAATACAAGGCTTATAGATTTCAGAAACCGGCTTATCAGCAGGAGTATTAAAAAATTCTTCAATCTTTGCAAGCGGATTTTTCGAATATTCAAACTTAGGAGAATATCTAATTTGGACTTTTGATTTTTTACTCAAAGACTCCAATTCTTTATACACTTCCTTAAAATGCTCCATATCAAAATATTTTTGAATAGGGTAATCTGCATTAAATTCAGGAACAAAACTATCAAATAATACAGAATTCTGTTTTAAATTATTATTACGCAAGAATGAAATTGAAAGAAAATTAAATTTCATTTCATCACACATTTTATATAACTTAATCAAATCATCAAGATTATTTTCTAGAACAATAGTTTTAATATCAATCATAGGACGTTTTTCTCTGGAATTCATTTTTTCAAAATTATTCATAATTTTATCCCAAATTCCATCCTTAGCACGATTTATGTCATGATTTTTACCATACCCATCCAACGAAACAGATAAAAGCATCATTTTGCTTTTTATAAAAGCATCAATTATTTCATCATTAATTAAAATCCCGTTAGATACGACATTTAACTTACCCATTGTCTTTTTAGCGGTTTTCATAAGAATATCAATAAAATCTTTTCTCACAAGAGGTTCACCGCCAACAAGCGTTACAAAAGAATAAAAAGGTATTTGATCAATAATTTTATACCAATCTTCAGTAGATAATTCTTCTTTATTTCTGTCATCACCAACATAACAATAAGGACACTGGAGGTTACAACGGTAAGTCAATTCAAAAAAGTATCTTAAAGGTACCAAAGCTTTACCTGAATTAGAGAGATAAGAGGGCATTGCATAAAAATTACGACCCATATCAAAAATATTAGATAAATTCATTCTATAATACCCTCACAAACAACTTACGGTAATAACAAAAGACTTGTCCAAATAAATAATATTCCTGAAACAATTCCAATCATAGACAAATGCCAATTTCCATATTCTTTGGCTAAAGGAAGCAAAGTATCAAAAGAAATATAAATCATAATACCTGCAACCGCAGCCATAGAAGCCCCAACCATCATTTGAGGCAGGAATAACTTTAACAAAAACATACCGATAACCGCACCGATAGGTTCAGAAATTCCTGATAATGCAGCATACAACATAGCATATCTTCTTTTACCGGTAGCTTGATATACAGGAAGAGCAACGGCAATTCCTTCTGGAATGTTATGAATAGCAATTGCAAGTCCGACTGATAATCCCAGAGTTAAGTCCTGAGTAGATGTCATAAAAGTAGCCATCCCCTCAGGGAAATTGTGAACACAAATAGCAACTGCTGTCAAAATTCCTGCGTGCTTAATCATTTTATTATGCTTAGACGGAACATCAGGATTAAACATTTCATCCTCATCAACGTGATCAGGAAGAAAATAGTCAATCAAAATAGCAACGATTAACCCAATAATAAAACTGATATATACAATCCAATTATATTTATGAGGGAATACAGCCTGCAGCATCTCTCCTGCAGAAGGAATTATATCGACAAACGACAAGAATATCATAACACCTGCCGAAAATCCAAGCCCGATAGATAACACCTTCATATTATCTTTTTTAACAATAAATGCAACCCCAGCACCAATTGCTGTAGCTAATCCCGCTAAAAAAGTTATTAATAAAGCTATTCCGTAATTTTCTGGCATAATAATTATTTCTCCGAAATAATATTATCACAAAAATTTTTACTAAGTAGAAATCATCAAAATTTAATAACTAACTTTAAACGGATAATCATCAGGAATTTTCCAACCGTTCATTTGTATAACCGCTGTACAATATTGTCTGTATCCATTTTTGCATTTGTCAATCAAGAATTGAGGCTTGCCATCCCAATATAATTTATAAGGTCCAAAGTCGTAATTTTCATTAGCTGAATATCTGAAAAGAAAACTACATCTTCCTGAGCCATTACCATTGGTACTAAAAACACCATTTTGATATTTATCTAAACATTTTTTAGGATTTCCAACATAAAAAACAATATCTTCACTTGTCCAAGAACTATATGACATAGCACTACCATCGGAAAAATAAACCGTAAAAACTTTTGGTTCCTTTTCTGTTTTAATAACTTTCATATACGGTTTCAGATATGTATTAAACCAATTTTCCATATCCTCCATAGCTGCGGTAGCAGCATCATCAGAATTATCTGAAAAGGTGTTAAAAGTTTTACTCCAAATTTTTCGATCTCCATTAACACTTTCTGACATTAATATAGCTTGATTAATTGCCGAATAAAACTTTTTCAATCGTGCCTCAACCACTCGATTATTGTTTTTTTGTATTAAAATCGGCATAATCATCGCAGCAACTACGCCGATTATACCTAAGGTTATTAATACTTCTGCTAATGTGAAAGCATTTTTCTTTTTCATAAGTCCTCCGTTTTTATACTATTTCTTATTTTAACATTTCTTGCATCAAAAATCACCGTGTCTGTTGGCACGGCTTACTTTTCAGCTCTTTTTTGTTCAATCGGAGGTCTAAGTCGGAAATGCTTACTCTAACTGTTAGTTTGTAGCCCCCCCCCCCGAACTTCTATCTATATAAGCTTTTTGCATACGTCCTCCTTATATCTACCTGCTTTTATTTTATCACATTCACAAGCCTTTTACAAGCCATTTGAAAAATAATATGTTCTTGTTATAATCGTGATATGAAAGATATGCTAGATAAAATTTTACAAATAGAGAAAAAATACATTGAACTGGGAGAAACACTCTCAGATCCTGCAGTAATTCAGGATTATAATAAATTTAGGGATTTATCAAAACAAAGAAAATCAATGGAAGAAACAGTCCATTTATATTATGAATGGAAAAAAGCAACTGATGCTATTGCTGAGGCAAAAGAAATGCTTCATTCTGAAAATGATGACGAAATGAAAGCCTTAATTAAAGCTGAAATTGAAGAAAATGAAGCAAAAATTCCTGAATTTGAAGAAAAAATGAAAATATTACTTCTTCCAAGAGACCCTATGGATGATAAAGATATTATGCTTGAAATCCGAGGCGGAGCAGGCGGAGATGAAGCTAACATCTTTGCTGGAGATCTTGCAAGAATGTATATGCGATACGCAGATAAACAAGACTGGCAGACTCAAGTTTTAAGTAAAACTGAATGCGAAGCAGGCGGAGTTTCGGAAATTATCATTTCAATAAAAGGTGACGCTGTATATTCAAGATTAAAATATGAATCAGGTGTACACCGTGTACAAAGAGTCCCTGCAACAGAATCTCAAGGCAGAGTACATACATCTACTGCGACAGTTGCGGTAATGCCTGAAGTTGACGATGTTGAAATTGAATTAAATATGAACGACATTGAAATAACAACAGCAAGATCTGGCGGTGCTGGCGGTCAAAACGTAAACAAAGTAGAAACTGCCGCTCGTGTATTCCACAAACCTACAGGAATAATGATTTTCTGTACAGAAGAACGTTCTCAATTACAAAACAAAGAACGTGCTTTGCAAATCTTAAAAGCAAAACTTTACGATATGGAAGTTCAAAAACAAATGCAGGAAATCACCGACCTTCGCCGCTCACAAGTCGGAACCGGTGACAGAAGTGAAAGAATAAGAACATACAACTTCCCTCAAGGACGTTTGACCGATCATAGAATTAACCACAATCTTAATGTATGGACAGTTATTGACGGTGAGTTGGATGAATTAATTAAATTACTTATGGAATATGACCAGAAATTAAAACTGGAAAAACTTGCAGAAGTAAATTAGGGAAACCACTAAATGACAGAAAGAAAATGTGCTGGATGCGGTAAAATTAAAAACAGAGATGAAATGATAAAAATTACCAAAGAACATTCGCACAATAACATAGTTATAAACGGAAATTCTAAAATATTTGGCAGATCCGTATATCTTTGTTATAATAAAACTTGCATAGAGGCAGCATTCAAAAAAAATAAAATCCAAAAAATATTAAAAACTCCTCTACCACAAGACCTGAAAGGAAAATTAATAAATGAGTTTTGAAACAATAAGAATAAATGAATTAGCAAAAGAATTAAAATTAACAAGTAAAGAAGTAATAGAAAAACTTGCCCAAATTTCTATTACCGGCAAAACTCATTCTAGTACATTAACCGTTGATCAGGTAAGAAGGCTAAAGGATTTTATTAATGCGGGTTCTGTAAAAGAAATAAAAAAACCAAAAGCTTTTATTGTAAAAAAAGCAAAAGTTACTGAGACCGAAACACAGGTAAAAGAAGAAAAAAAAGAAGAAACAAAAAAAACAATTATAGAACGCCCTAAAGTAGAAGTAGTAAAACCTCAAAACAGATTGGAAATTGTAAGAAGAGCTCCAAGACCTGCGACGAAACAAGACGGTGATAAATCCGAAAAACCTGCATTTAGAAAAGATGAAAACAGAAAATTTCCACCGAGAAATCAAGGCGAAAAATTTGATAGACAAAAGAAATTTACAAACTCTAAAGACGGACAGGTAAAATCATCTGAGGATAAAAGACCAGAAAGACCTTCTACCGGAATTAAAAAACCTATAGAAAGACATATCATTTCACAAGATATATATGAAACAAAAGGATCCTCAAAAAAACGTTCTGATAATAAAAAGAAAGATAAAGAATTTAATAAAAAAGAAGAACAAGAAAGAATTTCACTAGAAAAAGCCGCAGCACAAAAACATAAAAAGAAAATCCACAAAGCAGAAGAAGTTCAAGAAGTAAAATCAATTGTAGTTAATCAAGCTATGACTATTTCTGAATTATCTGAAAAAATTCAAAAAACACCAGCTGAGATTGTAAAATTTTTAATGATGAACGGAGTTATGGCAACCGTTAACCAACTTATTGATGTGGATGTTATTAAGAAAATTTGTGCTGAATATGACTTGGAAGTTCTTGACGAAGATTTAGATGCATATATAGAAGAAGAATTAGAAAAAGAACAAGAGAAAAAAGCTCTTACAGAAGTTGACAAAAAATTATTGAAAAAACGTGCTCCTGTCGTAAGTATTATGGGTCACGTAGACCACGGTAAAACGACATTACTTGACAGTATTCGTGCTTCAAAACACAAAATTGTTGCAACTGAAGTAGGCGGTATCACTCAGTCAATTGGTGCATATACGGTTTATCTTGATAACAATAAAGAAAAGAAAATTGTATTTGTTGATACCCCTGGTCACGAAGCATTTACAGAAATGAGAGCCCGCGGAGCTAAAGCTACAGATATTGCAATTTTGGTTGTAGCTGCAGATGACGGTATCATGCCTCAAACAATTGAAGCTATTAACCACGCAAAAGCTGCTGAAGTTCCGATTATCGTAGCTGTAAACAAAATTGATAAGCCGGGTGCAAATCCTGATAGAATTTTGCAACAGTTAACAGAACATGGACTTGTACCTGAAGAATGGGGCGGTGATACAATCACAGTAAAAGTTTCAGCACTTCAAGGCACAGGTATCGATGAATTATTAGAATACATCCTTCTTGTTGCAGATATCCAAGACCTAAAAGCTAACCCTAAAGCTGAAGCATCAGGTGTCGTAATTGAAGCAAACCTTGATAAAGGTAAAGGTCCTGTAGCAACATTACTGGTTCAAAACGGAACATTAAGAATAGGGAATTGTGTTGTCGTTGGAACAGCTTGCGGACGCGTAAGAGCATTACTATCTGATAGCGGAGAAAAAATCCAAAAAGCTGAACCATCTACTCCTGTAGAAATTTTAGGTCTGACAGAAGTTCCTCAAGCAGGTGACAGATTTGAAGTTGTTAAAAACGAAAAAGAAATGAAAGCTATTGTTGAAAAACGTCGTGAAAAAGAACGTGACAAACGATTAGAAGCAATGCTGCCTGCACATATCAGACGTGAAGCTGTTGCAGGAGACGAGGATATTCCGCAATTGAACTTAATCATCAAAGCTAACACTCACGGTTCTGCAGAAGCTGTGTCTCAAGCAATAGCACAACTTGAATCAAAAGAAATTACTACAAAAATTATCCACGTTGGTGTTGGTGATATTTCTGAAGCCGATGTAATGCTTGCTTCAGCATCCGGAGCTTTAATCTTAGGATTTACGGTTAGGACTGACAACAAAGCAGCTGCAGCTGCGGATAGAGAAGGGGTTACAATCAAGACCTACGATATCATCTATCAAATTCTTGAAGATATGGAAAAAACAATGCTTTCATTACTTCAACCTGAAATTAAAGAAGTTGAACTCGGTAAAGCTGAAGTTAGACAAGTATTCACAATTGGCAAAACCACAAAAATTGCGGGCTGCTATGTAACAGAAGGTAAGATTGTGAGAAGTAAAGCTGCAAGATTGCTTCGTGACGGTAAAGAAATATTCAAAGGAGCTATTGACCAGCTTAAACGCTTTAAAGATGATGTTAAAGAAGTTGCACAAGGCTTTGAATGCGGTATATCTTTTGCTAAATGGAATGATATTGAAGTTGGCGATATTATAGAAGTATCTACAACCGAAGAAATCGAACGCGACAGCTTATAATTTATAAGGATAATCGTCTTTAAATTCCCAATTATCATATTCTAAGAGACTTGAACAGTGATAAGCATTAGTTTTGCATCTGTTTTTTAGCTCATCTCTTGTACGTGCCTCATAGCTTGGAGTACAGAAAGCTCTTTTACTATTACGACAATGTCCTTCTATTTCTTCAGGAGAAAGACAAAAGAAGAATGTGAACTGGTCTTTTCCCGGAGTATTTGGCTTTCTTTCACCATTTATATCAAATATAATATCCATGCATGTTCCATTGTTAAAAAGAAAACTGGAACTATCTGCAAGATAGACTTTTGTCACAGTTCCACTTTTTGTACCATCTTCCTCCACAATATTTTTTCCACTTACAATATTTGTATACTTGAAATATGGTGCAAGATACTGCATAAAAAAGTCTTTTACAACTTTATCCTGAGCATCATAGTCAGTATTACCTTCACTATCTTTTTGCGTTTCAGCCTTAACCCACTCCTTTGAATCTCCATTGACAGCTTCACTCATAACAATTGCCTGTTGCATTGAGGAATAAAATTTTTTTAATCTTGATGCAGTTTCAACTTTTTTATAATGCCCGATTACAGCAGGTAAAGTTAACGAAGCAATTATTCCAATAATACCCAAAGTTATTAAAACTTCTGCTAACGTAAATCCTTTTCTCATATCTCGCTCCTTTGTAAATATAAAATAAACAATATTCAATATTATGAATTATATTCATAATTATACAATATTTTTCATACTCTGTCAATCGGAATGTATAATTTTAATATGAACGTAAAAGAAGAAGTAAAAATAATGCTTACGTCCAAAAGTATGACATTGACGAAGCTCGCTGAAAAAATGACAGAGTTAAGCGGAAAAAATTATTCTCAAAGCTTACTCTCTCATAAACTTACAAGCGAATCTTTAAGATATTCTGAAATGAAAATGATTTGTAAAATTTTAGGATACAGAATTTATATAGATTTTGATGAAATTCGTTTAGGCCGTTAGGAGATGTTCACATATAATCTTTTTATGTTACAATCCTTTTAAAAGGAGATAATTATGACACTCAGAAACGAACGTGTTAGAAAAGAATTAATGAGAGATATCTCAGAAATATTAAGAAAGGAAATCAGAGGCCTGGCTGGAGTTGTATCTATTGTAGATGTAGAGGTATCTCACGACAATTCATTTGCAAAAGTTATATATAGTGTACTAGGCTCTGAAGAACAAATTGAAAAAACAAAAGAAATTATTGACCACAGCACACCTAAAATTCGTTTTGAGGTTGGGAAAAGAATTAGACTAAGATTAACTCCTGAATTAAAATTCGTCTACACGGATTCTTTAGAAAAAGGCTCCAGAGTGAGCGAAATTATCGACAAAATATCCAGAGGGGAATTGTAATAGTAAATGTTTGGCTTTTTGAACATATACAAGCCAAAAGGTATGACATCGCATGATGTCGTTGCTATGTTGCGAAAAATTACAAAAATAAAACAGATTGGTCATACAGGAACTCTTGATCCGTTTGCGGAAGGAGTGTTGCCAGTTTGCATCGGTAAAGCCACAAGATTGATTGAATATTTAGAAGATGACAAAGAATATCTTGCAACCGTCCAATTCGGGAAAAATACAACAACTTATGATATTGAAGGCGAAGTTACCGAATGTTTTGAAAATAAAATTACTCAAAATGATTTAGAACTTGCCCTTGATAGTTTTAGAGGTGAAATTGAACAACTCCCTCCTATTTATTCTGCAATAAAGGTTAATGGCAAAAAATTATATGAATATGCAAGAAAAGGCGAAACAGTTGAAATTAAGCCAAGAAAAGTTACTATAAGTAAACTTGAATTAAAATGTTTCGATTATGAAAAGCAAACTGCTGAATTATTGATTGCATGCTCGAAAGGCACTTATATAAGATCAATTGCTTATGATTTAGGTCAAAAATTAAAATGCGGAGGGTATTTAACTAAATTAATCAGAACAAAAGCCGGAGCTTTCACAATAGACAAATCAATAAAATTAGATGGAATTAACGTAAAAGAAAACTTGATTAACCCTGTTGATATAATCAAACTGAAACAAATAACAATTTCAGAAAACGAACATGAAAAAATATTACACGGACAAGCAATAGAAAATAATACAAATTGTGTTGATTTTGTAATTTTGATTTATAATGATAACATAAGTGCAATCGGATACGCTGATAAAAATATAATCAAAGTCAAAAAGGTATTTTTATAAATGAAAAAATTTTTTATAACTCTCGGAATTATTATATTCACGGCATTTCCTGCAAATGCAAATTGCAATGACAGTAACTTTGTATGTCCATCAGAAATGCAATTATCAGGCGGATTTGTAAGAGGACTTAGCACCATCACAGGTACAAACTTTCTTGCTACAAAAACTGCCCAATCCATTTTAAAAAGTCAGATAAAAAAAGAAGCTCAAGGCGATTTTGATGTAAAAATTCAATCCTACAGCCTTTCTGATTTAAAAGCTGGCAGATTTAAGTCACTTGAAATTACAGGAAAAAATGTAGTGGCAGATGACGTTTATTTATCACTTTTAAAATTAAAAACGCTATGCGATTATAATTATATAGAATATGATACAAAAACTAAAACTGCACTATTCAAAGAAGATTTCGGCATGGCATTTGCTACCAGTATCACCGAGGACGATTTGAATAATACAATGAAAGCAAATGGATACAAAGAATTAATTGATGAAATAAATTCACTCGGCAAAAGCTATAAACTATTTAATATAACTCAATCAAAAGCAAAACTTAGAAACAATCAATTCATGTATATATTTCAAGTAGCATTTCCATTCCTGAATTCAAAACAAAATGTAGTCGTCACTTCAGATTTGAATGTATATAACGGGAAATTATACTTATCCCATACTAAAGTTGTAAACGATTTATTTTCAGTTGATTTAAGTAAAGTTTCAGATATTATAAATTTTTTAAATCCGCTAAGCTACTCTTTAGGCATACTTAAAGATAAAGACGCAACTCTTACTGTCAGAGATGCCGTAATAAAAGATAACAGGATTGACATAGACGGTACAATTATAGTATTAAAAGATGTAGTAACCGAAGTAAGGGATTAATAATATGAGAGCAGATCAAAGAATATTTTTAGGACTATTAGGTGTAGCAATGGTAGCAGCATCAGTATTTTTAGGGCTAAAGCTTCTTGCCCCTGGTGATACTACAACTGAAATTCCAGGAGCAGTACAAGAACCTCCGGTAGCATCCGAACCTATCGAAAAACCTGATGAACCTGAACAACAAAAGCCTAAAGAATATGTTGATGTTGTTTTCATAGGACAAAACGAAAATCATGAAGAAGTTTATAAAATTGTAAAAAGAGAATATGATCCTGATATTGATGGCTCAAAAATTAAATATGCTATTAGCTCATTAATTCTAGGCCCTAAACAAGGCGAGAAAACAAAGGGTGTCTATTCAGAAATACCTGCAGGTACAGAAATTATAGGTGTTCAGGAACGTCCTGATAAAGTTATAATTAACTTATCCTCGCAATTTGAATATGGTGGCGGCACAGACAGCGTCTATAAAAGACTTTATCAATTAATTAAAACTGCAAGAAAAAATACTGAAAAACCTGTCTATTTATACATAAACGGACAACAAGCTGATGTAATAGGCGGTGACGGAATAATGATTACACAACCTCTTAGCGACAGTTCATTAGGCGGTTAAAAAGTGGCTAAAGATTTAGATTATTACTTAAACCTTAATTGGACATTAATTGAAGGTGAGGATTTGGATTTTGAAGGCAAACCTTACCATTACATAATGATAGAGGAAATTCCGAGTTTTTGTTTTTGTGCAAAAACTATAGAAAAAGCCAGAGAAAACTATAAAAAACAACTTAAGCTGACTCTAATGGTAATGCTTGAAAGCGGAGATTATATAAAAGAGCCGGGGGAAGACGATGATGAACCGGACTGGGAAAGCTTATGCCCTTAGAATTTACAGTTTAAAATTGATTCCACATTTACACCCAAAGACTCTGCAATTTTATACAATGTCTTAATTTTAAAATTATAAGTGCCACGCTCTATTGCACTTATTGAATTTGTACTGAGCTCAGCTTTAAATCCGAGTTCTTCCTGTGACATTTCTTTTTTTAATCTTATATACCTTATACTTTGACCAAGTTTAAATAATAACTCATCTCGCATAACCAATTTTAACCACTTGACAAACTATTTTCTAACAATTACACTTATATTATTACAAGTAAACATGTAAAATATAATGTACAATAGGAGAGGGAATGAATTATAAAGGATTTACACTTGCGGAAGTAATGATTACGATAGGAATAATAGGAATAGTGGCAGCTTTAACTTTGCCGACAATAATGATAAAGAAAAGAAACTTAGAATTAAAATCGCAATTTAAAACTGCATATTCATTAATTTCACAAGCTGTCCTTAGAATGTCAGCAGATAATCCAAACCTTGTCGAAACTTATTGTTCTATGGGCTCTAACGGACGTGGCAGTTATCAATTTATAGAAGACTTTTCAAAATATTTTCAAACAACAAAATTATACGCACAACAAACACGAAACTTAACTGAAGTCGGCTACAAAGAAAACTTTCTAAAACAATCAAACGGATATGAATACTTTAATCCTGACGGACACAACGAAGGAGCCTTCTTTATTAAAAACGGAATGATGATTGCAGCAAGCGGCTGCTGGTGGTCAGGAGAGACAATACCTTTGGATTTTATTGTAGATACAAATGGATTCAAAGGTCCGAATAGACTTGGGTATGATATATTCTATTTTCAAATAATCAATAAAAATATATTTTTACCTGCCACACATAAATATACTTTTGCAGTAGTTGAATCACAACTAAAAGCATGCTGTGATTTTAAAAACTCGGGTAAATCATGTCACGCTTCAGGCGATAACGGAACAGCTTGTTCGCATTTTGCACTCAGAAACCAATACCCGCAAGACGAAAGTAAAGAATATTGGGAAAATTTACCTTAATTTTTATAGACTTCAGCATATTGAGGATTTACGGCAAGCCATTTGAATGCTTCTTCACCGGTCTCAGGAATATCAATAACAAAAGTCCCGCCGTAACGACCTCTTGAGAAAGCTAAATATCCTTCTTTGGCAAGGTTTTGGAACGCTTTCCTTATTGTATTAGGACTCAAATCCATCTGTTTCGACAATTCTTCTATTGACGGGAGTTTTGAACCGATTTCATAGTTTTCACTAATCATTTGTTTAATATGGTTTTGAGTTTTTTCATAATAATAAAATGCCGTATCCTGAGCAGATGCAAAAATTGAGGTCTCACGTTTTGTTATAGTTTCATTACCTTTTGAATAAGGCATTTTTATTACAGTAGTACCGTAACGTCCTCTACGCGGCAACAAAATCCCATCATCAATAAGCAGTTTTAAAGCATCATGAATGGTTTTTATACTTACTTTTAAAATTGCTGACAATTCAGCATGAGCAGGCATTTTTTCACCAAGTTTTAAATTAGATTCAATATACATTTTCAAATCATTCTCGACTTTGGCAACAAGAGTCTTATGCTGTGTATTTTCAGACATTGCAGATTTTTTAAAGTCTAAGGATTTCAATATCCAGCCTGCATCTTTTGAATTCTTAAACTTATGCTCCAATATACCTATAGTACAAAGGTATTCTAAAGCAAGCCTTGTTGTATTAGCTGAACATCCGATAGACGAAGCAATTACTCTTGATGACGGTAAATTCTGACCGAGTTTAAAATTTTTCTCAATAATTAAATTTTTAATATCTTTTATAGCAGTCTCTCTTTTAGACGTAAGTTTTCGAACCCCAAGTTCAGACTGGCCTATAATCATTGTTCCGATACATTGTTTTGAGCAGACAAAACCTGAGTCTTCAACATAACGAACAGCATTTTGAATAGTTCCTACGCTTACACCCAAAAAATAAGCTAAACTTGCTTTTGAAGGCAATAAATTATTTATAGATATCTTGCCCGATTTTAAATCATTCTTTAACCAGTCAATAATCCACTTTGCAATAGCTACAGCTTTGGACTCCGTTGCATTTTTCAAATCAGGCATCGGAAAATCAATGTCAGAAGTTTTTATTTGAATTAAATCAGATTTTTGCGGCAAAATAAAGTCATTATCAGTCATACACACATCCTTTAGTAATACTACACTATTTATAAAAAAACATCAATATATTTTTTGTTAGTTTGTGAAGAAAAATGACAAAAAAGACCGCATCAAAAAACGCGGTCTTTTAACAAATCCCAAATCTTAGTAACCATGCCCTTATTATAGAGAAATTTATTCCAATAACTCTTCAAGAATAGCTGCATTTTTACCAGCAGTAGTTGATTCACGAACCTTTTGTTTATAAATATAAGTTCTCAATGCTTCACGGATTAACTCACTTCGTGAACGATTTTCACCATCTGCAACCTGGTCAATTTTGTTCAAAAATTCTTCGGGCATAGAAATTAGTACTCGTGCCATATCTTCTCCTTTTCTGCTACTGATATAAATTCTCGCTATATATTATAAAAAACATTTTGAAGTAAAAAAGTGCTATTTTTTATATTGTTTTTATATACTAATTTTTAAAATGCTCTGTTTACAATAGTTTCAAGAAATCATCATCTTAATATATTGTAACATTCAACTTTTAATAGAAAACCTTATTATGCTTTACAATCAGGTAAGTTTAATATACTATAGAGGGAAAGAGGTCGTTTATGGAAAAAAGTTTAAAGTATAAGAGAGTATTAATCAAAATCAGCGGGGAAGCATTACTTGGCGATCAACAGTTTGGTATTGATCAAAAACCTGTTTCAATGATTGCTAATGAAATCAAAAAAGCAAGAGAATTAGGTGCGGAAATTGCAGTTGTAGTGGGTGGCGGTAATATATTCCGAGGCATGAAAAACAGTGCAAAACTGGGAATGGATCAAGCATCAGGTGATTATGTCGGAATGCTTGCAACTGTAATGAACGCGATAGCACTTCAAAGTGCATTCAATCAAATCGGAGTACCTTGCAGAGTGCAAAGTGCAATTGCAATTAATCAGGTCGCAGAACCTTACATAAGACACAGAGCAATTAGACATTTGGAAAAAGGCAGAGTTGTAATATTTGCAGCAGGTACAGGCAATCCTTTCTTTACTACAGATACTGCTGCAGCTTTGAGAGCATCTGAAATAAATGCTGAAGCTATGTTGATGGCTAAAAACGGAGTTGACGGGGTCTATACTGACGATCCGAAAGTAAATCCTAATGCTAAGAAATTAGAAAAAATTACATACGATGACATTATTAAAAACGGATTAAAAGTAATGGATACTTCAGCGTGTGCATTGTGCAAACAAAACAATATTCCTATTGTTGTATTTGATTTTGATGCACAAAACGGTATTAGTAAAATTTTGCAATCCGAAGATATTGGAACATACATAAGTTTATAATTTACAAAAGAAAGAGGTAAAAATGTCAGATCAGGCAAACGATTCTTTAGACGAATTATTTTTATTCGGCGAAGAAAAAATGGAAAAAGCTATTACACAGCTAAAGCGTGAATTTGGGCAAATTCGTTCAGGTCGAGCAAATCCGCTAATTTTAGACAAAGTTGTAGTTGACTATTATGGAGCTCCTACACCTTTAAGACAATTATCACAAGTTAATGTTCAAGAAGGTACAACACTTGTAATCACACCTTATGATAAATCAATTCTTAAAGAAGTTGAAAAAGCTATTATTAAAGCTGAAATCGGCATTACACCAAACAGCGACGGTATATGTATAAGATTAGCATTTCCGCCTTTGACTGAAGAAAGAAGAAAAGAAATAGTTAAAGATGTGAAGAAAATCGGAGAAGATGCTAAAGTCGCAATAAGAAATATCCGCAGAGATATGACTGATTCTTTGAAGAAAATCGAAAAAGACGAAAAATTACCTGAAGATACAGTTAAAGACAACCAAGATAAAATTCAAAAATTAACTGATAAATATACAGGTATTATTGACAGTAATGTTTCTGAAAAAGAAAAAGAGGTATTAACAGTATAATGACAGAAGAGACTAAAGGCTTGAATAAAAACGCCACAAGAATGCTTACCGGTTTTATTATGGGAACTATTGCCATGGTCTGTATAATATACGGAAAGCTTGCACTTTTATTTTTATTGTTATTTATTATTTTTTCAGCGTCAAAAGAATACGTAAAAATACTTGAGCATAAAGGTTTTTATCCAAGCCTTAAAGTCATGTTCATTGCTGAAGTACTAATTGCCGTAATCGCATATTTTCAAAGACTTGATTTGGTAACTGTAGCATTAACATTTAGCGTAATCGGGGCTTTTATGTGGGTTTTGTTCAGAGGCCGCCAGCCATATATTGCTAATGCTGCAACAACTGTATTAGGAATGATTTATTGCGGATGGTTTCCTCTACATTTAATATTTTTACGCTCCTTATCCAATGAAAGATTTTCAGACGGATTGGGTTTTGTAGTTATGATGTTTTGTGCAGTTCTGCTAACAGATATCGGGTGCTACTATGCAGGAAGACATTTAGGAAAACACAAACTAGCTCCTGTAGTAAGTCCTAACAAAACGATTGAAGGCTCAATCGGCGGAGGAATTTCTGCAATCATAGGCTGTATTGTAATCGGATATTTTATCGGATTAGAATGGTATATGTCTGCTATTGTCGGAATTCTTTGTACAGTTTTCGCTCAAATAGGCGACCTTTGTGAATCTCTAATCAAAAGAGATGCAGGAGTTAAAGATTCCGGACATTCTCTTCCCGGACATGGAGGTTTTTTGGATAGAACCGACAGCTTTATTTTTACAATCCCTGTTATGTATTATTTCACAAAACATTTTATATTCTCAAATGATATAATTACAGGACTTATTCACTTTGTAAAAGGAATATTCTAAATGGAAACCGTCAGAGAAATTTTTGGAATTGACATTCAAAATCAAAAATTATTTGAAACAGCTCTAACTCATCCATCCTATACTAAAGATAACGGATTAGAATATACAGAGTGCTATGAAAGGCTTGAATTCTTAGGAGATTCTGTACTAAAACTTTTAATATCAGATTTTCTTTATAAAAAATATCCTCTATATACAGAAGGTGATATGTCAAAAATTCGCTCAATTGCAGTATCTGACAATACACTTTCTAAAATTGCATTTCAAATAGGATTAAATAAACTTATACGTGCAGGAATTCATGACGAAAAACAAGGTGTAACGAAATTGGAATCTGTTACGGCTTGTGCATTTGAAGCAGTTTTAGGTGCATATTATCTTGATGGGAAACTGGAAAAATTAAAAGAATTTATTGCAAAGATTTTTAATCCTTACATAGAAGAAATTGATAAAAATTTTGAGAAATACAATGCAAAAGCAATTTTGCAGGAATATACTCAAAGTCTTACCAAACATACGCCTGTATATAAGCTGCTCGGGACAAAGGGACCTGAACATAATAAAATATTTGAGATAGAAGTATCTTATGAAGGAAAGGCTATCGCTACAGGAGAAGGCAAAACTAAAAAGGACGCAGAACAAAATGCAGCCTATGAGGCTTGTAAAATACTGGGGGCAATATGTCAAAAATAATAATATCTCCGTCAATATTATCTGCAGATTTTGCAAATCTTGAACGTGATATTAAAAAAGTTGAAAATGCAGGAGCAGACTGGGTTCATATAGATGTTATGGACGGACATTTTGTGCCGAATATTACAATAGGAGTTCCGGTTGTAAAATCAATAAAAAAAATTACAAATCTCCCGCTTGATGTACATTTAATGATTGAAAATCCTGATAAATATATAAAACCGTTTGCAGATGCAGGAGCTGATATTTTAACATTCCACTATGAAGCTTGTCCTGACAATATCAAAAACGTAATTAAAATGATTAAAAGCTATGGGATAAAAGCAGGACTTTCCATAAAGCCAAAAACTCAAGCAGAAGAAATTCTTGAATTTCTACCGCTATTGGATATGGTTCTAATAATGACGGTAGAACCGGGATTTGGCGGACAAGCATTCATGCCTGATTGTGCAGAGAAAATTCCAGTTATCAAACAACACGCTGATAATGATTTAATAATTCAAGTTGACGGAGGAATCAACTCCGACACTGCAAGACTCTGCACACAATACGGTGCAAACTCTCTTGTAGCCGGAAATTATATATATAAATCTGATAATATTAAAAATGCAATTCATAGTTTATACTAGACCTCTTTTTTGTTTACGTTTCATAATTTCTTCAGGATCAGTAAGAACTTTATCATCTATTGTTGCAGGATCTTCTTTTGCTACCTCTTCTTTCTTGTTCTCACTTTCTTTTGCCAATTGATCATTATCTGCATCATTTACGGTATTATCACCTTCTACTTTATTTTCAGCATCCTTCGCATCTGTAGTTTTATTTTCAGACGGTACAGCACCTGAGGCTTTTGTTATTTCATTTTCACTGGATGTTATAATTCCTCTATGCTGCGTATTCTCAACTCTATCTGCTGCAAAAGTTCTATCACCTAAATCACTTTGTTTAAGCTCTTCTTCTCCACTCTTAGTTGTCATACGTCCTGTACTATCTAAAAATCCGTTTAATTCAGGAAGTTGTCCGATATTAACAGTTTCTTTACCAAAGTTTCTACCTGTCAAAGATGTAAACTCAGCAGTTCCAAGCTGATTCAATGCATTATCAACAGGTGCGGATAAACCTTGTACGGTATTCAAACCCTCCTGCCCGATTGAACGAATTTCATTATCGATTCTTGAAGCTTCTTTTGCCGCAGCTTCATCACCTGTTCTGGTGCTGTTTCTTCTTGCAATTAAAGCTTGAATTCTCGCAATAACATCATCTTTTGCTGATTCTGCATCTGCAGAATTAATCTGAGCCTGCGACATATATTCTTCCATTGTATCCATCATATTTTGGATTTCTGCTGTATACTGATCACTATAACCTCTAAAAGCTCTGGCCTGTATATGAGCTGAGGCTCCGTCTGCTGTCATTTTTTCTCTTATCGCAGTAGCATCATTCGGATCAACTTGCTCATTCTCATTTGTAGCACCATTAGCATTTGTCGCTTGATTTGCATTTATAGCTTCAACAGTAGTTGCACCACCTGCCATTTCATAAGTAATATCCTCAGGGGCATTTTCCAATTTTGCAACCTCCTTAGCCCACTGCAATATATAATCAGGAACCTCCTGCCCCTGTTGCTCATATTCTATAATTTCATCTGAAGTACATTGCTGCCAGTTAATAGCATTATCTTTCTTTGATGTACGAATTTGCTGACTGGAAACTGAACCTATTGCATCTACCATTGCGTTCTCCTTTTTTAATATATTCCTTTTAGTCATCGGTTATTATTATTTAAAACTTTAATTTTATTAAGAAATGTAACAGTTTTTATATAAAGTGAATATAAAAAGTCAATATTTTTTTAAGAGAATTTTTTATATAAGTACGAGAGAAAAATAAAGAAGAGAGGTTTAAAAATGGCAAAGTTGTTAACTTTAACCAATACAGTTTCTGATACTTATAAAAATACTTCAATAGCTTTGAGTGAAGTAAATTTATCTAATAAGTTTGTGGTAAGAAAAACTCTTGTAGAACTGATGAAACAATCATTTTTCCACGGATCAAACAAGTTCGGTAATAATTTTATTGCCTAAAGTCGTTGGAAATAAAGGAAGTAAGGAATAAAAGGATATAAATTATGTAAGACTGACACAAATATGTCAGTCTTTTTATTAATCTTAACAAAAGCTCAAAAAATTGTAGAAATTTTTAAGAATATCCGTATATAAAATAGTGTAATACAAATTTGGAGTTTAATTGAATTATGGGCATGAACATTAGTTCTATGGGTCAAGTAGCATTAAATGTAGCTATGGACAGTGAATATCAAAGGATTATTCGAGAATTAAGAGCTTTAGGGATAGAGCCTACAGGAAATAAGACCACTGACAAAGCAAAATTAGAGGCAGCAAAAGCTTCATTAAAAGCTCAGAATAATGGTACGGTAATAATGCAAGCAGTAACCGGCACAAATGAATCTGAAAAAGCAAGGGCAGAATCCTCAGCAGATAACATAAAAAACGACACTTCAATTCAAGCACAAAATATGACAGGAGCAGAGCAAATAGCTAAATTAAATAAACTAAAAATTTTAGGCTTATACTAATCATAAACAACATATAAGACTAAACCTTTATCTGATTTATAATTTTTGCCGAATAGATTTTACTACATAGTTATGACACAAAAGACTAAAATTCTATTTTTATAATAGAATTTTAGTCTTTATCAACATTTAAATAGAATTATGCATTTACCAGTTCACGCAGGATTAAATTCTGCTCGGATTTAGAAAGAGCTAACACTTTACCCAAAATAGACGCAACACCTTTACTCAAGCATTCAATTTCAGAACCTGCAATTGCTTCAATTGCAAAAAATTTCAACGCCAATTCTTTTACTTTAATTTTAAAATCAGCAACATCTTCATCAGACCAATCTTTAGGGACTCGGGATTTATTTATAAATGTAGCAATACGATTTATCCACAAAATATCATCAGCCTCCTTTTCAATAATATTATTTAATAAAATTTTCAAGTCCTTTTCCCCAATAAATTCCTGAACTTCAATAAATCTCTTTGAAAGATTAGCTCTGCTTTTTTCATGAAAACTTTCAAAAAAGAACGCTAGAATTTCGCTAATCATATTTGCAGTAGTATTTTTTAATTCGTCCACCGCATTTTTATAATTATCGATCAAATCATCTCCACACTCAGGAAGTAAATTTCCTGTAAGAACTTTCGGAATATCTCTGTAAAATAAACTGATAGGATCTTTCGCATTCATCACAATATTCCGAAACCGCAGAGTTTTTTTAGTTAATCTTTCGGTATGGAGAGTATATTTATCTAATTCTCTTATAAAATAAATCAACGATTTGGTAATATCTAAAATATTTTTTGTACCTCTATCAGATAAAATTTTTGAAATAGCTTCTAAAATAGGTAAATCATCCATAACCGTCTTTTGAATTTCAAAATTTTGAGGACAAAACAACATTCTATCAAACATAAGTTGATTTAATTTCAATTGAAATTGTAATTTCTCATAAATTGCAAGCACATCTTTATTCTCAGCTAAAACCGCAAGCAATAATACTCCGATTATTGATTTAGTAAGTCCGCAGGCAATAAACTTTTCGAATAAATTAGTAAGCTTAACTTTTTTACCGAGAAGAATATAATCTTCAATTTCCTTTTTTAATTCAACACAAGTAGAGGTATCAGACAATAATTCTCTTTTCAGGTAAGCTTCTATAGAATTTTCCTTTAATTCTTCGCCCTCAAGCAGGTGTCTTGCAAGGCATCTAATAGCTTTAGTTAATACCGGAGGCATTTTATCAAGCTTCAAATATTCCAAATTAATTTCTGGACGCTTTGGGAAATCTTTACTACACCAAGATTTCACGGGATTTTCTTGAAGATACGTTTTACCTTTTTGAGTCAGAAAAAACTCTTTTTTCTCTTCTTTTATAAACTCATTTGTAATCGCATACTTTTTTAAATCTTTCACTTGCGTATTAGTAAGTCCGACAATAAAGTTCAAATCAGGATTTTTAAAAATCGCAGACTCTTTTTCAATACAAAATAACAGTTTGTTCAAATGTTCCATAGCACATCCTTTCTAAAATTTGCACACAAAAGCACAGTAAAGTATTACTTCACTGTGCTTAAATAAAAACCTTCAGCTACTCCTTGCAAACACATAAATCATCAATGGATAAAGCTTAACAAGGGGTTATCACCATATACATTATTTACGATAAATTTTACGAACTTAATAAATTTAATTATTTTTTAACTATTGGAACTAACTTAAGCTTGAGTTTTAATAAAAAACAACTTTTTATGAGTTAATAAAATTGTAAATAACAGATAAAACATTAAATTATTTATTTTCTTCTGGAGGTTTTCTTAACCCTTCCGGGTATTTTTTAACAAATTTCAATTCTTTAAATATTAATCCTTGTTTAGGAAACATTTCCATATCACAATTTAATATTTCATCTTCTGATAAAACACCATCTCTGTTTGTATCAATATTAGCATAAAATCTACGCATATCTTCAAGATTATAACCAGGTTGATGATAACATGTTGTAATAGCTCGGTGACGATAGTATGAATGAGGTACTTGAACATCTTCATATTTCATACCAACGTAAAAATATGTTGGATACTTGATATGACCTTTTTCATCATTCGGATGAATAAGTGGTGCGTTAAATTTAAGCGTTGGTTTCGTAAATGTGTTGATATCTCTTTGGTCTAATACACCATTTCTATCTAAATCAATTTTATTAAAAAGTTCAACTTTATCCTGCTTATACGCATCAGTGAGTTTCATACCTTTATGAATCATAAAAACATTTTTTTTGTTATCAGTATTAGAATTATTTTCTACAGAAGGTGTATTAACTGGAGCTTTACTTTCTTTTGGTGCAATCAACCCCAAAACTTCAGCACATTCTGTTTGAAGATTTGTTTTTTTAGAATTCTCAATAAATAAACTTAATTCTGTATCATCTATTATTCCATTTCCTTTTGCTTTACCACTAGAAGAATTATCTATATTCTGAGCTAATTCTCTTAATGCCTGATTTTTAATTTCTGAAATCTTAATCCCCATTTTTCCCCCATTAAAATTTTTAAAATACTCTGATATAATAATTAAAAAAAAATATTTCCTAAAAATTGACTATAAAAAATGATAAAATTATACTCTACTTTGAAATAACAATGTTATAAAAGCATTTTATGGGGAAAAACTTTTCTTAATAAAACTTCACACAAACTCAAAAAGGTAAAAATCTAAAATATTAAATATAAATAAAAACCTTACAAATTTGTACTTATAAAAAGCATATCAAATTGTTTATTATATAATAATCATAATGAAAAAGATTTTGGTAATTGCAATTATATTGGCTACAGCGTCTATTTTACCTGTATCTGCATCAGTTGAACATAAGGTAATTAAAGTTATTGATGGGGATACGGTATATATAGACTTTAACGATAACGGAATAGCTGAACAAGATGAAAAAGTCCGAGTCAATGGAATTGATACATTTGAAACTAAACTCAATGACGGACTAAATTGGCAGATGAAGCTTTATAACCTTACTCAAGATGAAGCCTTAGGACTTGGGTATTACGGGAAAGAGTTTGCTAAAAAAGAGTTGCTGAATAAACCTGTAAGAGCTGAATATACAGCAGAAGAAATGTTTGACAAAAACAACAGACACTTGATGTCGCTCTACTATGATTGCAGGGGTAAATGTAATAACGGAAACTGTGAAAATTATTCCACATATTGCAAAAGCTATGAAAAAGAAGTGCTGAAAGCAGGGCTTGCGACAATTTATACAAAATCTAACCTTGCAGATGAATTAAAAACTTATCAGAACTTAGACAAAATAAAAGCTAATGCAAAAAAAACACATAAGCTAAATCTTGTTGTATTGAATAAGAAAAACGGCAAATACCATAAGTTAGATTGTAAGTATGGTTGGATGGCTAGTCAGCAAGAATTGATAGATAAACCTTTAATTACATATTCAACAGCAAGTTGTTGTTATACAAAAGGAATAAAACAAAAAAAGTATAAACCATATAAAAATATTGTAAAACCCGATGCTAAAGATGGAAATATTGAATTATATTTTCTAAGTCCGTTAAAACAAAAACACCCAGAAAACACTTGTAAAAGTTCAGCTTGCAAAGCCCTTTTGTACAATATTGATAATGCAAAAGAAAGTATTGATTTTGCAATATATGGAATTGCAGAACAAGATAGAATTTTTGAAGCATTAGTTAATGCACAAAAAAGAGGGGTTAAAGTCCGTTGGGTAACTGATTTAACAGAAAATAAGGAAAATATTTATTTTGATACATACAAACTAATGGATAAAATTCCAACTTTTACAACGGATTATGAAAGTGCCGAGTCAATAAATATTCCTGATTATAAATATAAATTTGATTTTCAGGGAGCTTTAATGCATTATAAATTTTTCATTTTTGATAATCAAAAAGTTTTTACAGGTTCTACAAATATTTCTTCAAGCTGCTTAACAGGATACAATGCAAATATTGCTGTATTAATTAATTCAAAAGAGATTGCAAATTTATATGAAAAAGAATTTGAGCAAATGTATAACGGAAAGTTCCATAATATGAAAAGTCCTGTTGATAATAATGAAGATATTTCAGTAGATGAAAAATATGTTTCAGTTTATTTTTCTCCAGCAAATAAAATCTCAACTACTCAAATTGTACCTTTGATAAATCAATCAAAAAAATCTATTTATATTCCTGCATTCTATTTAACCCACAATGATATTATTAATGCACTTATAGAAGCTCATAAAAGAAAAATAAATGTAAAAATAATAGTAGATGAAACAAGTGTTAAAGGAAAATACGTAAATATTGATTATATAAAACAAAACGGTATTGATTTAAAAGTTGAAAATTGGGCTGGCAAAATGCATATGAAATCTATCATCATAGATGATGATATCCTTGTTATTGGCTCTATGAATTTTACTAAACAAGGAGAAAAAATGAATGATGAAAATTGCATAATTATTAAAAATTCTCAGATTTTAAATAGTGCATATAAAAAAATGTTTTTTAAACTTTGGAATTCAATTAAATAAATCAAAAAGTTTATTTATAATAGTAATTTTAGGCTTTTTATTTTCATAAAACTCTCTGATTTTTTCGATATTTTCAGGTTTAATCATATCTTCTAAAGATATGTCAATATTCCATCCAACTCTTTTGAAATTTCTACTATTAGCATTATTTTTATCATCCTCATATTTCTTAGCTTTAAAAAATAAATCAGGATGATGTTCGTATAGATTTAACCAATTATTTTTACTTTGAAAAGGACAAAAGTAACAACCGGAACGATTTGACCACTCATAGTATTTAGGAATTCCGATGCCTGATTTAGTTAAAATTTCCATAATATCTGAATAATTTAAGCCATAATTGACAAATGGGTAAACTTCTTTTATTCTTTGATTATTATATTTATTATATTCAGCACGTTGTAACTCATCAGCTCTAATTCCAATAAAAAGATGAATTATTGAGCTATTTTTATTTAATTTGTCAGCAATAAATTTCTTAAAAGGTTTTGTTTTTAATTCTACAGTGCACCACCTTTTTATTGGAGAAGGGAAGTAATTATGTAACAGCATTAGGTGTTCAAAACTTTTTTCAGGCTTTACCCAGTGAATTTTTTTATTTAAAAAAATTTCAATTTTATTCAAATAATCATAAGTTTCAGGTAATTCGCATTCTGTATCGCAAAACACAAGTTCTAATTTTTCAAAAATTTCAGGCATATTCTCTTTCATAAAAAATGCAAGAGCTGTAGAATCTTTACCGCCAGATAGAGATAAAATATGATATTCTTTTTCCATTAGTTCTCCTTATATTACGTATATCAAAAGCAGACCTTCGCTACTTACGCCCCGCCTACGCGTGCCGTGTGCAGCTACGCTGTCTAATATGCCACTCAAAAATTCCGCTCTAGGTTTCGTCAATGCGGAATTTTCTCGGGCTACAAAAGCACAGCAAAGCATCTGCTTCACTGTGCTTAAAAACTTTCAGTTACTCCTTGCAAACACATAAATCATCAATGAATTTTGCTTAACAAGAGGTGTATTATTACCATATAAATTATTTACGGAAAATTTTACTAACTTAATAAATTTAATTATTTTTTAATTTTTATACCATTATAACAGTCAAAAAAATTAAAAATAGCAAAACTGACGCATTACAATCATAAATAATTATTAATTATCACTATTTTTTGAATCCATTTTAACTAAACAAGCCTGTATTTTTTTAGTAATTATAATTAAATTTAATGTATCTTTGTTAGTCTTTAATAATTCGTTATATAAACTAACAGCTTGCTTATAATTATGTTCTTTTTCATAAATTTCCGCTTTTATAAGATACAGGTTAATTTCTTTATAACCGATTGGAACTTTATTTAATAAATTAATTGCTTCTTGGATATTATTATTGTTTAGATTAAACCTAATCTCACAAATCAATTTTTGAATATTTAAAAATTCTTTTATTTGAATAACTTTTATTTTATTTATTAATGTATTTATAGCTTCTAATTTTGAAGAAACAGCATCACTCTTAATTTTTTTCGCTTTTATCAGCATTGCTAATTTTAATAATTCAAAATTAATCTTTGAAATTTCATCATTAAACAAATAATTAAATTTATCTAAAATATTTATAGCGTTATCAAATTGTTCCAAATAAACATAAATGCCATATAAATCACAAACAATTATTTGATGCTGATGTGATAAATTTTTACTGGCTAAAAGTTGTTCTAAATAAAAAATTGCTGATTCAAAATTATATTCTAATAATGCTTTTTCATAAGACTTATACTCATTAGATTTAACAATCTTATTTTGCATATTTAATCTGATAATAAAACAAAATACAAAAAATAAACATCCGACTATAGCAGGGATTAAACCAAATATTGAATAAATAAGATATTCAACAAATACTAAGAATAACATGCTTAAAATAATTCTAAATTTATAATAACGTATATATAATTCTCTAATTATATAAAGACCTCCAAAACAAGCTAATAATATTAATAAAAACTTAAAACCTGCAATTGGATTGATGCTAAAAGAGAATACTAAACTGCCTATCAAGGCAAAACATACAATAATTGCAAAAATACAACTTACTACTTTTACATATAAAGATTCTTTTTCCCAGGAATAGTTCATTTTCACTCCACACCGTACCAAACTATATACTAAAAAAGCACCCGAAGGTGCTAATTTTAAAAATGGCGGGAACGACGAGGCTCGAACTCGCGACCTCATGCGTGACAGGCATGCGCTCTAACCAAACTGAGCTACGCTCCCATGTCCTTGGTCTTTCGACAAGTATTATTATAGAATGCTAAATTTTTTTTTGCAATAGTTTTATTATAAAAAATTTTTAAAGAATTTCCACATTGTAGCAATTTATTATATTCACGTGTTTTAGCAAAATTATGGAAACTTGTAGTGTAAAAATTAGCCCAACTTTTGGCTCAAATAAAATTATTCGAGATGCAGATAAAGTCTGCAGGATTATAGCAAAAGAATTTCCTGCTATTTCCGGAACAAGAGTTGAAACAATGAAATTTGCAAATGAAAATGACAGATTTATTAACTACTACAAAAAGAAACAGTTTCAAAACAAAGTTATAAGAGATGACGCTTGGAAATTATTTACGCCAGCAGAACCGCTATATTTTTATCAACGCTTCATTAAAAATATGAAAAATTATAAAAACATCAACTGTGCAGATTATACAAAACTGGCTGAACTCATTCTGGCTGCTAATGGCATAAAAACAGTCAAAGCAAGAATACTCACTCAAAATCTTAAACAACTTGACCATGCGGTACTGGTTGCAAACCCACCAGGCTCAAATTTTTTGGTATATAAGAATAAAGACCTAAAAAATATGATAATAATAGACCCATGGCTCGGCTTTGCCGATTACGCACATAATGCTATCATTAAATATAATTCTGAATATGCAAAATTTCTTGCTTTGGGTAATAAATACGTAAAATTATTGTTTACTTCCGAACAAAATCCTAAAATAACACAATCAACTATTGATTATTTGAAATGTAATTTCCCACAATTTATTCAAAAAAAAGATTTTATGAAAATGTAATAGGAAAGGAAATTTTTGTAATATGAATAATAATATAAAAAACAATTATAACTTTACAGGAAAATCGCAATTTTCTAAAAATATAAAGCAAGTCAAAAGAATTTTTAATAAAGAATTCCACGACGTCAAAAGTCCTGCTAAATACGAAATGCTTCCCCTAGAAAAACAACAAGAACTAGCTGGAGAAATTAAAGATTTGAGTGACAGATTAAAGTTCATTAGAAAATTTAGTCAGACTTTTTATCTTGACGGAGGATTACCTGAAGTATTTCGGGGATTAATCGGTTGTGTCAAGGCTTTTAAAGTCGGAAATTGTGCAGAATTTGCTGAAATCGGAAAAACGATACTTAAAATGAATGGAATTAAAAATTGCGACATCTACACTCTACACGCAAAAACTCCAAACGGAATTATTAAGGATTTAGACCAAACGCTTATTGCATTCAAAGTTCCAAAAACTAAAAATAACCCAATAACTAAACGTAACGGTACATATTTTGAACCGACAAATAATACTCAAATTTTAGATTTATGGCTAGATGGGTTTTCCGGCAGTGTAAAAAAAGCTAAGAAAAAGTATCAAATATTAGGCTTAAATCATAACGACAGATTATTACTAAAGCCTGAAAACACTTACGAACCTGATATTAAGACTATTGAAACTTTAAAAAAACAATTTCCGAAACTGGTATTTAAAAAATGAACCCTACAATGCCACTAAAACATTTAACAATTGCAACAAAAGTTTGTGAAAGAGTAAACGAACGATTTCCTTACCCTTCACCAAATAAGCTTGCACGTCTAAATTATAATGAATTAAGCAAAGATAAAGAACTTTTAGCTAAACTTAAATTTAAACAAATGTTTTTAATGCAAGCACGTGAAAACAGAACTAATATTCAAAATAACCCAGTTGAATTTTATAAGACATTAATAAAAGATATTGATAGAATTCGTGCATTAAATTGTCAAGAATATTCTTATTTTTCCTATTTAGGAATGAGAATTAACGGTATAAAAAATTGCCAGGCTATAAAACCTTATTTACAAGATGAAAATAAAGTCCTAGATCATGTATTAATACAAAATGATAATATTTTTCTCGACGCTTGGCTCGGCATTGCTGATTTTGGAATTAAGCTTAAAGATTTATATAAAAAAATATTCCACATTAATGAAAATGCAAAACTTGATTTCATGCAAAAACCAATAGTAGAGCTTTCAGATGAAGATGTTAATAAAATTAAACCTCTCATTCCTGAATTAGATTTAACTTTATAAAAAAGACCGATAAAAACTTTATCGGTCTTTTGTTATTCTATCTGCATATTTCTATTGATATAGAGGAGCTAATTTTTTAGATTGCTGCGGAATTACACCCTCTTCAAGTGACTGATAAACCCTATAATCAATTACAGGGAAGCAGTTATCAATACTTTCAATTTCACTCAAAACTGATTCATCAATATTACCGCCTTCAATCATATCGCAAATTTTTTCAAATCTGTCAACATGCTCTCTAAATCTATCTGTAGCATAATCTTTTGCCTGCCATGTAGTAATCAAGAACGGCCAATCCGAACTTTGAAGTAGCAGATTTTCTCTAGCCATTTGATTTAATGCTCTATGAAGAAGCTTATCCTCAGGAATTTCAGGATACTTATCCGCAATAGCATTAATACGTTTTTCGCAAGCATGAATAATTGGCCACATCCATTCTGTTAAGTGGTTATTCCATACATAGAAGTGACCGCCTTGTCCCCAAGAACTTTCAGGGATTTGAATAGCTTCAGTCGGCGGATATGCATGCAAGTATTCACCTGCTGTCATTCTTTCAACTTCTGGAAGATACTGGTTGAATTTTTTAATCACTTGTTTAATAAATTCAACACCTTCAAACCACCAGTGTCCGAACAATTCTGTATCAAAAGATACCATTACAAGCCCTTCTTTACCATTATGAGCTTTTTTATAATCATTTAACAAATGATAAATTAAAGTTGTATAGTGATCAGAGTTTTCACTGATTTTATTTAAAGCTAATACAGGATCATACAACATTTTATCACCCAAATCTGTAGTAGGTGAAGTTATTCTCCAATAATGCATGCCTGATTTATCATCTTTTTTATGGAATTCACGGAAACAACCGTCACCAGGATATCCATCAGCAGCTGACCATACTTGATATCCGGCTCTGTCGTTTCTACCCATAACCGCAACTTGGGCATCCGGCAGCCAATAAGCAGAATATGTATCATAGCCTGTAGCCGGACGTTCCGGTAAAGGAATATATTCAATATTTCCATATACGCCGATTACACGTCTGTTACCTATAGAATTACCGCCTTCAATTACATGTGATTCTGTAAAGAAGTATTCTATATCATTGTTTTGAAGTGTAACTTCAATAGCAGGTCTCCAATGTTTTTTACCATCTTTACCTACATACTCGTAACCTTGTCTATATGCACATTCAGGAAGCCAGCAACCTTTTGCTTTTTTTCCGAATAATCTTTTTGTTGTGTCAGAACCGACTTTGAATTGAGCATTCAAATTACTGTCAGTCGCAAGAAGCGGTGAAAAACCATGTGTTGCACCCGATGTTGTAATTTCAATACAACCTAAATCTTGATACTTTTTAAATTCACCGATTAAGTCCATTCCGTATTTATTTACAAAAGAATCTTTAATATGATTAAACCAATCGAAATAATATTTTGCCAAATATTTTAAGTGCTGAGAATGAGCAACTTGCGGATCAGGATATCTGTCTAAATCCTTTGAAACCTGCTTAATTCTTGAATCTAAATATTCCACAAAACCATGTTTCAGATGTTCATCATTAAGCTGTTCAGCTAGAATTGGTGTGATACCAACAGTCAACTTGGCTTTGATACCTTCTTCATATAGCTCGGAAATAGCGTTCAATAAAGGAATGTAAGTTTCTGCCATACATTCATAAAGATTCTCTTCCCCGAACGGCCACATGCCCGCTTTTCTATAATAAGGAAGGTGGCTGTGTAACATAAATACGAATTGTCCTACTGACATTTGCGCCTCCATATCTCTCTTAACTTGAATTATTATATAACTATAATCCAATTCTTTTATTTTTATATATAGCACAAACGGGTAAAAAATATAATCCTTAAGAACTAATTCTTTTGAATACTGTTACAAAAGTTAAAATATATTTTATATACATAATATACACAAATTGCAATTTCAAACTTAACGTGATAAAATTATTAAGAAAGGAGAAATAAAATATATGAAAAATGCAGTAATAGCTTTAAAACACACTTGGGGGGGGGGGCAACACTAAGCGAAAAACTTACTGTTTAGTGCGATTTGTTAAACGATCAATTACTTTACTAAGTTTAATTTCATTTAGAAATCAAAATTCTTTATCTGTATCCAATTACAAATCATTAAAAGCCTTTACTCTTGCTGAAGTATTAGTCACATTAGGAATTATTGGTATTGTTGCAGCTATAACACTTCCGACTCTTGTAAATAAGTATCAGAAAAAGACTTACGTAACAGGCTTACAAAAATTCTATACGCAAATATCTCAAGTAATGGTATCCATGAAGCATCAAACAAGTTGCGAAGATATGAGTTGTATGGGATTTGAAGGAAGTATAAATTCAGCTTGGGTGGAGAATGCAACAAAATTATTCCAAGAAAATTACCACATTTTGAAATTTTGCTATGGCACATCAACATGTGAATACGAGGCATTTTTTATCAACGGAACCAGTAGCGGAAAAATATTTACAGCTAACGAATTCTCATTTAAGACCACAGATGGTTTCATAATAAAACTAATGCCATGGAATGACAATTGGAGCTCACTTACTGTGGATGTGAATGGGTCAAAAAATCCGAATGTAATTGGTAGAGATATACACTTATTCAGAATAAACAAACAAGGGGAAGTCCATCCATATTATGGATATAAATACGCACAAACTCAGGACGGAGTTTTAACCCTAACCTATATTGGAAAACTAATCCCAATTTATGTAATCCTAAAAGCACCACATCAAATGGATCTTACGGCTGTACAGCTAAAGTTATAGAAGAAGGTTGGGAAATGAATTTTTAAAAAGCTTAACATAATACTTGAAAAAAAAAAGTTTTTAAAATAGTATAAAAATACTCACATCCTCGAGTACGGTGCAGTCATTAAGCACCACAAGACTTAGAAAAGGAAATTTAAAAATGGCAAATATTAAATCTGCTAAAAAAAGAGTTCTTATAGCTGAAAAAAACAGACTTAGAAACGTAGCATTCAAATCTTCTATCAAAACTGCTTTGAAAAAAGTTCTTGAACTTGCTAAAGGTGAAGATAAAGAAGCTTTAAATGCAGCACTTTCTAAAGCATACCAATTATGCGATAAAGCTGTTTCTAAAGGTATTCTTCATAAAAATACAGCAGCTAGAAAGAAATCAAGATTAACTTTAGCTGTAAATAAATTACAAGCAAAATAGTTAAGCTAAATTAGAATTCTAAAAAGCTCTCTGACATATACAGAGAGCTTTTTACTTTCTGGTTAAAATTATGTAAAGATAGTGGCAATTATTTATTTAGTGAGTATAATTATGGTATTAAGAACAAATTTTAGCGGGAATAACACGATATGATACAAACTCTTGAGAGAAGACCAATCAAAAACATTGATTTTAATATAGATTTAGCTCAAAGCTTTGGGATATATAAAAACAATGCTGAATTTTCATTATTGGATTATGCAAGTTCAGTTAATATATCTTGCGGATTTCATGCAGGAGATCCGATGGCAATAAAAAATGCTCTTCTTAAAGCTAAAGAGAAAAATGTAGTAGTCGGGGCACACATAGGATTTGATGATATCCAAGGATTTGGATACAGACCTATGGAGTTATCAGAAGATGAAATTGAAGCACTTGTTATCTATCAGGTCGGAGCGTTAATGTCTTTTGCCAAAACTTATAAACTGGAAATTGAACATGTACGTCCGCACGGTGCTATGTATAGACAAGCTGCTGAAGATTTTGTATTTGCAAAAGCTATAGCAAAAGCAATAAAAAAATGCTCTCAATGGCTTGTATATTATGGAGCCTATGGCGATGTCACAGCAAATGTAGGTGAAGAAATTAATATTCCTATAGCACATGAAATTCATTTGGAAAAAACTTACAACTCAGATGGCAGTATAGATTTTAGTAAAAAAGATTATGAAAATATATTCTTTTCTATAAACAGATTAAAAAATCTACTTGCTACATCTCAAATAGATAATGCAGCAGGCGGTAAAACCACAATTATAGCTGATACAGTACATTTTTCAAACAAAATTGCGAATGCACGAGAATTAATAAAACAATCAAAAGATTTAATTACCCCTGTACCGGTAAATTATAAGAATGCTTGTCTTTCAGGATGGGTTGAATAGGTGATGAAGATGAAAAATTTTAGAAATAGTATGAAAATGCCAAAAGATGCAGGATGGTTGATTCCTGGATTACAAGTAAAACGTTGGTTCGCATTAATTTTTTTAGGAGCAGTAATGATGGCTCTCGGTTTTTTAATTTTATGCGATATAAAACCCGTATTTTACACAATGGAATTCATAAGAAAAGTTGCTACAAAAATTTCTACAGAGTGGGTAGCATTTACGATAATAATGTTTGGTGCAGCAATATTTTTTAAAGGTTGGCAAAAAACAAATTTATCAATACTCGACTTAAACAACGGAAGAGAAAAAGAAACGATATTAGAAGCATTATATAGAAGAAGAAAACTAAACCGCGGTCCTAAAATTGTAGCAATTGGTGGCGGGACAGGTTTATCAATGCTTTTAAAGGGTATTAAACATATTACCAATAATATAACTGCAGTTGTTACAGTAGGTGATGACGGAGGAAGTTCCGGAAGATTAAGAGAAGATATGGGGATTTTACCTCCCGGAGATATCAGAAACTGTATTGCAGCATTGGCTGATGATGAAGATTTAATCACAAAACTATTCCAATACAGATTTAAATCAGGTGAAGGACTTGAAGGTCACAGCTTTGGGAACTTATTTTTAACCGCACTATGTGCAATTACAGGTGATATGGTTCGTGCGGTAAAAGAATCATCTAACGTACTTTCAATAAGAGGAAGAGTTTTGCCATCAACTCTTGATGATATGAAACTTGTCGCTGAGATGGAAGATGGCAGCATAATTCATGGAGAATCAAACATTCCTGAAGCCCATGGAAAAATAAAAAGATTATTTACTGATCCGGCTCATTGTAAACCACTTGAGGATGTAATTACAGCAATTAAAGATGCTGACTTAATCATAATGGGACCTGGAAGCTTATACACAAGCGTTATACCAAACCTGCTAATCGAAGAAATAGCAAAAGAAGTAGCACAATCAAATGCGAAAAAAATATATGTATGTAACATTATGACTCAACCTGGAGAAACAGATAATTACACAGTATCTGACCATGTCAGTGCCTTAATGAAGCATGCTAACAGCAGAGATATCTTGGATGCAGTACTTGTAAATGATTTTATACCGCTAAATCTTGCAAGCAAATACAAATTAGCAGGCTCATATCCTGTTAAAGTAGATGTTGATAACATAAAAAAGCTGGGAATAAGAATTTTCCCTAAAAAACTTATAGAAGATAATAAAGAAGGACTTGTACGTCATAGTTCAAACAGAGTTGCAAGAGCTATTTATTATTGGTATAAAAAAGAGCATAAAAACGAAAAAAGAACAATATTCCCACACAAGGATTTAACAGCTAAAGGCTAAATATGTTGAAAAAAATCACTGTAAATACTATCCAAAAATATAAAAGCAATAACGAAAAATTTTCAGTATTAACGGCTTATGACTACTCCACTGCAAAATATATAGATGAAGCGGGAATTGATATTGTATTAATAGGTGACAGCCTTGCTATGGTAGCTTTAGGATATGACACAACCCACAGTATTGGTGTTGAGGAAATAAAAATTTTTACAAAGGCTGTCGCAAAAGGGGCAAAAAGAGCACTTGTAGTAACGGATATGCCATTTCTCAGCTATCATACAGATGTTTCAACAGCTATATCAAATTGCGGAGAAATGATTAGACTTGGTGCAAATGCAGTTAAAATAGAAGGGTATAGTGGTTATATCCTTGAAGTAGTAAAAAGATTAACAACCTCCGGTATCCCTGTAATGGGACATTTAGGTTTTACTCCGCAGTTTTTGAATACATTAGGCGGATATAAAATTCAAGGAAAAACACAAGAAGCAACAGAAGAAATATTAAAACAAGCAAAACGGCTTGAAAATGCCGGAGCTTTCTCTGTTGTCTTAGAAATGGTGCCAGAAGAAAGTGCAAAATATATAACCGAAAATCTTAAAATCCCAACAATATCTTGCGGAGCCGGCAGATATTGCGACGCACAAGTGTTAGTTTCTGACGATGTATTTGGCAAATTTAGTGATTTCAAACCGAAATTTGCAAGAAAATACGGCGATATGAAATCATTAATATTTGACTGTGCAAAACGATTTAATGAAGACGTCAAAAACGGCAACTTTCCTAATGATGAGGAAATATTTAAACTAGATTAGATGAATATTTGACTTCTTAGTAAGAAACTTTCCACGGATAATCATCAGGAATTTTCCATCCATTGTATTGAATTAAAGCTGTACAAAAAGCTCTATTTTGAGTTGATTTACAACCATTTGCACTAGAATCATATAAAGAGGATAAACTTCCGTCCCAATTATACTTTACAGGCTCAAAACCTTTATTATATAAAAACTTCCATTTAGTATCTGTTGACGCAGGGTAAAACTCAAATTCAAATACGCATACGCCAAAAGGATTTTGATACTTTTTATTACATTTATCAGGATTTCCAGGATAAAAATACCATTCTCTGCTTTCATTTTCGTGTACAACAGCTAAAGCACTACCGTCTGAAAAATAATAAGTTGGTCTACCATCAGCTAAAATTTTCTTATTAACAATTTTTAAATATGGTGCAAGATATTTTTGAAACCATATATCTACATTTGAAGAACCTTCTATTGGATTGCCCTCACTATCTACAGCAAGTCCGTAAAGATCCTGATACCAAATCTTTTTATCTCCATAATCAACCTCAGCCATTTTTACGGCTTGATTCATTGCTGAATAAAACTTTTTCAATCTTGTCTCTACAACCTGATTGCGGTATTTTTGAACCAATGCAGGCAATGTCATTGCTGCTACAATACCGATTATTCCTAATGTTATCAGCACTTCAGCTAAGGTAAAAGCATTTTTCTTTTTCATAAATCCTCCGTTTATTTTTATTACCTGTTTTTCAAAAATTTTTGCACTAAAATCACCGTGTCTGTTGGCACGGCTTGCTTTTCAGCTCTTTTTTGTTCAATAGGAGGTCTAAGTCAGAAATGCTTGTCCTAACTGTTAGTTGGTAGCCCCCCCCCCCGAAATTCTATCTATTAGTGATTTTTGCATACATCCTCCTTCATTATGCTATATTATAATAATAACATATTTGAGTCTTTTATTCAATCATTTGAAAACTATTTTTTTATGATACTATTTTAAATAGAGGGAGTATAATTATGATTATTCATCAAATAGAAGAATTAAGAAAATTAATAAAAAGTTGGAAAAAAGAAGGTTTGACAGTAGGTCTTGTGCCTACAATGGGAGCTCTACATAACGGACATCTAAGCTTGATAAAAAAAAGCGTTGAAAAATGTGACAAAACTGTTGTTTCGGTATTTGTAAACCCTATACAATTCTGTCCCGGAGAAGACTTAGAAAAATACCCACGAACACTTGATGCTGATGAAAAATTATGTGATAATGCCGGTGTTTCAGTTGTGTTTGCCCCATCTCCTAAGGAGATGTACGGGGAAGGACATATTCTTTCAAATGATTTTTTAACCTATGTAATCCCTCCATTTTTTTATGTGAACAAATTATGCGGAAAATCCAGAGTAGGACACTTTGATGGTGTATGCACCGTTGTAAACAAACTTTTCAACATTGTACAGCCAGATTACGCCTTCTTTGGCGAAAAGGACAGACAACAGTTAATAATTATTAAGAAAATGGTAAATGATTTAAACATCCCTGTCGAAATAATTCCATGCCCGATAGTCCGCGAGGAAAGCGGGTTAGCACTCAGTTCAAGAAATAAGTATCTCTCTGAAAACGGAAAAAAAGAAGCCCTTGTTCTTAACAGGATTTTATTTAATATAAAAACATGTTATAATAAAGGAATAAAAGACGTAGAGGCATTAACTGAAACAGCATATTCATTTTTAAACAATAATCATACTTTAGAGTATCTGGAATTCAGAGACAAAAACAACTTAGAAGAAAAAAAAGTTGCAGATGACAATACAATAGTATTTATAGCAGTTCATGTTGAAAATGTACGTCTGATTGATAATATTGAATTATAAGGCGAGGAAGATAAGTGCATAAAAATTTAGAAAAATTAAAGAAAGTTATAATATTTTTAGGACATATTTTAACTTTTATTCAAATAGTTGCTATTATATTGATACTTTTAACATCTTTATATTGGTTTTTTGAGCTCACTGAAATACATATGCTTGACTTTATGATACCGTTTATGGATCATATAAAATCTTTAATGCAAGCTAATTTTGGTGAACAATTACAAAAAGGTCAAGCAGGACTGGATGGTTCTTTATTTATTTTTATAGCACTGACCGGACTAATAATATATATAATTGCTCAACTTAAAATATTCTCTAACGCTACGGAAAAAAGCCTGGCTAAAAAAATAGTACAAGTAAAACAGAAAGAAGAAGATGAATTTAATATTCAATTAAATATAGAAAAACAAAAAACATTAATGGAATACAAAAATATCGTTATACTTGTAAATATATATCTAAAAAGTCTATTAAAAGATATGTACCAAACAGAAAATGACACTAAAAAAGTAGATAAAAAACAAGAAGATGCTGCACTCGTTTCATTTTACAATATGATGAAAGCTCTCCCAGGATGCGGATTTTCTAAAGATGGAGCAACTCTTATTATTACAGCCAAAAAATTTGATTTAATCGATGTCATACTATTAAAAATTAATGAAAGCTTAGAGATTTTAAAAAAAGAATATAAAATGAAAAAAATCAATCTGTCAGCACAAATTGCAGTAGATGTTTATACGGATAAAGTATTACTAAAAGATGTATATACAGACTTGAAGACACTTTTAAAACTAAACTTACCGAATGAAATTCTTTGTTACGGGAATTTTTGTAACAGATATGAATTAGTTAAAAGACCACAGTTTGAAGCGTATTTAAAAGGTACATACGATATAACTGATGATGAAAATATTTGGGCATTAGTTAAGAAAAATTAACTTTAGACTTGATTTTTTATATAGCTTTTGATAGATTAATAAAGTACACCGCAGACAATTAGTCGGGTTAGGGTAAAACAAACTAAGACAGCAGGTTTGTCTTAGCAAAAATAAAAGTTAACTCCCGCCCGTTAAATGTTTTAAAACAGCTAATCGAGGTTACACAAGTCGAATATAATATAGAAATTATATGCCTATGTGTGATTTTGCGGTTCCGAATATAAGGATTGCAAAATCTTTTAGTATTCGGGCAAAACAAAGGTCGATAAAAAAAGTTACAATAAAAGGAGCAAAAATGGCAACAAAAGCATTTAAATCAGAAAAAATAGATGCAATGAAAGAAAAGTTTGAAAAAGCTCAAGTAGCAGTTGTAACAGAGTATAAAGGTTATTCAGTAGAAGAAATCACAACTCTAAGACGCAATCTTCAAAAAGAAGGCGGCGACTATATGGTAACTAAAAACACTTTGGCAAAAATCGCTGCAAAAGGCACAAACTATGAAGCAATTGCAGACTTATGCAAAGGACCTATTGCTTTGGCTTTCGGATTTGAAGACCAAGTAAGTCCTGCAAAAGTTGTATCTAAATTTATTAAAGATTCTAAAAAAGGTGAAATTATCGGTGCTGTTTTAGAAGGAAATTTATTATCAGCAGACGAAGCAAAAGCATTGGCAAATCTTCCTTCAAAAGAAGAACTTTATGCAAAAATGCTTGGCTCAATCAATTCACCAGCATCTGGAATCGTTGGATCTGTCAACGCAGTTATGGCATCACTTACACGTGCTATTGCAGCTGTTAGAGATCAAAAAGAAAAATCTGCTGCTTAATTGAAGCAGAATTAATTTAATCGTACAAAAATAAAAAAATATAAAAGGAGAAAATCAATGAGTAATGTAGAATCAATTTTAGAATCAATTGAAAAATTAACTTTATTAGAAGCAGCTGAATTAGTAAAAGCTATGGAAGAAAAATTCGGCGTATCAGCAGCAGCTCCAGTAGCAGTTGCAGCAGCAGCTCCAGCAGCAGCTGGTGAAGCAGCAGCAGAAGAAGCTTCTGAAGTAAGTGTAATCCTTGCTTCAGCTGGTGCTAACAAAATTGCTGTATTGAAAGAAGTTCGTGCTATCACAGGTCTTGGCTTGAAAGAAGCTAAAGATTTAGTTGATGGAGCTCCTAAAGCAGTTAAAGAAAACATCAAAAAAGAAGACGCTGAAGCTATCAAAAAACAACTTGAAGCAGCTGGTGCTACTGTTGAAATCAAGTAATTATTTCAATATAAAAAATAAAAAACCCCTGTGTGTAAACTCAGGGGTTTTTATTTAATCAAGGGAGAATAGATTTTTGAAAAAATTTTTTATTTATGCAGTAATAAGTTTATTAGGTATCATAAGCATAAAAAATCAAAGTTTTGGAATTGTAACAGTTACAAACTGTGATAAAATTTATATGACAGGATTAGATACAAGTCCAATGTGTCATGGATGTACCATAGGCGTAACCTGTCAATATACATATCCGGATTTCACTACAAAAAAATGTAAATATAATAAATATGATTTTTATCCTAATTTAAAATTGTTTAAACCTGAAGAAGCTTGCTATGATAAATCAAGAGAAGCTACAGGTAAAAAATATGATTTGATAAAATATAAAAAATGTATTTATGAATATAATCGTTTATTAGTAGCAAAACGTTACGGGTATTGTACAAGATTGTATAGAGATACTCAAAATATAAAAGGACAAGAGTGTCATACCATATTCTTTTATCAGGGACGTCAGAAAAAAATTCACTCAATATACTGTAATGGAGATGTAAAATATATCAACCCGATACCAACATACTTACATCCAAGTTGTACAGAAATTTGCGGTAAACCTATAAAACCTGAAGATGATAAAAACTACAACGGTAAAACGAATAAAAAATTACAAAACCAAAACATAAATATAAATATGCAAAATAACCAAAATAATAAAACCCAAGAGCTGCACAATAAAAATATAAGAATAGAAGATGGAAATCAAAACCTTATTAAACAACTTGAAAATTGCGGTAGTGAATGTTGCGGACAATAATTCTTAACAGCAGAATTTTGCATATTCACAAAACTTGCATTTATCAGGCGATAAGCTAAACTCTGTAGTTTGGCTTATTTTATCACAAAGCATTGTAAGAGCATTTAAATATTCAACTTTCTTATCTGTGTCAAAATTTATCACATAATTCTTATTATTTTTTAAATCTATATAGACAAATTTCAAAGAATTATAATCCTTTAAAAGTCTGTCCGCACAAACTAAATACACCATAGTTTGGTAATCGTATTCAGGATTTTTAGGAACTGTACCTGTTTTATAATCAAGAATAAAATAATCATCTACATCTTTCATTAATGCATCCAATCTGCCGCCTACCCAAAAATCATTAATTTTTGTACTAAGATTGTATTCAGAATTTACATAAGTTTTTTGGAAAAATTCATTATTCAAAAGTCTTTCCCAAATTTGTTTTTCTTCATTGGAAAGGGCAAGTAATAAATTAGATATATCAGCACCTTTTAGATAATAATTAGCGAGTGCATGGATATTTTTACCTTTTTCAAAAAATGAAACAGGTTGAGGGACCGAAATATTTTGAATATATTTAAAATAATATTTTTTTTGACAAGTTTCAAAAGTCTTTAACATATTTGGAGAAAAACTATTCATATAAAACCTCCCCGAGCAAATTTTCAAAGATTATAGAAGGCTGTTGAGTTACAATTTTTTCAAACGATTTTGCTTTTCTTGAAACTGTAAAATAGAGTTTTTGTTTTGCCCTTGTAATTGCCACGTACAATAATCGTAAATTTTCAGCGATTAATTCCTGTTTCATATCATATTCATTTTTCGGCAAATAATTAGGGTTTAGCTTTTTCACATTTTCAATAAAATCAGAAGATTTAAGTTTTATTTGAGAAAAATCAAGCGTAAGATTTTTCTCTGTCATTTCAGGTAAAAATACATAATCAAATTCATCGCCTTTAGATTTATGCAAAGTCATAATCTGGACTTTGCCTTCTAAAAATCCTCTGTCGCTCTCATCTTCTTCTGAGAAAAATTTAAAACCGCTTAAACTGTTTCTTTTTGCGAGTTCAGAAAGTCTTTGTGCAATTACGGCAAGGTTTTTAGTATTGACCGAAATTCTTTTTATCAATGTAGAAATAAGATAAATATTTGATTTTTCTATCTCACCTGAAAAATAATACATCCCGATTTTGATAGCAAGCTCATCAGCTGTAAGATATGGAAAAAATAACCAATAATTTACATCCCAATAAAACTGAATAAGAGAAGCATTTTCCAACAAATCGCAATCTAAGGAAACAAAAGAATTTTCATACTTCCTAATCTCAGCCCCGAGTCTTTGCTTATAAAACCCGAGTTCTGCCAAAGTTTCATAACTGTCAGCAATAACACCATTATCAAAAGGATGTAAAATCATATTCATCACAGCAAAAATAACTCTAAAAATAGATTTTTGTTCAAGACATTCACTGCGGGTAATACTTTTTAATCCGCTGTCGTTGATAAATGAAGTCCATTGCGCGACTTGAAAATTATTTCTCAATAAAATTCCGACAGTAGCTTTAGGATTTTTCTTAAACGCATTTTTTATTTCTTTTAAAACAAAATTCTTTTCTTCAAGAGTCTTTTCAAAAATTCTAGCTTCCAAAGGATTATCACTTACGGGATTTCTGCCGCTTACGGGATTCATAAGTATATGGAAAAAAGCATCCTTAGTTTCTTCGTGTTGTTCAGCAGAAAGAAGCAAACTGTTTGCAAGTTTCCATACCCCCTCACAACAGCGTTGGGAACAATTCATGCTGACATCCTGACTTTCGGAAATAAATTTTCTAAACCCTTTAACATCCGCATTGGTGAATGTAGTCGTAATAGCCTGATTTATATCACCACAACGAATTAAATTTTTATGTTTTGCACTCAACAGGTTAATTAATCGTTGTTGCACAGAAGATGAATCCTGAGCTTCATCTTCAATTATATACATACAAATATTTTGATAATAATCTCTGATATCTTCATTTTCTTCAAGGAGTTTAACTGATGATATAAGCATATCATCATAATCAATCAAATTCGCTTCTTTCAGAATTTTTTGATAACCTTCGAAAAACTGTCTGAATTTTTTCAATTTTGCATCAGAAATTTCATCATTAAAACTTCCCTCACCAATTTTGAATACAGAAATCGCTCTATCAAATTCATCGGTTTCGTTTTTTTTCAATTTTAGACCCGACGCAACCTCTTTAACAATTCTACTTCTTTGCGTATCATCACAAATATCAAAATCAGAAGACAATCCTAGCCGTTCAAAATTTCCGTTCTCTTTTAAAATTCTCAAAGCCAACCCATGAATTGTACTGATATTTGGAAGCTGAGTTGAATTTTCTCTGATAGATTTTATTCTTTCACGAAAATTTCTTGCAGCAGATTCCATATAAGTCATTACAAAAATATTATCAGGATTTATACCTTTATCAAGAAGTTTTAAAATAAGAGCAAGAAGAATTGTAGTTTTGCCTGCACCTGGGACTGCAGAAATTGCCATTTGACCTTTTTCGTAATCCAAAACAGGTTTTTGATCTTCACGAGGAATTATTGGTCTGGCTTTAGGAATATCTGCTTGTATAATTGATGATTCATCTATTACTATATATTCTTCAATTCCGCCAAAATTTTCCACACCATTCCCGTCAAAAAGGCTTGAATAAGTAAAAATATTTTCACCTGCAGCGAGTGTGAGTTTCCTTAGAATTCTAGCTGTTTTTTCTTTGCCAAGCTCTATATTATCATCAATTGTATATTCATCCTTGCTCCAGCCTCGTTGAAAAACCCAAGCATTATACATAGGTCCTGTATCGCTTTTTATCCACTCATCACTTGAGATATCCAGCCAAAATTGATATTTTGTTTTTATTTGATTATCTATAATTTTTTGAGGCGTACCTATTACTAAATCATTCTCTAATATTTCCAAAATTGAATATGGATTTTCTGAAATAATAGAATTTTCTATCTGCGTAATTATATCTTCTTTTCGATGAATGAAGTCATCACCCAAAACATTTTCAAAAACCTGTAACTGTTTTATGAAAAAATTAAACTTATTAATTTCAACCGGATTAATTGAATAAAATTCAAAAAGTTTTGTATAAATTTCATATACTTGCTCAGATAATTTTTTATCGGAATTTTCAAAATCTTTTACTAATTCTATTAAACTTTTATATTTATTATTATAATCCTCATCCTCCAATTCAAAAGGAATTAAAGTACGAGTTTTATCAAATTCTTCAAGCACAGACTTACAGTACTTAACAGGAATGCCTAACATGCCTGTAAGTACAGCTCGCAAATCAAATTCAGATAAATTTTCACGTAAATTTGTATTTAATTTCAAGATTGTAATTGCTGAAAGAACAAATTTATTTTGAATTAATTTTTCACTGCCGGATAAATATAAAGGTCTTGCTTGATGGTTTAAACCTTCCGAAAGAGAAAACTTTAACATCTCATCTATAACTGGAGTGATAATAGAAATTTCCGAAGGCAAGACCTTTTCTTTTAAAAGTGCATTAATTTTTTTAGTAACAAGCTCAATCATTGAGGAGCGTTTTGAAGGAGATTGTACCGTAAAAAATTTAAGCTCGTTTTTCTCATTTTTAACAACGTTTTTAAAAATATTTTCTGCATCATATTTTAATTTTGAATGTGACTCCAAAACAGTTACCGGCTGATTAAATAGTTCTTCAAACTTCCAAACAGCAGTCCTATCAGCACTCAAATATCCGATACGACTTGCACCTTTTGAATCATAAGCGACAAAAACATCTTTTAATTGAGGAGCCAAAAATTTTATAAAGTCATAACAAATCGGAGTAATCTCATCCCCGTCATCAAGTATTAAATATTCAATATCTTTAAAATACTCCGTGTTTTTATAAATATAATTAAACACAAGCCCCTGTCTTAAATAATCAAAATCTCTAAGGTATAAAGTTTTTGCCAAAAGTTTTTTCAACGCGGATTTTGCATCATCAGAAAAACTCTCCTCCAAAACTCTTGCTCGCCAATCAACCTCATCATCGGATAAATTATTTTGAACAATTAATGCATATCTTCTAAATAATTGATGAAGCAAAGATTTTTTCGAATTATACCCTTTAAAGGGAATTGTTTTTAAAATATCTTTCAATATAAATTGAGAGACTTCCAATCCTGCAAGGTTGGGTAAAATTTTAGGATTATCTTTGAACGGATTCCCATTTTCGATAAAAGCCCAATTATCTATTATTGAATTATAAACAAGCCCGAAAAACGAATAAATTTTTAATTTTTCAAAACAATCAACATTAAGCTTTTTTAAAGTTTCGTCAATAAATTTATTTTTAAGGTTTGAATTTTGAACAAGCACTAAAACCTTAGAAGCATCAACTCCGGAATTGAGCAACGAAGAATATTTTTCTATCAAAATTTCGGTTTTATCCGATGAAACACTTCCGTCTATTATCACAAAAAACAATCCTCTTTTTAATGTATTTTATCACAAAAATAAGTGTAAAAAATACAAATTATTTAGTACTGTTAAACTATTGCATTTTTTTGAAATTTAGACTAATATTTGAACATAGAAGATAATTCAAATTAATTTATTCATTGCAAGGAAAAGTAGGAGGTATCAAATGCAAGAATTACAAGAACAAATCGGAATGTCAGCAGGTCAAATTTACAATTATTTGAACAACAACGGAGAAACTACATTCTCTAAAATTAAAAAAGAATTAGACCTTAAAGGAAACTTTGCAGACTTAGGTCTTGGCTGGTTAGCAAGAGAAGACAAAGTAGAAATTTCTAAAAAAGGTGCTTCTGTTAACGTAAGACTTAAATAGTTTTTAGAAAAAGAAAAAATAAAAACACCCTTTTAATAAAGGGTGTTTTTTATTATTGTAAAATACTAAATGCAACGACCTCATCAATATTTACATTTAACCAATCATACCTGAAACAGACATAATCATGACAATCACACTCATCACCCTCGCATTCACAATAATCTTTTAACCTGCACACAATTGCGTTTTGGAGAGGGAGAACATCTTCATGACACTCCTCACATTTTGAATCTTTCGTATAAATTTCTCCATCAATTTTTAAATAATTTGTGAATAAAACCACTCTAGAAGAATTACTTTTTTCAGCGATTTTAAAAATAGCTTTTGAAATAGGTTTTGACATAAAAAATCTCCTATATTAATTACAAAAAAATTATAAAAGACTTTAGTTAAAAACTTATTCCCACAAAAGCTAAACTACTTAGGTAAATTATCCCAATAAGTCTTAGTTTCATCATCAGGATTTATATTATTAATGGCATACCAGCTGCAACCGACTCCATTTGCACCTTGTGCAGAAGTTTTATCACAAGGATAACCGGCCAATTCAGGCCATCGTTCATTTTCTAATTCTTCTTCTGTATACTTGCGAGTTGGCTTTCTAGGTTTGATTTTGTCAGATGAATCGTCAACGACAAAAGAAAAAATATCAAAACCATACCTATTAGGTTTCCTATAAGGACCATTCGTATCTATGAAAAAATGTATTACTGATGCATTTATCCAAACACCGATTGAACTGCCATCTGGCAGAATATTTAAAGCCTGAGGCATATCCGCTCCTACATTTGAAGTCATTGTCTTCTTTCCGCTATAATTTTTAAACGGATAAAATTTAACGGAATTAATCACCTTCATATTCTTTTTGAACTCAGCAAAAAATTCTTCAGCTAACGGATATTTGTTTGCATCTTTGTCATAAAGAGCATAGGTTGCTTTTAGATTTGTAACCCCTAAAGATGATTTTGTTAAAATATAAGCATTTTGCAAATTTGCATAAGATTTTTTAAAAGCTGTTTCTAAAACCTTTGCCTGATACTTATTAACCAATGCCGGCAGAGTCATAGCTGCAACTATACCGATAATACTCAAAGTAATAAGCACTTCCGCTAATGTAAATCCTCTTTTCATAAACACCTCGCTTGATAATAATGTTATTTTATACTTATAAAATAATTATAATATACTTATTTTATATAAGTATAACTGATTTCTCTTATTTTGTAAAGTGTTTATATGTATAAAATAAGGGAGAAATAAAAATATTATGAAGAAAAAGCTTTCACGTTCAGGCAGCGGCTGGGCATTATTTATGCCCAAAACACTTCTTGAACTTATTGATGTAGATCCTGAGGCAGACTATTTGGAAGTAAAAGTAGAAAATGACACAGTCAAAATAACAAAAGCCGAAAATGTAACAATAAATAACGATACAAAATAGCCAAAATTATTTATTTATGCTATAATTCTGGTATAGTAAAAGATTTTTAATAAGGGGAGAAATATATAAGATGGCTGAAGAAACTCAAAATGTAACTACTCAGATTGAAAAGGTTGAAGTAGTTGATATTCCAGATAATAATGAAGCTATAGAGACCAAAACATCTGCAAGTTATGATGCGAGCAATATTCGTGTTTTGGAAGGACTTGAAGCTGTAAGAATGCGTCCTGGTATGTATATTGGTTCAACTTCACAAAGAGGTTTGCACCATTGTATTTACGAGATTGTTGATAACTCAATTGATGAATCTTTAGCAGGTTTTTGTACAGACATTCACGTTACAGTTCATAAAGATAACAGCGTAACCGTAGAAGATAACGGTCGCGGAATTCCTGTAGATATTAAACCTGAATCAGGTAAATCAGCATTAGAAATCGTACATACAGTACTTCATGCCGGCGGAAAGTTCGGTGACGGCGGATATAAAGTTTCAGGCGGATTACACGGTGTAGGAGCTTCAGTTGTAAACGCCCTTTCAGAAAAATACATAGTAGAAGTTTCAAGACAGGGCTATGTATGGAAACAGGAATATATGAGAGGAGAACCTCTTGCACCTGTAGAAAAAGGTGCAGCGACAGATAAAACTGGTACAAAGACGACTTTTTGGCCTGACCCTGAAATCTTTACTGAAACAACCGAGATTGATTGTGATGTAATCGCAAACAGACTCAGAGAAATGGCCTTTTTGAATAAAGGTTTAAAAATCATATTTCATATTGACGCAACAGGTTCAGAAGAAACTTTCCACTTCGTAGGCGGTATCGGAAGCTACGTAGAATTTTTAAATAAAAACAAAACCGTACTTCATGACAAACCTATTTATATTGATAAAGTTGTTGACAATATGCAGGTTGAAGTTGCTATGCAATATACTGATGCATATAATGAGAGCGTTCTGTCTTTTGCAAACAACATTAATACGCACTCAGGCGGTACTCACCTGACAGGTTTTAGAAACTCCATTACACGTGTATTTAACGATTACGCCAGAAAAAATAATATATTAAAAGATTCTGACCAAAACTTATCAGGAGAAGACGTGAGGGAAGGTTTGACAGCAATCGTTTCAGTTAAAATCCCTAACCCTGAATTTGAAGGACAGACAAAAGAAAAATTAGGTTCACAAGAGGCTATGGGAGCTGTGCAAGATGCAGTAAAAGAAAAACTTCAAGAGTGGTTAGAATTTAATCCTAAAATTGCAAAAACAATTTTAGAAAAAACACTGCAAGCACAACGTGCAAGAGAAGCTGCAAGAAGAGCAAGAGAATTAACAAGAAGAAAATCAGTGCTTGAGAATTCGACACTTCCAGGAAAACTTGCAGATTGTTCTAACAGAGAGCCAGACAAATGTGAAATTTATTTAGTAGAGGGAGATTCAGCAGGCGGTTCCGCAAAACAAGGCAGAAACAGAATGTTCCAAGCTATTCTCCCGCTAAGAGGTAAAATCCTAAACGTAGAAAAAGCAAGACTTGATAAAATTTATGCAAACAACGAAATTCAATCAATGGTTCAAGCTTTTGGTATAAACATTTCTAAAAACGAAGAAGAAGTTGATTTAGAAAAGCTTCGTTATCATAAAATCATCATTATGACCGATGCGGATGTTGACGGGGCCCACATTAGAACTCTTCTTTTGACATTCTTCTTCCGTTACGCAAAACCTCTAATTGAAAACGGATATGTATATATTGCACAACCGCCTTTATTCAAGGTCACAATAGGTAAGCAGATTGAATATCTATATGATGAGCATGCATTAGACAAAATGCTAAAAGAAAGAGGTATTAAATCTCTAAGCTTATCAGATAAGTCAAAATCAAAAGTTAAAACAGGGGATGAATTATTGGAATTAGTAAAAAATATGTCTACATTCTACAATTCATATAACAACCCTATTTTGAACTTGTTCCCTGCTGTAGTTTTAAGAGGTCTTGTACGTTCAGGAATTACACCTGAAGATTTTGACGATCAAGCAAAAATGAATGAGATAGTTGATTATTTAAATCATTATCTGCAAGACCACGCAAAAAATTACAACATCCATGAAGCAGCAAACTATAAAGCTTCTATCAAATACACTCCGGAAAACTCTAAATATTCGATAATGTTATTCACCAACGAAGAAGAACATGTCATTATTAACCAAAATATTATAAAGAGTTCTGAATATAAAAGATTAAAGACTTCATATCCACTAATCAGAGATTTCTTGATTGAAGAATCAGATGGCTTGATATTAGAGACAGATACAGAACAATATGAAATCAAATCTTTTGAAAAACTTCAAAAAATAATTGATGATAGAGGTCAAAAAGGTATGACAATCCAACGTTTCAAAGGGTTAGGTGAAATGATGCCTCAACAGCTTTGGGAAACAACAATGGATCCATCAACAAGAACATTGTTAAAAGTTGGTATTGAAGATGCAATGCTTTGTGACCAACTGTTTGATATACTTATGGGAGATAAAGTTGAACCTCGACGAGACTTTATCGAATCCAATGCAGTATATGCAACAAATATTGATACCTAAAAAAAAGCTCCCGACTGGGAGCTTTTTTTATTTCGGTAAATTATCCCAGTAAGATTTAGTTTCATCATCTGGATTAATATTATTCACGGCAAACCAACTACAACCAGCTCCGTTTGATAACTGGTTATTATTAATGCTGCATGGTCGACCTGCAAGCTCATCTACTTCAATATCAACATCTTCATCTACGGCTACAGGTTTTACAGGTATAAGCTTATCTGACTTATCAATCATAAATTTAAATATATCATGTCCGTATTGATTAGGTTTTTTATAAGGGCCATTTGTATCAAATGATACCCATATATTTCTTCCCCCATTTGAACCATCTGAAATAATTATAACACCTATTGAACTCCCATCCGGTAAGATATTAACAGCTTCGGGATAATCACGACCAAAATTTTGAGTAATAACTCGTGTACCATTATAATTTTTAAATGAATAAAATTGAATACTCTTAACGACTTTCAAATTTTTATAAAATGTATCAATAAATTGATTAGCATAAATATAACCACCATTAGAAGCATCATAATAAGTATAAGTTTCATTAATATTGTCAACTCCAAGTTGAGATTTTGTAAGTAAATAAGCTTGTGAAGCATTTGAATAAGCCTTTTTTAATCCAACTTCTAGCTCTTTATTTCTCTGCTTTGTAACAAGTGACGGTAAAGTCATTGCCGCAACGACACCGATTATTCCTAAAGTTATCAGTACCTCAGCTAAAGTAAAAGCTTTTTTCTTTTTCATAAAACCTCCGTTTTTTATATTTTTACTACTTGTTTTTCAAAATTCTGCAACACAAACTACCGTGTCTAATGGCACGGCATACTTTTCAGCATTTTTTCACCAAATCGGAGGTCTAACTCGGGAATGCTTGTCCTAACTGTTAGTTGGTTGCCCCCCCCCCCGAAATTCTATCTATATAAGCTTTTTGCATACATCCTCCTTCGTTTCTATATTTTACTATTATAAATGATAACGCTATTTTTTGCAATCTATTTTTGTTAAATGATAAAATTTCTTGAATTCAAAAAGGTGTTGATGTAAAATTATTACATAAAGTACACGAAAGAGAGATTTAAAATGACAAAAAAAGAACTTATTTTTTTAGGACCACCTGCTTGCGGTAAAGGTACACAAACCGAAAAATTAGCAAAATATTTAAACTTCCCGCACGTGGATACTGGTTCTCTTTTGAGAGCTGAAATTAAAAAGGAAACTCCTGACGGAAAAATTGCAAAATCATATATTGATAAAGGTAATTTAGTTCCTGTAGATTTAGTAGCTAAAATTATAAAAAACAGATTAGCTCAGGACGATTGCAAAAACGGCTACATTCTTGACGGATATCCAAGAAGTGTAGAACAAGCTGATAAGTTGGAACTTATCAATAATGAAATTAATAACGGCGAAAAAGTAGATTTTAGAGCAATCTATTTTGATATTGACACAAACATTCTTGTTGAAAGAATTGTAAACAGACGTTCTTGCCCTGTTTGCGGAGAAATTTATAACCTTGAATTCAAGCCTCCAAAAGTTGCAGGCAAATGTGACAATGATGGAGCTGAATTAACTCAACGAAAAGATGATACAAAAGAAGTTGCCCAAGCAAGATTTGATACATATTTCCACGAAACAGCACCTTTGATTGAATATTATAAAAACAAAGGAAACCTTAAAACTATTGACGCGAATGGAACTATTGATGAAGTTTGGGAAAGATTATTGAAGGTAGTAAATGATTAACAGAAAATCAAGAGAAGAAATCAAACTAATGCGTCATGCAGGTCATATTGTAGCGTTAGTGCATCAGAAAATGAAAGAAGTTCTTGAACCGGGAATTTCGACAAAAGAACTTGATGAAATAGCTCATCAAGTAATCAGAGAAAATCGTGCAATTCCTACATTTTTAGGCTATAACGGCTTTCCCGGATGTATTTGTACATCAATTAACGAACAAGTAGTTCATGGAATTCCAAATGAAAATGTAAAAGTTAAAGAAGGCGATATTATTGCAATAGACGTAGGAGCAACGTATCGAGGACTTGTTGGTGACAGTGCTTGGTCTTATGCTGTCGGAAAAATTGATGAAGACAAACAAAGACTAATGAAAGCCACAGAAGAATCACTTTATGCAGGCATAGATAAAATGCTTATAGGAAACACTTTAGATGATATATCAGGTGCGGTAGAAGATGTTGCTAAAAGCTATAATTTTGGAATAGTAAGACAATACGGCGGACACGGTGTAGGTCATGCTATGCATGAAGAACCGTTTTTATTCAATTACCGAGTAGGGGATTCAACAATAATTAAACAAGGCTATGCAATAGCAATAGAACCAATGTTGAATTTAGGTTGCGATGACGTTATTGTGGCTGATGATGAATGGACAGTAAGTACAAAAGACGGAAAACCATCTGCTCACTTTGAACATACAGTTATTGCAACAGAAGACGGGCCGTTAATTACTACAAAACTTATGGAGTAATAAATGAAATATTACATAGGTTTATCATTAGCATCAGGTTCAAGCATGGATTCAGGGCTTGCTATTTTTGATGACGATAATAATTTAATTTTGGTTGATAAATTATACAAAATGAATGATATTATCCATTTTTTTGATAATTATTCATCAACCAAAGATTCGGAAATATGCGTGTCTATGGCTTGGGATAAAACTATGCTGAATGGCAAATGGCGAATATTATCAAAACCATATCAAATGGTTGCAACTAACAAACTTATGCCAAATCAGGACAATTGGACACAAAGATACACAACACGAGGCAGTGAATATTTTCGTTCATTAAGCGAAAAAGGTATAACTGTTAATAGATTTGAAATTTATTTAACAAGACAAAGCATGCACTTAAACTCTTGCTATCTTGAGCGTTCACCTGCTGACTGCAAATTTCTACAACAAGCCCTGACTAATGAATGGGGGATTGAGCTCCCGCAAAATATGATGCCAATGTCTCAGTTGGAAGCAATTCTAGGAGCAATTCTAGCTAAGGAAAATTATAAAAATCCATCAAATATCAAGACAATAAGTACATTTAGACAACAAAATGTCATTGATGTTATACATAATCCAAACTTAATCAAAGTCTGCTAAGTCCCGAAATTTTACATCCAAGGCATCTGCAATAGCAAATAATTTTTTTAAGCTTATATTTTTTTGTCCTCGCTCAACTCGAGTTATATATTCACGTGACAAATCAACAAGCTCTGCAAGTTTCTCTTGCGAAAGCTTATTTTGTTGTCTGTATTTTGCTATATTTTGCCCTAAAATTTTTAGCCTTGACATGTGACCTATTTTGCCTTAAATTAAAGCTAAAGTCAGTGACCTATTTGTCCAAGCGGAGGATTATTTTATGACAAAAAAATATGCATTCACACTTGCAGAAGTTTTGATAACACTTGGCATAATCGGAATTGTCGCAGCGATGACATTACATGCAATTATTCAAAAAAATAATCAAAAGAGTCTTGAAGTTGCATTTAAAAAATCGTATGCAAATTTTTATAATGCCTTTAATAAAGCTCGTATAAACGAACCACCTCTATGGGACAACGAAAATCTAACTAACGCATATCCAGAACTTGCAAAAGCTATTTATTCAGAATATAAATACATCAAAAATATAGACATTGAAGACAATACAACATATATTAAAAATATTAAAACTTATACTCTTAAAAAAGGTCAAAGGCCTGAATGTAACCAAATATTTAGAAATGAAGGAAGCATTATTACTCCTGACGGCAGTGCACTGTCAATTTCCCAAAATTGCGGAACAAACTGGGTAGTCCTCGACACAAATGGAATTTATAAAGGACCAAACGCATACGGACATGATTTATTTGTCTTTACAATATCAAAAACAGGAGTGCTGTCACCAGCCACAAGAGAAAGTGAAGCGGCTTATGATGAAGAAGGAAATCGACTTCCCGGATATAATAACACACCAGAAACCAGTAATAAATGTTCTAAAAACAGTATTTCAAATGTGAATGGTGTAACTTGCAGTACCTTTGCATTATCAGACACATGCCCCGATAATCCGTCAAAAGGCTACTGGGAATGCTTACCTTAATTGATTAACCTGCTTAATTATCTGAATATTTATTTCCTCAATTGATTGCGTTGCATCAATAACTTTGACACGATTTGGCTCTTGTTTTGCAATTTCTAAATAACCATTTCGTACACGGTTAAAGAATTCCATGCCGGCACTTTCCATTCTATCCTTGTTAGAGCCGACTCTATGCATTGAAGTTTCAACGTCGATATCAAAAACAAAAGTTAAATCAGGCTTTGTTCCTCCGGTTGCAATATCATTTAACATTTTTATTCTGGAAATATCCAATCCTCTTCCATAACCTTGATAAGCAACCGTACTATCAGTATGACGATCACATAGAACAATTTTGCCCTTTTCAACAGCAGGATTAACAATTATATCAATATGTTGAGCCCTATCTGCTAAAAACAAAAAAGCTTCAGCCTGTGATGAGACATCACCGTCATAATTCAGGAGAATTTCTCTGATTTTTTCACCTAACCCTTTTGCACCAGGCTCTCTTGTGACAACCACATCATACCCTTTTGCTTTCAAAGCCTTAGCAAGAAGCATTAACTGTGTAGTTTTTCCACAGCCATCAGCACCCTCAAATGTTATAAATAAACCTCGTTCCATAATATTTCCTTTATAAAACGAGTATAAAATATCAAAAAATATTTTCAACATAATATATGTTATAGGGATATTCATTTCTTTCTCTTTTATTGCGAAGTAAAAAGAAAAAGTGAACCAACTCACAACTAAAAACCTAAGTGAGACCATTTTGCAAGTTTCAAGCAAAAGCTTTCAACTACAAAAGAAGGCAAAAAGAAAAACTCGCTGAAATTCCAGCAATGCCATTCCTGCATTGCAAGATCAAATTGCTGGTCGTGAAAAGCTAAAGCTTTTCACCTCTTTGCTCGCTATCGGGCTTTGCACACGCTCGCTTAAAATTTGCCGGATGTGCACAATTTATTGTGCGATAGTGAGGCTTGAACGGTTAAATGCGTCAGCATTTAACGACAACCATTTGATTTTTGCATCGCTTTGCGATGCTGTGAATACAGCGTTTTTCTCTTTCTTTGGCTCATTTCTTTCTCTTTTACTCGCAATAAAAGAGAAAGAAATGAACATAGAGATAAACAAAAGTTTGAAATTTCCCATACTAAAGTATGAAATTTTGTAAAAATCATTAAAGTTTTTCCTACATCATGCCGTAAATAATAAAAAAAGCATGCAAGTAGAAGGAAAAATTAATGAAAAATAAAGACGTGAACAGCGGAGTTTCATTATTCGGACAATCAGAATATCTTATGGAAAATGATCCGATAGAAGAGATTTTTGCACTTAACCTTGGAGATTTCATATCAGAACACTTAATTTCAGAGGATTTAGCCAGAAAAATAAGCTCAAACGTTAAAGATAAAAAAGAAGGCTTAAAAAACCAATTAAGTGAATTGATTTCAATATATTCACTAAAAAACACGCTTTGTGTACTTAATTTTGACACCAAAGAAGATTATGCAATTTATACATCAATTGCACATTCTATTTGCCGTATGCTTGAAATTGAAAAATGTAATATATACCTATCTTATGAATTTACAAAAGGTATTGAAAATGACAAAGATTTGGTTCTCGTGGGAACAACCCTAAAAAGCCTTAAATGTAAAGGATTTAATCTTGATGAAAACTCTATCGTAAGTGTATCCTATAGAGAACAAGATACCATTACGGAAAATAATGTAACAGCAATTTCAATGCACTGTAACTCTAAAAATGTAGGTGTTATAGTACTTGAAAGCCCTTCTAAAATCCAAAAAGAATATCTGAATCTTGTAGAGAGCATTGCAAATCTTTTTGCAACATCTATGACCCTACAAGGTGAAATTGACAGAACTAATAAATTAATAGAAGATGAAAATTCAAGCGTAAGTGATTTACAACATGAAAGGGCTGAACTGACAGCATTAATCGGAGATTTATGTGATTATCAGCAAGAATTTGTAGAAAATTTGGCTAATGCAGTTGATGCAAAAGGTCAATACAAAGTTTCACACTCTAAAAACACTGCAAACCTTGCACGTCAAATTTGCCGTGAATTAGGATTAAATGAAAAAACAACCGATTTAATCTACTATGCAGGATTGTTGCAAAATATCGGGAAAATAACACTTTCTGAAAAAATATTCGCAACAAACGGTAAACTATCTCCTGAAGATTTGAAAAAAATCCAAAACCACTCAAATATCGGTGTAAATTTACTTATGAACATAAACTTCCTTTCAGAAGTAGTACCATATATAAACTACCAAAAAGAGCGAGTAGACGGCTCAGGTGAACCTGAAGGATTAAAAGGGCAATCAATTCCTCTAGGCTCAAGAATTATAGCAGCAGCCGATGCATATAGTGCAATGACATCTGATAGACCTTACAGAAAAGCGATGCCACAAGAAAAAGCTCTTTCAATTATGAAAGAAGAAGCAGGTAAAAAATGGGATATTGATGTAGTTAACGCTCTTGAGAAAAGTCTAAAATAATCGACAATGATCATATATAAAAAACCGTATGTAAGAATTTTATATACGGTTTTTGTTGCAAATTACGAAATATGTTTTATAATGATAAATAAATATTATTGTTTTTACTTACAAAAATAAGAATGGAGGATTGGATGAAAACGCTTGATATGACAGCATTTCCTGTGAGGGGGGGGGGGCAATAGAACACAATCGGCTTTTACTTTAGCTGAAGTTTTAATTACACTTGGTATTATTGGTGTCGTTGCAGCAATGACACTTCCCGCATTAGTCGGCAAGTATAAAGAAAAAGTCTTAGTAACACAAGTCAAAAAGACTTATTCAGAACTACAAAATGCATTAAAAATGTATGCAGCAAAAAACGGCTGTTCTGATATAACTTGTATTTCCGATACAAATCAAACAACAGAAGACTTGGTAAAAAGAATGTATGAACAATTTTCTGGAGCAAAATTTTGCGAAACTAATAATACAAAAGAAACTTTATGTAAAAATACTGCAATAAAAGCAACTAAACCGTTTAACAACGGTTATGGACAAACCGGGCAAGAAGACGCTTTTTCCAGACCATATTTTATAACCGCAAGTGGAAGTGCAATAAAAGGTTTACAATATAATGAATGTCCAAGAACAGTTCAACAATATATTAGGGATGAAAAGGGCAATTTTGTAGATTCAGATAATGACGGACAACCTGATACAGAAGCTGTGACAACAAATATTTGTGCAATACTGTATTTTGATGCAAATGGAACGCAAAACGGCCCAAATCAATTTGGAGCAGACGTTTATAGAATAAACTTGCTCAGCAGTGGACAATTTACACTCGGCTATGATTTAAATAAAACACTAACAGAAGATAAACTCTATTACACACCATACAACGTCGGGGTTGAAATGAAATGATTTTCATAATAAATTTATTACCGAAAGGAAAATTTTATGAAAATTGCTATATATCCTGGAAGCTTCGACCCAATTACCAAAGGACATTTAGATATTCTAAAAACAGGTGCTGAAATTTTTGACAAAGTAATTATCGCAGTTGCAAGAAATTCTGAAAAAAAAGGTTTTTTACCTGTGGATGAACGAGTTAAACTAATCAAAGAAAGTGTCAAAGATTTAGATAACGTTGAAGTCGACAGCTTTGAAGGACTTACTATTGAATATGCAAAAAAACGAGAAGCAAAAGTGCTTATAAGAGGCCTAAGAGCTGTATCAGACTTTGAGTATGAATTGCAGCTTTCTCAAGCAAACAGCTCACTTTCTAGCGAAATAAAGACAGTATTTCTTACAACAAAGCCAAAATACAACTTTATATCCTCAAGCACTATTAAAGAAATCTACCTGAATAACGGTGATATTTCAAAATTCGTACCTGAACCAGTATATGAATATTTGAAAAACCGTAATGTATCTTAAAATATATGCTTATAATTTGACAATTATTTTACGCTTATGTAGAATAATATTATTAGAAAGGTATATGTGAAGCCATGCAACAAAATGGAGTATTTGATTTATTAAAAATGTTAGAATTATCGATTGACGAGAGTTTTCCGATAATTCCAGGAAGATATGTAGTTGTAAAACCAAAAGAAATTGAAACATTAATTGATAGAATATATGCATCACTACCTGTAGAAGTGCAAGAAGCAAGGGCATTTCTAAGACGTAGAGATGAATTACAACTAGAAGCACAACAAAAAGCAGAAAAGATAATTGCTGATGCTCAAATGGAGGCTGATAGAAAATTATCTGAAGCTGACTTTATAAAAGCTGTCGAACGTGAAGGAATCAGAATTAGAAACCAAGTTCAAGAAGAATGTGAAGAACTTAAAAAGAAAGCATTAGAAGATGCTGAAAATATAAGAATGCAAGCTACTGAAGATGCAATGAAAACAAAAGAAGGTGCTGAAATATATGCAGAACAGGTTCTTACAAACTTAGAACGTGATTTGACTCAGTTGCAACAAGTTGTTAAAAACGGTCAGGTCTATATGGAAAAACTTCGTTCTGAGTCTTACGGAAGCAGTTACGAATCAAATTATTCATCCTCCGGGAATAAAACAAGTAATTATGTAATTAAGTAAAAGCAAAAAAGAACCGATTAATTTCGGTTCTTTTTTTTATTAGTCAAATTTCTTATAGTTTTTTAACAAATAGTTTGCTTTTTATTTTGTTTGGTTTATTATGTAAGCATAAGCCGAAAAAATAGAATGTGATGATTTCACATTCTATTTTAAAAAGCTCAGAAAAAACAAAATTTAATATAACTAAAAAGGAAATACAAAATGGGTATCAAAGGAAAAAACGACAGAATGGTAGTTCTAGCATGTGAAGAATGTAAAGAAAGAAACTACACAACAACAAAAAACAAAAAAAACATTAAAGAAAGACTTGAATTGAGCAAATATTGCCCAAAATGCAAAAAGCATACTGCTCATAAAGAGACTAAGTAGTCTTATAGTCTTGACCGAGTATAGCCTATCAAAACCCGCTTACTCAAAAAAAGGAACAAGCCGTGGTATTCACGGCACAAGCGTCCTTAGTTCAGTTGGTAGAACGTCGGTCTCCAAAACCGGATGTCGAGGGTTCGAGTCCTTCAGGGCGCGATTTAATAAATAAAAGGAAAACGAAATGGATCCGAAATTAGAATCAATGGTAAATTCAATACAATCATACTTCAGAGGCGTAAGAACCGAATGGGGTAAGATAAATTGGCCGGAAAAACGCCAAGTAGTTACAGAGACTGTATTTGTAATTGTTATTGTATTTGTCTTTACTCTTGCAGTCTATTTAATGGATATAATCTTTAAAAGTATATTTGGGTTACTCAAATAAAAGCGAAAGCAAACGATTTGCAGAAAAAAGATAAGGTGGCTTATGACTAAAAAAGAAAAATCTATGGAAGAAGAATTGAACGAAGATAAACAGCATGAAGCTGAAGAAGTTCAAGCCAAGGAAGAAGCACAAAAAGCTAAGAAAAATCAAAAACGTTGGTATATAGTTCACACATATTCAGGTCACGAAAATAAAGTAAAAGTAAACCTTGAAAAACGTATTGAATATATGAATATGGGTGAAAAAATCTTCCGTATTGAAGTTCCGCAAAAGACAGTTACCCAAATGAAAGGCGGTAAAAAGCAAGAACGTGAAGAAAAAATATTCCCTGGATATGTTCTTGTTGAAATGATTATGGATGAAGACAGCTGGTATGTAGTAAGACATACAGCAGGTGTTACAAAATTTGTAGGCTCCGCAAAACGTCCGATACCTGCAAAAGACAGCGAAATTAAGAAAATCATTAACCGCTCGACATCAACAACACAAAAAATTGAACTTGACGTTAAAGCCGGTGAAAAAGTCAGAATTATATCAGGACCTTTTGCAGACTTTATCGCAGATATTATTGAAGTTTATCCGGATAAATCGAAACTTCGTGCAAACGTTTCAATATTTGGACGTGAAACTCCGGTAGAACTTGAATACAAACAAATTACCAAACTTTAATATTTGGTATAAAATAAAAGCTCTAATTGAGTGAAAATACAGTACAAATAAACGTGGAAGGATTTTTTGCTAAAGTCGGCGAAAACCGTTATTACCACAAAAGGAGAAAAAAATGGCTAAAAAAGTAGTAGGAAAAATCAAGCTTCAAATTGAAGCAGGAAAAGCAAATCCATCACCACCGGTAGGTCCGGCATTAGGTCAACACGGTGTTAACATCATGGATTTCTGTAAGCAATTTAATGCTAAGACAGAATCGCAAGCAGGATACATCATTCCGGTTATTATTGATGTTTACGAAGACAGAAGTTTTTCATTCGTAATCAAATCACCGCCTGCTCCTGTATTAATTAAAAAAGCATTAAACTTGTCTAAAGGATCAGCTGTTCCTAATAAAGATAAAGTTGCTGAAATTACAAGAGAACAACTTGAAGAAATTGCAAAAATAAAAATGAACGACCTAAATGCTACAACAATGGAAGCTGCAGTAAAAATGATTGCAGGTTCTTGCAGAGCAATGGGCGTTACAGTGAAAGAATAGTAAATGGAAGGAGTTAGACACTCCGTTAACACCATGAAAGGAAAATTAAGAAAATGTCAAAATTAACTAAAAAACAAAAAAAAGTGCAGGAAATGCTTGCAGACTTTACACAACCGTCTACAGCAGTTGATGCATTGAAAAAATTACAAGAAATATCAAAAGAAACATCAAAATTCAATGAAACAGTTGAATGCCACATGAGATTAGGTATTGATGTTCGTCAAGCAGATCAACAAATCAGATCAACAGTAGTATTACCTGCAGGTTTAGGTAAAACTGTTAGAGTTTGTGTTATCGCAAAAGGTACAAAAGCAACTGAAGCAAAAGAAGCAGGAGCTGATTTTGCCGGAGCTGAAGAAATTATTGATAAGATTTCTGGCGGATGGTTTGAATTTGATACCCTAATTGCGACACCTGATTGTATGGGAATGCTTGGAAAATTAGGTAGAGTGTTAGGTCCAAAAGGTTTAATGCCAAACCCTAAAACAGGTACAGTTACAATGGATGTAGCAAAAGCTGTAAAAGATGCTAAAGCTGGTAAAGTTGAATTCAGAGCTGATAAACAAGGTATGATTCACTGCCCAATCGGTAAAGTTAACTTTGAAAATGCAGACTTAGTTAAAAACTATGCAACTTTAGCTGATGCTATTTTAAGAGCAAAACCAGCTTCAGCAAAAGGTACATTTGTAAAATCAGTTTACCTTGCAACAACAATGGGACCTAGTATTAAATTAGACCCTAAAAACTTTGCAGCTGAAGTTAAAGAATTAGTTTAATTCTAAAATAAGCATAAAGCAAAAACACCTGATAATATCAGGTGTTTTTTTATTATTTATTTATAAAACTGCAAGAATTAATTTTTTAATAAGTTCAAGCTGTTCCGGCTTAGCCAGAGTAAGCATGTCATTTATGTCAGATTTCAAACTATCTGTACAGACATTTTTATCATAAGACAATAAATCATTAGGAGTAACTTCAAATGCAACACAAAATTTCAAAAGGGTTGTTACAGTCGGTAAACCTTCTCCAGCTTCAAGCCGTGCAATATGCCGAACATCCAGATCAACCATCTCTGCAAGCTTTTCTTGTGTAATCCTTTTATATTTTCTTAAACTTTTTAATTTTTCAGCAAATAATTTCTCCAATTATTAAACCCTCCATTATTAAGCCTAACTTTATCAGTATTTTCTTTTAATGTTATTTTTATCTTGACAACATGCTAAAATTGTCATATACTTAATCAAAGGAGGTTATATATGAATAAGCATAATGCATTTACACTGGCAGAAGTGTTAATAACCCTTGGCATTATAGGAGTTGTTGCAGCAATGACACTGCCAAAACTTATTAAGGATTACGAAAAACGTGTCATAGAAGCTCAACTAAAAAAAACTTATTCTGACATAGAAAATCTAATAAAAAGAGCTGAAGTAGACAAAGGGAACTTTGAATACTGGGATTTTACAACAAATACAAACTGGTATGAAAAATATTTTCAGCCATACTTAAATGCAAAAGAATGTTCAGATAAAGATATAAAATACTGTTTTTTGCTAGCTGAGAATGGTAATGCTAGGGTATTCAGGTATGCAGATGGTACACTGGTTGGGAACAGTGATGGACATTGGTATAACGCAAAAAAATATATGCTACCTGATGGTAGAGCAATATTAATTCAGCCTATTACTTACGAAGATAAAGATAATCCTGGTAGTAATTGGAAATATGTTTATTTTGCAGTAGATGTAAACGGGGCAAAAGGACCCTGTGTTATGGGTTGGGATGTATTTATGTTTACTCTGTTCAATTACGGAATACACAAAGGCATAAAACTTGGTACATACTTAGATGGCGGAGGCGAAGTTGATTATAAAAGAAGTACAGAAGATCTTTTATCAAACTGTGTTAAACGTGGTGGTTATGGATGTGGACTTCTCATACAACGGAATAACTGGAAATTTCCGAAAAATTATCCTATAAAATTTTAATAACAAATAAATATAAAATTGACCGAAAATGAATTTAATGTTTTAATTATTTTATGAATTACATATTCTATTTTTTAATTGTAATATCAATAATAGCGGGAGCAATAAATGGAAAGCTCGATGATGTTGTAAACGCAATATTACAGGGAGCTGAATTATCAGTAAAGGTAGCTTTTTCTCTAATTGGAATTATGGCATTTTGGCTCGGAATGATGAAAATTGCCAAACAATGCGGATTAATTGAATTTATAGCAAAGCTTATAAAACCAATCACAAAACGCTTATTTAACGAAATTCCAGAAGATTCTCCGGCCGTAGGGGATATCGCAATGAGTTTTACGGCAAATGCATTCGGACTTGCGAATGCTGCGACACCCATCGGAATAAAGGCAATGGAGGAACTGCAGCATCATAACAAGGAAAAATCATCAGCTTCAAATTCAATGTGTTTATTTTTAGCAATGAGTACAGCAGGATTCCAGCTTGTACCGGCAACAGTAATTGCTATTTTGATAGGAATAGGATACCCTAATCCGACATCAATAATAGCACCTACATTACTTGTCACATCAATTGCTTTCATAAGTGCTATTATACTGGCAAAAATATTCCAAAAGCTATGGAAACCGCAAAAAAATGGAGGAAAAGAAAATGTTTAACTCCATTATGAATATAATATCACTATGGTCACTTCCGACAATAATCTTAATTATTTTGACAATGGGAATGATAAAAAAAGTTCCAATATATGAAGTTTTTACAGACGGGGCAAAAGAAGGGTTTAAAGTATCAATAAACATAATCCCATATCTTGTTGCTATAATTGTTGCAATATCAATGCTTAGAGCCTCAGGAATAATAGAACTAACTGGAAATGTACTAGCACCAATACTAGGACACTTTAATGTTCCAGCAGATACAATTCCAATAATGTTGGTAAGATCACTTTCAGGTTCTGCTGCACTTGGAATTTTCTCAGACATAGCTCATTCACTTGGACCAAATAACTATGCCACAACTCTAGCAGCAGTTATGGTAGGTAGCAGCGAAACAACATTCTATGTACTGGCGGTATATTTTGGAGCTGTTGGAATTAAAAAATTAAGATATGCTGTATTAGTTGGATTACTTGCGGATTTAATAGGAATAATCACTGCAATCACAGTATGCAATTTGATGTATTAATATAAAACAGTAGTTTAACTTACCTTCATTGTAAAACATAACAAAAAATAAGACGGAGAAAAAACTTTCTTCGCCTTATTCTTAATTTTAGTGCTGGCAACGAG
>CASDPF010000003.1 GCA_949282215.1 uncultured bacterium | reverse complement strand
CGAACGTGCACAATTTATTGTGCGATAGTGAGGCTTGAACGGTTAAATGCGTCAGCATTTAACGACAGCCATTTGATTTTTGCATCGCTTTGCGATGCTATGAGCTTAGCGTTTTTCTCTTTCTTTAGTTCATTTCTTTCTCTTTTACTCGCAATAAAAGAGAAAGAAATGAACATACTAATAACATATATTATGCTTTTCTGTGGTAACATAATCGTATGATAGCATTCGATAGTTTAACTTTAAAAGCTTGGATAAATGAGAACCAAAATTTCCTTAATGGTGCAAGAATTCAAAAAATTCAACAGCCAACAAGGAGAGAATTTGTATTTTCAATTAGGAAACAAGGTGAAACTAAAAAGTTTTATATCAACATAAACCCTCAACTTCATCATATTTGTTTTATGAGTAAACAAAATGAAGAAAAAAGGTTAATTGAAATTCCTCAAAAACCACCTATGTTTTGTATGCTTTTAAGAAAATATCTTGAGAATTCAATAATTGCAAAGGTTAATCAACCTAAGTATGAGAGGATTTTAGAATTCTATATTGAAACATACAATGAACTTTCTGAAAAAATTTATCTATGCCTTGCAATTGAACTTATGGGAAAACATTCTAATGTAATCCTGTATAACTACGACACAAACATCATAATAGGCTGTGCTCACAATATAGGAGCAGAAAAAAGCAGCGTCAGAGAAATGGCAGGAACCCTCCCTTATGTTTATCCGCCAAAGCAAAATAAAATTGATATATTAAATTACAATGGAGAAATTAACTTCCAAGAACAAGAATTCTATTGGATTTCAAAATCATTTGCAAATCAACTCACTAATTCAACACTTAAAGAAATCAGAAGCTTTGTCGAACTTAATCATTTATCGCCTGCAATTTCATCTGATATGAAAGAATTTTCGTTATTCGGAAAACTTCTAAAAAATCCAATATATGAGAATTCCATAAACGAAATGATTGATAATTACTTCACTTACTACCAAGCTAAAGAAAAATTTCAATCACTAAAAACTCACCTGACAACTTTAACTAATCAAAAAATCAAAAAGCTTACAAACACTATAACTAAACTTGAAGCACAATTAAAACGAGAAGAAAACGCAGATAAATACAGATTATACGGCGATCTTATTATGGCTAATTTGTATAATAATAAAGATTTTTCAACCATAATTACAGTATATGATTATGAAAACAATAAAAATATAGATATTGAGCTTGATAGTACCAAAACCCTAAAAGAAAACGCCAATAAATTCTATAAATTATACAATAAAGGAAAAACAACTAAACTTAAACTGGGGGAATTATATCAAACAACAAAAGAAAATTTAGACTATGAAGAACAAATTTTATACTCTATAGGATTTGCAAATGATATAAACGATTTATTGGATATCAAATCAGAAATTATCCCTGAAGATACAAAAAAACAAGATACAAAAAAAGCTATTGAACCGGAAAAATTACAACTCGAGGATTTTACGGTATTTATCGGGAAAAATAATCGTCAAAATGACTTTATCGTTTCAAAATTAGCAAAAGATGACGACCTATGGTTTCATACAAAGGACTGTGCTGGCTCTCATGTATTATTAAAAGGCGACAATCCTCCTGATAAAATAATACTTGAATGTGCAAAACTTGCAAAAAAATATTCCTCAGCATCTGACTCATCTAAAATAGGTGTAATTTACACCAAAAGAAAACACCTTAGAAAACCGCCTCAAGCTAATTTAGGCTATGTTACGTATAAAGGCGAAAAAGAAATAGTAATCGACTAATGAAAAACGGATTAGATGAAATTCAAAAAATAATTGATAATATTGCTATGACGAAAAAACACGTAATAGCACTAGTCGACTGCGACTCGTTTTTTGTATCCTGCGAACAAAAAGTTAATCCCGAACTTAAAAACAAACCTGTATGTGTAATGTCAGGGCGAGGACAATGCGTGATTTCACGCTCCAAAGAAGCAAAAGCTCTCGGAGTTAGAATGGGTATGCCCTATTTTCAAATTGAAGGAAAAATGAAAGAAGCAACCTATATTAATGCAAGCCATGATTTATACGGTGAAATATCAAAAGAAGTTATGTCTGTTCTAAAAAGGTTTTCACCAAAAGTCGAAATATATTCTATAGATGAAGCTTTTGTAGACTTAACAGGACTTGAAAGACTATATAAAAAGAATTACTTGGAAATCGCTCAAATGATTAGACAAACTATAAGGGATGAAGTAGATATACCTGTATCAATCGGTCTAAGTTCATCGAAATCACTTGCAAAACTAGCCTCAGACAAAGCTAAAACGAATGGGGAAGGGGTATTTTTAATAGGTTCAAGAAAAATTATACCTGTCTTAGAAAATACAGGTATTGATGAGATTTGGGGAATTGGTCGGAATATCTCTGCAATGCTCAGGAAAAACGGAATTCTGACAGCGTATGAATTAGTAAAACAGTCTGACATCTGGCTTAACAAACAAATAGGAATTCACGGGCTTGAAATGAAACATGAATTACTCGGAGAAATGGTCTCACCGGTTTCTGACGAAGTAAAATTACCCAAATCAATACAAAAAACAAGTGCAATGGCAAAATTCACCTCTGACAAAGAATATATTAAAAACTCATTAAACTACCATATTCATAGAGCCTGTGTAAAACTAAGAAAAATTAACGCAAAATGCCACGGAATAGGTATTATGCTAAGAACAAAAGATTTCAAAGTCTATTATGATAAGAGAATGCTTAATCAGGCAACAAGTTTTGAGTTGGAAATTTCTGATATTATATTTGAAATGCTTGATGAACTATATAACCCTGAGATTTTATATCGCAGTACAGGCGTAATTTTAGATACCTTCGTACACAATTCAGAAGCTCAACTTTCGTTATTTGCAGATAATGAAATTGAAACTAAAAAAGATAAATTATCAAAATGTTTTGACAAATTAGAAGAAAAATTCGGGAAAAATATAATTCAAACCGGATTTATCACAAAAGATGTCTAATATTGCTAACGGGGCTTATATATGTTATAATAAAGATATAAAAGGAGGTCAAACGTATGAAAACACTTGTTACAAAAGGATTTTCCCTGAGGGGGGGGGGGTCATAGGTTAAACGAGCCTTGGTTAAGGTTTTTAGGGATATTATTTCCATTTGACTTTGCCTCTAAAATTTATAGAATATTCAACAGAAAAAATGTATTTAAAATTTTAACTCCTTATAACGGTTTTACATTAGCGGAAGTTTTAATAACACTCGGGATTATAGGAATAGTAGCGGCAATGACTTTGCCTGCATTGGTTCAAAAATATCGAAAAACAATTGTAGAAAACCAATTAAAACAAGCCTATTCATTAATTTCTAATGCAGTAAAATGGGCTGAAGTTGAAAATGGGATTGGATTTGAAATTACAACTAAAAATTTTGATGATGTAAATAATGTTAATGGCTTCTCTTATGAACATAGCGAAGCTGTATTTGAAAAGTATTTCAAAAAACATTTTAAAATAACTCAAAGTTACAATAAAACAGACTCTCAAAAATATTTTAAATATAGAGGACAAACTACAAGAACATATATCTCCCCTGGATACGCAAAATGCTACAAGCTAACAAATGGTCAAGGACTATGCTATATAGCAAGAGGAGGAGACCAAATGGGATATTTTTATATATATCTTAAACCTGATAAACAAGATAAAGTTATAGGCAGAGACGTATTTTCATTAGAATTTACCAGAAAAAATAATGTATTTAAAGTGTACCAACTAATTCAAGATAGCTATAAAGAATCAAAACGTACTCAATATATCAATGGTTGTATATCAGAAAATGAATATCCAATAGGCTCACTACCAAGAGTTATGATTTGTACATTTTTAATATGGAATAACAATTTCAAAATTCCTAAAGATTATCCTATTATATTCTAAAAAAGCTCCCGAAATATCGGGAGCTTTTTTTGTTATTCAAATATCCAACCGTTTGTTAAATCAATTTTAACAGGTTTTAATAATTTCAAGTTAACCGTATTTTCCGGAGTGACTTCTAATTTTTCACCTTTCAATACTGCTCTTACTATTTTCATAAATAGGTTTCTATGTTTTTTAACATCACCAACACCTTGGAAAGCTGCAGTCTGGTCATTGTTTGTTGTAATTAGGGAATTATCTAAAATCAACACACCGTTTCTTACAAACCATTTACCGCTTCTTACGTCAATTAACTGACCTTTTAGGGTTGAACCTTTATATACCAAAATAAATTTGTCTTTTGTTACATAATTTTGTGGAGCTACTGCTACATACAAATCTCCTGCTTGAGAAGATTGAGAACTGATATATTTTGTCAATTGAACGGGAACAATCGTACCTTCAGGGATAATACCGATACTTCCTTGGACTGTAGCATTTTCAATAACAAAACCCTCTCCGGTTTTCTTTCTCATAGCTTCAGCAAGCTTTGCATTCGGATTAAGTTTTGCCTGCTCCATCATGTTATAAAGAATAGCTGCGACTTCGGCTCTTGTAGCAGGTCTTGTAGGTTCCAAGCTGGCTTTTTTACCATTATCAACTGGCATTGTAACTATCATATCCAAGATTTCAGCTTTTCCTGCTGGGATAACAAAAGATTCAGGGATTGAATTTGCATCAGCATACTTCAAAAGCACAGATTTAGCTTTTTCAGCACTGATTTCTTCTGTAGTTAAAGCATTAACTGCAACAGTCATAGATTCTTCTCTTGTTACAGTATCATCCGGTCTGAAAATATCTCCTCCATCAGGACAAGATATCAAATCAAAATATAAAGCTTTTTGAATTGAGTCATAAGCCCAATATTCAGAATCTATGTCAGTAAAATTTACAGGCTGAGCGACCGAAGCATGTTCTTGTCCCAAAGCTCTAATTGCCATGGACGCGAACTCAGCTCTGGTAACATTATCATCAGGCTTGAACGTACCGTCAGGATAACCTACAATTACACCTTTATCAGACAATTCATCAATTTGAGATGCTGCCCAATGATCTTTTGCAACATCAGGGAATTGAAACGCCATTGATGGCATTATACTAAATGCAAATACAAATGTTGCGAGTAAAACTTTGATTAGATTTTTCATATCCAACCCTCCAAATTATAAAGATACACATAGGACATGGTACACGCAAAACAACAATCTATCAATGATAAATAAAGTTATGTAAATCTTATATATACTTATAACCCGCCTTGCAAACGGGAAAGTGGCTCTTTATTATGAGGTGGAATTATCATAGAATTAGGATTATTAAAACTAAATTTTAGACCAAAATTATTTTTAGTCGGAGGAAATTCCTCAACCATACCTATTACATTTTTATAAAACATTTTAGATTCATTTTTAGCAATTAACTTCAAATTACCATTACACATAGCTTCATCACTTCTACGCTGAGCAATTTGAAGAAGCCTTGTCCCTACATCCTTCATATATTCTAAGCCTTGTCTATAATAAGGCGTATCAGGCTTTGAATAATTACGAAGTTCATCTACAAAAACATGACTCGGGTCTTCTTTATATTCAAATTCAGACCAACTGCCAGGTTGAAATTTTTTAATCTTGATATTCATTTCTCCAATAACATCACCGAAATCATTTTTTAATGAATAATTTTCTTCGTTATAACCAATAAATTTTTTGAATACATTTAAAAAAGTTTCACTTTTATCAGACCCCTTCCGAACTCTGACTTTACCGATATATCCTTCCATACAACTGCCAATATTTGTATGCGTAAGAGTTTGTATTCCAGTAAAACTAGGGGTAGTTTTATTAGATTTATAATTTGAGGAGCCTAATCCGAAATTTTGAACTTTATATTTATTAATATTACTTATCATAATTTTTCTAATGGTGCTGATTATTAAAAATTTACTAAATTAATACTTTTTGATACATTTCTTTATATTTTAAACTTTTGGAGCCAGTTCATCTAAAAGTGGGGGAATTTCATTAATGAACTTCTTATCTCCATCTATTTTAAGAAGCTCATAAGCGGATTTTAATTCTTGCATAGCATCTTTAGGTGATTTATCTTTAATAGCTTTAGCTATTTGAATTTTTATAGCACCTAGCATAATTTGATAATTTTTTAAAGGCTTCATTTCTCTTCTAATCGACTTGTATCTGCCCTGTGCACCTTCATAGTTAGTACAAATAGAGTTCAAAGCACGCTTTTCTTCGTACAAAACTTTTACAAACTTTTCATCTTGTACACCATTTGTAACATAAAGACGTCTTAAATCTTCACATCTGGCCATAATATGAATAGGATCATTAAACCTTTTAGCTATAGCAAGACCATTTAAAGCTAACCCTTCAAGAAGTTTAGGATTGTCGAGATTTAATTTAATCAAAAGACTGTATATTATTGAAGCTAACGTACCGTTGCCTAATGATACCAAAGTTTCTGCAAATCTTTTAATATTTTTATTCATCAAATCTATCTGAGATTTATTTTTAAATTCATTACAAATTGCATTTAATTGAAGATAAAAAGTTTCCTGATTAACTTTTCTATTATTTTTAAGAGTTTTTGTAATATGACTTTCAAAAAGATCAAATGCTTTTTTAGGATTTTTAATACTATTCTCCTCTAAAAATGGAGTATTTTTAATTTGTTTTGACATTAGCGAATCAATATCCGATTTTATTTTAGATTTTGATGGATTTAGATTTAATTTTACTTTCATAGCGTTAACAATCTTTTTGTCTATATAGATTTCGTAATACTAAAATAAAATTTATAAAAATTTTATTTTGATAGAATTTAATTAAATAAAATAAAAATATTTACATTAATATACAAAAAATTTAGCAATTTTTTTTAACTTTTGCATTGTAATAAATATGAATATACCTAAAATACAATCACAATATAACTTTACAGGACGTTCTGCAATTGTCAAAAAAGCAGATAAAATATGCAGAGATATAAATACAGCATTTCCGCATATTTCCCCGTCATATAGCTGGATTAACTTTGGTAAGCCTGAAAAATACGAACAATTATTTCAAAATATTGAAAAAAATTTAAATACTATAAGATGGCAGGAAAGTAATGCGTCAAGCGAATATTCATACTATAAAACATTACTTAAACTCACTAAAAAATACAAATGTGCAAACTGTGGAGAACTGGCTGATATTACATATATATCCTGCAAGAACAAAAACTTAAAAGACGTAGCTATAGTAGGTGTTTACGGCTATGACACCAAAAATAATAAATTAGTAGACTATGATCATGTAGCAGTAAGATTTAGGCATGGAAAAAAAGAAATTATCATAGACCCTTGGTTTGGAATTGCTGATTATGCACAAAATTGTCTAATGAAATACAAAAATAAATATCATGAATTTTTTAACGGATTTAATTCTAACTTAAAAATGCTCTTTCAAAAAGAACCTGTAATTAATATAAATTCAAGGGACTTATCTAAATTAATAGAAAAATATCCGGAATTAAAATAACAATATTCTGTAAAACAAAAAGAGCCTTACGGCTCTTTAAAATGGTGGGCAGGGGTGGATTCGAACCACCGTAGTCTCGCGACGGCAGATTTACAGTCTGCTCCCTTTAGCCACTCGGGCACCTACCCATATTCAATTTTCATCATCACCCTGATATTCCTGCCAGATAGCACAAATGCCTTTGACGGGATTTGAACCCGTGGCCTCTCCCTTACCAAGGGAGTGCGCTACCCCTGCGCCACAAAGGCTTGTCTCAAGGTGCAAAAAGCCGGCAATAGGAATCGAACCTACAACCTACGGTTTACAAAACCGTTGCTCTACCGTTGAGCTATGCCGGCTAACAGAATTTATTTTATTAAGAAAAAAATTAAAAGTCAAGAGTTTTTATTTGTTGTATAATTTACTTGTTATGATTAAAGCTATTGCACCAATATTATTACTTACAATTTCAAATATATTTATGACTTTTGCCTGGTACGGGCATTTAAAATTTAAGGCTGCACCTATAATGCTTGTTGTACTTGTAAGTTGGGGAATAGCGTTTTTTGAATACTGCTTTCAAGTCCCTGCAAACAGAATCGGCAGTTATGTATATAATGCCGCTCAATTAAAAACTATTCAAGAAGTCATTACACTTATCGTATTCAGCTTCTTTTCCGTTTTTTATTTAAAAGAACAGTTCAAATGGAATTATTTAGTTGGTTTCTTTTTTGTAGTTCTAGCGGTATTTTTTATTTTCAAAAAATGGTAAGCATGTAAATTATTCTAAATTATTAATAGAAAAAGATCAGCCTTCATGATTTACTTAGAATGTTAGGTTTATTATGAAAGGGGTAGAATAATGGTCAATATTTCACCAATTACAACAGCACTTAGAGATTGTGGAGCAAAAGCATACGGACATAACAGCTATGTCACAAGAAACATAACGCCTATGAAAGAATGTCATTTTAAAGACAGAAACGGGAATTACGTCGGAACCCTAAAAAGAGCGACAAACAGATGGATTAAAGGACATGCTTATCACAGAAACTATATTGAAATGGGACACATGGCTCAACAAAGAGATTTTGATATACAGTTTGCAAAAATTTTAGGCAAAAACGGTCAAAAAGACATGTTTATTCCTGAAAAGATTACAAAAGAATTTACGATAAGAGATAAAAATAAAAATTTTACAAAAGAAATTAGAGAACGTGTAGTATCAAGCAAACTCAAACTGGTAGGAGAAGATACTCATGACAAATTTAAAATTTATGAGGCTCTTGAACCTATAAAATATGAAGAAAAACTTATTAGCCAAGGACCAGTTGATACACCATAAAATATTTTAATTAACTTAATACTAATAAAAACATGCATTCTTATAAACAATGCATGTTTTTTAATTTATATTAGACTTCTAAATTATCATAAATTTTTATTTTCGGTCTTGGCATGTTTTGTTTCATTGTATAAGTCAAATGTTCCACGCTGTTAGTTTTTAACATATTTTTATTTCTTAAGAAATTCCATGCTTCTTTTAACGACATTTGGAATAAGTTCTTTGTTTCCTGAACTGAATTTGCTGATTGATATTTCACCCCGATATCAGCCATATCTTTTGTTGCCTGTGCGACTGTAGCAACAATTTCGGCTTTTGTAGCTTCATCAAGAGATTTATTTCCATATTTTTGTTCAAAGAATGATTCAAATAAGTTTTCAAAAGAATTCTTCGCTGAAACTTTGGCTTTATTAAGATTTAATTGAGTATTATTCGGAATAATATTATATTTTCTCAAAATATTGTCAGATAAAGCATAGAAAGTTTCCATATTCATTGAATCAATTTTCGTTTTATTATCGAAGAATATAGTTTTTAAATCTTTTTCAACTTTAACAAAAGCGTCTTCCTTTGACAAACCTTTCGGTAATATTGCATCTTGCAATACAATATTAGTCAAATCTTTTGTATTTCCGTTTTTAATAAAGCTAACAACCTTTAATGAAGCCATTGCCTGTTCTTTAGAGAGTTTGACGGTATTGCCTGTATCAATGAGGGTTAACAATTTACCTTTGCCTGATTTTAGAGCCTCTAAATTGATAAATATGTTTCCAGGGTGAATATCAGCATGAATAACTTTTCCGTTTTTATCAATCTTTGCAAATTGTTCAACCTGCAAATCAATATATGTTTTTAGTAATTTTTTAATTTGTGCAGGTGTTAAATCAAAATCTTCAAACTCAGGAGCTCTTGATTTAATTGTGTGCAATTTTTGTTCTTCAACTTTAATCATATTTTGAATAACATCACCTGATTCAGGATGTTTTTTAAGATCTCTACGCAACCATTTTAAATCTCGTTCACAATCATAATAATCTACAAGAGTCTTTATACTGATACCAGGAGCTTTTTCCATAATATAAATGCCCGGTTTAACATCTTTTGGAACTACTACATCTGCGACTTGGGTATATTTTTTCAATTCTTTTGCTGCATTCATTTCATTTACAAAATCAACTTCTTTTGCGATTCCATCAGCCAAATCTTCTATATTCTTCAGCAAATATTTTTGGTTATCATTAAGCTTATCAGCTGGAATATCACCGGTAATAAGTTTTACGAATTTTTCTTTATCTTTTGCTATTTTTTCTGCATTTATGCCATTTTTCAAAACCTTAATACAAACTTCTTTACCGGTTTTATCTTTAGCTAAATACGTTTCAGCAATAGTTCCAACACCTAAAAGTTTTGATACTTTATAATCGGAAGAACCCCAAAGTTTATTTATATGAGCTTGAGCTTCTTCCAATGTGCGAGTAGGCGGACAACATTCTCTTAATGCATCAGAAAGTTCCATATAATTATTATACTTGCCAGTTAACAAACCTTTATTTTTTATTTGTAAAAATTTAACCGCAAAAATATTTTCTTCCGTTAAAGCCGTAATCCTGTCATCTAAAGCTAAATATACAGAATTACCGGTTGGATTTATTATTTTTTGAACAGGTTCAGAATTAATTAAAATATCTTCTAATTCCTGATACGCTGATTTTGAAGAAGGTAAATCAGGGAATGCAAGTTTTACACCACTCAAATTCTCTACCACTTTATTTAAATTTTTTCCAAGAACATGACTATAGTTAGCTTTCTTAAATGCAGGAATTGCAACAGCCAAAGTCGCCAAGCTGTTTACAACAGCATTATCTTTGAATACCTGTGCAAAATCTTTTAAAGACTTATCACCTTTATTATTTACCTGATATCTAAGCCCCGTTGTAGCAAGAATATATGCTGGCACACCTACAATACCGCCGGCTATAGCTGTGACTGGTGCAAGCAGTCCATTTACAGCTCCAGTTAAGAAGTTTTTAAAATTAGTTTTGCGTCTTGCTTTTCTTGCTTTTTTCTTCTCTGCTTTTAACTCTTTTTTATCAGTAAATTCTTTTTTATTAACTTTGAATTCTTTTGAACCTATTCTTTCAGCTTTTGTTACAAACAGTTTAGTCATACCGCCCGCTATAGCCAAAACTGGTAACATTAACATTGTCGCTTTAGATTTTGATTGCAGCATGGAATCAAGCTTTTTAATAAAACCTGAGATTTTAGCTCCTTCTTTTATGCCTTTTAGGTAATGAGGCAAAGCATTTAATTTATCCATTGCCTTATATTTTTTTATAAAATTATTTGCCAACATATAACCGGAAATAGTTACAGCCGCAGAAGCTGTATCTCCCGCAACCTGAACGGAATTTTGTTGAGAGCTTTTATATTTTGAAATGGTATTTTTTACTTGTTCCTCTGTAATTTCACCTTTTTCAAACTTTTCAATTTCTTTATCGACAGCCTTTGAACCAAGTCCGATATGAGTTGTATTTTTTAAGAAATTATAAAATTTTCTTATTAAACCGTTATTCTTTTTTTCTCTTACAAATTCATCTCTAACTTTAGTATTTACTGGAGTAGGACTAACTTTATCTTCAATCGTCCGATTTTGAATATTGTTTTGAGTTACTTGAGTTTTGAGATAAATTTGAGCTTGTTCTTTTTTATTTATAAAATTATCTATTCCTGTCGACATATTTTTCCCCTTAGTTAAATAAAACATAAAAAACTCATTTATTTGCTAAATAGTCCTGAAAATATTAACTTATATTAAATTTATCTTTTCCAAATATCATTATCTGAAAAATTTACAATTTGCATTTTAAATAATTTGGCACCTATAGCAAATATTTAAATTCATATACTTTATAATTTTATATGAAAATCTTATCATTATTTACTCAAAATCTACATATAATAAAGCATTCAGGACAAAAGCTTTTATATCCGAAAAAGCAAATGCAAAAAGACATTTTTATCAGGCAAAACACATATTGTTTCAGCAGTTTAAATTACATAAAATCCAAAGACTTAAAAGATGCAGCTTTATTTGCAGAAAAAATGTTCGGAGTAAAAAATTTTAATATAAGCGACCTATCTAGTGCCAATTTATTAAATCAAACATTCACTAAAATATATAATATTACAAGAGGTAAAGCTGAATTTCCACCAATTGTATCAATAAAAAGCAGAAAAAATTCTAGGTTTTCTGGAGAATGTGGAATACTACACATAGAAGTAATAAAAAATCCTTATATGGCAGATGATATTATCCACGAAATAGGACATTACAATCACCAAAAAAGCTGTAAGGATTATAATAAAATGGGAAAATTAGCTGAACTCCAAGATGATGGAATAACAGATTTATCAATTTATGAAGAATTCAAAAATGACCAAAATGCACAAAAACTTATAAAAAAACACATACATCCTTATGCAACATCATCTGCGGCTGAATTTGTAGCTTGTACCTTCAATGCAATAATTAACGGTAAAAAATTACCACCTGAAATATATGAATTATATAAAAATACGAAGGACCTTTTGCGGAAATCTTTATAAATTCAAAAACTCTTAAAACTTAATCCTTTATATAATAACAAAAACAACTTTCTAATTACTTTTACTAAATTTATATTTGAGGAAGAAAGTAGAAAGTATAAGATAAAAAGCGGACGACGGGACTCGAACCCGCGACGTCAACCTTGGGAAGGTTGCATTCTACCACTGAATTACATCCGCTTATGTATTAATTCTAATACAAGAATTTAAATTCTTCAACATTATACAATTTATTTAATCTAATTACTAATTACTAATACTTGTTTTTTAAGTATTGTATTCGTTATTGGAGGATAATATGCAAAAATTAATATTACTTACATTAATTGTAATATTTACAGGGGTTTTAATAACATTTTTCAGCAGTGCAAAAGCCGAAGAAATACATTTTAATAACAATATATTTATACTTAAATACAGTGATCTTTCGAACTTGACAAAAGGTTATGAAAATGAGTATTTTTTACAAAATGAGACAAAAAATAATTGGAACAAAATGGTAGGAATCTATTATTATCCTGAAATTTCCAATCCACTGAAATTTGCAGATAATGAATGCAAAGATATAGAATCAAACGACATAAATGTACTACTTAAATTTATAGAAAATAAACAAGCTGATAAAGCAGCCTTAAGCTATCTTCAAAACGGATCTGATAACGGCAAAAAGTATTTTGAATATAACATCTTCAAATATGAAAAACATCCAGAAAAAGGCATGATGGCATTAAGATATGCAATTAGATACTTCTTCTCTGATGATGATGGTATCAAAGCTCTTGCTAAAAAAGTAAAAGAAGAAAATGATGAATACTTGCAGAAAATAATAGAATCTCCAATTCCCCCTATTGTTGAAAAACATATTGATGAATAATAAAAAAGAGCCGATTTGGCTCTTTATATATCTTCACTCATTACACAAAAGTTAACGCATTGAAGTTTGTACCTTTTGGGCATCAGCACTATACATATTCATATACAATATCTTATTTGCTGTTGCAACATCAAGATTTATAAATTTCAAACCTGCTCGATTACCATTTACTCTGACAACTTTAACTTCCGGTGAAGCATCTATGCCATGACAATTCAAACTGAGGACAAATTCTTCTCCGACTTTCAAAGAACCGTCATGCGTTACAAGAAGACCGCCTCTGGAAATATCATTAATAGCAATTATTCTTGGTCCTTTTTTATACTTTTTATCAGATACTTTTACAAAACCATCTCCTTCTGCAATCTCAAATCTTATATACTCTCTTTTAGTCGGTTTATATGTAGATTTATCAATATCTGCAAAGTCCGGAGTAGTCGTTGTTTTTTGAATTTTATCATCTTTATATGTTAATCTGTAGAAACTGTTTTCTGTTCTCGGAAGATTTACAACTTCATAAGGATTGTAATGAACAACAGGAGCTTTTGTTTCCATTGCAATAACATTACCCATGCTTAATGCGTATGAACCGGTTAATTTCGTATATAACTGTGCAGTGACCGGCATATTAGGATAGTCATTTGCTAAATTTCTATGGAAATCATTATCCACAATTACAGACCATCTGTAATCATCATTTATATAATGTCCTCCAGGTTCTCCCCCTCTATTACCATTTCTGAATTCTGCATAGTTAGTAATAAAAGCATCACTCATATGAATATTTAAATCTTTTGTATCAACATAAGCATAATCAGTATAGAATTTACTTAGTTCCATACCTCTATTAAATTCTTCAGACTTTTCGTCCGATGAATTTAATGATAATGTGACATCCTTAGCTTTATACACAGTTTCCTTAAACCCTAGAGGGTTATCAAATATTTCAATAGTTTGAACAACCTCTTGAGGTTTATAATTTCTTGCTTCAACTGATACACCTGCATCTTTTACTGCATCCGGAGATACTCCTTGAATATCAAATACCAGTTTATCCCCATCTCCGACTGTATTAAATCCGGAAGCTTTCAAATCTTTTGGTGAATTTGGATCCATAAAATCATTTGCGTATGTTCTATCCAATGTTGTATCAAAGCCGTTATGAGCATTATTATATACCGGTGAACTTGGAGCATCGTAAGCATGAGCAATTATATTATCAGCCTTCAATATAACATCAGCATTACCATTGTTATTACCTCTGACATAAGCATTATAAATATTTAAAATTGAGTTTGCATCATCAGGGTTGACTCTCGTTGCAGGATTTACATCCAAAACATGAATTTCTATTGAATCAGGTATAACTGAACCCATTAAGATTTTATCGTGAGGATATAAAATATCATCATCTTCCCCTAAAAGATTTGAAATTTTACCTAAGTCATAAATTGTCAAACTTGCAGCTTTTGAGACAATTTTCAAATGACCGCCTGCGGTTATTTCACGGATTACGGCATTACCGGAGAAATCTAGTCCCATATCGCCTCTTTTTGCAATTAACTGCCAGATATTATCGTTATTACCTAAACCGCTCAGGTATAAATCATTTTCTGCCAAAGCACTTATTGAGCCGTTTTCCAGTTGATTGTATGTAAAAGAATTACCGTTAGAACCGATATTATCACTTGAAATCAATGAAATATTCCTACCTGTAATATTTGCTTTTGATTTATCTGTAGAAACATTATTTATTGAATAACCATGATAATAAGGTTCATTAGACGGATTCGGATGTTCTTCATCTGCCTGTTTCCAATCTGCGGCTGTCAGCATAACATTTCCATCAGTGAATATATTTCCAATATTTAGATTTGAATTTTTCGCTCTTATATTAACTAACGAATTTCCATTATCAGTTGCAGTACCAGAAATATTTCCTGCAATATTAACATTTATTGATTCTGTATAATCTCTGGTTGATGCGTTGATACCAAAACCTGATTCTTTTCCCGTAAGAGAATGAGTATCTTTGCCAATATTTCCATTAACTATATTAAATTCAAGGTTTCCACCTGTTTTAATTAATGTTTTATACGCTTTATCAGGATTTCCTAAATCGTGATTTTGATTTTTAGATGAACTATCAGGATCCTCAATACCGTTAAGAACATCACCATTAGTTTGAGTAATTTTTACACTGCCCTTTGAAGCTGTCAAATAGTTATCATTATTACTATCATATTCCCCGATTACAATATTAGAATTTTCATTGGTCAACTCAATATTCTGTTTTATCGCCGTAATAAGACCATCTATATCTATGCCGGCAAATCTTGTACCGGAATTTGAGATTTTTATTGTACCATCATTATTTGTAATTCTGCCTATTGTAGAAATAGTAATTCCAGATGTAGATGACGTATTATTATTGTTTATTTCAGTAACACCTTTTTTATTATTAATTAATCCATCAACTAAAATTCCTTGTTTACCATCATTATTAACAAGTAATCTACCATTTGTATTAATTACTTCACCGGAATCTGCAATCTTTATTCCGCTTTCAGAATTTGTATTTTTAACTATTGTATTACCTTTGTTTCGATTGAATATCTTACCTAAAATAGCCAATAGACCAGCACTATTATTTTCAACATTCAAATTATCTTCAGATGTTTCCGAATTATTAGAAATTTCTGCATTTTTAGCAATAGTTAAATCACCTTGATTATTTACGACTGACACTTTTGAAGCTTTACCTGAGCCTGTTACAAGTCCTGTAATTTCAGTTCCGCCAGTACCATTATTTGTTACATTTAGGTTATTTCCACTATTTTCTACTGTACCTGATACTAACAATTTGCCAGCATCATTTGTAACTTCTAAGATATTTCCAGTATTTTTTACGGTACCTGAGATTTCTGTACCTTCTGCTCCTTTATTGCTTACTGTTAAGTTTTCTCCGCTATTTGTTACTAATCCATCTATTAATAACTTTCCGCCTTCATTACTTATAAGCGAATTTCCATCTGTATTTTCTACAGTACCGCTTATTTTTGTTCCACCTGTACCTATATTAGTTACTTTTGTATTACCTTTGTTTTTATTAAATATTTTCCCTATTACTGCAAGTATTCCTGAACCACTTGTATTGCTTACTGTCAAATTATCTTCTGTTGTTTCTGAATCATTTGTTATTTCTGCATTACTTGCAATTGTTATATCTCCTTGGGTATTTGATACTGTTACTTTTGATGTTTTACCTGTGCCTGTAACATTTCCTGTAATTTCAGTTCCGCCAGTACCATTATTTGTTACATTTAGGTTATTTCCATTATTTTCTACGATACCTGATACTAACAATTTGCCGGCATCATTTGTTATGACGATACTATCACCAACGTTGTGAATTGTACCATTTATATTTATACCGCCATCGCCGGAATTTGTTATTTCACTGTTTCCTGAAGTATTTTGCATAATACCATCTATAATGACAGAAGCTCCAGTATTAGTAATTTTTGAATTACCATAAGAATTTATAGTAGCAATTAAAACTCCAGTATCAGATAATTTCTCTGCTATATTAACGCCATTGTTTCCGCTAATAACTAATTCTGATACCGCATCACCATTTTTATATCCAAAACCGTTATTAATTACTCCAAGGACATCAATATTACCGTTTGACGAAATTGTTGTATCAGCTTTATCATAACCCTGATTAGTTATATTTGTAATTGTACCCTTATTAACAAAAGTACCATCCATTCTGTTATTATCAAGATTATTTACAACTAGCTGTTTATCAGTTTGGTTATCAATAGTAATTTTTGCATAACCATCAGTGTATGTAACACTGCCATTACCTGTTACATTACCTGTTAGTTTAACATTTCCGCCTTCTTGTTTTGAATTAAATAATAAAAGTTTTCCATCTTTATATAAAACTTTCAAATTATTATTTTCATTTAAATATGGAGATTTATCACTACCACCGAGATTTACCATATTCTTTTCACCGGTTGTAGGATCTTCAATAAGGTTAGTTAACATATCCTCAGTAATGGTTAAATTTCTGTCACCATATCCGGCTTTTATTGTGCCGTTAATCTTTATATTATCTGCTTTTATTTCTACATTTTTACCGGCTATAATTCTATCTCCTGATTTTAATTCAAACGAACTGCCGGCTTTAGCATAAGTCACATCTCCTTGAGTCGCGACAACATCAGTGCTGCCTGTAGTTACACTGCTATTGAATATAACATCGCCGCTCTCATTCCAAATAGCTAACTTTTCACCTGTATTTGAAATATACCCGTTAAATATAATATCTGAAGCAACTGCATTTATTAATGACGGATTCATATAGTCATAATAATTATTAATAGTGATTCCTGTTCCACTACTTGAATCCGTAACCAAATATACATTTTTACCAGGAGTATCCGGTAAATTTACAGATGCATTGGTATCTGCTAAATAATTATAATTCGTTCCGTTTATTATAAGTCCTGACAGTCCTCTGTTATCAAGACTAACATTTTTAAATATTAAATCCAGATTTGAATAATTATCAATTTTTATGTTTGGAGTAAAGGTTTTGAATATACCCGTACCTGTTGTAGAGGAAATTTGTTCTCTTGTTAGTCCGTTTAATTCAATTTTAGATTCAGGAACATATAAGTTATCAAATTCAACTGCACCTTTATCAACTACCAAATCTGCCAGCGGATTCTCTTTTAAGTATGCAATTTCTGCAGTTATTGAATTCTTAGCAGTTGTCAAAGAATTCATACTATTATTATAGTTTTCTTTTAACTTATTCAAATTATTCAAAGAAGCAGTAATACTATTTTTACTATCATTCAATGAATTTTCTACCTCTTGTTTTTGTGCAGCATCTTCAGCACAAACAATGACACCTTTATACAAAGTCACACCATTTGATTCGGTAAAGTTTGCATTAACAGTATTATACGAATTTACCAGACTAGTCTTTTTATCTCCGCTTATACCTTGTTCATCTAACACTTCTGAAAAGCTTTTTCCGGTTTCATTAGTAGAAATTGCATTTTCCCAAACTTTATCAAATACATCTTGAGAGATTTGATTTTCGCCATCTCCTACCAGCACATTCTGTAAGTCTTGTCTGAACAGATTAGACGCTTCATCCGCAGTAATCGAAGAGTTTAAAGAATTTATTAAATCATTTACCTCATTTAACTTAGTTGTATAATCTGCAATCAAAGCATCATTTTGAGCCTTGTTATTGGCAAGCTCATCTATACTTTTTTGTAGTTTATCAGCTTCTTTTTGCAAGGATTCTATTGTATCTGCAGTTAAATCAGAACCAGAAACATTCGCAGCTTCAACAACATTATATTCATTCTGCATAAATCCTTCAAGCTTAGATACATCTACTTCACCGTTTCTATTAATATACATATATCTTTTTGCTGAAGAACCAGCAGCCATCGTCCCGTCTAAAACCAATGAATTATTAGTCGACTGCTCTAAACGAGTAAATCTTGAAACTATTTTTATTGGTATACCAAACAATAATCTTGAAATTTTAGTCTCTACCATCTTAGAACTCAATGTGTGATTACCATTTGTATAATTAGCAATAATATCTTTACCGGATGTAATATCAGCACCTTGAGCCACATTTAGTTTATTATTAACAGTATATCTTAACTGTCCGCCAGACTCTGCTGTTGCAATTGCAGCTTCAACTTTCAGATTAACACCCTGCGTAATATTATTTATAGAATTTTTCATGAAATCAAACTGAGCAAGAGTCGCTGTATTAATATGCCCATTATTATTTACATTATTATTTACGGTTAACCAAGCATCAGCATAACCATCAATATCTCTAAATCCGAATTGAGAAACACTTATATCAACGTTGTTTGATAGAGTATTTGTTGAATCAAGGGCAACATTCAAAGTATCAGCGTTTAATGTTGAATTATTAAGAATATTCAAGTTATTGTTATTTGTCACTTTCAAAATTGATTTTGAGTTGAAATCTGTAGTAAATCCTGAACCATCCATATCAACAGATTGAGAGAACTTTGAATTGGACTCAACATCTAAATCCATATTTTTAGCTGCGGATACAGTAGAATTATCTATTGTTATATTTGAAGATTGTGTAACCTCGTTGTCAATATTAACATCAACTTTTCCTATACCGGTTTTTACATATACGGTATATTCAATATTTTTATCTTCTTTTGTACCTAAATCAGCCTTTGAGCTTATTGCGATATTATCAGCAGTTAAATTTGAACCGCCTTTTATATTTATATCAGAATTTGAAGTAACATTATTATATAACTCTCCGACAGAAGAAACGATTGCACCATAATCTTTGGAATTACGTTTCATTGCAATTTTATTATCACTTTCTGCATTTAACTCTAAATCACCTTTTGCATTAATATTTGCACCATCTAAATTGATATTATTTGTAGCATTAAGAGTATTACCAGAATTATTATTTGTAACAGCAACTACTGCAGCATTATTCTCAGTAAATACAGATTCAGCAGTATTTACAGCTTTTGCATTAATTGATAAACCATTATCAAAATCACTATTTACGGCATCTGCAGTAACATTTACATTTGATGTACCTTGAGTACTTGTTGCAACTTGCAGTTTGTTAACTTCTACAAGACCTTTGCCAGAAGAATTAATAGAGTTAAATGTATCTCTATTAACAGTTGAAGTAACATCCATATCATCCATAGCTAATGTGCCGTCAAGATTGATTGCAGTAGTTGTATTAATAGTTGATTCGGATTTGCTTAAATTACCACCTACCAGTTTAATTTCAGCATTTAGCATTTGAGTATTTGTATCAGCATCATCAACTAATGCAACTATAGCATCATTAATAATAGTATTATCACCATTGATTGTAATAGTATTAGAGCCGGTTACTGAAGACTTCATATTTAAAGTATTAATCGTTAAAAGCCCTAAAGATTCACTTGATGAGCCTACATTAGCTGCTCTTTTCATTTTAGAGGATAAGTTTAAACTGTCAGTAGTAAACTTACCAGTATTTAATTTTGCTTCTGTAGCAGCATTAACTTTCGCAGTTAATTCTGTCACATCTACACTAGCAAGGGTTGCACTTGATTTTTGAGATTTAACCTCTGCTTTCATTTCAGAAGCTTCATTTATATTTGAAGTCTTAACACCTGAGGCAATTGTTGTTTTACCACCATTATTAACAGTTATATTAGAATTATCAATTCCTGCGTTGAATTGTGAATTAACTTCTGCACCTTGTATATAACCATTTCCGCTAATTCCGGCTATAGTACCCGCACTCAAGGTAGACGTTGCATTTATACCATTAGAAGAAGCAATTATGTCCATATTTTTATCAGTATCAATAGTACCAGAAGCATTAATAAGAGCTTGAGTTATCGCATTAGATTTAGTTCTATTAACTATTACATTGACTCCGATTCCTTGAACTGTTTTATTATCAAGTTTTGATACTAATGTACTGTTATTAGAAGATTTTACACTTACATTATTTGCATCAATATCAACATTTCCAGAAATTAAAGCTTTTGAATTGTTTGCAGTATCTGCGACAGCAACAGACGCTGCACCTCCTGCAATATTTGCAATAACACTCAATACATCTACATTAATATTGTCATTTGTAATCGCACTAATTATTAAATCATTATTTGTATCAATTTTTGTATTTTCAGCTTTAGCAATAGTCTCAGCAGAATTATTGAAGTAACCTACACCGCCTTGAATACCAACTGCACCTACAGCAGCATCCGTAATATCAACTTCAGCATTAACGTTTGAAGAAGCATTAACTTTTACATTACCGGCATTTGCAATAACCTCGCCACCTGATATTGAAGCATTGGTTTTATACTTCATATTAGTAACCATAACACTGCCATTTACAGCACCTAAACCAACCGCCGCTGATTTATTATTCGAACTGAATGTATTATCGCTATACCCTTTCAAAGTATTTATTGCAGATACTTTTACCGCATCACCATCAGAATTTTTATTATTTGTTGTAACTTTAGCATTTAAGTTTGCCTTAACTCCATCTTTAGCCTGACCGCTTTGCAAATCATATGAAGCAGTTTTAGATACTCCATCTTTTTCATATTGAATATTATTGGTATTTTTATCAATTTTGGCAATTGACTCATTTATTCCGACATTATTTAACTCACCAGCACCTGAAAAATCAACCTTACCACCGATAGAATTTATAACAACATTACCTGCAATTCCGCCAATACCACCTGCAGCAGTTGCAACAGTATTATCCATACCTATAATAGAATCTGCTATGACTTCAACATTTCCTGCACTAATCTGACCGTTTGAACTACTCAATAATTCAGCTGACACTGCATTATTTATGACATTTACATTAACACTAGCACCAACTCCTGCACCTAAACCTGCTACTGAAGCAAGTCCAAGTTTGTTATTTAATAATATTTGGTCATTTGCATTAACTGTAACTGCACCTGACGCATTAATAGTATTATTCCCTGCATTAATATATGCCTTAGATGTATTTTCAAGAACGTTTACAACTGAATGAGCAGATACACCAGCACCTACAGCCGCAGCTGATACACCCATATTGGTATTTTGAATATTTTCATCACTGTCCACAGCAACAGAAATTGTTGAAGCATTTTCTACAGACGTATTATCAATATAAGAATTCATATTATTATTGAACACATTCACAGCAGAATTAATTGCCGCAGCAGCTCCTTGAATTGTTGCAGCACCAAAATAAGCGTTATTATTGATATAAGAATTCTGAATAGCAGAAGATGCAATACTACCTCCACTTATGGAAGAATTTGCGATATAAGAATTAATATTGTTATTGATGACATTAACCAAAGAATTAATAAGAACCCCTGCACCTACAGCATTTAATCCTCCAGAAGCCAAACCATTAAGAATATCTATATCTGAATTAGCAATAACTGATGTAGACTTAGCTTTTGTTATATTTGCACCATCAATTATCGCCCTTAAATCGTTATCAAAAACATTAGTAATTGCATACCCGCCAACAGCAGCCCCTACACCTGCTCCTGATACTCCAACGACTCCAGAATTAACATTATCAGTAGATAATGCAGAAACAGTTGTTGTTGCTCCATTTATTAAGTGATTTTGACCTTGTATTTTAGCTTCTGTCGTTCCGGTAAATACATTGGTAACTGGTATTACAGTTGCAGAAGCTCCTGCACCTGTAGCTGAAATCGCAGCTAAGATATCATTTACATTAACTGTATTTATTGCTTTTAGATTAACTGTAGAAGCATTTAAAATATTAGTATTAATAACATTAGCAATTACATTATTGGAAATTAAATTTGTATTTTCTATTCCGGTAACAGCAGCTCCGGCAAGAGAACCTGCACCACTAAATACAACCGTATTCAAATTAAATGTATCCTGAGCTGTTGTACTAAGACTGCCATTTTCTATTTCAGAATTTTCAACAATGGCTTTTGTATTCCCAGAATATACATTATTTACACCGGTTATATTAACCGCAGCAACTGACGCAAATGATGTACTTAATACAGCATCATAAGTATTCATTGAAGATAATGCATTTACATTCAAACCGTTTGTTGAAGATATAATAGAATTTTTTACATAGGAATTAATATCAGAAGATACCACATTAGCTATGACATTAGCTCCAATAGACGCACCACCGCTACCTGATATACTTACAATACCTACTAACGGCATTAAAGAAGCTACATCAGAAGATGTAATAGTATCTTTTCCAAATAAATTACCTATACCTACAGCTTCTTTATCCTTATTGAAATAATTCTCTGCTTTAACTGAAATTTGCCCGCCAGAAGTTTTGACAGTAGTATTTTCAATACCTGCATTAACATCAGATGCCATAGTATTTGATATAGCAATGCCATCTACAGCAACAGCACCACTACCTGAAATTAATGCAATATTAGCTTTAAAGTTTTGAGTATCATCGGCTGAAATGTCAACATTACCGCCAACATTTATTTCACCTGCTTTTTTACCGTCAGTACCATCTTTGCCAACTACAGCATTAACTTTATTTGCTAAAACATCAACATACACAGCACCACCGATACTTGCACCGCCTGCTGCTGAGATGCCTAAATTCAAAGATTCAATATCCATCATATCTGTTGCATCAACAGTCAGAGTACCATTTGAATTTATTGTTACTCCATTTCCAATATAAGCATTTGTAGCATTTGCAACAATATTTGAATTAATTGAGCCATCCACAGCTGCACTGCCTGCTGCTCCAATTATAAACATAATTGATTTATAAATCTGAGAAGACTCTGCATCTACATTGATATTTCCGACATCGGAACCTGTTCCGATTTGTGCACCATTTGCAATATAAGCATTTACATCACTTACATTTACATTTGAGAATACAGAACCGCCAACTGCAACAGAACCTGCACCTGCAACATTTCCGACAATCACATCAGCTACAGTCCTATTAGAAGCTAATACATCAATATTACCTGCATTTTGAATTTCTGTATCCGTCCCAATATATGAATTAACTTCATTCACAACTGTCTTCGAAATTATTGAGCCAGAAACACCTGCAGTCCCTGCTCCAGCAGCATCAAAAGTCATATCCCAATTTTGGAAATCGGCATCAGTTGATGCATCATAACTGCCGTTTTGGATTTTTTCAACTAAAGATGATGCCGTAATTGCACCAGGAGTTTCTTCTCCAAAAATATTTTCAGCAGTTGCTTGAACTTTAATATCTCCACCGTTTTCTATTAGAGAATTATCTATATGAGCATCAACATTTTTAACGTATACATCAGCTAATATTGAACCGCTAACAGATGCTGTTCCACCTGTCGCAGCTAATGTTCCGCCGCGACTTCTTGACTTTGTATTATCAGAAGCGATAACATCAATTCCTTTTGCCGATATCGTTGATGATTTAATTACATTACCACTATCATCTTTCTCAGCATCAATTTTAGCGGTTGTTGAATTTTTAACAACATTTACACCGACATTCACAGCTGCAGAAGCAGTAGAACTTCCTGCAATTGCAGCAGCAACAGGAATTATATCAATATTTTCATCAGATGCAGCCTTTACCGTTAATTTTCCTTTAGAGTTTATCTCAGAACCTGAAACCTGAGCTGAATTACTGCTAAGCATTGTATTTGACAATACATTTGCTCCTGCAGTAGCTATACCAGAACCGGAAATCGCACCTACAATAGTAATTCCTTGTATTAAATTATCATAATCTGTAAATACATCAACGGCATTTTCACTATTTATTACTGAAGCAGTTATTGAAGAATTTACTTCATTTTGGATAACATTTACAATTCCGTTTGCATTTACCGGTATTCCGGCTCCAGTCTGAACTCCCATATTTGCAGCTAAGAAAGATAATTCTTCTTTATTATTTGCATTTATATCAATAGAATTTGCTATGACATTTGATTTATTTTGAATAGAAGCATTGATATTATTGTTGATAACACTGACAATAGCTCCTACTCCTACACCTGCACCATTTGAAGCTGATGAAAAATTCAAAGATCCAGCAAGATTGGTATTTCTAAAATTATTATTTGCTACAGCATCCAAATCGCCAGTTGCTGTAATAGTTGAATTATCGATTATAGCAGCAATTTCATTATTTACAACATCTGTTGCCATAGCACCTGAGAATGTATAAGCATTTGTACTGCCGGTTATAACAGTACCGCCAACTCCTACTGAAATTAAATCCTCTGTTAATTTACTACTATCTTTATTTGCACTAACTGATATGTTATTTGCATTGTTAATTTCAGAATTTTTAACTTCCGCTTTTGTTGTCTTGTTAATAATATTTAAATTACCGCTCATGCCAGCCCCAACAGAATTATTTCCTGTTGAAGCAATACCTACGGCAAGGCCACCTGCACCTTTATAAGCAGCAGAGTGGTTTTCTGCATCAACATTAACATCAATTTTGCCGTTATTATTATGCGAAATAACAGCACCATCAATTGCTGAAGTTACTGAATTTTCAAGTACGTCAGCATTAAACGATCCACCTGCAGAAACTGAAGTATTTGCATCACCTGAATCAACTTTTGTAACCCCTACACCTATTGCGACTTGAATATTGTCATTATTTTCTTCTGATATGACATTTAACTGATTATTGGCAGATTTATCTGTGTATGTAATAGTTGCACCATTAATTAATGCATTGGTATTATTTGAATTTTGAATAAAGTTAACCGCTGCACCGGCACCTACGGTAGCTGCATTTGCAACACCTCCGCCTACATTTAAAGCTTTAGTCGTTTGGTTAGCTTCTACATTTACATTATTTGCAACATTGATTGTAGCATTACCAATCTCTGCTTTTACAGTAGATTCATTAATTTGAGCATTAACAGAACCTGCAGCCGCTAATGAAATATTATTTGACTGACCTTTATTTGCATCTAAATTATCCAATGATGAAGCTTCTTTTCCTGTAGAACCTTGAAATTTAACATCATTACCATTTGCATCTTTTAATGAAGTTCCACCTTTTGATACAATATTTCCATCATTATCTATATTATATTTTTCATCACCTACAGAAATTTCAGGGTTTGCATCAGTCGAAGTATTTGCAGAAGTTGATGACAACTTACTGGATAATTTATTAAATACATCTCCGACCTTCGACAGTGCCTTATTAGATGCAGTTGAATCTGAAGATGCAGGTTTTTGAACTTTAACGCCACCTGCAAATGCTCCTGCAAGAGCAATATTTAAAGATTGCGTCTGGCTCTGAGCCAAAACATTTAAACTATCGGTAAGTGTAATATTTGCACCATCTGCTATAGTTGCTGAAATATTTCTATTGAACTGACTTACATTCACAGAAGCACCCAAAGCACCACCAGATGAGCTTGTTGCACCTCCACCTGAAGTTTGACTTTGCTGTGATAATGCTCCTGAAATTAAAATATTTGATATTCCATCTTTTATTGACACAGGATTATCATTAAAAGTTAATAAACCTGTATCAGAATCAATCCCGCCAAAATTGCTTATTGTAGGTGAACTTAAATCCGGATCAAACCCAGGTTCAAAATTTACATCAGTCGGCAAATCATTCCAAATTTCATCACCAAAAGTAAATAAAACATCATCTGCCTTTGCTAATTCTTTTAGTTCTGCCTCACCGACTTTTACATTTAAATTTTTAGCTTTAAGATTTTTGACCTTACCAACAGAAGATTTAGTAGTGCCATCTACAGTCTGAACCGTAACACTTCCTGATATGGCAGCACCGTTTGCCCCTGTTGCTTTACTGCCTGTAGATACCACTGTTAAGAATTGGTTTTCTGTACCGGAAAGTACATCTACATCTCCATTGACCGTAATTGTAGAATTATCTCCAATTTTTGCTTCTGTGTTATTAGTAACATTTTCTACAATAACATTACCGCCTAAACCATTTTCTCCGCTTATGCCACCTGTTGGAATAAACAATTTCTTTATCTGACCTGCTGCATTATATTGAACAGTCTTATTCGCAGCATTTACTAAAACATTTCCGCCATTTACAGTTGCATAGTCACCAATAGTCGCAAACGTATCATTTGTCACTGAAGAATCAATAACAGAGGCTGCAATACCAGTTCCTTCCGTCAAAGATGATGTTGTAGATGCCCAGTTATTGAAAAACCCTTGTAGACCTAACGAATCGGTTACATTAGTTTTTAAACCATATAAAACATTACTGATATCTGTAGAGACTTCATCCGCAGGATTAATTAACCCTTGCATCAGTAAACGAATATCCCAATCATCACCGAATTCCGCTTTAAGATTACCTTTGACATCATCAGGTAAATTCGCAATATCTGCCCCTGTTTGCAATAAATTTAAGATAAATTCTATTGTACCGCTATTTCTTGGTAATTCTGTTGTAGCATTAACTGATAATGTGTCATTTGCCGTAACTTTTGCATATTGATTGTCCGAACCTGATTCAATAACTGCATTAGTTGAATTATCCTGCTTATTCACGATTACTGCAACCCCGGGATTTGGGATATATGATGCACCACTTCCGGAACTTCCGCTGCCTGATTTATTTTCTACTTTTATATTTGAAAGTGCATTATTTACAGTCAAATCAATTGTATTTGCATTTACACTGACATTATCCGCATGAATAGTTGCATTTTTACCAATAGTTGCATTTGTATCAATTTGAGATTCATGAATCACTGTTGCAATACTAGCATTTGGCAATCCTGATGTATCTATTAGCGGAGTTCCTTGAAGATCTAATAAACCAGCAAATTTATCCACAACTTTTTGCAATAAATTAAATTTCAGTTTATTGACCATACTCTGTTTCGGAGCATCCGATGAAACATCAGCTTTTGCTACAGTAGAACTCATATGAAGATTTTGTGCATTTACGGAAACATTACCCTTGCCATTTGTATTAATTGTTCCGTCAATTTTTGCATTTGTATCTATATCGGAATTATTTATACTTACCGCAACTGCAACACCCATATTTGTACCAGGAGTCATATTTGCTAATGACTGAATGTTTGATGAAAGACTTGAATGATTTACGGCATCAACTTCAACATTTACAGCATTAACAATTGCTCCTGAATTAATTGCAGCAGTAGTTTCAGCATCGGTTTCACTTGCTAAGATAAGCACCTGTAGACTTGGAAGCCCTGTAATTTTATCTATCGTAGCACCTGCAACTGCTGTCGGATTTTTAATTTTTATACTATGAGCATTTTGGGATTGAGCATGCAATTTGACATTATTACCTGAGGTAATAATTGCTCCATCATTCACATTAACAGTTGATACTGTTTTTGAGCCTAATGCGTAATATAACTCCTCTGAAGTATCTAACATAGGAGCAAATCTGCTTGAGGATTTATAAATAGTATTTGCAACTGCATTTGAACTCAAATTTACATCATTTCCAGCAGTAAGCTCAGCTCCGGAATTAATATTCACTTCCGCCTTTGCTCTTGCCCCTTCAAAATCAAATTTTTCACCGGCAATAGCTGCTTCAATTTTTTGTCCAAGTGCTGAAGTATAAGTATCTCCCAATATCGGCACTAAGCTTACACTGCTGCCTGAAATATAATCTACTTTACTTGTAGCATCAATAGTTATATCATTTGCAGCCTTTAAAACTGCATTATCTATATTTACTATTGCATAATTTGTATCATTATGAGCATTAGCATTTGTAGCATCAGACGGTAAAGAATTCTCTATCGTTGTCTTTAAAAGATTTGTTAGATAACTTCCGTTTACTCCTTTATCTTTTAGCTCCTGTGGTAATAAGTTATCGTCAAGCCAATTACCGGTTTCTTCACTTATTAAATCATTAACCAGATATTCTTTACCTTCAATAACAAGTTTTTCTACTAATCCAGGATTTACAGCTTCTTTAATTGACTGAGCTTTAATTACAATATTTCCTTTACCGTCAAATGCTGTGGCATTTTTTACATCATTATTTACCAACGCATCAAATAAATTTCCTGCAGCTTCAACTGTTGCTAATTTTACATTTGCATTATCGAAGTTCTTATTAACTCCTGCAATAATTCCAGCCTGCCCGCCTGCTTTATTACCTATATCAATTCGCTGAGCAACAAGTTCGACATCCCCACGAGCAATAATTTTACCGTCGATTTTTATATTATTACCCATATCAGAAGCTTTTAATGTTTCTAAATTACCCTCATTTGAATAACCCGCAGGTAAAGTCCCTGATAAAACTGAATCTAAAATATACTTATTATAAGCACTTTGAGTAGGTGCAATAGCAGTCAAAGACCCCACATTAAGCACACCAGAAGCCCCGACAACCATACCTTGAGGAGATACAAATATGGCATGCCCGCCGATATTACCGTTACTTAATAGAGTATTCAATATACCGTTAATATTAATCTGAGAATCTACTAAGTTTACAAACTTAGAGATATCCCCTCCGTTTTTCAGTGCAAAAATTAAGTTTGCAATATCCCCTTGAGATAGATTAAAGTTTGTGTAATGTTTAAACCCGAAATCGCCATGAGCAACATCTGGATGAATATCAAATTGAGTATTATTACCATTATTAATTGGATTGGTATCAATATTACCGGAAACACTGCCTGTTATCTCTGATGAGAATGCCGGCAGAAATGAAGCTTGCTGCATTAAAAACATACAAGATAATAATCCTGCAATAGCTCTTTTTATCCTAAATACTCTATTCATACAATTCACCTACTCTACTTAACCATTATATAAATTTTAAAATGTATAAAAAATTTTTTCATCCGTATGTAACTAACTGTCACAATTTGTTAATTAAATTTTACAAAACAACTTTTTTTTTAAAGTTTAGGATATATTTAATAAATAAATTAGTGTTGGATAAAGAGATAAATATATTAAGAGTGAATTGGTGATGAAAAAGCATTTGTATAGAATAGCATTGTATTGTACTATCTTAGCATTGACAAACTCTATGGGTACAGTATTAGCTAATCCTCAAATAGACTCTATTAATCCTGCAAACTTTGGATATGGCGGGATTATAAACACCCATGATATGATGATGCTCAAAGAAAAACAGCGTATGCTTGATGAGCAGGAAGATTTTAAAAATTATCAAGAAAGAAAAAAGAACAAAAACAAAAAAAATGAGAGTGTAATAAAAGATTCAACAAATGAAGGCGAAAAGATTTTTGATGCTGAAACCGATTTAAAACTTCAAAAAGAAAAAGAAGAATTTTTAGAACAACAAGAAAAAAAGAAAAAGAAATTTTTTTTTAAAAAAGACAAAAAACAAAAAAACTCTAAAGAAACAGAAGATTTAACAACTGAGCAAAACGAAGCAGATAAATACATAGAAAAAGATGAAACTACAACGGTAATAAAAGCAAAAGCGATGAAAACACAAGTTGTAGATGGAAAATATTTTATTAAAGCCGTCGCAGTTACAAATTCTCAAATCCTTACTGATGAAGAAATTCAAAATCTTTCAAACAGCGTTATAGGGAAATATGTTGCAATTGAAGATTTAGAAAATCTGATATTAGATTTTAACTATCTGTATGCTTCAAAAGGTTATGTAACAGCCAGAGCATTTTTACCCCCTCAAAATGTATCAGACGGAATTGTAAGAGTAAGCCTTGTAGAAGGAACTGTGGGGAAAGTTACGGTAGAAAATAACAGATGGACAAGTGATTCTTATATCAAAAAGAGAATTTCCGCTAATGATGGCGAGCTATTTAAAATAATAGAATTAGAGCAGGATGTAGTTAAATTTAACAGGTACAATGACGGCGTAAAGCTCAAAGCCAATCTAAAAAAAGGTGCAAACCAAGGTGAAACAGATATTGTATTAGAAACAGAAGAAAAATTTCCATTCCACGTAATAGGCTTAATGGATAATGCCGGAAGAAAAACTATCGGAGAATTAAGAGGCGGACTTATGCTATATGCCGATAGTTTATTTAAGCAAAGAGACCGACTTTCAATAGGTTCATACGTGAGCAGACATTCTGTTACACCATTTGCCGACTATAATATCCCGGTAAATAAATATGATGGGAAAGTCGGATTTCTGTTTTCATCCAGTTATGCTCATATAGGGGAAGGTCCATACAAAATATTTGACATAGAGAGCAGATCTTTTAACTATTCTTTGTACTATACTCATCCGTTAATCAGGAAACCGACATTTGAATTAACAAGTTACTCCTCGATTAATTACAAAACAGCATCGACATATTTTGGCGGCTACAATATTAACAGAGATAAAATAACAAGCTTTGAAACAGCATTAAATGCCAGATGGGATACAAAAAGAGGTATTTGGTATATCAATCAGGGAGTATATCAGGCGTTTCCGATATTTGATGACGCTTCAAAATATTTTAAATATACAGGAAGCATCATAAGACTCCATGATTTTGGACATGGAATAGTTGGACAGCTAAGAGGAATGTACCAATACTCACCTCAAGATGTCATACCGTATATTGACCAATTTCAGGCAGGCGGTCTTGCAACTATTCGAGGATATTCAGAAGGTTTATTGATTGGACGTTCAGGATATATAATCAGTGGTGAAATGCTATTTCCTCTAGCTCCGCAAGAAATTACAATAAATAAAAAAACAGACCCGAAAAAAGTTCCTTTTGTAGGGAAATATGTAAAAGGGGTAGTATTTGCAGACCATGCCGGAGTATTTCCATTTAAAGGCGAAGGGCCTGGAGCACAAACTTATGACCATAATGACTATCTGATAAGTGTTGGTATGGGGTTAAGAATATCACTTCCTGGAGATGTCACTGCAAGACTCTACTGGGGCTTCCCATTAATGAGGAACTCTCATGAAATGTACTATAGAAACCCAAGATTTAGTTTTGAATTATCACTTGCACCAGACTTTGATAAAATATTGAAGCACAGAAAAACAATAAAATCTAAAGAATCATTATAAAAGATTTTTGTTCTATAATAAGCGTAATGAAAAAGATTTTGGCATTGATTATATTACTAATAAATATTTTAGTTGCAAATTCCGCAGAAATACAAGATGTACAAATTTTTTATGTTAATCCAACGGTTAATAAAAGACCAAAAAACAATTGTAGCAATGATGCTTGCAAATCTCTATTAAATATCATAAATAATTCTGAAAAATCAATTAACTTTGCAATTTATGGGATTGGAGATGAAGATAAAATTTATAAAGCACTAATCAATGCAAAAAAACGAGGAGTTAAAATCCAAGGTATTACTGATATGAATATTAACAACAAAAATCCATATTTTGATACTTGGAAATTAATTAATGATTTAGAATTTGTAAAAACAGATTATTTGACAGATATAAAATTATTGGAAGAACAAAAAATTCAAAATAAATATTCTTTAAGAATTAAGGATTATGCAAAAGTAAAAGATGGAAGTAAAATGAAAGTTCCGGGTGCAATAATGCATAATAAGTTTTTTATTGTTGATAATGAATATGTTTGGACTGGTTCTACAAATGTGAGTAGTAGCTGTATGAGTTACAATGCAAATAATGTTCTTTTGATAAAATCAAAAGAAGTTGCAAATATATATCAAAAAGAATTTGATGAAATGTATCATAATAACAATTTTCATAAATATAAAAATAAAACATCGGATGGACAAACAATAAAAATTAATGAGGATACAAGTCTAAGAATATTTTTTTCACCCTCAAATCCTCCAAATGATTTTGCAATTAAACCATTAATAGATAATGCAAAAGAATATGTTTATGTTCCAATATTTTTTTTGACTAATAAAGAATTAATAAATTCTTTAATTTTCGCAAATAAAAGAAATATAGATGTAAAAATTATAGTTGATTCTGCTGCAAATATTGTCAATCCACAGTATGTTAAAATTTTAAGAGAAAATAATGTTCCTGTAAAAGTTGAAAATTGGGGTGGAAAAATGCATATGAAATCAGCTGTCATTGATGATAAAACTATTATAATAGGTTCTATGAATTGGACAGGAGTTGCTCAAAATTCAAATGATGAAAATACAATTGTATTAGAAAATACAAAACTAGCAAAAGAATTTAAACAAAAATTTATATATTTATGGAATACAATTCCAAATCGATGGTTATATGAAAATCCAAAACCAGAAAGCAAAAATTCTATCGGAAGTTGTTCTGATGGAATTGATAATGATCATGATGGACTTATAGACAGAGACGACCCTGATTGCCATATCTAATTATAAAAATTCAAACAAGTTTTTTATTTCGTGTTTATTCAGAGCATTTTTAGCTTTAATATTTTTTTTATTTTTGATAATTTCTTTTAATGAATATTTTATATTCCAACCAAAACGAGTTTTTTTTAAATCATCGCCTGACTCAAATTCATATTCCATAGCTTTTTTATATAAATCTGGATGATGTTTATATAAATTTAGCCAATCAGCAGGTGATTGATAAAAGCAAAAATAACATCCTGAGCGTTTACGCCATTTATAATAGTTTGGATAATTAATTCCACAATTATTAAGAATATTTTCTACATCTTTTTTTATTATTCCAAAATCTACAAAAGGATGTTTTTCTATAATATTTTTAGTTTTATTTTTCTTAGAACTTTCTAACCTAAATGCTTCATCAGCTCTAATTCCAATATAAAGATTGATATTAAAATTATTTTGCAACTTATTTTTTATATAAGATTTGAAAACATTAGTTTTTAGCAATGGTGTACACCATCTTCTATTTACTGATGGTAGGATTTTTAAAATTGAATATAAATGGTCAAACGATTTTTCTGGTTTAAGGACAGTTATTTTTTTATTTAAAAATATTTCAATTTTGTTTAGGTAATCATAAGTCTCTGGTATTTCATGTTCAGTATCACAAAATACCAGTTCTAACTTTTCAAAAATCTCCGGCATGTTCTCTTTCATAAAGAAAGCAAGTGCTGTTGAATCTTTCCCGCCTGATAGTGATAAAATATGATATTCTTTTTCCATTAGCTCTCCTTATATTACGTATATCAAAAGCAAACCTTCGCTACTTACGCCACGCCTACGCGTGTTGTGCGTAGCTACATTGTCTAATATGCCACTCAAAAATTCCGCTCTAGGTTTCGATTAATGCGGAATTTTCTCTTTCTCGAGCAACAAAGGCACAGCAAAGCAATGCTTCACTGTGCTTAAAAACTTTCAGTTACTCCTTGCAAACACATAAATCATCTTAGGATTTTGCTTAACAAGAGGTATATTACCTTTTACATTATTTACTATATTATTTAAAATATTATACCTTTTAATATTTTTTTAATTTTTTATAATTAAACTCTTACAAACATATAAGAAATGTCTAACCATTTAGGCTAAAATTAGCAAAATAAAAAAATAGCCTGATATACAGACTCTTTTTTTATGAAGCGGGAAACGAGGCTGTCTTGACCTGCTCACGTTAAACGGGTCTATGGTTACCGGCTTAAATGGCTTAAGCATTACACAGGCAAGCCTTCGCCCTCTGCTCGCAGGTCGCTCGAACTCAAATAAATTCTAACCTGTATCTCTATAAATTAAAAAAGGACTGGAATAAATCCAATCCTTTTTTAATTAGCGGGAGACGAGGCTCGAACTCGCGACATCCTCCTTGGCAAGGAGGCATTCTACCACTGAATTACCCCCGCATCGGGTACCTTTTCATTATTACATGGACAAATTTTTTTTGCAAGCATTTTTTTCTATCTCTTTTGGAAAAATTTTAAAATTTTTTCAAAAACACTCTCTTTTTCATACACTTTTTTATTTGAAACCTGATAATTAGGGAGTTTATCAACGCTTTTTTTTAACAACCTGACTTTATCGATATGAGTATTGACTATATTATCTATATCACTTGACTTTTGTGAACCTGAAACAAAAGACAATATATTAAAGGTTGTGCCATCAATTTTCTTTTCATGTTCATAAGTCGTAGTAATTACAAAAAAATTTTTATCATGTTGTATTATGTGCGTAAGCTTATTATTTCCGCAATGATGCTTAAGTTTATTAATATGGTTTCTACAACCTATAAAATTTTTATATGATTCATTGTTTACAAAGTGAACCTTCCCTTTAAAACTTACCCTGCTATCTATCATACAATAGCTTCCTCTTGAGTTTCATCTTTACTGTCCATTGAACGAATGTTTACAGATATTCTCTCATTAAAAGCTTTTTTCATTTTATTTACCAAATCATTTGTAGAGTTTACCCAAAACATTGAAGCTGCCAAAATTTTTGCTGTTCCATAGTCATCTTTTACTTTAATCATAACAGGATCAGACCCTTGATATTCGCACAGAACATTCTTTAACAATACAAGCTCTTCAAACTTAAAATCATCTTTTAATTCAACAGTAAAAATATTTGAATTATCGACAGTTTTAACATTATCAATAAGAATTACAGGAGCCTCATCATCCCCGCGTCGTGAAACTTTACCTGAGATAATTACACGCTGCTCAGGTTCTAAATATTGTCCGAACTCTTGAATTTTTCCGTTAAAAGCTATTAAATCGATTTTTCCAGTTAAATCCTCAACGGTCACAAACCTGATAAACTTTGTCGGATCTTTTTTAGTAGGAATTTGTCTTGTTGCAGTAATCAGACCGCAAATTGTAACTAATTTATCATTTGCAAGTTCCATTACTTCAGACACTTTATGTGTCATCAAAAACGGCAATTTATCTCTTATTGTAGCCAAAGGATGACTTGTTACATAAAATCCTAAAAATTCTTTTTCAAAAAGTTGAATTTGTCTTTGATCATATTCTTCATCTGAACCTGCAAGATGAAACTTTGCTTCCTCTATTGCCGAATTATCACCTAACAAATCAAACAAACTACCCTGACCAGATTCTTTGGCTTTTGCTTCTTTAGATGCGGTAGCTGTTATATAATCAATATTATCCATCAATTGTTTTCTGCTTTTTTCTATATTTGCAAAAGCACCTGCTTTGATTAAACCTTCCAAAGTTTTCTTATTTGAACATTTTGAATCCAGTCTTTTGCAATAATCATAAATTGATTTAAAAGGCCCATTAGCTTCGCGTTCTTTTATAATATCATCAATTACAGCTTCTCCGACCTGTTTAATTGAAGCTAGGCCAAATCTGATATTACCGTTATCAGGTGTAAAGGACGACTGAGAATGGTTTATATCAGGAGGAAGTACTTTTATTCCTTTTTTCAAGGCTTCTTCTATATATAATTGAGTTTTTTCCTGATCACTTGATACACTTGATAATAGTGCTGATAGATATTCTACAGGATAATGACATTTTAGATAAGCTGTCTGATAAGCTACAAAAGCATAAGCTGCTGAATGCGACCTGTTAAAACAGTATGAAGCAAAAGCAAGAATTTGATTAAATAAAGCTTCTGCATCCTTTGATGTCATACCATGCTGAGCAGAACGTTCGATGAATTTAGTCTTTTGTTTTTCCATTTCATCGACTTTTTTCTTACCCATCATACGACGTACCATATCCGCTTGACCTAAAGTATAATCAGCAAGAACCTGGAACACCTGCATAATTTGTTCCTGATATACAATTGTTCCATAGGTATCTTTTAAAACAGGTTCTAAAAGAGGATGAGCATAAGTAATCTCTTGACGACCATGTTTTCTTTCTACGAAATCAGTTACCATTCCTGAATCCAAAGGCCCTGGTCTAAATAATGCAACAAGAGCACCTAAATCTTCAAAAACGTCAGGTTTTAATCTTTTAACAAGGTTTTTCATACCTTGAGATTCAAGCTGGAATACACCATCGGTATCGCCTGTCATTAACATATCATATACGGGTTTGTCATCTAAAGGGATATTATTAATATCTAATTCTATCCCCTGTTGTTCTTTTATTAAATCAACTGTCTTATAAATTGTTGTGAGGTTACGCAAACCCAAAAAGTCCATTTTCAAAAGACTAAGAACTTCTGTAACATCATGAGGCGGGTAACCTGTCTGTACAATTCCGTCTTTCGACGGCTGCACAGGTAAAATTTCATCCAATGGAACCCTTGAGATAATAACCCCTGCTGCATGAGTTCCTGTATTATTTTTTATACCTTCAATTCCGATAGCTAAATCAACAATCTTTTTAACCCCGACAGTTTTCCCCTCCATAGGGTCACCTGCAGGTAGTTGCTCATCTCTATCATACATGCCTTTTAGTTCTGAACCGTCACACTGCATTGCATCTTTCAATGTCTTTGCCTTAGGATTGGTAGCTTGTGCCAGTTCTATGGCTGGTTCTATTAATGAGGCAAGTTTATTACTCTCGGAAAACGGAACTTTTAATATACGACAAATACCTTTTAACGCAGCTTTAGCCGCATAAGTACCAAAAGTAATAATTTGACAAACTTTATCTTCCCCGTATTTTTGGGTTACGTAATCAATTACTTCGCCACGACGTTCAATACAAAAGTCAATATCAATATCGGGCATTGTAAAACGTTCCGGATTTAAAAATCTTTCAAACAACAGTTTATGCTGGATAGGGTCCAAATCTGTAATTTCAAGAGCATACGCGACAACAGACCCAGCAGCAGAACCTCTGCCTGGACCAACTGGAATTCCATGAGTCTTTGCATAATGGATGAAATCCCAAGTAATTAAAAAATAAGCTGCAAATCCCATTTGCTCTATTACGCCGATTTCATAATCTATACGTTCTTTCAATTCCGGAGAAATTTCTCCATATCGTTTTTTACAACCTTCGTATACTAAATATTCAAGATATGAATCAATAGTATGCCCTGCAGGAACCTTATAATCAGGTAAAGGACTTTTGCCTAACTCAAGCATTAAATGACATTTTTCTGCAATATCTACTGTATTTTGAATACATTTATCAAAAGTTTCAGAATCCATCCATTTGAATGAATCCCTCAACTGCTCTGCTGTTTTTACATAAAACTCATTATTAGGAAAATGAAATCTGTTTGGGTCATCTTTATCACTGTTGGTCTGCATACATAATAAAGTGTCATGCATATCTGCATCCTCTCTACGCAAATAGTGAGAGTCATTTGTGATAACCATTTTTATATCAAGCTCATTTGCTAATTTAATTAACGGCGGATTTGTTCTTTTTTGTTCTTCGATACCATGATCTTGAAGTTCAATATAATAATCATCACCAAACAATTCTTTATATTTTTTAGCAGTCTCTTTTGCAGCTTCATAATCATCTTTTAACAGATTTTGAAGCACCTCTCCTCCTAAGCATGCTGAAAGACAGATTAATCCTTCATGATGTTCCTGCAGCATTTCAAAATTAATACGAGGATGGACATATCGTCCCTTACACCAAGCTGCAGATACCAATTTTATCAAATTTGCATAACCTGACTTATCTTTTGCTAATAAAACCAAGTGATAACACGGATTATGCAGCTTATTTTTTTCTTCAATATCGCCGTCATGCACATAGAATTCGCAACCTAAAATCGGTTTTACGCCATTTTCTTTCGCTGTCGTATACAATTCCATATCACCATACATTACTCCGTGATCGGTCAGTGCAACTGCAGGCATGTCGTTTTCTTTTGCAAAATTAACTAAATCTTTGATTCGTATTGCCCCGTCCAACAAAGAATATTCACTGTGAACATGCAATGGTACGTATGGTCTGCTCATAGATTTATCATACTATACAATAATTAAAAAAAATATTGTATGTAAATTAAAGTTAATCTTAATAATTTTCTAACATTTTATTTACCATATCAGACATTCTTCTTCTCATTGCTAAAGGAGTAAGGACTTCGCAGTACTCTCCATAACGCATCAATCTTGATAAAAGAACTTCAAAATCTTCATTTGTGTTAATTATAATTAAATTTCCTCGAGAATCAAATCCGTTTGAATGCTCCCATTCTCGTAATTTGTATGAACGTATCAATGGACCTTTTAACAAATATACAACTGACATACTGATATCTTTTGAAGATGATACAGTCAGTAACTGTTTTATGACTTTTATCGTATCTATCGGAATATCAAAAATTTGCATGCTTAACTGGTTAAATACACTAAAATATACGATTCCATCTTGATATTTCACTTCTTTTGGAGAACAGATTATTGTACAGTCTTCAAAATTAGTACAATATGTTATTTCTAATTTTTTCTTATCTTGACAATATTTTTCACACTCAACAATTTTTTCATGGTGCTTAGTAAAATATGAAGTAAAGTCAAGATGAAATTTAGACTCCTTTGACTCTGCATAAGTTTTTGCAAAATCAGAATATCTCATCTCAATTGATTTTAAAAAAGAAAGAAATGCATCTTTACTTTTTTGATTTGGAAGTAAATCAACTGCAGCTTTCAACATTTGCACAGATTTTACTTCGTCAGATGAAAATTCTATAATAAAGGGCAAGTTAGAAAGGTAATATTTATTTTTCTCTTTTTTAACATTCATTCCAAAGACTTTTAAAGTATTTAAATATTTATTCAAAATTACTGGAATTGTAGAATTATTTTTTCCTGCTTCATCTGCAAATATATTAATAACTGATGAATAATCAGCTGTATTACTGGTTAATAGCTTTAATAAACTGAATATTTTCACACAAGAGTCATTATATTTTTCACTTAATCTGACCATCAGAATATTCCTCTCGCATCTTCTTCAAAGTTTCAATTATATCTTTTTTAAAACTTTCAGGATATAAAACCTTGCAAGAATACCCTAAAGACAGTACCCGTTGCTTTACTATAAACGGATTTGAGGTAGAGTTTTCAATCACCAAAGAACCGTCATCTTTTATATCAATTAATTTTTCATCTTCCGTCAACTTTAATTCATTAGGATAAATTTTTAACTCATATCCTACACAAACCTTTTTCCGGTCAGAAATTTTTGTTTTGATAGCTTTAACTGCAACTATTGAAATTATTCTTGAAACTAAAAAATAACTATACTGCTCATATTCTATGCTTGTACCATACAAATAAAATTTATTATTATTCATTTCTACTTTGTCTGTAATAATTTCTATTTGCTTAGCCCCTGATCTTGGTGAATTATACAAAATTACAATCTGCTCTTTTCTATCACAGCAATTAACTAAACTATCAATCAACTTTATATCAATATTATTAAATAAAGAATGTTTCTCAATTGCAGCATTCAAATTTTCATCATTAATTATAGAGGCAATTTTTCTCAAGAAATTTTCCAACATAATTAATTCTTTTAAATCAATATTTCTGGAAATAGATTTATAAACTTTGATAAGACTCTTTAATTGTTCTTCTGTAATTTGCAATTCAAAAGGATGAGATACAAGTTTATATTTTGCTCCCTCTATTTTTGGCGTACGGATTATTTCACAGCCGATTTTACGAAGCGAAGTCAAATATACACGAAGAGTATCAATAGATACAGCTTCCTTAATATATTCATGCTTCTTAAAAAATTGATTTATTTCATCATAAGATTTAGGTCCATCTAAAAGCAAAGAAAAAACAATTAGTGATTTAAAGCCAGTAAAAGACATTAAATTATAAGTTACAGTTCTATTCTTTATAAACTCTTTCATACCAGAAGCCTTTTTTTTTATTTTATTATAAAAGATATAAATTTCCAATAAAAAAATCGAGCATGCTGAAAAACTACCAGCATAACTGATTATCCAATAATCAATGAATATATTATTCCGAAAACAATGGCATAAAAATGTCAAGGAAAATTCAAAGAAATCTTTACCTAATTTCATTAAATATTCTTCATTAAGATTTAAGAACACGAATTTTTACTTACGCTTATAAGGGGCATGGTCAATTGTAAAAAATAATTAATTTTTTTTTGCTTGTCAAGAAATTAACTTAGTTTTACATTAATAAATGTGGATAGCAATTACCCACAAGGATAGATTGAAGGCTGCCGACCCGGGGGAGAGGGAGAGAGTAGTTAGGACAGTTGAAGAAAAAGAGGTGATGGCTAAAGTCCTTATTTTAAAATTTAAGGGAAAAGAGAAAAAAAAGAATTTATTTTGAGGTGAATGTTAAAGATTAGGGATTTTTATTAAAGGCGATTAGGGATATTTTTAAAAGTTTTTGAGGAGTATTTGGGGATTAAGTTGTAAATTTGTAAACTGTTTGCTATTGGCAGTTTTTTAACTTAAAATCTTTATTATAATGGATGAATTGAAAAGTAAAAAAATAATAGCATTAATGTCAGGAACATCCTGTGATAGTATAGATGCAGGCTTATGTATTGTAGAACCCGATATGAGTTGCAAACTCATTCAAGGAATTAATTTTCAGTATCCTGACCATATAAGAACTAAAATTTTTCAGCTATTTTCGGGTAATGCAACACTTAAAGATGTTTGCCAAATGAATTTTGCCGTCGGAAAATGTTTTGCAGATGCATGTAACGTTTTAATTTCTGAACATGGAAAACCTGATTTTATTGCGAGTCATGGTCAGACAATATTCCATTCGCCTAAAAAAGAAAAACTTGACGGGATACAACTGCGGAGTACTCTGCAAATAGGAGAAAGTTCCGTTATTGCGGCAGAAACGGGATGTACAGTAATATCAAATTTTAGAGAAGCTGATATTGCAAACGGAGGAGAGGGAGCTCCATTAGTTTGTTTTGCAGATGAAAAATGGTTTAAAAAATATAAAAAAAATATAGCTGTCCAAAATATTGGAGGAATTTCAAACGTCACTGTAATTTCAAAATCACACAAAACTTTTGGTTTTGATACCGGAGTCGGGAATATTATGATTGACTACTGTATGAGTAAATATTTTGGCAGAACATTTGATATGGATGGAGAAGTTGCAAATTCAGGCAAAATTTGTGACAGTTGGATGGATTGTTTGTTACAAGATGACTATTACTTTAAAAACCCGCCCAAAACAACAGGCAGAGAATATTTTTCACCTATGTATATAGAAACAGCACTTAGGTTTGCACCAAAAGAACCAGAAGATATTATTGCAACTTTAACTGCACTGACTGCAAAAACTATTGCTCAGGCTTATGAACGCTTTATTTATCCGGAACTGGATTTGGATGAAGTTGTCGTCGGCGGTGGAGGAGCTTACAATCCTGCATTGATGAAATTTTTAAGACATTACTTGCCAAAACACGTAAACCTAAAAACGCATGAAGATTACGGTATTTCTAATAACTTTAAAGAAGTTATGGCTTTTGCTTTGCTAGGTTATTGCACTTACTACGGAATACCCAACAATTTACCTGAATGCACAGGTGCAAAGAAAAGAGTCGTACTTGGGAAAATGACAAATTGCTAAAATTTGTTTTTGTATTAATATGGTAATATATTAATATTTGTAAATGTTATATATGTCAGGTAGCAATTATATTATTTACGCGTTATAAATATAATATAGCAAACCAACAACGTAAATTTGTTACCCCGAACTTAAAATTTAAAAGGAGAAAATATGATTCGAAAATTAGGTCAAAGATTTGTTAATGCTAGTATGAATTTAGAAGGTTCAGCTAACCAAAGACTTGCACGTATTAGAAACAGAAACATTCAAATTGCACCAACAGATACTTCTATGGATGAAAGAATTGCATCTTACATGGCAGCAAAACAACAATACATGCCGGTAAGCACAAAAGCTGCTGAAGAAATCATCCCGGAAAACAGCATTAACTATATCGCATAGTTTATAATAAAGTTTTTATAGAACTTGGAATGTACCTGATCAAATCGTGAGCCAAAACTCCGTATTCGGTCAGGTCATTTTTTGCCAAATCGCCGCATAGACCATGCAAATACACACCAAGCTTTGCAGAATAATACAAATCACATTTTTGCCCTAACAGTCCTGCAATCATGCCTGCAAGCACATCCCCGCTGCCAGCTTTTGCGAGGGCACTGTTCCCTGTATTATTTATATATATTTCAAAAGTTTGAGAACAAACGACTGTTTTATGCGTTTTTAATACTGTGACACAACTATATTTTTCAGAAATTTCTTTAGCAGCCTCAACAGTATCAGACAAAATGTCTTCAACTGAAACTCTAAGAAGTCTTGCAGCTTCTTTTGGATGAGGAGTCAAAATTAAATTTTTAGGTAAAATTACTTGGTCTAAAACAGATAAAATATTTAACCCGTCAGCATCAATAACGACAGGAATATCTTTAACATTCTTAAGTGCATCTGCAAATATAGACTTAGCGTTATCAGACAAAGACAATCCGCAGCCAATCAATAAAACATCTGCAAAATTGAGCTGTTCAATCAAATCACTTAATGGTGCAAAAACAATATTTTGAGTTTGAGCTGCCACTGCATTGATGACTTGTTCGGTAGAACATAAAAAAACATAACCACAACCTATAGTTAACGCAGAAAGAGAAGATAACAGAGCAGCACCAGGCATATAGTCCGACCCAGAAATATTTAACACTCTGCCAAAACTCCCTTTATGAGAAATTTCAGGTCTTATCGGCATTTTAAAGTCCATTTTGTCTTATAACCTCATAAGCCACAATTGCCACGGAATTTGATAAATTTAAACTTCTTTGACCTTCTTTCATAGGAATAGTAAGAGCATTTTTATCTTTGACATAAACATCTGGCAAACCTCTGGTCTCCGGGCCAAAGACAATAAAATCACCATCTTTGAATTTTATATCTGTATACAATCGTTTTGTTTTCGTCGTCAGATAATAAAAATTAGCACCTTTATTTGCTTCAAACAATTCCTCCATAGTATCAATTTTATGCAAATCAACACTATCCCAATAGTCTAAGCCAGCACGTTTAGTATATTTACTTGATAAAGAAAAGCCAAGCTTACCGACTAAATACAAAGAGGCACCTGTACAAGCACATAATCTTGCTATATTTCCCGTATTTTGAGGGATTTCAGGCTCGTATAAAACAATATTTAATCTCATCATAAAAAAATTATACACGTCAGGTATTTATTGTCAACATCAAAAAAAATCTTTTATATCAATCTCAAAGTAAGTTGCCAAATTATATAAAGTCTCGACAGTAGGAAGATTCTTGCCTCTTTCAATACAAGATATATGTTCTCTTGACATATTAGAATATTCAGCAAGTTTTTCTTGCGACAAACCTTTTTCCAAACGTAAATTCTTAAGCTTTTTGCCTATATCATTTCTGAGCTTTCTTATACCCATATATTTATTGTTTCATATAATATTTATGTATTCTGTAATATTGATATTACAAAAAGTTAATAAAACGCTTGTTATATAGGAATTTCAGCTTATAATATTATATATAAGGAGGATTTATGAAAATAACAAAACATCGTGCTTTTACATTAGCTGAGGTATTAATTACATTAGGGATTATTGGGATAGTAGCGGCAATGACGCTTCCAACTTTAATTTCAAATTATAAAGCTAAGGTAATTGCAAATAAACTAAAAAAGGTACAAAGCACTTTTGTTCAAGCTTTGCTAAATGCTGAAAACGAATACGGGCCATTGGATAGCTGGGGATTAGTAAGTGATACCAAAGAAAGTGCCGAAATGCTCGGTAAAAGAATTGCTCCTTATTTAAAACTTATTGATAATTGTGGTACAGAAGTTTGCGAAAGTTATACAGGCGAATGGCATTTTCTTAATGGTACTCAAGATAAAAATATTGCGTCCTTTCACAAGGATATCTTTTACAAACTAAGATTAGCAGATGGCTCCGAACTGTTTATTCGTCCGGATGGGGAACTGCAGGTTGGGTTATTAATAGACATTAACGGTAAAATGCCACCTAATATAATGGGAAAAGATATTTTTAGACTTATTGGATACTCTAACGGAAAAGTTATACCAACGGAAGTCGGAGAAGATCCAAAAACACAGGGATGGCCCTATTGTAATCCCAAAACAGGACAAGGCTGGGCTTGTGCGGCATGGGTTATGTACAAAGAAAATATGGATTATCTGAAATGTGCGGATAAATTGGAATTGAACGGAAAAACAAAATGTAACTAAAAAAAGCCTCTAAGTTAAGAGGCTTTTTTATTATTTCTCAAACAACTTTCCGCTTTCAACAACAACCGGAATTGCTCTAACAACACAAAATATAATAGCAATCCAAGCCAACACTATTGCAATAATACTCAACGGGAATGCAATTGCAGTATCTAATCTAGGAGTCGAAGCCACAATAAGCAATACAAAAGCAGCTACTTTAGCAACAGCATAACTTATTCTCATAAATTTTGAAGCACAAATAAATTTACCCCAAGATGTAGACTGCATAGATTTATCACCGAAAGCTGTCATTCCTTTAGATAATGCAACACTTCGGATGCTGTCCGTCGTAAATGCTCTTGTTACACAAATAATAGGGAACCATATAGGGAGTAAACCGAAATATGCAAAAGCAATCCAATAAGAAGCTTCCACAATCCTATCCCCCATAATATCCAAAACTGACCCAAGTTCAGATGCCTGATTATATTTTCTTGCAATATATCCGTCAACACCATCCATAGCAAAAGCAATTATAGTTAAAAGTGCTGATAGCAAATACATAGAAGCAGAATCAAAAAATAAAAGCCATATAGCAACAAATGCTACAAAAATTCTACTTATTGAAACGATATTTGCCGTATTATTTTTAATGTCCATTTTACTAAAATCCTCTATTATTTCTTTGTTCTTGATAATGCAAAATTAACTTCATCCAAATATTTTCTTCTATCACCAAGCATAATCTTTTCAGCCTGCTCAAGGATAGTTGTAACCATAAACCCGTTATCACCGTCAGAACGAGCCTTTTTACCGGTTTCACAACAACTGATAAAATGCTGGCATTCAAGTTTTAACGGTTCAATTTCCAAGTAATCCAAACTTATATTTTGCGAATTATCTTTTTTAAAGTTATCATAGACAACTAACTTATTTTCCTGAACTGTATCGTCTAAAATTGCAGTAGCCTTTGTTCCTCTGACCAGTAACTGAACATGTTTTTTAGGAGTAATCCAACTATCAGAAATTTGTCCGACCATACCATCTTCAAATTCGATACTAATATGAGTAATATCCATAATATCGTTTTGTTCTGATGAACAACCGACAGCAGAGATAATTCTTACAGGATCTTTGCCTGTCACATAACTCATCATAGATACATCATGCGGAGCTAAATCCCACATGACGCTTCTGTCATTTTTAAAGAAGTTCACGTTCAACCTGTCACTTTGAGCATAAACAATGTCCCCCAATGCACCTTCTTCAATAAGCATTTTTAATCTGTTTACAGCAGGATGATAGAGTAATAAATGCCCTACCATTAAAACTAGCCCCTTTTGATGAGCTAATTCAGTTAAATCTTTTGCTTCTTGAGCAACGGTAGAAATAGGCTTTTCTACATAAACATTTTTTCCGGCCTCAAGCATAGCTTTAACAACTTTAAAATGAGTATGGCTCGGAGTTACAACAGCGATGGATGTAATTTCAGGATTGTTAATAATTTCATTAAAATCCTTGGTAGTTTTTACTCCCGGATATTGTTCACGAACTTTTTCCAAATTACTCTCATCTAAATCGCAGACTATTTCCAGCACATTCAAATTGTAAAAATTACGGACAATATTTCTGCCCCATACTCCACAGCCGATAACTGCTATTTTCTGTTGTTTCATTTTTATCTTTAACCTCTACTGTATTAACTCTATACATATATCATACGTTACAAATATTTTTTTGCAAATATTTAAACTTGCTTAACCACGCTGATTTTCCAATCTAAGCTGATGCATAGCTTCACAACGCTCAAAAAATAATTCTTTATCTTCAGGAGGATAACAATCAGCAAGCTTTTCAAGCAACTCTTTAGGAAAATCTGACTTGTTTGCCATATAATCCAATATATCATCATCTAATCTGACTAAATGTTTATAATTTTTATAAAATATCGACTTACACTCCTGCAGAGATCTTTCCGGATTTGCAAAAGCTTTTTCACCAAGTTTATATGTTGTGTAGTTACCGTCAAAAAATATACCTCGATACTTTTTCATCATCAAACGAATTATCATATCAAACTCTGATAAAATTTTGAACTTTTCATCAAAATAATTTTCTTTAACCAATACATCACGCTTAAAAAACATAGCTTGTCTTGCACAGGGCATAACCTGAAAAGCATTATGCATTGCAGGCTGAAACATAAATACAAAACCCTCTGGATGCCTGCAATAAGCAGGAGAAAAAGTAAAATCAGCCTGATTAGCTTCCATTAAATTAACAACATCTTGTATAGCAGTAATATCATGGAAAAAATCATCGACACTCAAAAAGCAGATATATTTACCTTTTGCACGCATTATTCCTTTATTATAAGCCTGAACTTTACTCGTATCCTTTTCCGAATAAAAATTTATGTAACCTTTAGACTTATATTCTTTTAATAAAACATCCGTTTCATCCGTAGACGCACCATCAATAACAATATGCTCTATCTCAGGATATGTCTGCTTATCCAGCAAATTTACCTGAAGATAAAAATCATCAGTTTGATCTTTGTCTATTATATTTAAAGTAGTGGTAATTATAGATACTTTAGGGTCCATATTTATACTCTCCTATATGATAAGTATAACACACGTAAGACTGTCCGCATAATTGTAACAAGATGTAAATTTATACAAAAAAAAGTCACAAAAATTTTTATTATGAGTTAACCTGTGTACAGGTTTATTAGGAGTTTATAGTAAATAATACAGGAGGCTGATATGAAAGAATCGACCTTGTCTATTAATCCTGCTGTCTCAACTATTGCTACAGGTGCTGCAATAGGTATGTGTACAGGTTTTTTATCTGCTCCTGATAAATACCCTTTAAAAAAATTATTGACAATGGATTCAGATACTTTTACAAGTTTGTTTCCTAAAAAAAAGATGAATATTCTACAGCTTGACGCTATGCAAAAAATTCAAAAGGCTTCACAAGAATATCTTACATCAGGGCAATCAGAAAAGAATGCCGTAAAAAATGCGGCTAGGAATTGGCATGAAAAATTTAAAACAATCCCGATTAATGAAACACTTGCTCAAAATATAATTAATAAAAAGAAGTATCTGCAAACAGTTGCAGAAAATAATAATTTTGTCCTTATTAGGAAATATTACACCCAAACGAGAGAGCTTTTACTCCAAGATTTAGACAATCAATTTATGAGAGAGTACTTTCATAAAATTGAAAAACAATACAAAATTGCAAAAAGAAATTTAAAAAATCCGATAAAAGAATACCGAGCATTAATTAACCAAGCCTACGAAGAACGACTACAGAAACTAAAAGAAATGCCAAACAGAGGCATTGAAATAAAAACCGCATTTGAAGAATTAAAAAAAGTTCTTGCTAAAAAAAGAACAATTTCTGCAAATAAACTTTATGAAATTACAAACAGACAGGAAATGAAAAAAGCATATAAAAAGATTTCAGGATTTCTACCTAAAGCTAGAACCCGTGCAGCCATAAACGGCGCGTTATTACTATCGACACTGACAGCATTCGGGATTATCTTCTTTAATCCGTCACCCCATAGTAAAAAATAGGTAGAATCAGAGTTGGAAAATTTTTCAACTCTTTTTCTTTAATAGAAATTATACACAGCACGCAAAATGTATTCTTCCAGCAATTTTTTGTCATTAGATGAAGATTTTGCATCATTAATCATAATATCAAATGCATAAGTTTTACCGCTTTTAGCCGTAATATAACCGGTAATCGCACTTATATCAGAAAGAGTCCCCGTTTTTGCACGAAGATTATCTTTAAAATAGAGCATTCTATTAGCTAAAGTACCCTCTCCAGCAGTAGGCAAAATACTTTTATACAAATCAAATCCCGGAATTCGAGACAATGCAACAAGGTAATCTGTCATAAAATCTGCACTCATAAGATTATTCTTAGAAACTCCGCTGCCATCTACTATTTTAATATTTTCAGAATTAACACCTATTTTTTTGCAGAAAGCCTCAAACATCTTAATTGAAGAAGCAATAGAACCTGTATTATTTACATATTTACCGCCTGCTATTTTAAAAACAGATTCTGCAGCAGTATTATTACTGTTTTTTAAAATATCGGCAACAGCAAGTTTTATAGGATGTTTAACAGATGCAACGAGATACACGTTTTCAGAAGGTAATTTTTTCTGAGAAATATTCCCGTAATATTCGATTTTTGCATCTTTTATTGCATCTTCTAACCTGAGTCTAAAGTAACGCTTCGGATTTGGAACAGGAATTGGGTAATACTGAATTTTAGAAACGGTTCCTTTAACTGTTAATATATCAGGTGATATTGCATTATTTCTTTCAAATTTGATATCGTTTACTTTCTTATCATCAGTCACTGCAAGATTCATAAAAGTCACAGGGTAGAAAAATTTTGAATAAATTTTAGCGGGAGCACCGTCACTAGTAGGAGCAACAAATATATATAAAAGATTTCCATCCAAATTATATGAACCGAATTTCGGCATTAAAGGATTTAATTCATCATCCCATTGCCAGCCTTCTCCCCACATAACTCCATCAACAATATAATCATCAATATAGATTGCTTTTGGAGAAAGAATTTTTTTTGACTTAACTTCGTTCATAAGATTTGATAAATCTTTTTCTCTTAAATAAGGATCTGCACCGAGCTTTATAAACAATTCATTATTGGTGTTTTTGTAAACAGATGTCTCAAAATTATACTTTGGGCCTAAAGTATCAAGTGCAGCAGCAAGTGTCACAATTTTTTGGGTAGACGCAGGACTTACCAGTCTATCTTGATTTAATTCATATACGGTATCGCCAGTTTCAGTTTCCTTAACAGAAATTGAAATAGTATCACGCTTGATTCCAGAAGATGAAATAGCTTTATTTATATTATCAATAGCAAAAGCTGAAGAAAAAAGATTTGCAAATAACAATACTCCTAAAATACACAATAATTTCTTCATACAGTTTTTACCTCATAGTTTTCTCTAATATCATTCAGTATAGTACAAATTTTTCTATATTCATACATATCAGAAAAATCAATTTTACAAGACATAATTCCTTCTTTTTGATCTTTAATTTCTGCAATAGTATTACCGCAATAATCAAAAATTCTGGAATGCCCTATATTAAAATCATCATCTTTAATCCTGCCAGCTTGAGTAAGAGCAATCATATAACACTGATTTTCAACAGCTCTTGCACCTGTAAGATATTCCCAAGGGATAGGTTTTTTAAGACCCCAAGCAGCCATATTAACAAGTAAATCCGCACCTGCTAATCTGTAAGCCCTGAAAATTTCCGGAAATCTGATATCATAACATATTGTAAGTCCGATATTCACCCCTTCAATATTCACCATAACCGGCTTATCTCCGACTTGTATAAAATCACCCTCACAACATCCGCAATATGAATATAAATGATTTTTGGAATAAGTCACAATTAAATTTCCATCTCTGTCAATTACGGGACAAGTATTTAAAGATTTACCATCTTCACATTTTTGTATAAAACTTCCACCAAGAATATTAACATTAAACTGCTTGGCTATAGTTGAAAGAAATTGAACAGTTTCACTATTATCAATATCCTCTGCACATTTAGGAAAATCTTCACAAGACCAGCCAACAGTCCAAACCTCAGGCAAAACTAATAAGTCTGTATCAGGTGGTAATTCATCATTTACAATAGATTCAACCTTTGAATAATTAGCTTTCCTATTACCTATAACCGATTGCATTTGTAAAGCTGCAATATTTAAGACTTTTGCTTCTTCCATAATTTATTCTTTTTTGCCTCCCTATAAACATCGGGAGCTTTTTTTTGCAAAGCTTCCAAAGAATTTTTTATTTTCAACTTAATATCGGCATAATCTTCATTACTTAAATTTTCAGGAACATAAATAGGTGCTCCGTAAAGATTTACAATCTCAGCATTACCAATCGGGGCAGTCATCTTATCCCAAGATGGAAATGTAAAAAACATTTTATCCTTAGAATACCAAACCATAGGAACAATAGGAGCTCCTGATTTTTGAGCAAGCTTGATTACACCGTTTTTGACGGAATGAAAAGGCCCGCGAGGACCATCAACAGTAATTGCTACGCATTCACCTGACTTTAACTTTGAAATCATTTGCATTGAAGCCTCAACAGCTCCTCTGCTTTTTGAAGACCCCCTAACAGTTTTAAACCCCAAAGATTCACATCCTGCTGCAACAATATCACCATCAATTGAAGTGCTGATTAGAAAGTTAACATTCTCTCTATTCTTTACACCATAAATAGCAAATTGATCAGAATGCCACATGGCATATATGCAAGGATTTATATACGGATTATCGAACTCAATAATATGCGTAAGATGCTTTTGCACTTGCATATATCCGATAATTATGTTTTTAAAAATTTGAATATTCTCTCTGTTGACAAGTCTAACCATGTTTTAGTTTATACCATAAACTAATTTTCTTTGCAAAAACAGCCAAAAACTTAATTCTCATCTATTTAACGTACTTGCGTAAAAAGTTTTTTGCGGTATAATCGGGGCAGATACATGTATATAAAAACAGATAAGGGAAAGACAATGAAAGTTACAGTTGAAAATGAAAAAGAAAATCTAGTCAAATTAAATATCACAATTCCTGCTGAGGAAGCTACAAGCGCATATAACTCAGCAGTAAAAAAGATTTCACAACACGTAAGTATCGACGGTTTCAGAATGGGCAAAGCTCCGAGAAATATGGTAGAAGCTCGTGTAGGAGTTGAACGGATTAAACAAGAAGCTATTGAATCAATTATGCCTAAAGCTGTTAATGAAGCAGTAGCTGAAAATAAATTAGACTTAATCACTCAGCCTTATATTACATCTTATGATTTTGAATTAGGAAAAGACTTAAATGTAACGGTTAGTGTAGAGACTCGTCCAGAAGTAAAACTTGGTGAATACAAAAATTTAACGGTAGAAGCTGATGATGTTCCAGAAAGAACTGATGCTTATGATAAAGCTATAGAAAACTTACAAAATCAATTTGCTGAAGATAAATTGGTTACAGGCAGAAAAACTACGGCAACAGATATCGTAAATATTGATTTTGACGGTTCTTCTAACGGCGAAAAAATTAAAGGTGGAGAAGCCAAAGGCTATAGATTAGACCTTGGACATTCAAACTTTATTCCGGGTTTTGCAGAACAATTAGTAAATAAAGATGCAGGTGAAGAATTTGATATTGACGTAACATTCCCAGAAGCCTACCACGACGAAAAATTAAAAGGTCAAAAAGCAACTTTTAAAATCAAAATCAATGAGATTAAAGAAAGAGTTCTACCGGAAATTAACGATGAATTCGCTCAAAAAGTAGGACTGGAAAATCTTGAAGCTTTAAAAGAAGATATCAAAAAACATCTTGAACAAACAAGAGAAAATGCAAAAAGAGCTAACGCAGAAAATGCAGTATTCAAAAAAGTAATCGAAGCTGCAAGTGTTGAAATTTCAGAAAGAATGATTGATAGAGAAGCTCAATCTTTACTTGCTGAATATAAAAACAGATTAGCTGCTCAAGGTATCACTTGGGAAATGATGACAAAAGCTCAAAATGAAGCTGAAATAATGAAAACTATCCGTGAAGATGCTGAAAGCAGAATTAAAAATTCTTTAGTAATAGATAAAATTGCAAAAGAAGAAAAAATTACACTTGCACAAGAAGATATTACAAAGAAATTTGACCAATTAGGTGCAGCATACGGTGTTTCGCCAAAAGAGGTAATTCAACAAATTAGCAAAAATCCTGAAATCTTAAGTTCACTATCACAACAAGCAATGAATGATAAAGTAAAAGAATTCTTGATGAACAACAATAAAGTTGAATATGTAGCACCAAAAGAAGTGGAAAAAAAATAAGACAATAACTATAATGAAATAAGAAAGGGAAATTAAATCATGAGTTTTGTACCTGTAGTAATAGAACAATCAAGTCGCGGCGAGCGTTCATTTGATATATTCTCAAGATTATTGAGAGAAAGAATTATCTTTTTAGGGACACCTATTGATGATATGGTAGCGAACCTTGTTGTGGCACAGCTTTTATTGCTGGACAGCGAAAACCCGGAAAAAGATATAATGTTATATATCAATAGCCCTGGTGGTAGTGTTACTGCAGGATTTGCAATTTATGATACAATGCAGCACATAAGAGCAGATGTTTCAACTATATGTTTGGGACAAGCTGCTTCTATGGGTGCATTCTTACTTTCTTCAGGTACTAAAGGTAAAAGGCTTGCACTCCCTCATTCAAGAGTGCTTATCCACCAACCTTTAGGCGGAGCTCAGGGTCAAGCAACCGATATTGAAATTCAAGCTGCAGAAATTATAAGAATTAAAAAATCATTAAATGAAATCTTAGCTTCAAATACAGGTCAATCTATCAAAAAGATAGAAAAAGACACAGACAGAGATTATATAATGACACCAGCAGAAGCTCTTGAGTATGGTATGATAGATAAAATCGTTACTCGTGATGCAATAAAATAGATTGGAATGTAAAAGTAATACAAATATACCGTATTATAAATACGGAAGAGGTTAAAAATATGCCAAAGCATGATGACAGCAGACTAAAATGTTCGTTTTGTGGAAAATCGCAGGACCAAGTAAAAAAACTTATAGCAGGGCCTGAAGTATATATTTGTGATGAATGTGTGGAACTTTGCAACGAAATTCTTGATGAAGAATTTTTTGAAAACAAAGAAAAAGACGGCGAAAAAACTGATGATATAACATCAGAAAAACCGATACCAAAACCGCACGAGATAAAAGCCTACCTCGATCAATACATAATCGGACAAGACGATGCGAAAAAAGTTTTATCAGTTGCAGTATATAACCACTATAAAAGATTAAAACATAACCAATCTGCTGACTTAAAGAACAACGTTGAAATACAAAAATCAAATATTCTTTTAGTAGGACCAACAGGTTCAGGTAAGACTTTGCTTGCTCAAACTTTGGCAAAAATGCTTGACGTGCCTTTTGCAGTTGCAGATGCAACTACACTAACTGAAGCAGGGTATGTCGGAGATGATGTTGAAAACATTCTTTTAAGATTATATCAAAATGCGGATTTTGATTCTGCAAAAGCAGAGCGAGGCATTATATATATCGATGAAATAGATAAAATTTCAAGAAAATCTGAAAACACCTCAATTACAAGAGATGTATCAGGTGAAGGTGTACAACAAGCATTATTAAAAATGATTGAAGGAACCGTCGCTCATGTTCCGCCTCAAGGTGGCAGAAAACACCCTCATCAGGAATTTATTGAAGTAGATACATCAAATATCTTGTTTATAGTTGGCGGAGCTTTTGTCGGATTAGAAAAAATCATTGAAAGAAGAGCTCAAGTGGGAAGCTCAGTAGGTTTTGGAGCAAAAGCACCTATGTCACAAGCAGAAAAAGAAGCTAATGCTGCAAAATTGTTAAAGAAATTACAGCCTGATGATTTGCTAAAATTTGGCTTAATTCCTGAGTTTATCGGACGTATTCCGACTTATGCGGTTCTTGACCCATTGAATGAAAAAACATTAAAAATGATTTTAACAGAGCCGAAAAATGCCGTACTAAAGCAATATAAGTGTTTACTTGAAATGGATGGAGTAGATTTAGACTTTGAACCTGAAGCAATTGACTTAATAGCTCAAGAAGCTCTAAAGCGAAATACAGGAGCCAGAGCTTTAAGAGCAATAGTCGAAGAAATTATGCTTGACGTAATGTATGATGTACCATCTAAAGAAAACAACGGTAAATTCTTAGTTACGGCTGAAATGGTAAAAAACCGAAATAATGCTGAACTAATTCAATTACCAACAAAAACGGATTCTTCAAAAGAAATTATTGCATAACAAAAAGCGGATTATTTTAATCCGCTTTTTTATACTATTTAAAATTTTTAATTTTTGCTTTATTAACCAAAAACCTATAATAATCTTTGAGTTTATATATTCATTATGGTTAATAATGACATATACTTAATATATTTGTCAAAATTGTATATTTGTGCCAGAATAATGATATGAGTGCAGGAAAGACATTAATTTTGATAGATGGTCACGCTTTGGCGTTTAGACAATATTATGCACTGGAAAGAACTAATATGAAAACAACAGATGGCACACCTACATGGGCTGTCTATGGTTTTTTTAAAGCAGTATTTGACTTGTTAAAAAACTCCAGTTTAAAAGCTGATGCTATAGCAGTCGCATTTGACGTCAGCCATCACACATTCAGGACAGAAAAATATCCTGACTACAAATGTAATAGAGAGGCTATGCCTGATCCGATGAGAACACAAATGGAGCTTATCTATGAGGGATTAAAAGCTTTTAGTATTCCGATATACACAAAAGAAGGATTTGAAGCTGATGATGTTATCGGTACAATATCAAAAAAAGCCTGTGACTTAGGTCATAAAGTTTTAATACTGACAGGAGATCAGGATGCGTTTCAATTAGTTGATAAAAACGGATGCGTTAAAGTTATTTTGCCTGCTAAGGGAGATTTAATCGAATATAATTGGGAGTCAATTCACGATAAACTTGGAGTATATCCTGATCAGGTAATAGATTACAAGGCTTTAAGAGGTGATACATCTGATTGTATTCCAGGGATTAAGGGAATAGGCGAGAAAATGGCTCAGAAACTTCTTTCAAGATATTATACACTTGAAGAAGTATTTGAGCATTGTGAAGAAATTCCTGAAAAAGCTTTGAAAGCTAAAATTTGTTCAGGAAAAGAAGATGCTTTATTAAGTCAATATCTTGCAACTATAGTAAGAGATTTAGATATAAACTTTGATTTTGATAATACTGTAGTCGAATTGCCTGACATAAAAAAAGTAACTGAATTTTTAAAACAAATGCAGTTTTACAGTTATATTAAAAATATTAATGAAATACTTACATCTTTTAATAAAGATGCCACTATTACAACTCAAGACTTACCGGAACAGACAGCACCAAAAGGTCAATTACAGTTAGGTCTTTTCACGGAAGCCGTTCATGCTGAAATTAATAAATCTTCACTAAATTATTCTAAAAAACTAATTACAGATAGTTTAGATTTTGAAAATCTAATAAAAAAGCTAGAAGAACATACCGTCATATATTTTGAGATTAAAGCAGACGTAAAAAGTGCAATTGAAAATACTATTGCAGGCATAGTAATAAGCATAAATGAAGGATTAAGAACTGAAGATGGTGAAATTGTAGCAACGAAAGATGAGAGAACTGAAGTATTCTATATCCCTCTTAATCATAGTAATTTGCAAAAACAATTAAAGACATCGGAAGTTTTAGAAAAATTAAAACCATTATTTGAAAATCCGGAAATTAAGAAAATAACTTATGATTCAAAAGGAAAATATAATACACTAAAAACGCACGGTATATGTATTAACGGAATTTCATTTGACGTATTATTGGCAAGTTATATAAAAAATCCTTCCAGAAAACATGAATTAGATGTTCAAAGTATGGAACATTTGGATCATGCAATATGTGATTATGCACCTTTTGAAAAAAACAAGAAAAAACGTATAAAAATTGAAAATGCTGATATAAATAATGTATTAAACAGTGTAGCAGATGAAGCAGCTACCGTCACGGAATTGACAAAATTTTGGCTTGATTATTTAGATAAAGACGAATTAAAAGTTTTATATAATATTGAAATTCCAATGGCAAAAGTGCTTTCTGAAATGGAATATGTAGGAGTGACAATTAATACGGATTATCTTGAGCAGCTATCAAAAAGCATGGATTTTAATCTGCACAGATTAGAGCGGAAAATATATGATATCGCAGATTGCGGATTTAATATAAATTCTCCTCGTCAGGTCGGGGAAATACTTTTTGAAAAAATGGGATTAAAAAGTAAGAAAAAGCGTGTAAAAGGTCATTATTCAACAAGTGCAGAGATTTTGGAAGATTTAGCACCTGATTATGAAATTGCAAGACTGATTCTTGAATATAGAAGATATGCAAAACTAAAATCAACTTATACGGATGCATTACCAGCACTTATTGATAAAGACGGTAGAATTCATACTACATTCAATCAAACAATAACAGCAACAGGAAGATTATCATCTTCTAATCCAAATCTGCAAAATATTCCGGTTAGAACCGAAGAAGGGAACAAAATCAGAACAGCTTTTGTTCCTGCCAATCAAGATAAATCTTTGATTTTATCTGCAGATTATTCCCAAATTGAATTAAGAATTTTAGCACACATCTCGCAAGATAAACATTTAATAGATGCCTTCAAATCAGGAATTGATGTACATACTCTTACAGCTTCAAAAGTATTTGAAGTTCCTATCGAAGAAGTTACAAAAGAAATGCGATATAAAGCAAAGGCTGTCAACTTCGGTATCATATACGGACAAAGCAAATACGGGCTTGCAAAAGCTTTGGGAATATCAAACTTTGAAGCGGAAACATTTATCAATAAATACTTTGCAACATATCCAAAAATAAAAGCTTATATGGAAGCAACCGTAAAACAAGCTGAAATTGAAGGATTTGTTGAAACGATTTTCGGAAGAAAAAGATACCTGAAAGACGAGCTTGAAAGCTCTAATACAATGATTAGAGAATTTGCCAAAAGAGCTGCCATAAATCAGCCAATGCAAGGTACAGCAGCGGATTTAATAAAAATTGCAATGATAGATTTTTCGAAAAAACTAAAAGAAAATCATTTAAAATCAAAAATGATACTACAGGTACATGACGAACTTGTTGTAGAAGTAGAAAAAGATGAACTGGATTTGGTCAGAAAGCTTATAAAAAGTGCTATGGAACTTAATCAACCACTAGATGTTCCTTTAGTCGTAGATATAAATACAGGTGATACATGGAAAGAATAAGAACAGGATTTATAATTTTTATTGCTTTTATAATAACGCTTTGTACAAACTTCGCTTATGCCGAAGAATCAACACTCAGTGCACTTATTACTCCGCAAAACGTAGAATTTGAAAAATGCACAAAGCAATACAATCTTCCGCCGGAAAAACTCTATTATTTAACAGCCGGTGCAATTAACGCCAATCGTTTTGAAATTGAAGAATTACAATCAAAAACGGGTTATATTTTATTCAAAGCTGTCGGAAAAGAATTTCTTGCAAGTGTTGTTAAATTAAGCACTCAAAAAAGCATGCTTAAAATAACTCCTACCGATGGAAACTATTACTTTGCCCCCGGAATTGTATCTAATACTTTTAAATATATTGACCTGAATCTTGCAGCACCTCTTACTCAGGTAAAACCGACATCTAATTAATTCAAAACTTCAAATGCAGAATTTACTATATCAGAAATATTCAAATCAATAGAATCACCATTAGTAGAAAGCCAAATTAAGTATTCAATATTCCCTGAAGGGCCTTTGATAGAAGAAAAAGTAAGCCCTTTCACTTTATAATCAAGAGTCAAGGCAAAATTAACAACATTTTCTATCACTTCTTCATGAGTTTTTTTACTGCGAACAACACCGCCTTTTTCAACTTTATCTTTTCCAGCTTCAAATTGAGGCTTTATAAGACAAATCATTTCATGGAACTCTGGACTTAAAAGCTTTCTTAAATTTTCCAAAACTTTTGTAAGCGAGATAAAAGACAAGTCACTCACTAAAAGATTTGCAACTGGTTCTTCTGAATTGTAAATATCTTCATAATTACAAATTTTCAAGTTAGTACGCTCGATAGTTTTAACTCTTTTATCAGCACGGATTTTCCAATCCAACTGACCATAGCCTACATCTACAGCATAGACAAACTTAGCTCCGTTTTGTAAAAGGCAATCTGTAAATCCGCCAGTAGATGCTCCTGCATCAAAACAAATCCTGCCCTCTACATTCACAGGAAAGGTATCGAGAGCTTTTTTTAACTTAAACCCGCCTCTTGATACGAAAGGCATTGATTTAACCACAATATCATATTCTTTATCAGGAGAAATTTGAAATCCTGCTTTAGTAATATATTCATCGTTGATTTTTACATGGCCTGCAAGAATAGCAGAAGATGCCTTACTTTTGGTTTCAAAGTAACCTAAATCAACAAGATATTTATCAAGGCGTTCTTTTTTCATAAGTTAAAAATAACAAAGAAATATACGATAATCAACAAAACTTAAGGCAAACACTGCCAATATTTTTTTGTCGGGTCGTCAGGACAAATATCTTGCAATGCATACCATGCACAACCCATACCGTTTCCTTTTTGGTTATTTTTCGCCGTACAAGGCCATCCGCTCTGTTCTATACCAGATTCATTTGCAGTAATACCGCCTTCATCATCCTCCGGTTGACGCCCTGGCAATTCATCAAGCTCCTCTTGAGTCATATTTTTCTGTACTTTCATTGGAACTAAGAAATCTTTATTATTTACATAAAAAACAAATATATCATGTCCCAACTGATTTGGACGTTTATCTGAACCATTTACATCAACGGTTACCCCAATAGTAGATGAATTTAATATAATTTCAAAACATGAGCCATCCGGAGCCAAATAGTGTGGTGTTTCTTCTCCTCCAATATCAACATAAGCAATATTTGAATTATTGTAATTTCTGGGAGTAATCTTATATTCACATTTCCCTACGACTTTCATCTTTTTAGCATATTCTTCATATAATTGTTTGCTGTAAGTATATACTTTATTCTTACTATCATAAACAGTTGAAAGTTCACTAAAATTTCCAATGCCTAAAGCATATTTTGTTTGTAACATAGCTTGAGAATGAGCACTCATTGCTTTTTTTAACTGTGATTGGACTATCATAAATTGTTGTCTTTGGATTAATGTCGGTAGAGTTAAAGCTGCGACAATGCCAATAATTCCGAGTGTAATAAGCACTTCTGCTAATGTGAATGCGTAATTCTTTTTCATTTTATCCTCCAATTTTATTAATAATAGATTTTTAAACAGCACAAAATACCGTGACAATCGGCACGGCACACACTGACTATTTTTCAGAGGAATAACGCAGAAATGCTCTCCTAGTCTGTTAGAAGGCAGCCCCCCCCCCCGAAATACTTGTTACGACTATGTTTTGCATATTATCCTCCTCTATTTATAACATATATTATAAATTTAGTATAAACTATTTTTCAGTTTATTTCAATATAAAAATATTTTGGGCATTTTCTGATGTTTTTGAGGCAACTTCTTCATAAGATATACCACGCAATTTTGCAATTTCATCAGCAACAAACTTTACATAGGCAGGTTCATTTTCTTTGCCTCTATATGGAACAGGCGTTAAATAAGGAGCATCCGTTTCTAAAAGAAGCCTGTCTAAAGGAACATCAATTGCTACTTCTTTCATTTTTACGGCATTTTTAAAAGTAACAACCCCTCCTAATGCAATATACCAGCCCTCTTTCAAACATTCTCTTGCAAACTCAACACTGCCAGAAAAACAATGCATTACGATTTTAGAATTTTTATTATACTCTTTTAAGATATCAAAAGTATCCTTATGAGCTTCTCTATCATGAATTGATATGGGCAAATTAAGCTCATTTGCAAGCTTAATTTGTTTTATAAAAACTTCTTTTTGCAAATCAATAAAAGATTTATCCCAATAATAGTCAAGACCGATTTCTCCAATTCCGACAATTTTTTCGGATTTTGCAAATTCTTTTATCTTACCGATTAAACTGTCATCCCAGTCCTTGACTTCAGATGGATGAACGCCTAATAGACCGTATAAGTTTTCGTACCTGTTTACAAGCTCAAAAATTTTATCAACATCTTTCGGATAAGCACAAGGCACAATAATTTTACGAACTCCGCTGCTAGAAGCGTTTTCAATAACCTCATCGATACTTTTACCCTCAATCATATCGACATGTGAATGTGTATCAATTAAATATGTTTCATTCATATAATAATTATACCACGCAGGAAATTTGTGATATAATCGGCTTATATGGAGAATAGAGAGTTAAAAATATCAATAGCACATCTTTATCCTGAATTATTGAACCTATATGGTGATATTGGGAATATAATAACCTTAAAAAAACGTTGTGAATGGAGAGGTATTGAAGTTGAATTTGAAGAAATACATTCAGGCGATACAATCAAAGAGCATGACATCTACTTTATAGGCGGCGGTCAGGATAAACAGCAAGAAGAAGTCGCTGATGAGCTTTTTAAGAATAAATGGTTCCTGCATAAAGAACGTGACTGTGGTGCGGTATTTTTAGGAATATGCGGAGGATACCAGCTTTTTGGACACTATTATCAGCCTCATGATAAAGAAAAGCTGAAAGGTATTTCTCTAATGGATGCATATACAATAGCCGGTGATACCCGTTTTATCGGAAATGTAACTGCTAAAACCGATTTTTTAACACCTGACACTCTTGTAGGATTTGAAAATCATAGCGGACTCACCTATTTACAAGGAGAGACAAAACCTCTTGCAAAAGTTACTACAGGAAACGGAAATAACGGTCAGGACAAAACTGAAGGTGCAAGATATAAAAATGTATTCGGAACATATCTTCATGGCTCGTTTTTACCTAAAAATCCTCACTTTACGGATTATTTAATAGAACTTGCACTGGAAAAACGCTATGGAGAAAAAATCCCGCTGAAACTTCTTGATGATAAGTTAGAAATGACAACTCACAATTCTCTAATAAATAAACCTTATTAAAATTGACTTAAAAAGATAATATCAGGTATAATCAAAAAATGAGCACCATTAGTAAATATTTGCGACAATCCGCTACATATAAAATATTCAAAGGATTCTCCTCAAAACTTTATGACTTCCTTGATACTCTTGGTGAAATTTCTAAAAACGGATTTAAAACATTATTTTACCTTTTAACAGGTCAAATTAATATTTCAGAACTTATGGATCAATGCCATCGTTTTGGAATAAGCTCTTTGCCTATTACACTGTCAATAGTCAGCATGACATCTATTATTGTTGCCTCGCAGGTAGCCTCTGAAATGGTCAAACAAGGAGGAGGGCATTTTGTAGGACTAATGATGACAATTCTTATAGTGAGAGAAGTAGGTGCAATAATGTCGGGATTTGCTATAATATCAATGATTGGCTCATCTTTAGCTTCTGAAATTGCTACTATGAGAGTAACTGAACAAATTGATGCAATTAAAGTTTTAAAAGTTGACCCTATAAGATATCTTTTCGTCCCAAGGGTACTATCAGGAATTTTAATGATGCCTGTTGTTGTTATACTTGCTTCCATTGCCGGCGTACTTGCCGGAGCTGTAACAACCACTTTGACAACTGATTTAGGCTATCGTGCATACTTCGATTCAGCTTGGCTCGGATTATATATGAAAGACCTTGGAGTATGTCTTTTAAAATCAATATTCTTTGGAGGTACAATTGCTCTTATAAGCTGTGCTTGCGGATACACAGCCACAGGCGGAGCTAAAGGTGTAGGGCTTGCAACAACAAAGGCTGTTGTTTGGTCTTTTGTTGCTATCGTTATATGGGATATGATTTTTGCAATAGCATTTTTCTTTTAATTTATAAGGATAAAATTTATGAGTATAGAAGTTAAAAATCTGGTTAAAATATTTGATGATAAAAAGGTTATAGATGAAGTATCATTTAAAGTTGAAGACGGAGAGACCCTCGCTATTGTAGGATTTAGCGGTTCAGGTAAAAGCACCATCTTAAAACTTATATGCGGATTAATTGAAAAAGACAGCGGTGAAATAATAACCTCTGAAGGTGATATTGCTATGGTTTTTCAATATTCTGCACTTTTCGATTCTTTAAACGTAGCGGATAATATATCTTTTGCACTAAGAGAACGGAAGGAATTACGAAATAACTATTCTGAAGAAGAATTGCAGGATATAGTTGCTCAAAAGCTTGAATTAGTAGGATTAAAAGGAATTGAACATAAATTTCCTTCAGAACTCTCAGGCGGGATGCAAAAACGTGTAAGTTTTGCAAGAGCAATTGTGACAGAACCCAAAACTATTTTATATGATGAACCTACTGCAGGCTTAGACCCGATATCTTCAACGCTTATCGAAGATTACATTGTAAGATTAAAAGAAGAAACAAATGCCGCCTCAATAGTTGTTACTCACCAAATGTCAACAATTACAAGAACTGCAAATAAACTTATTATGCTATATGGCGGAAAAATAGTTTTTGCAGGCACTCCTGAAGAAATGCTTCGACAAGACAACGAATACACAAAACAGTTTGTAACAGCATCTTTAGAAGGCCCTATGAAAATGATTGCTTAATTATTATATTTGAGCTATTATAAAAACCAGACACACAAAATTTTGTCTATAACCATAGACAATAGAATTAAGAGGGATGTGATTATGGCTGATATGGTAAAATTTGAAAAAAAACTGTTTAATGAAGATGTAATGACTTTGGACACTTACATAATGTTCAAGCTAAAAGAAATCACCGAAAGATTGAAACCTGACTTGATTGCCAGAAATCGAACCCCTATATCACTTTCAATGGGTGCTCCGACTGCAAATCCGCCTAAGGAATTGCTTGACAGACTTAAAGAAGTTTTGACAGAGGACGGAATACATCTTTATTCAATACCTAAAGGTGAAGCTTTCTTTAGAAAAGCTATTACTGAAAGAATGAAATCAAGATTTGGAGTAGATATGGATCCTGATAAGGAAATATTCTCTTTAATGGGTTCTAAAGAAGGTATTGCAAATCTTATAAGATTTTTGATTACTCCTAAAAAAGAAGTTAAAGAAAAAGATATAATCTTAGTACCGGATCCGGGGTATGCTTCATATTTGCAGTTTATTAAATGCTCTGGCGGTTATGCATATCCAATACCTTTAACCGTTGAAAATGACTATAAACCGAATATGGACAAAGTTTGGAACAATTTAATTGAAGACGGCTTTAATCCAAATAACGTAAAAGCTATGATTATCAATTATCCAAACAATCCTTTAGGTGCAAGTACTACTAAAGAATATGTGAAATCTGTAATTGATTTCTGTAAAAAACACGAAATTTTATTAATTTCAGATGCTGCATATTGTGACTTGTATTTTGATGACAATGAAAAACCTTTCAGTGTATTTGAACTTGATGGAGCTAAAGATATTGCTGTAGAATTTTTCAGCTTTTCAAAGCCTTATGCAATTACAGGCTGGAGACTTGGTTGGGTATGCGGTAACAGTACAGTAATACAACGTTTTGGAAAAGGGAAGTCAACGCTTGATAATGGCATATTCAAAGCTCTACAAAAAGCTTGTGCGGAAATTTTAAATTCAAAAGCAGGAGATGACTATATTGCAAAAAGTAATCAAAACTATGCTAAAAAACAATCAATAATAGTTAAAGGCTTTAAAGAACTGGGATGGCCTGTAGATGAAAAGAAAGTGCCTCATACAACTTTCTATTTATGGCTGCCGATTCCTCCAAGGTATAAATCAGCATTTGATTTTTGTCAGGATGTACTTGAAAAATCCGGAGTTGTTCTTGTCCCGGGTAATACTTTCGGGGCACATGGTGAAGGATATTTCAGATTATCATTTGTATGTTCTGATGAACAGCTTCAAGAAGTTATTGACAGATTTAAAGCTGACGGTTTTACTTTTAACTAAAATCAATGATAAAACAATATAAAAAATACTCTCGCTCATATATCCAACGAGAGTATTTTTATTTATTAAATCTATAAGAGCAAATTTATTAACAGCTCAAAGCCATTAAAGCTTTTACAGAGCGTGCATTATCTCTAACTTCTTCATCAGAATGCATCTCAACTGTATCTTCAAGAATTTTGATAGCTTCTGATTTATCTTCAAGAGCAAGAAGTTCATTAATTGTACTCATAGCAACCAATGTACTTAAGTCATTAATACCTTTGCCTTTATTTGTAATAACAACTTCTAAAGAATCATGTACGTTCTTTTTAACAAGAGCACGAGAAGTTAATTCTCTTACTTCATCAATAGCTGAATTTGTACCGACTTCGTTTAACACATTGATTGAATCAGGGTCTTGATGACGATATAATGCTTCAATAATATTTTTAACTTTTCTTCTATCCATGTTTAATTACCCCCTTACGCTATCATGCCTAGAGATGATTCTAGCATTTCTTTTAAACCGTTTTCTCCGCCGCGAGTAGGATGAGTAAGATATGATTGAATCATGTGTTCATCCTGCATAGCATTCCATCTGGTCTTAACCATATCTACAATATCAGTATTCATTGCTGAACCAAATTTAGATTTAAATTTTTCACCGGCTTTAGGGATAAAATCCAATGATACTTCAGTATTTTTAAGAGTATCCCAAGCATTAATACCCCAATTTTTCATTTTATTACAGAAAGCACCGATAGACTCAATTGCTGCTGTAATTTTAGACCCGGCACTAGCCAAAGAACCAACAAGAGCACTTGCTTTTAACTTACCGGTAAAACTTGGTTGAGATGATTTTTCTTTTTCCGGTGCAAAAACATCTGCAGTCAAAACATTACCTTTGAAAGATGTTGCAGCAAACGGATTTGAACTTCTAGCCACTGTTTGTTCGTGCTTAGTACTATTGAAGATACGTTCACGAATTCCTGAGATTGATAAATTTGCCATTATATAATCCTTTCCTACCTAAATTCTTCACATATATAGGATATCATATCCTTTTTAAACGCCATCAACCTTTTGGTGTATTGTTTAGTCAAAATACTATACTTTTGTTGCAGATTTTAATCAGGATTAAACATAAAAGCTAAAATTTTACCTGTTACCGTATTTGTTGGATTATGAGTATATATTTTAAAATTTTTTACATCTATTCTTGCGTTAGGAATACTTATATCATTTATACTTATGGAATTTTTCCATAATACATAAGAAAATGATAATTGATCCCGCTTAGAAAATATTTCAATCATCTGCCACCAATCACGCATTAAGTTCACAACCCTTTTTGTAGGTTTGCTATAAATTATATTTGTTTCATTTAAACCATAATCCTCAGGCATATCATTTTTTAAAAGAAAGTCTTTTATCTTATTTATATTTTCAGTTTTTTCTTTCGAAAGTGCCATCACAGCATCTAATTCATCATATACCGAATTTCTACAGTAATGTTTTGGCACTAACAAATCTGTATCACTATTTTCCACAAGTTCAAAAATATAAGATGTAAGAATATTTACATTAGCATCAATCCACAAAGTTTTTTCACAATCCGGAAAAAGCTCAAAAGGATGTGTTTTATGCCAGCGGGCATTTTTTGTACTGTCAAGTCTGGAAAACATTAACGGCATAATTTTCCAATGTCCAAACCTACCTAAACGCAACAATGTTTTATTATCAGTAAAACAAATGTATTGCCAGCCTTTTCGGATATAATCATGTATAACAGGAATAATATCGCAATTCCCTGAAATAGCAGTATATACAACTTTTTTAGATAATTCTTGCTCGCCCTTTATTTTAACAAGATTTTTTAAGGTTTTAATTCTATTAGTTTCAATTTGCCGATTCAATCTTATTTTAAAGAAAACATACACCCTAAAAAGCCCGAAAACATCTCTTATAACAGAAGTCATAGGATTTTCACATGGCTCAATCTCGCTTGCATTTATATAACCTGCCCATTTTTCGTAAAGTATTTTGTTATTTTCAGCTAAAGCATATCTTCTTGTTTCTCCAAAACTTTTGTTTCTTGCATGTTTAACATACAAGTTATCAATTAAGACACATCTATATCCGCATGACTTCAAGCCAAAGCAAAAGTCAACTTCCTCACAATAACCTGCACCATATACAGTATCAAATAATCCATGCTTGGCAATATACTCTCTCCTGACGCACAAACAAAACCCTTCTGCATTATAAATATCGGGATATCGCGATTTCCTGCGTTTTTGTAGCAGACTGTTCATAATCTCTAATGGTAAAATATTGTCTAAAGAATAACTTGCACTATTAGAAGCAATAGGAGATGCGGCTACAATCGTTCTGTCACTCTCAAAACAAGCTGTAACCCTCGGCACAAAATTTTTCGGAATTTCGCAATCACTGTTTAAAAGTACAACAATATCACATCTAGCATGCTCAACAGCTTTATTACAGCTACGCAGATACCCTAAATTCGACTCATTTCTTATTAAAATAAACTTATCAGGATATTTTTGTAAAAACCTATCTATTAATCTGGCAGTCTTACATTCAGAACAATCATCCACTATTATTACTTCACCAAGCTTAAAATCAAAATTTCGTACGACACTATTTAAAATATTTTTAACGTACTTATAAGCATTATGTACAGGTATAATTAAACTTACAAACATCTAACCTCCAATACTAATAAGATGAGTAGTTTTAAAAATAACTACTACCATGATAATACTTTTTAAGCTAAAAGTAATCATGGCATGGAGTTAATTATATGTCAAATCGCTTTATTATAATAAAGAGAGGTTATATGCCAACTACTAAAGAATTATTAGCAAAAAGATTAAAACAACTAAGAAAAAGTAGAGGACTCACGCAAGAAAAACTAGCAGAACTCATTGGCAGAGATACAAAACATATCTCAAAACTTGAGATAGCAGGGTCATACCCTTCTATTGAAACATTAGAGAGAATAGCCAATGTCCTAGATATCGAACTCAAAGATATCTTCAATTTTGACGGACTAAAAGAAAAAAACTTCATAAAAGAAGAGTTTAGAAAATTATTACAATATTCGGATGAAAAACATTTACAAATATTATACAAAATTCACAAAGACCTAATAAATTAATTTCTTTCATGATAAAATTAGAATATGGGATGTGTTAAAGAAATAAACGAATTAATTGATGTCGTGGCAAAACTTCGTGCTCCAGACGGCTGTCAATGGGATAGAGAGCAGACTCATGAAACTCTTAGACCAAATATGCTTGAAGAAGCGTATGAGGCTGTAGATGCTATTGATTCCGGCGATATGAAACATCTTAAAGAAGAACTCGGAGATGTCCTTTTACAAGTAGTTTTACATTCTCAAATTGCTTCTGAAGAAGGGGCTTTTAATATTGAAGACGTTGCTAAAGAACTTAAAGAAAAACTTATACATAGACATCCGCATGTCTTTGGGAATACAAAAGTTTCCTCTACTCAAGATATTTTGGACAATTGGGATAAACTTAAAGCTGAAGAAAAAACTCATCGAAAGTCCGCTATGGACGGAATATCCAAAGCTCAATCAGCTTTAATGAGTGCTCAAAAGATAAGTAAAAAAGCTGTTAAAACAGGCTTTGAATGGCCTAATGAGCAATCTTTATATGATTGTATATTTTCAGAATTCAAAGAATTTCAAGAAGCAGAAAAAGAAAATAACAAAACTCACATGGAAGAAGAATTCGGGGATATTCTGTTTGCAACGGTAAATCTTGCACGATGGAACAAAATTGATGCAGAACAGGCACTTTTAAAAGCCAATAAAAAATTTATGAACAGATTTAGAAAAATGGAAGAATTAGCAACTAAACCACTTACGGAATATTCTTTTGACGAATATGACAATCTTTGGAAAACAGCTAAAAAGCAGGTCGGTTAATACATTTAGGGATATGTAAACAATTATTAACAAACTTATTCTTAAAAAAGCAATTTTTTTAGAAAAAAATCCTTTATTAAAGTATAAGGAAATGAGGATAAGCTCAATGAAAGAACAAGAATTAAATACAATGATGTCAGTAGTTGCTGACCCTATTAAAAACGTATATAAAATTAATTCACATAAAGATTTGGAAGAAATCCAGAGAATCATTCGTATTTTTAATATTGCAGACGAACAACATAACAAACACACAATGTTGTCTATCAAAAATCTTGCAACATTCAGACTTGTTCTAAGTAATAACTAAGACTGAAAAATTTAATCGGTCTAAAAAAGATTTCGTTGGAAAAATAAGGAAAAAGGAAGATTAGGAATAATAAAAAGCCCGCTATATAAAAGCAGGCTTTTTTATTTTCCTAAAATTTAAACGGATAATCATCCGTAAATTCCCAATTAGAAAGTTCTAATATTCTTGATGGACATTTTTTAGCTTGAATTAGGGCCTCTCGATCATTTCGAGAAGGATTATCACACAGTGTTCCCCATTTTTTTAAATTATGATCAAAATAATACGATGAACTCCAAGGACAAATTACAAAAGTAAAAGTATCATAACCCATTTTATTTGGTTTATTGGTACCATTTACATCTAAATTAAAATCTATACAACCTGCACTTTTTGTATATGCAATGCTACCATCAGCAAAATATATTGCTACCATCGTTTCACCTGTATAATCAGGTATGACCGATTGTTCAATACGCGTATACTTGATATAAGGTACAATATATTTCATTATAAACTCATAAGTATATTTAGGTCCCTTAACTGGATCATAAACAGCATTGCCATTTTCATCTGCATGAGCACCATTAGTATGAGTCCAATACTTTGCATCACCATTAACGGCTTCTGAAAGCTGAATAGCCTGAGACATCATACTATTAAATTTTTTTAATCTTGCAGTATATTCTTTCTTTTTATAATGACCAACTAATACAGGCAACGTCATTGCAGCCACTATTCCAATTATTCCTAATGTTATTAATACCTCTGCTAAGGTAAAAGCATTTTTCTTTTTCATAAATCCTCCGTTTGTATACCATTTTTCATTTTAACATTTTTCACACCAAAAATCACCGTGTCTATTGGCACGGCTTTATTTTCAGTGCTTTTCGTCAAATCGGAGGTCTAAGTCGGAAATGCTTGGCCTAACTGTTAGTTGGCAGCCCCCCCCCCCGAAATTACGATTATCAGTGAGTTTTGCATATACGAACTCCTTTTCTTTCCTTTTTTATAATTTTAACAGATTTTTATATATTTTTCAAGTTATAACAAAGCTAATATTTCAGGGATAAATATCAAAGCACCTATAATTACAGCAATTATAGTCACAAACATCACCGCACCTGCCGATATATCTTTTGCCATCCCAACCATTTTTGAATATCTGTTATGGAAAATTGCATCTAAAGAAAACTCAATAGCAGAATTTAGCATTTCAGATGCCACAACTAAACCTATTGCAAGCAAAAGTACACTTATTTTTAATGCACTAAATTCCAAAATAAATCCCAATACCAGCACAAACACCGCAGCTACAAAATGAATACGAATATTTCTTTCACTCTTTAATACTAAACGCATTCCTTTTCTTGCATTTTTAAAAGTATTCCTAAACCCCTGCGACTTAAACTTACTCATACTTCCCCCAAGCTATCAAGAGCTTTATTTTGTTGTGCTATAACAAAATTATAATCCTCCATTGTCTGGTGGTCAAATCCTAATAAATGCATTATGCCATGACTTATTAAAAATGCAAGTTCATACTCAGGAGTAACATCCTTTTTTTTAGCTTCTTCTTGCACCTTATCTAGAGCAATTATCACTTCACCCAAATTAATTTCACCATCAAAAATGAATTTTTCTTCAGAGTCAGCAAAAATTGCAAACGTAATGATATCCGCAGGATAATCTTTTTCCCTGTATTCTCGATTTATTTCATGAGTTTTTTCACTGTCACAATATAAAAAATCAAAAGATATTGTATCAAAAACTTGTAACGCAAGACAACAGCTATCTTTAATTTCAGGCTGTTTTAAATAAAATTTCAATATCTTTCTGGCAAGTTGTATAAACTTCTTTTCATCAATCTCCCAGTCAGGATAAATATTCTCAGAGAAAATATTAATTTTCATTTTTATCCTCATTTGAATTTTTATCTTCTAATTGTTTAATTTTATTTTCAAGATCCTCATCTAACATCTTTGAAGGAAGGTTAATTTTATTTTTCTTCAATTCTTCTTCTATATTTTCCTGATATTTAATTCGATTATGCTGCATACCTCTTAGAATTCGGCTAAAGGTCGAGGCTATCACTTTAATGTCATGAAGCGTCAAAGGACTGTCAGTAAGTTGCCCGTCATTAAGACGCTCTACAATAATCTTATCTATAATTTTTTCGATTTCCTCTGATGTCGGATTTTTTAAAGAGCGAACAGCCGATTCTACAGCATCTGCAATCATTAAAATTGCAGTCTCCTTCATATTTGGTTTAGGACCTGTATATCTAAACTGTTCTTCTTTTACGTTTTCAATACCTTCTTCCTTAACTGCCTGATTGTAAAAGTAACTGGCAAGCCCCTCTCCATGGTGCTGCAAAATAAAATTATTAATCACCGGAGGCAATCCGTATTCTTTAGCCAACTCAACACCATCTTTAGGATGTGCGGTAATTACCATTTTACTTAATCTCGGATTTAATTTTGAATGAGGGTTTTCTATACCGAAATAAGACTGGTTTTCAACAAAGAATAATGGTCGTTTTAGTTTACCGATATCATGATAAAATGCACCTACTCTTGCTAAAATAGGATTTGCCCCGATAGCTTCAGCCGCAGCCTCACATAAATTTGATACCATCAAGCTGTGATGATAAGTCCCCGGAGCCTCAAACTGTAATCTTTTTAACAGCGGCTGATTATGGTCAGCTAATTCTGCCAAACCGTAAGGGGTATTAATTTTGAACATACTCTCTAATAACGGTAATGTTCCAAGAGCAATCATTGAACTTATAATACCGTTTAAAGCAATGAATATGCAGTTTTTTAATATCAAAATATTATTAACATCAATAAGACAACGTTCTAATACATATATGGCTAACAGTATTATTAAACCTGAAGCAGAAATTACAAACCCGACCTTTATTAAATCAAATCTTCTCGAATATCTTATTTGAGAAATTGTAATCATTGCAATCAAACTTAGCAAAGAAAAAGTAACAATTATTTGAGCTGAGTACTGAGCCCCGACCGTTAGCACTGCAAGAAAAATAAGTGAAGCTATAAAAGCTACTCTAGGATTAGTAAATATTGCAAGCAGTAAAACAAATGCCGGAATTGGTAAAACATAAGGAGAAAATCCTGTAGGAATTAAAACGGCAATACCTGCTAAAATAAGAGCTAATGTGGCAGAAATTGCCATATATCTTGGCTCTAAAAACTGCTTTTCGAAAAATTTCATATATGCAATAAATATCATAGTGGCTATAAATACCAAAATATAAATAGCAACCAAACCTTGCCAATTTAATTCATATACATTATATCCGGCCTGTCTTAGAGCATCTCGTTTTAATCTGGTTACAGGCTCACCTTCAAATAAGATTTTATCACCTTTTTGAAACGTTATTTCATAAGGTTTGACTGAATTTTCAGCGTTTTTTCTGGCAATATCTGTTGCAAACTCATCTATTACCAAGTTTGGTACAATAATTTGGCTTAACAATGCATCTATAATAGAAATTTGACGTTTAGAGACATTTGAAATTAAATTTTCTTTAATTATTTCGTCCATATTTACAGTTTCAAAGTCTTTTTCGCTAATTCCTTTTTGCAGGATATTTGCAAGGGTTAAATTTGCTTTATCAAACACTTCTCTCAATGCATGATCATCAGATTTCAAGAAAAAATTTATTACGAAATTCTTTCTATTTTCACTTGGAATATCAAACAGCAGTGACAATTCTTCGAGTTTTACCTCATCAGTTACACTTTTACGTCGAATTTGTATAATTGAATTTTCTAAAGTCTCCAGATTTGTCTTTATAAAATCATCTTCTGCAGGGGCTAAAATAGGATCTACCTTTTGAGCAACTTCTTTTTTATGCTGTTCAGTACGCTTTACGTCAATAACAGTAATTGTTTTTTGTGCAACAACATCTTTTTTACTTATTCCATTTTCAACAATTGTTTGAAAAAAGAAATTTTGAGAAGCAATAATCGTGGTCATTAAGATTGTAAAAACAAAAAATCCAAAAGCCTTTAGAGCTTGTGACGAAAAGAAAAAGTCACGTATTCTAGTTGCAAATATTATTTTATTCATCAAATTTCATCCTATTATTTAAAACCAAATTTCCAACACTATTTTATAACGTCCGAGTTTTTTTTCAACCCTGCCGATTTTACCATTCTTTGTACATCCTCTATTAATTTTCGATTAATTGAAATTAACTCAGAAATAACTGCAAGCAATACAACCTGAACACCTGTAATTAGAAGAATAGCAGAAAGTATCAGAGATTGAATATGCCCTTGCCCGCTTCCGTTTAAAAAGAAATACAAAAATCTTCCCCCGGGAATTAACCCGAAAAATAAAATCAAACTTCCCAAAATGATAAAAAATCTGAAAGGTCTGTATATTATAAACATCCTTAGCATTGTAAAAATTGAACGTCTTATATATTGAAACATGTTTGAAAACAATCTGGATTTTCGGAGTTCAGGATTGACTTCTATGTCTACAGAGTCTACGACCAAACCTTTTGCCTTTGCCTGTATAATAGTTTCAAGTGTATAAGTATAGTTATCAAATACATTCAATTGCAAAGCAGCATTCCTTGAAAAAGCTCGAAATCCGCTCGGGGCATCTTTTACATCGGTTTTACTTACTAATCTCATAACAAAAGACCCGAGTTTTTGAAGAATTTTTTTGAGAAATGAAAAATGTTTAATTTCCGAAACAGGTCTTGTACCGATAACGATATCAGCTTTATTTTCAATAATCGGCTTAATCAAATCCTTTATGTATAAAGCTCTATATTGATTATCGGCATCAGTATTTACAATAATATCAGCTCCCATATCAAGAGCCTTATTTATACCAGCAACAAACGCCTTTGCAAGTCCCTTATTATGCCCGAGAGAAACAATTGATTTTACGCCAAGCTCTTGTGCTACTTTTACAGTTCTGTCTGTCGAGCCATCATCTATTACCAATATTTCAATTTCATCAATTCCTTCAATTTTATCAGGCAAATCTTTTATTGTTATAGGAAGTGACTTTTCTTCATTATAGCAAGGAATCTGTATTACTAATTTCATAAAAGCTCTCTTTCTTTTTTTATTATATAATTAAAAAATAATATTTACAAACGGGGATTATAGATGGGTATCTGGTTAATTACAATATTTGGATTATTATTAAGACTATTATTCATTAATAAAGCTGAAGGTTTATGGAACGATGAATATATTTCCTGGTATGTAGCATCACAGCCTTTTACAAACGGCTTCTTTGAAAATGTCAAAGCTCAATGCCACATGCCATTTTATTACTTATACCTAAAATTTTTCATGACACTTTTCGGTCAAAGCGATTTACTCTTAAGGCTTACATCCGTGATTGCAGGCACAATATCAATACATGTTATGTATCTTACAGGACGTGAAATAAATAAAAATACAGGAGTAATTTCAGCTCTAATCTCTGCTTTAAGTGCTTTCCTTATTTATTATTCTCAAGAAGTCAGATTATATTCAATATTATTTTTATTTTCTGCTCTATCCGTGCTATTCACAATAAAATTGGTAAAAAAACAAAATCCTAAAAATTTTTTAGGAATAATACTGGCTGACTTTATGATTATTGCAACGCATACCATAGGTTTTGTGTATGTTTTTTTTAATATTTTGATAATAAGTATTCTGCTTTTCAAAACCTATAAAAAATATATTATTAGATTATGGATAATTATAACTTTTATAATCTTATGTTCATCTCCTTTGATTATAAAAATATTTACAACAGAGTCATTTTCACAATGGTGGGGTCATTTCAGCATTGCAAAATACGGCTTTCTATTAACTGACTATTTTTCTCCGATACTTACAAACCTGGTAGATTCTCCTGCAAAATTTTTCTATAACCCGACTCCGGAATTTTTTATATTTGGACTATTACCAACACTAATTGCTATTTTTTGGATTATTAAAGCTGTAATAAAGAAAGAGAAGACAAATCTTTATCTGCTTCTAAGTGCAATTGGTGTCATTATTATCATGACTATAGCGGCAATACTGGGCAAACTTGTATTTATAACTAAATATTCAATCGAAATTTATCCGACATTAATTTTATTAGCAGCTTATGGAGCCGTTAGTATTAATAAGAAAATCATACGCTACGGACTTATTTCAATATTTTGTATTTTACACATAATTTATTTAATATACAGTCCGATTGCAGCTCCGAAAATTAAAAGAGCTCAAGGACATGCGATTGTTGCTGATTTGATAAATAAATCTAACCTAAAAGACGGTGACATAATAATTTTGGAATATTATCCTCAATCTAGATTTGAAAAATATGTAAATTTTTCAAAATACAAAGTATTATCTATTGATAAAGGAAATTTTCACTACTACATGACACCTAACACAGATTATTCAAGAGCATATAAGGAAGGGAAAAAAATATATAGGGAACTTTTTGCTTCTAATACAAACCCTTATCTTAAATTCAGGCTTTATAATGATGTTATTAAAGATATGAAACCTAATCAAAATGTCTTAGTTATAATGCTTAACAGTGTTGCATTTTATCCTTCAAATGTTATGATTGGCATGGCAAGTGATGATGCCCTGTATGAAAAAGTACCATTATTATTTTTGGTTTTCTCGCACATTAAATCACAAATATTCTTCGATTTGTCCGAAAACCTTACTAGGATTAATTTTAGAAGCCGAGGTGATTGGGCTGCAATTAAGTTTACAAAACTTAATAATAGCATTCAAGAATAGCAATTTTTATTATGTTTGAACCTATATATAAGTAGAAGGGTTTAGTAAAAAATAGTGTTATGAAGGTAGAAAAAATTAGTTTGAATAGTTACGGAAATCCGACTAAGGCCAAAGCTTCCGGAGGAGTGAAGTCTGTTAATAACGGAGCTGTTAATACTCCTAATTTTAGCGGTAACATAGTTCAAGGCGATTTAGTTAAAGATATCCAAAAACTAATGCCAAGCACCATCAAAGTAACAAACAGATTAGCTGACAGTATGGGGGAAATACAAAATATCCTAATTAATGCAGTCGGTACAGGGTTAGTGGCACCTATATTTATTAAATATAACCCATTATCAAAAACAGATGAGGATACAAGAACATATTCAGCATGGAGACAACCTCTATCAGCAGTTTTGGCTATCGCAACACAAGCGAGCATGGTCGCACCTTTCAACAATTTAATAAACTGGATGGCTAATACAGGTAAATTACCTGATCCATATAACAAAACAAACTTCCAAGATGATAGTTATATAGCTAAAATAATAAAGAAAACGCAGCCTAATATATCAAAAGAACAATTAAGTATCGCAGTCAAAAAAGAACAAGAGAAACAATATAATGAACTTTTAGAAAATTTAAGAACAAAAAATACAATCTTTATAAAACAACATAAAGCTCCATCTAAACAAATGGATGAAGCATCATATAAAAATCTTCTTGTAGAAACAGTAGAATCTATGATAAAAGAAGATAATAAAAAATTAGAAAACTGCGGCACAACAAAACAAAAAAGAGCTATAAGAAGTGAATTTTTCCGTAAACATAATGATTATGCAAAAAAAGTTTTGAATGAAATCAAAACTGATACAAAAAAATTAGGAACTATTGATGAATATAAAACATATTTATCAGACAAAATTAAATCTCTAAAATCAGAACAAGCTGATAAAGAACTTATTGATATGGTAAAAGAAATTAAAGCAAGAGCACAGATTAAACCTCATGACGAAAATGCCGAAAAAGCTCTTATTGAAGAAATGCAAAATAAAATTTCAAAAATGATTAAACAAGTTAATACCTATACAAATGTACTTTCAGAAGAAGATGTTGTAAAACATGTAGATGAAAGTATTAAAGCAAATAAAACTGCATTAGAAACATCAATAAAAACATTAACCGAAATCAAAAAAGATATAAATTCAACAAACGGAACTACAATCAAAGAAATCGAAAAGAAAATTGCACAAAAATTAAAAGAAAATAAAATAACAGATGAATGCAGCATTAAGTCATCTTTTGCAGCAAAAGTAGTTGAAAAATATAAATCAAATATAACAGGAAGCCTTAAAGGATATAAACAATTTACCGGATTAGTCATATCACTAGCAGTTCTTCCTGTTTCTTGTTATTTGTTGAACTGGATTTATCCGTTATTTATGGATGCACTGTTCCCTAATCTTTCTAATAAAAAGCACGACAATGAAGCTTCAGCACTCGTAGCAAAAGCTCCTAAGAAAGAGGAGGTGTAACAATGGCAAAGATATATAACGTTATTTCAAATGCAGCAAATAAAGTTGTGGATTATACATTAGTAAAACCACTAAATAAACTGTCAACAGCACCCGGAATGGCTCATGTCAGAAAAGAATATTGCAACAAGAACATGAACTTTATTAATGGTATCGGTATTGCATCCATCGTATTAAAAGACGGACTTGGTTGTTATATGTATGTAAATCAGAGTTTGCATAATGAAAAAATTCCGGATGACAAACGAAAATTTGTTGCAGCACTGGATTTAGCTAACGGTGGATTAATGATTGCAATGCAGATTTTAATGCACTTGACAATATCCAATAAAATTATGCAATCCAAAATGTTTAATAAGCTTTATGGAAAATATTTTAACCGCAGCGTAACAAAAGGCTATCAAGCAATACTAAAAAACCAAGATAAATATAAAGCAATGACAAACAAAGAATTTACAGATGCAATGGGAGTAATTCACGGAAAAGCAATGGAAGCTTTCAGTAATATTACGTCACTTGCAGCTGCAACAATAATCGGAAAACGTGTAATCGTTCCATTCATTGCAACACCGCTGGCAGATAAAACAAAAGCCTGGATGTGCAGAAATGATAAACCTTCTGAGATAAACTCAGAAACTAAGAACACTTACAATTGTGAAAAACACCATAAAAAAAATAATGAATCTAATAATCAAAAAACAAACAGTCCGATATCAAAATTAACTGAACAATTTAAACAAGTGAGAACACCACAAAAATAAAAAAAGCGATTCTAAGAATCGCTTTTTTTATAAATCTAAAAAGGCTTTGTTTGATTTAGTTTAAGTCTTAAATCTCTAAATCTGGCAATATCTTCCTGAGTTTTTCCTGAATCCTTAAATACGGCCTGAGCAGAAGGATGAACCATCAATACATAATCCATGTGAATTTCGAGAAAATTATATTTTCTCGGAGCCTGATTAGCATTTCTAGGATAAATTTCCGCATTAGTTACAGCTAAAAAACGTCTTTCCTTGTCATTTAACAAATCAGTCAACTCACGGTTAGTATTCGTATATTTTGAAACATGAACAACACCTTTTATATCATGATCAACAGTCAAAATACTTACTTCTATAGGAACTGTGTCCAAATTCTTTGCCATCTTCTTATCCTTTAATAACTCTAATAACTCAAGTATAATATATTTTCAAAAAATTGTCTATATGTTAAATTTTATCAATTCTTTTTTTCATTCTGGTACCATAAACTTCATGGACATCAACTACCGAGAGAAAAGCCATCGGATCGATTTTCCTGACAACTTCTTTCAGTTTGCTCATCTCTAAACGAGAGACAACACAATAAATCATAGTCTTATCAACACCGGAGTATCCGCCTCTGCCATAGAGATAAGTAACCCCGATTTCTAAATCTTCAATTAAGACTTTTCCTATTTCTTCAGCACAATCACTAATAATCCGAATTGATTTTGAAGTATCAAACCCGTCAATTACAACATCAATAACACGATAAGCCACAAAATAAGTAAGAATAGAATACATAGCCTGCTCCCAGCCAAAAATAAGCCCTGAAGCACCATAAATAAATATATTAAATCCCATTATGATTTCACCCACAGACAAACCGAATTTTTTAGAAAGAACAAGCGACATAATTTCAGTCCCATCAAGAGAGCCTTCATTTTTAAGTACAACACCAACCCCAAAACCGAGAATAATACCGCCAAAAACTGTTGCTAACAAATAATCGTGAGTAACTTCATAATGACTAAAAAGATTGGTTGCAATACCGAGCATAGCAATTGCATAAAATGTTTGGAACAGAAAAACTTTCCCCATCTTATTTAACGCCAAACACAAAAATGGTATGTTTAAAACAACAATTAATAAACCCAGATTATATTTCAACAAATGGCTTAATATCATCGATACCCCAACGATACCGCCATCAATTATTTTATTAGGGACAAGAAACCCTTCTATAGCAAAACCTGCAACAAATGCACCTAGTGATAAAAATATCATTTTTTTCAAAATATTAAAAACCGTTTTTCTTTGAGGCAATTTTATACAACTTTGTATATTCATACATTAATCCTTCTTATCAACATTTTTTCTTATGGTTATAAAATTATTTATCTTAAATATAGTTTTTTTATTATCAAAGTTTTCTTCTTTTTTGTACCCGAGAATATTCTCTAAATCAGTTTTCAAAGTAATAAGATCCTCATATCTTTTTAATGTACCGTCAAGAGCGACAGAGACATCACCTGTTTCTTCAGAAACAACAAGACAAGCAGCTTCACTTGCTTCAGACATACCAATTGCTGCTCTATGGCGGGTACCATATTTCCAACTCAATTTAGGATCTTCTGTCAGAGGCAAAAGAACACCTGCGGATATAATTTTAGAATCATTAATAACAACAGCACCATCATGCAACGGTGTATTCGGATGAAAAATAGTCAGCAATAACTCGGTTGATAAATCAGCGTTTAATTTTGTGCCGACATCATAATACGTATAGCTCAAATCATTTTGAAAAACGATTAACGCACCGGTATGAGATTTTGAAAGAAATCTCACAGCCTCAATTATTTCTTTTATAACATCAATCTTTTCATCACCGTCATTTTTAGAATTATTAGAAGTAAAAGCCCTGCTAATAAAGTCAACTTGTCCCAAAAAACCTAAAAACCTGCGTAATTCAGGTTGGAAAATAACAATTAAACTCAAAGAAACTAAAGTCACAATAGATTTCAGGAACATACCTAAGATTTTTAAGTCCAAACGAACTAAAATTTCACCGAACACCCAAACAAAAATTAAAATAAATATGCCCTTAACAAACTTTTCAGACTGAGTATTTTTAATAAATTTTTTATAAAAAGCATATAAAATAAGTACAATTAAAAACACTTCAAGAAGGTTTGTCCAACTAAAGGTCAAATCCATAGCACCTATTTGAGATTGTAAATAAAAAAGAAAATCGTCGAACATATTACTTTAACCTATCAGGGATTACATCTTTTGCCACTAAATCATCAAGAGTCTCTCTCATTACTATAATATCAGATTGAGAATTATTTACAAGTACCATTTGAGGTTTTTGTACCCTATTATAATTAGAAGCCATAGAATAGTTATAAGCTCCTGTATTATAAACACAAAGAATATCACCTTCTTCAATTTCGGGAAGGTTTATATCTTTAATCAAAATATCCCCGCTTTCGCAAAATCTGCCTGCAATAGTAACCGTTTCTACATTTTCATCTAAAGGTTTATTTGCGATTTGAGCGGAATACTCAGCCTGATACATAGATGGTCTTGGATTATCAGCCATACCGCCATCTACTGCAACATATTTTTTACCTTTTGGAACTTGTTTAGAACTGCCTAATGTATATAGAGTCACACCGGAAGTTGAAATAATACTTCTACCAGGCTCTATAAATAAAGTAGGCGGTTCAATACCATATTTTTGAATGCTTGAATTTAAACTTTTTATAATTACATCAGCAATTTCAAAAGCTGAAGGAGGAAGATCTTTTTCGGTATATTTTACACCTAGTCCTCCGCCAATATTGATTTCATCGAGTTTTAAACCGAATTTTTCATCAAGTCTTGCTAATTCTTTTACTAAAATTTCAATTTCATCATGGTAGACCTGAGTTTCGAAAATTTGGGAACCAATATGTGCGTGAAGTCCGTGCAAATTAAGATTTTTATATTCATCAAGAATCAGACTCACTGCCTCATCAATTTGGGTCAAATCAAACCCGAATTTTGAATCAAGATGACCGGTTTGAATATACTCATGGGTATGACATTCTATCCCCGGAGTTATTCTAAGCAAAATATCAGCAACTTTACCTTCACTTTTTGCAATTTCATTTAATAAAGAAAGCTCTAAAAAATTATCTACAGAAAATCTTCCAACACCAAGAGCTAATGCAAGCTTAATTTCATCAACAGATTTATTGTTTCCGTTAAACAGAACCTTACTCATATCAACTCCGGCTTTATAGACAGTATAGATTTCGCCACCGGATACTACATCAAAACCAAAACCTTCAGAAGACAAAATTACAGAAGTTGCAAGTGTACAAAGAGCTTTAGAAGCATACATCATATTAACTTTTTCATAAGGCGAAAAAGCCTGTTTATAATCTTTGCAAATTCCCCTTAAAGTAGCTTCATCCAAAACATACAAAGGAGTAGAATACTTTTGAGCTAATTCAACTAAATCACAACCACCGATTTCAAGGTTTTGGTTATCATTAACTTTCGTTGTAATTGGCTTTAAAGATTGATTAATGCTCTCTTGCATAATAAGCTCCTTTGATAGTCTCTCTACTTATATAACCAGTTTAACACAGGGAATTTTAAAATTAAATACAAAAAAATGAAGTAGTTATATATTGCAATACAAATAAAAATAATTTATACTATATAAAAAAGGAGGTAACAATGAAAAACTCAATTATAGCTTCAATCTTGGAGAAAGGGGGGGGGGCTTTCACTCTGTAGATAAAGGCCAGATATGGAATTGTTTAAAATTTAAAGAAAAGCTCAAGGCACAAAACCCTTTTTCCATTACGGAAGCTTTTACTCTGGCAGAAGTACTGATTACTCTTGGCATTATCGGGATTATAGCAGCAATGACTTTACCGACATTAATCGGGAATTACAAAAGTAAGGAAGTGAGTGCAAGATTAAAGAAGTTTTACAGCACAATGCAACAAGCAATTTTATATGCTGAAGCTGATTTCGGAGAAATGAAAAACTGGGAAGTTGATAACAATGGCGAAGTATCAAATGTAGAAAGAGCTGAAAAATATTATCATACTTATTTTGACAATAATTATTTCAAAATTATTAGTGCAAAAAGAAGAAAAATAACAGGGCAAAACAGAGAAGCTCTTGCTCTGACATTCACTGACGGTTCAGTATTATATTTATGGAACGGAACTTGCGTAGACTTAATATTTGATACCAATGGAGATAAAAAGCCAAACTTAGATGGCAGAGATATATTTAAATTTTTACATTGCAAGAACGGCAAATTAAGAGCCTATGATATCCAAGCTGGAAAAGCTAATACAAGAGCAAAAGCTCTTGATAACTGCAAAAGATATTCTACAGACTGCACTCCACTTCTGATGGATTATGATAATTTTGAATTCAAAAATGATTATCCTTATAGATTATGATTTAAAATCATAGCCACCACAACAAGAACACAGAACCACAGCATAAGATTTCTTGCTTGAAACAAGATAAAATAAAAGGCTTCCGTACCCTCTTGCTTAACTGCCTCCCAGTTATCAAGAGGGTAATTCCACCACCTTATTTCAGGCATAAAATCTTGGTTATTATTATATCTTTTCATTTGCTTATAAATATAACAAGCAAAAGGTATAGTTAAAAATGATAAAAATACCAAATAGTTAGAAATTTTAATTCCAAACAAAACGGCGAAAAGATAACCTAATGCAACAAATACCCCAAATAAAATTAAAGCTTTGTTTTTATCATTAATTCTGCAGCATAAAGTCTTTTTATGAGAAATTTTATCGCAATCAAAGTCAAGCAGAGTATGAATATATAAAAAAGCCACAGTAAACATAACAACAGAAAGAGATAAAATTAAAACATCTACAGAAAAACTCCCCTTCATCACATACCAAACGCCTTCAAACATCAAAGGTCCGAAAAGCAAACCAATAACAACTTCACTTAACCCCACAAGAGAGAATTTAGCATAAGTCAAAGTAAGAATACCGCCAACTAGCATCAACCAGAATACACCCATCCCGCTTCTAAAAAAGAGTAGAACACCTATTAAAATTGCAATAATACAGAATACCGCTATCATTTTACCTAAATCTTTAAGAGTAATACTTCCATCACGAATAAAACAACATTTAGTAGCAACAGCACTATTCATAAGTTTTTCATCTTTTGAAAGGATTCCGTAATCAATATAATCATCAGCCATATTACCTGCAAGATGAGCAAAGGAAATACCGATAAGAGCTAAAATTCCATTTAAAATATCTCCGCCACTCAATAGACCATATCCCAAAATCACTAGCCAAGAAAGTATCGTAATAGGCAGTGCGAAAGCTCTGGAGCATTGAAGCCAGAACATAATTTTCCTTATCATTTCAAAAGTCCTCTTATCCCCATAACAGCTTCATAACTCGCACCAGCCTCCAGTAACTCTTCTGCGGAAAGTCCGAAAAGAGTAACCAATCCATAAACATCCTCAGCACCATTAACTAATTCAGAAGCAACAATCTTTACGGCATCTTCTCTTGAAAGATTTGAAACCCTATCATTTATACCCAAATGAAAACTTCTTTTTTTAGCCTTACCCATTACACTCCTTACAGACTCCAACATTTAAAGCCAGCAAAGCTGCACCAATCATTCCTGAATAATTTCCAGCCTGAGCCTTAACTATTTTTGTAGGGGTAGTAACAATTTCCGCATTTACCATTTGGGTTAAATATTCCGTATTAACAAACTCGGCCATTGAACCGGAAAGTACAATAGCTTCAGGGTCAAACAAATTTGCGAGTCCGACAAGTCCAACTAAAATATCATCTTGCCATTTATTAAAAATATTTGTCATAAGCTTATCCTGTTTTTTCCATCCATCAATGACGTCATAAGTCGTAATATCAGGATTTTCGGAAATTTCTTCAGCCGTGAGTTTCAACCCTGTACCTGACGCATAAGCCTCAAAACAATCATAGCTTCCGCAAGTACATTTACGATGTTTATCTGTTCTTAACTTAAAATGCATTTCCCCTGCAGCACCATTTTTCCCTTTAAACAACTGATTATTTAAAATTATTCCGCCACCAACACCTGTTCCAAGAGTAATCATAATTGAATCAGCCATACCTTTGGAAGCTCCGATTATATGTTCTGCCCAAGCTGCAGCATTAGCATCATTCTCTACAAATACCGGTTTCTCACTCAATATCTTAAAATTCATTGACGGATATTCTTTTACAATATTTCCTGTAGAACCTAAAATCCCGTCATTTGAATTATTCACGGCTCCACAAGTCGCAAAAGCTATAACATCAACATCTTTTGAACGTCTTTTTATTATATCTTTAAACAAGTCTTTTATTTCTGAAAAAGTTTTTGGAGTCGAAAATTTTTCTATATTTTCTAAAATCTCCCCTCTTTCATTTATTATCGTATTATAAATTTTAGTTCCGCCGACATCTATTGCTAGAGCTTTTTTCATTTATGAATTTCCTTTTCCGACTGTTTTATAAAAGTGTCACAACTATTTGCGTTCTTAGATAAATTAGACACATCTGATGCAATACTGCATCTTAGCCCTTGCAACGGTTTTGGATTTTTTAGATTCTCTGCATTGTTAATTATATTTAAAAGATTTTTTGCAATATCATAATTAGACAAAATACGAATTTTCACGTCTATACTCCTTATGTATTTCTTTGTACAAAACGCTTTGTAATAAGCTGAGGTCTTGTAATAGCAGAACCTATAACCACACAATGTGCCCCAAGTTCAAAAGCCTTATCAACCTGCCATGGTTCCCAAATTCTACCTTCCAAAACGACAGGAACATTAGCTTCTTTTACCAAAGCTTCCAAAAGTTCAAAATCAGGTCCGTCCTCAGATGCTTTAGAATGAGTTGTATAACCTGATAATGTAGTAGAAAGGATATTCGCACCTAATTTTGCACAATTTATACCTTCTTCTACAGTCGAAATATCAGCCATTGAGATACGTTTATTTATCTTGATATATTTAATAATATCATTTAAGGTACATCCCTCACGAGGTCTTGAAGTTCCGTCAAATGCTATTATATCAGCACCGGCATCAATCAATGATATAACATCTTTTAAGGTCGGAGTAATATATACAATTTCTTTCCAGTTTTTAGGTATAATATCAGGTTTAGTAAGGCCTATAACAGGAACATCAAAAAGAGTTTTAGCATTTTTGACATCTCTGGCACCTGCGACTCTTAGTCCGCCGGCACCGCCTTTTACGACAGATTTCATCATAGCAGCCATGCACTTTTCAAGATATAAAGGCTCTGAAGGCATTGCTTGTACTGATACCACAACCTTATTTTTTAAACGATTAACCATTTCCATAGTTCATATTATAACGTAAAACTATAACTTATGCTATAATAATTTTGAAAAAGGTGAGGAAAATTAACATGAAAAAAAAATTAGTAAAATATCCGTTTTTAACAGAAGAAGTAGAAGTATATACAAGAGAAAACGGTCACACTATCGTACTTGCACATAAAGAAGGTTCAATGGTAAATGTAAGCACCTGGGTAAAGACAGGTTCAATCAATGAAAACGATAAAAACAACGGAATTTCTCACTTTTTAGAACACTTGATGTTCAAAGGTACACACAAGCACGTCGCAGGAGAATTTGACAGAATTCTTGAGGCTAAAGGTGCAATCGTAAATGCTGCGACCTGGAAAGATTATACATTCTATTATGTAACACTGCCAAAAGGTGAAAACGGAAAAGATTTTTACGAAGCAATAGAATTACACGCAGATATGATGCTTGATCCTATTTTACCTTATGAAGAAATCGGAGCTCCATTTGATTTAAATGATACAACCGTTACAGATAAGAGAGAACGTCATGTTGTAATTGAAGAAATTAGAATGCGTAAAGATCAAAATTGGACAAAAGTTTACAATGCCTGCAATTACAACATGTATACAAAACATCCTTATAAACGTGACGTAATAGGTACTCCTGAAATCATCTCCCAAGTAACCCGTGATGATATTATGAATTACTATCAAACTTTCTATTCCCCTGAAAATATGACAACCATAATTGTCGGAGATTTCAATTCAAAAGAGGTTCTTGAAAAAGTTGAAAAAGAATTCGATTTTAAAGATAGAAAAAATTCACCTAAACATATCAATGAAATAGATAAACCCGTAACTTCTACGAAAATTATTAAAAATACAGGACACATAAACACATCATATATGATGTACGGATGGCTTGGACCTAAGGCGTGTAATTTAAAAGATACTATATGTCTTGATTTAATAAGCATTATTTTCGGTGACGGTACAAGTTCAAGACTATATCAAAATTTAATAGAAAAACAGTCAGAGCCAATATTCAACATTGTAAATTGCGAGCATTACCAGTTTAAAGACGGAAATAACTTCTTTATACAAGCAAACTTTAAACCTGAAAAGCTTGAATTAGCTAAAAAACTTGTAGAAGAAGAATTAGCGGGACTTTTGAATAATCCGATTACTGATGCTGAAATTCAAAAAGCTAAGAAAAAAACTAAATCAAGATTTGCATATTCAGCTGAAACTGTTTCAGAAATAGGAGAGACTATCGGTTATTATACCACAGTATGCAACAAATTAGACCTTATTGAAGATTATCTGAATGATTTAGACTCTATTTCAATAGAAGATTTAAATTCAGCAATCAAAACCTATTTGGACATTAATAATGCAGTAATTTCAGTCCTAACGCCGGAAGAAAAAACAGTTAAATACTATTTATAAACATCCGTAAGGTAATGAATACCGTCTTTTTTCACAGGCAGACATGTCGATACATTACTATGAAAGAAATAAGAACCGTTTTTATTTCTCATAATAGTCATAGAAAATAAGTCTTCACCGGCTTTATTAGGTTTTGCAAAACCGTTTGCATCAACCGCAAAGATAGGTCTTTTCTGTTTATCAATCTCATTATATATCATTAAATTACTGTTATCTCCCATAACAAACGCATCTGCGTAATTATTAAGCATATTACGAGAGAAACCGAAACATTCTGGTTTATCAGTATATTCAATATATTCAGGAATACATCCGCCCTTTAAAGCTTTTTCCTGACAATACTTTTCTAATTGAAGATTAGAAACGAAGATTGTATAAAATTTGTCGCAATTTTTAAAATCATGCTTAACTTTACTATCAGTCGAATAATAACAGCCGATATCCCCATTCATCTGCTCAACAGTTCGATATAGAGCCTGAGTATATGCTGAATAAATATTGTGAAACCTTCTTTTAACCTCATTTTGAGACATAGTCCCAACAATTTTTACTATAGCAACAAAAAGGCAAATAACGAAAATTGCAAATAATATAATAAAAGTTATACTAAAAGCACCATTTTTTTTCATAACTACACCACTTCCATAGGTTCTACTACAAAATCAATTAAAACAGGCTCCTGACAATCAAAAGTAAATTTTAACGCAGGGAGTACCGCACTTAAATTATCTACCCTTAAACTTTTTATCCCATAAGCTTCAGCTAATTTTACAAAATCAGGGTTTAAAAGTTTTGTCTGAGAATATCTTCCCTCACAGAAATTTTGCTGTAATTGTCTTACCATACCGAGATAACCGTTGTTTAAAACGAATATTTTAACAGGCAGGTTATACTCTTTACACACAGCTAACTCTTCAAAATTCATCTGCAATGAACCATCACCTGAAATACAAATGACAGTCGAAGCTTTATCTGCAACACAAGCCCCGATAGCTGCAGGCAGACCAAACCCCATAGTTCCGGCTCCTCCTGAGGTTAAAAATTTCCTGCTTTCGGGAAATTTAAAATTTTGAGCAGTCCAAAGCTGATGCTGGCCGACTTCTGTTGCAACTATAGGATTTAAATTCTTTGTATATTCATAAATGCTTTCTACAACCTCAAAAGAATGTAACTTATCTGAGATTTTTTTGTTTGGTTCATTTTTAGCTTTTAATGACATAGCAAAAGTCAACCAATCTTTTTGTTTTGAGTTTTGGAGATAAACTCCTGTATTAAATTCTTTAACCATATCTTCCAAAGTCAAACGTGCATCACCGACTAAAGAAATTGAGGCTGAAATATTTCTGGAAATTTCATTTCTGTTTATATCAAGCTGAATAAAATTACGTTCCAATTCACCGTTTTTAAAACAGCAGGTAACTCTATCATTAAATCTTGCACCAACGGAAAAAATCAAATCACTTTCACGTAACACTTCATTGGCTGAAAACTGACCGAATATACCAATCATTCCTAGGTAATTTTCAAAATCTTGAGGATAAGTTCCAAGTCCCATCATGGTATTTACAACAGGGATATTAAGTTTTTGTGCAAATTCAGTAAGGATTTTTGAAGCATAGGACTGAACAACCCCTCCGCCTGAAACAATTACAGGTCTTTCGGCCTTACATATTTCTTTCAAAGCATCTTTAACATAAACCTCAGGACATCTATCGTTGTTTTTAACAAAAAATGACATTGCCCCTATCTCAGTAGTTTGAGTAAAAATATCTTTTGCCAAATCTATGACAACAGGACCTTGTTTACCGGTCATAGCAGTATTAAAAGCTTTTTCTAAAGTATATTTTAATTCTTTTATATCAGTTACCTGATAATTAGCTTTAGTACAGGATTTAGTAATATCAACAATATTAACTTCCTGAAATGCATCTTTTCCAATAAGGTCAGAGGGAACCTGACCTGTCAAAACGACAAGAGGATAACCATCAAGATATGCATTTGCAATTCCGGTCACAGTATTTGTAGCCCCTGGACCTGATGTCACAAGGACGACTCCGCATTTACCTGTTACTCTTGCATAACCTTCTGCTGCATGTACCGCAGCCTGCTCATGACGCATTAGAATATGTTTTATATCCATTTGGTTAAATAATTCATCATAAATGCTCAATACAATCCCGCCAGGATATCCGAATATTGTATCAACCCCGAGATTTTTCAAAGTTTTAACAATCAATTTTGCACCGGTAAGTGTCCGAATACTGTTATCTGAAGTAAGCATTTGCTCTCCTATTGATTGAATTTTAACACATCATTATATATCTTTCAAGAAATTTCATTATATATTAATAAAATATACCATACTTAATTGCCTTAATATGTAACGGTAATATTTTCAGTTAAATATAAAATTATAAACAGCTAAAATTTAACAAAAGGAGATAAAATTATGGATATGTTTTGTTTTCAATGCGAACAAACTGCACAAAGTAAAGCTTGTACTATAAACGGTGTTTGCGGGAAAAAAGCTGATACCGCAAACATTCAGGATGAACTGACAACGGCCGTAATTAAAATGGCAAATTGTACAAAAAAAAATGATTACAAAACGGAATTAATAATAAAAGGACTTTTTACAACCATCACCAATGTAAATTTTGATAATGAAAGCATAAAAAAACTTACGAAAGAAATTGAAAACAACACCGATTGTTCAGACGAATTTGATATCAAAAATATTTGGGAAACAAATGAAGATATAAGAAGTTTGAAATCATTGATTTTATTCGGATTAAAAGGTATCGCAGCATACGCTTATCATGCAATGATTTTGGGATATAAAGATTCAAAAGTAGACGATTTCTTTTATGAAGCTTTGAAAGCAATCTCTCAAAATCTTTCAAGTGATGAATTATTGAAACTTGTTTTAAAAACCGGAGAAATTAACCTAATATGTATGGAATTACTAGATAGAGCAAACACTGAAACTTATGGAAATCCAACACCGCAAAAAGTTACAACAAAAATTGAGAAAGGTCCGTTCATCGTCGTAAGCGGACATGATTTGAAGGATTTGGAGCTTTTGCTTGAACAAACAAAAGATAAAGGTATCAACGTATATACTCATGGAGAAATGCTTCCTTGTCATGCATATCCCAAATTACATGAATACAAACATTTAAAAGGTAATTTCGGCACTGCTTGGCAAAACCAGCAAAAAGAATTTGAAAATATCCCTGCCCCTGTTCTTTTCACTACAAACTGTATTATGCCTGTAAAAAAGAGCTATAAAGACAGGATTTTTACAACTTCCGTTGTTGAATATCCTGAACTTAGACATATTGGGGAAGGGAAAGATTTCGCACCGGTGATAGAAAAAGCTCAAGAACTCGGGGGATATGAAACAGATAAAGAAATGACAGGAATTAACGGGGGAAACGAGTTAACCGTAGGATTCGGTCATCATACTGTACTTTCTATCGCTGATAAATTAATTAATTTAATTAAAAATAAAAAAATTAATCATATATTTTTAGTCGGAGGATGCGATGGAGCAAAACCAGGAAGAAATTATTATACTGAATTTGTAAAACTCACCCCGAAAGATTCTATAATACTCACACTAGCTTGCGGAAAATACAGATTTAATGACTTAAATCTTGGGGAAATCGATGGAATTCCAAGACTTCTGGATATGGGACAATGCAATGATGCATATTCTGCAATAAAAGTCGCAATAGAATTATCAAAAGCTTTCAACTGCACTGTAAATGATTTACCGCTTTCTATGGTATTATCCTGGTATGAACAAAAAGCTGTATGCATTTTATTAACGCTTTTATACTTAGGAATAAAAGATATCCGACTTGGACCAACACTTCCTGCATTTGTATCCCCTAATGTTTATAATATACTGGTAAAAGAATATGGGATAAAACCTATTTCCACACCTGAAAAAGATATTGAGGAAATTTTAAATAATGAATAATGTAATAAACCTAAAAGATATAGAATACTTAGATACCATAAATAAAAAGTTTATCTTTGATAATGAACAAAGTTCACTGACTCTTTTATCATTTAAAGCAGGAAACGAGCGAACAATCCATTGTGATGAAAAAGACGAAGTTGCAATTATAATAGAAGGATGTGCAGATATAACTATCGGAAAAGAAATCTATAGACTATACAGCAATAATATGATAGTAATGCCTGCAAAAACTCCACATGGATTAAAAGCAGTCGAAAATACTAAAATGCTATTATTAAGACCTAAACATATCCATTGAATTATAAAATAAACAAGGGCGGTTTTTTATAAAAAACCGCCCTTGTTTATTTTTATTTATTATCAATTTCTAATAAATCTTTCCACTGTTGTTTTTTAGTTTCAATTTTCTTTTGTCTAGCTTCTTGACGAGCTTTAGCTTCTTCTTGCTGTTTTTTCAAAGCTTCTTGCTGAGCTTTTTGTTGTTCTGCTCTTTCTTTTTTACGAGCTTCCGCTTCTTGTTTATTTGCTTCTAATTTTTTATAAGTAGCTTCTTCTTTAGCTTCTAATTTATTTAAAAAATTAGAAACAGGACGTTGTTCTGCAGCTTGAGCAATACCAACAGAAAACATCGACAGTGCCATTAACGCAACGATTGTTTTTTTCATAAAAAACTCCTTTCTTTAGTAGAAAAAATTATACTAAACTTTATCGTACATTTCAACTATTTTGTCAATACCATTTTTGGCAACATTAAAAATTTCCAGCATTTGACTATATTCATAAGGTTCCCCTTCTGCTGTTGTTTGGAATTCAATAATCTTACCGCTTTTAGTCAATACAACGTTACTGTCAACCTGAGCATGAGAATCTTCTTCATAGCACAAATCAAGCATTACTTCTCCATCAATTATTCCTGCAGAAATAGCAGCTACAGGTTCAATAATAGGATTTTCTTTTAACACTCCTTGGGCAAGAAGTTTTTCTATAGCAATTTTAAGTGCGAGATACCCTCCGCAAATACTTGCCGTTCTTGTCCCCCCGTCAGCTTGAATAACATCGGCATCTATTGTAATAGTTAAATCTGACATTTTTTCCAAATCAACACAAGCCCTTAAACTTCTGCCTATTAATCTTTGGATTTCCTGAGTTCTGCCTGAAATTTTAGTTCTCTCCCTTTGGCATCTTGTGTTCGTAGATGAAGGCAGCAGAGAATATTCTGCAGTCAACCAGCTTCTTGAATCTTCTTTATCCATCCATTTTGGTTTTCCTTGCTCTACTGACGCAGTCGTAATAACTCTCGTATCTCCGAATTCAACAAGCACAGAACCTAAGGCATTTTTTGTGAAATCTTTCGTAAATTTAATTTCTCTTAATTCGTTATTTTTTCTACCTTTTCTCATAATTTATCCTTTATAATCATAGTCCCACATATAAATTTGACCGCAGTATTTACATACAGCATGTTCATTCATAAACTGTAAATCAGGAACAAATGTATAGCCATCCACAGAAATTTCAATTTCATTTTTAGCATTATAATGCTGCTCAAAATGTCTTGCACCATGGTAATCCGGAGAAAACATTAATTCGAACTTGTCTTTAGATTTACAGAATTTGCATATAAACATTTTTTTAATCTTCTTTTCTTTGAGCTCTTTTTATTATATTTTTATCAAGCTTTTTTACATTTGATTTTCTGGCAGGTTTTGCCACAGGAGATTCCGTATTTAAAGCTTTATACCACAATGTCCAGCAAATACTTCTTAAAGGAAGCGTAAAACCTGTTACAATGAAAAAAGCTATTTGATATACAAAAAGTTCAGCAACTTTTGTCGGTGTTAAAATTTCAGCTCTGGGATTTATATTCAATACCCAATTATTAAATCCGTCAAGCGGAATATTTGTCAATACCCAATTTTCAAAAGGTTTTGTAAGCAATTCGGTTATTCCTGTGAAATCAAACAAGACAGAAAAACCCTCTACAAAAAGATAATGAGTGAAAAATCCGATTATACAAAGTAAAATAAAAGTTCTTACGAAATTTCCCTTTATAATCTCCATACTTCTTCTGAAATAACCTAAAATTGATACATCATCTTCAAATGTAAAAACCTGAAATACCAATATAAAATAAACAAAAAGCACAGCAGCAATTATTATAAAAAACGGATTTATTGCAATCAGACTCAATAAACTGATTAAAAACCAAAGCCCAACATACTTAAAAGTTCTTTGAGTAATCAATGAGTTATGAGCAGGGAAATCATATACCCTGCCGGTATTAATAGCACTGTCAGCCATAGAATTTAATGCTCCGTAAGCAACTAAAAAATCCCAAAAAGCTTTCAAAAAAATTATCATCCCAGGGACTGTAATCACAACAACACATGCTACAATTGTTGAAAAACTGTTAAAAGCCGGAGATTTTTCGATTAATACAGGCAAATATGCGGTATATAATCCAGCCAGACCGAAAATCAGCCCTAAACCTAGCAATTGCCCTAATACAGGAAATGCCATATATCCTGTAAATTGTAAAAAATTTGAGCAATATATTTTTACACCTTCAATTAATATACTGAAAATACTGTTATTTTCTTTTGCTCTTGTCATATTCTCTCCTTATACTAAGCACAACAATTAGTGCAGATGATTTTTTTATTTTCTTGTATTATAATTCTATTACAAATAAATTTAAAAAAACAATGACAAATTACAAAGAATTAATCAAAAGCTTTAATAAAGAAGATTTCACTGAGAATAGAGTAAACCTGCACATTCATTCAACATACTCAGACGGGAAAGGAAATTTTTCTGATTTAATAAAACAGGCAAAAGAAATGGGTTACAAAAATATAGCCATCTGCGATCATAATACAATGAACGGCTATATCGAAAATGAAATTCCAGAATATGTCATCCCCGCCGTTGAATTTGATGTGTGGTGCGGATATGTTTTTTTGCACCTGCTAGGCTATGGGATAGATGTTAATAACAAAGAATTGCAGTCATTTTGTGCTAAAAACAAACGTGAAACAGAGTGGGATATAATAAGAATTTTTGCAAAAAGAGATATAAAAAAACTAATCCAAGCAATCCACAACGCAGGAGGGATTGCGGTTCTTGCACATCCTGCCTGCTGTTGGGCGTTAAATCATGAAAGATTTGTAAAAAAACTTATCTCATACGGTCTTGACGGGATTGAAGTCTATTACCCATATAAAAGACATCGAGGAATTATAAAATTCACAACAGCTCATCATATAGAAAAAATTGCAGATAAATTTAACCTAATAAAAACAGGCGGAACTGACTTACACAAAACTAAACTATAATATTTACCAAGGAAAGTCATCGCGGATTGTCCAACCGTCTTTCACAATCTTTGCAGTACACAGAAGTCTTTTTTCTGGCAAAATATTATCACTGCAATTATATAGAGGATGTTCCATAGACCAATCAAAATATCCTAAACGATTCCCCTTTGTAGAATTCATATTTACCTTAAAAATAAAATCTGTTCTTGAATAATTACGTCCTAATTCAGATAAAGATAAAGCTCCATGATCGTTCTTAGTAGAACATATTAGATATAGACTAGACTGAACTTCTCCAAACGCACCATCTAGCATGAATCTTATATTTATACCATTAGCAAGTGTTATACAGTAGGAAGTTTTATCAACATTACCTGTTTGTAGATTTTTCTTACAATACCCCGCTTCTTTTATTTTTTTTAAATACGGAACAAAATATTTTGAAGCAACAATAGTAGCATCATGCGTTCCTACCTGATTACCAAAATCCCAATCCCTAACTTCACCATAATCAGCAACAGCCATAGACATTGCTTCTTGTAATATAGTATTTGTTGTCCTAATTTGATTAACAAATACTGTTTTTTGATACTTATTAACTAAACTTGGCAATGTCATCGCTGCGACTATTCCAATTATTCCTAATGTTATTAACACTTCTGCTAAGGTAAAAGCATTTTTCTTTTTCATAAGTCCTCCGTTTTTATATTTACAATATCTCATTTCAAAAATTTTGCATCAGAAATTACCGTGTCTTTTGGCACGGCTTGCTTTTCTGCTCTTTTCTTTACATCGGAGGTCTAAGTCGGAAATGCTTGTCCTAACTGTTAGTTGGCAGCCCCCCCCCCCGAAATTCTATCTATTAGCGTTTTTTGCATACATCCTCCTCTGCTTATTATATTTATATTATAACACTTTTAATAATACTCTGCAATATTCTTATATGAAACAATAAAATTATTCGCATATATACCAAATAAAAAATTCTTATTTTGATTAGTGATTTTGTTTTAAATAAGCTTCAATAAACCCGTCTAAGTCACCATCCATAACTGCATCAACATTGCCGACTTCATAGCCTGTTCGATGGTCTTTTACCATTTTATACGGATGGAACACGTATGAACGAATTTGGGAACCAAAGTTTATATCAACATTTTCACCTTTTAAGTCAGCTAGCTTTTTCTCATGCTCAGCTTGTCTTATTGCAAGGAGTTTTGAAGCCAGAATTTGCATAGCATTTTCTTTATTTTGCAATTGTGAGCGTTCCTGCTGACATTTAACAACAATTCCTGTAGGCTTATGCACAATTCTGACTGCTGTCTCTACTTTATTAACATTCTGCCCGCCTGCACCGCCTGAACGCATTGTATCGATTTCCAGATCTTCAGGAGGTATTGTAATTGTTTTTTCGAAATCTGCAATAATAGGTGATACTTCTAATGATGCAAAACTAGTCTGGCGTTTGCCGTTTGCGTTGAAAGGAGAAATTCTGACTAAACGATGGACGCCTTTTTCTGCTTTTGAATATCCAAATGCATATTTACCTGTAATTTTAATAGTCGCAGATTTAATACCGGCTTCATCACCATCTAATTTATCCAGTAAATCAACATGCCAGCCCTTACTTTCAGCCCATCGCATATACATTCTAAGAAGCATACTTGCCCAATCTTGAGCATCAGTACCGCCAGCACCTGCATTTATTGTCAAAATAGCATCAGCTTCATCATATTCACCACTGAGCATCAATCTGACCTCAAATTTATCCAATTCTTTTTCAAGATTTTTTAAACATCCATAACTCTCATTTATCAAATCATTATCTGAAATCTCAAGTGCTACCTCTGCATCATCTAAGGCATTCTGCCAATTCGTAAGAAGCTGTATATTTTCTTTTACTTCTTTTATTTCAGCACCAAGTTTAGAGACCTTTGTCTTATCAGACCAAATTTCAGGGGACTGCATTTCAGCTTCAAGCAAAATTAATTTTTCAGGCAAAGAAGCATAGTCAAAGACACTCCTTTGCACTTTTAATTCGAGGTTTCAAAATATTTAAAAGCTGCTTTAATTCTGTTTCCATAAAATTATTGTACTACAAAAAATTAATTATCAACGACAGTTATTCTTCCATCATCGACAATATCGACAGGTTCTTTATGTTTTCTGAAATAATCTTCCACACATTTTGACAAATCATAATTAAAGACTTTTTCTGCCTGATTAATCTTATCAAGCATACTGAAATTATCACCGCCTGCTGCGATATAATCATTCACGGATACAAGATATTTTTTATCGGTACGAGGATTATCCAAATCAATCTTTTCTAAACTGCCGTCAGGTTTTACAAAGTTCAAGTCTTTAACTTCACCTTGTCTGTTCACTGTATAATGTAAACCTGATACATAAATTAATCCGGGTTTATTATTTCTGTTAGTAAAAGATTTAGCAGCAAACTTAATCGCATCTACCAAGTCTTTTTCTGAATAATAAATATTGGCTATTTTATTTTTGAATGGGGATAATTCGGAAATTGTTCTTGTATCAACCCTGCCTTTTTCCAAAGAGCCTCGAAGCAAAGCAGATGTTATAATTGCTACTTCACTGCCTGTATCTTCTCTTACCGCATCAAGTGCAAAGTTAGCAAGAGGACTAGGGTCAATTAAATCATTTTGCAATAAAGGCGGAGCAGTTCTTACATATCCAACGACTTCAGGTTTGCCTAAAATTGTATCAAAAACGTGTCTTGCGGGGGCATTTCTGCTAAATATTCTTGTTTTTCCAACATTGTTTTGAGCTTTTTGAATAACACCATTACTGTCGAATTCCAAATTCAATATACCAAAATTACGTCCGTCACGACCGGCCTGAGTAATAATCACAGGTTCTCCCGATTTTGAATTAAACAGATTTACATTTTCCTTGATATCCGTAATCAAATTATGCGAATGTCCGCCTAAAATTACATCAATACCATCTGTTTCTTTAGCTATTTTTATATCATATCCGTATCCGCTATGCGATAGTAATATTATTTTATTTATTCCTTGGGCTTTTAACTTATCAACCTCCGCCTGCACCATTGAAATAGTTTCATTTATATTTGCAGGCTCGATATTTTTTTCTTTAAGCACATTTCCATACTTTAATCGGGTAAGTAAATCCGTCGGTACAGTACCGATTATGCCATATTTATTGCCATTATGCTCTTCTATAATGGAAGATTTTATATATTTATGAAAATCATCATTCTCATCTTTTGATTTAAGGTTACATGCTAAAAGCGTATAAGATAATGATGGAAATATATTTTTTATTTCTGCCGGATTGATATCACATTCATGATTTCCGACAGCAGAAGCAGTTACTCCTATAATCTTCAAAAATGTAGATGCTATTTTATTTATCATAGAATCTTCACCAAGCATTATATCTCCTGATGAAAGCTTTAATTTATCAGTCTTTTCAGACGGCTCAAATCTATCAAACTCATTAGATGCCGTAATTGTTCTCTCCATATTTATTGCTCTGCCATGATAGTCATTAATATAAAATATACTTGTGCGGGTATAGTCTTGTCTACTTGGCGAACTTTGTTTTTCTAAAGAATTCTGCCTCAAATATCGGGATATTAAATTTTGCGGTTGAGAGCTAATCGCAGGATTAATCATTTTCAGTCCCTTAACATTAAAGTTCGTGAAAAAATTTTTTTGCCTATTGTTTTACAAAGATTTACAATAATCTTTCCAAGCCTTAATATACCCTTCTTCTACGCATTTTGCAAAACTTTCAGGGTCACTCCGCAATGGAGATTTATTTAATATATCTCTTAAATTATGTCTGTAATAATCGAGTTTTTTAATATTCCCCGCAAGTTTTTGTGCCTTAGCTATATACTCACCTTCATTTTCTGCTATCAAATCATTTAACTTCAAGACTTTATTAATATGAGCACAACCTCTTGATTGCATACTCTCGCCAGCCAATGTAATTACAGGTATTCCCATGGAAATCTGTTCTATTGTGATAGTCAATCCATTAAAAGGTGTCGTATCAAGGGCAATATCCACAAGTTTGTAAGCATTAAAATGAGTACCCTTTACCGGAATATTATTATATATAATCCTATTTTCAGCAATACCTAACTCTGAAAATTTCTTTTTAAATTTTAATATAATTCCCTCACTCATCTGGGTTCTGTAAATTAATAACTTTGAATTCGGAACATTTTTCAATACATTTGCCCATAGAGAAAGAGTATAATCATTAATTTTAGACGGACAATTAAAACTTCCAAATGTAATATACCCGTTAGTATAATATGGAAGCTCATTGATTTCAGGCAGAAGCATTCGTGAATTATTATAGTCAAATCTATGCATACCTGATTTTAAATACAATGGTTTTTCCGTATAATATTTTGCAGTTTGCTTTGGAATAACAAATTCATCGGCAAAAATATAATCAACTTCTTTCATGCCCATAGTATTTACGAAGCCCAAATACTGCATAATTATCGGTGCAGGCTTATAAAATAATGCAAAACTTCTGCAATGAGTATACCCGCCTAAATCTACCAAAATATCAATTCCATCGTCATGAATTTTTTGTGCCAATTCTTTTTCATTCAAATTAGCACAATCCTCAAACCGCATACCTATGGCTTTAATTCTTTCAGTTGTAGAATCACTCTTTGCTGAACAAGAATATAGAGTAAAATTAAATTTTTTCTGATTATGAAATTCCAAAAGAGGCAATACAAATTGCATCATAGCATGTGAATAAAAGTCAGAAGATAAATATCCGATATTTAACTTTTTATTAGGATCTTTTTTACCCGTGTATTCAAAGGGTCTATCATCTTTTAAGACAATGGGCCTATATTTATTTATTTGATTTTCGATAGCCTCTTTTAAAGTTTTTTGTGAATATTTATCAGACTTCAACATCGTAAGACAAATTGTAGAAACGCAAGTAGGTATCGGCTTTAAAGAAATCGCCTTTGCATAATATTTAATACTTTTTTCATTATCGTAAAAATAACAAAGATATCCGAGCATAGAATATATGCTTGCATTAGTAGTGCAGTATTTTAGTGTTTCTTCATAATAATATCTTGCTTGATCTCTATTTTTTAAATTATAATAGCAATTACCGATTTTACGATTTAATTCACAGATATCAAATTCATAAGACTTTTCAACCTTTGGCAGGACAGACTTATATACTTCTATAGCTTCTTCAAGCTTATTAGAATTAAATAAGTTGTCACCCTCTGCAATTTTATCAAGCAAAGGCTTATTATTCAGCCGTTTTTGTAAACGTTCATACTCTGTCTTCATAGAGTATATAATAGTTTATAAACGCCAATTAGTCAAATTTCATTGTCTGGACAGTCCAATGATTAGAAAGCTCTTCTATAAGTTTTGGCTCTTCTTTGGCTAAATCCAAAAGGACAATTCCGCAATTTGTACAAGAATTATTTTCAGGATGATGAAGCCCTATACGTGTCCTGATTGAACATCCGTATTTACTTAAAATTTCCTGAAATTCTACTGAACTCTCAGCTCTATCTGTCAATTTTACTCCGATAATCGTTGTCATATAACCCTCCTTTTAAAAATTCAACACTATTCTTATAATATTTATAAATAAAAAAATAACACCCGCACAATTGGGGTATTATTTTTCTTATAATATGCGGGAATATTTCCCGTAAAGACCTACTCAATATCGAGGTCATCTGTGGCTTGATTCTTCTTTGAGCTGTTCTCTGACCATTGCTTCCAGCCTGCGTTCGTCAGAATTTGTTTGAATATCCTCAACTCCGCTAATCATTTTTATGTATTCAGGTGATGACTTATCGACACGGCGGTTCGAAAAATGTAGCCACCGTAATCTCGGGCTGATTGATTCATTCAGCTTTTTTACAATTTTTAAATTTTTCAATCGGTCTAACATAATTACCTCTACTTTTTGATTATCGGATTTGTTTTTTAACCTTCTTGTACTATTTTAAAGTATCCTCAAGAAAATAATTTACTTTTTTAAGTTATTTGTTTAGAAATCGTTACAAATTGGCAAAAATCAATTATAGCTTGCTAAAATCTGTAAGTCGTTCATATTTTTTCTTTAATATTGTTAATAATGCAAGACGATTTTCTTTAACTTTCTCATCTTTATCCATTACTAAAACATCGTTAAAGAATTTTTCGACAGCAGGATTTATTGCAATTAACTGATCCAAATAAGTCTTATAATCTGCAGTTTCATCAACTGTCTGAATTTCTCTATAAAGCATGCCCTCAGAAGCTTCTTTGAATAAATCCTTACTAACTTTAGAAATTGAATCCTCTTTCAATATTCTGATTACACGATTAGAAGCCTCTAATAAAGCCGGATTATCAAGATTAGATACTACTTTCACTCTTTCTATGTAATCAGCTAAGTCTTCCATAGGATTTTTATTAAAAGCACATGCTTCCAAGACATTTTTGCTATATTTATCACCTAAGAATATAATTAATCTTTGAACAAAGAATTCATTAATTTCTTGAGGACACTGTTGAGGAACTAGTCTTGCTACATTCTTTTTCACAGTATCAGCTATTTTTTGCAACGCATTCTTATCCTGAGCTGTTTCTATAGAAACAGGCAATAATAACATATCTTTTTTAATTAAATCAGCAACATTAACTTTTAAGTTATTATCAAGAATTGTCCTGATAATACCTAATGCAGCTCGACGAACACCCAACGGATCGGAGGAACCTGTAGGTTTTTTACCATCAGCAAATACTGCACAAATAGTATCAAGCTTATCTGCAATACCGACAATCTGTCCTTCTATACCTTTAGCTGTTTCACTTTCAGCATTTAATGGGAAGTAATGTTCTTTAATTCCTTCGACCACTTTTTCATTTTCACCTGATACTCTTGCATAATCAGAACCGATATATCCTTGTAACTCGGTAAATTCAAATACTAACTGAGTTACCAAATCAGCTTTACAAAGAAGAGCAGTACGTTCAATATCAGCACTTGGAATATTTAAGCCTTTTGCAATATCCTTTGATAATGAAATAATTCTTTGGGTTTTATCATATACTGATCCCATACCTTTTTGGAAAGTAACGCCCTTTAAATCTTCGACATAATCAATCAAAGGCTTTTTAGTATCCTCATTAAAGAAGAATACAGCGTCATCCAAACGAGCTTTTATAACTCTTACATTTCCAGCCTTGATATTAGCAAATTCATCACCGATATAATTTGTCATTGTAATGAATTTATTAATTAATTTACCCTCTTTATAAAGTGCAAAATATCTCTGATGAACGGCCATAACAGTTACAACCAATTCTTCAGGGAGCTTTAGGTATTCTTCAGAAAATTCACAAGTTACAGGCACCGGATATTCGGTAATAAATGTAACCTCATCAAGCAAATCATCCGTATAATAAGGCTCGGCACCAAGTTTTGCAGCTTCTGCTTTAGCTTTTTCTACAATAATTTGTTTTCTTTCATTTTGATCAACAATTACGCAGCAATTACGCATAATTTCAACATAATCATCAGGATGCCCGATAATTACATTTTGCTGAGCAAATCTGTGTCCGCGAGAAACGTTGCTTGAAACTTTATCAATAATTTTTACTTCAACTTCTTCCTTATCTAAAAGTGAAACAATCCATTTAATCGGACGAGAGAATTTTTGGTCATTATATCCCCATCTCATAAAATGAGCCCCTTGTAATTTTGAGAAAATTACAGGAACATTTTCTTTTAAAAGTTCTACAATTGACTTACCTTTAACAACGATTTTCGCATGCACATAGTTATCTTCTACATACAAATCTTCAGGAGCAACACCGTTTTTCTTAGCAAAACCTTCACCTGCTTTTGTAAGATTACCGGCCTCGTCATAAGCTATTTTGGCAATAGGTCCTTTCACGATTTTTATCTCGTCTTCACTTTTTTCTTCCAAACCGCTTATAATAACTGCAAGACGTCTTGGCGTTGCATATACATTGACTTTCTCAAAGCCGATTTTATTATTATTCAAAAAACTTTCAAAACCATTGTGTAATTGCTCAATAGCTTGCGGAATAAATCTATATGGTAACTCTTCTGTTCCGATTTCTAATAAATATTTGCTCATTTCTCACCTTCTAATAATTTACATTTACGAAGATTATAGATAAAGCAAGAAACATTGTAAAGCAAATATTACTTTTTATAATTTTTTAAACTCAATTTCATACCCTAAAAGTTCACAAATTTGAACCATCTCATTATATTTCAGAGTTCCGTTTATCAACTTTGCGGAAAGCGACTGTTGGTAAACTTTTTTATCATCGCTCGAAAGCATTCTTGCCAGCTTACTCAATGATAAATTATTTTTCATCAATAATATTTTTACAACTTCTCTTGCGGTTCTGGCTTTCATTCCTTAATTATAAAGTAATATAGCGAAAAAACCTTCTCTTTAATAATTATAAATTTGACAAATTTTGTTATTACAATATAATTCATGTAATCACAATATAATTAATGTAATAATTGTAAAGAAAGGTTAAATAATGAAAAAATTTCAGAAAGCTTTCACTTTAGCGGAAGTACTAATAACACTTGGAATAATTGGAATAGTAGCAGCAATGACTCTGCCGGTACTTATTCAAAAAAATAACAACAGAGTTGTTGAAACACGTTTAATGAAGTTTTATTCTGCCATTAATCAAGCCGTCAAAATGGCTGAAACAGATTATGGGGAGAAATCATACTGGTATGAAGATCTTGCCGGTGCCGAAATTGATAAAGACGGCAACCCTGTTCCCTGAAGTTCTGAGGCAGAAAAATGGTTTAATAAATATTTAGCACCTTATATGAAAATAATTAAAACAGAAACATTATCAGACGGAAGCTATATTGTATATTTTCCGGACGGAAGTGCACTCCGTCAAGCAGCCCATACAACCAGAGACTGGATATTTTTGCCTGGCGGGAATTTTCAAAAATGTGATTACGACAACGGAAACAGTTACGGAACATGCATGTTTCACTTTAACTTTTACCCAGTATCTACACAGCCTAGGTGGAAACACAATTATAACAAAGGATTTGAACCTTGGAAATATTATTGGGACGGAACAAAAGAACAGTTAAAAAATGCTTGCTATAATAATCAACCGATCTATGAAGCCTCAAATGCCAACATCGGAAGAGCTTATTGTACAGCACTTATACAGTTAAACGGATGGAAAATTCCAAAAGATTATCCTTATAAAGTCAGTTATTAATCCATTAATTCCTTAACCTTGATTATATTTCTTACTTTGTGTATAATATTCACATAGTTAATAAGGAGAGATAAACAATGGGATATAAGATTTTATCAAAAAAAGAAATTTGTCCGAACCAATATGAAATTACGATCGATGCACCGTATGTAGTAAGAAACGCTCAAGCCGGTCAATTTATTATATTCAGAGCCGACGAAAACGGAGAAAGAGTACCTTTGACAATAGCTGACGTTAACAAAGAAACAGGTGCTTTAACTTTAGTATTCATGGCTGTCGGATATTCTACAAAAAAATTAGCTGCACTTGGTGTAGGTGATGAAATAGCAGATATTGTAGGACCTTTAGGAAAACCGACCCATATAAAAAAATATGGCACAGTAGTTTGTCTTGCAGGCGGTTACGGAGCTGCACCGTGCTATTTGATTGCAAAAGCATTTAAAGAAGCCGGCAACAAAGTGTATATGATTATGGGTGCTAGAAATAAAGATTTAATTTTCTGGGCTGATAAAATGAAAAATGCATGCACAGAATTGTTTATCACAACTGATGATGGCACATTGGGTGAAAAAGGTTTCGTAACTCAGGTAATGGAAAGATTGATGAATCAGGAAAAAATTGATTATGCCATAGCTGTAGGACCTATGCCTATGATGAGAGCAGTTGCAAATCTTACACGCGATAAAGGAATTTACACAGAAGCAAGCATGAACCCTATAATGGTTGACGGGACAGGAATGTGCGGAGCCTGCCGTGTAACAGTTGGCGGTGAAGTAAAATTTGCTTGTGTAGACGGCCCTGATTTTGACGCTCATAAAATTGATTTTGATGAAGTCATTAACAGAACAAGAATATATAAAGACCAAGAAAAGAAACGTGATGAAAATTGCAATTTATTAAAACAGGCAAGTGAAATCAGCAAATAAATAGGAGACTAAAATATGGCAGATATAAAAAAAGAAATCCCGTTTTGTCCTTTATTAAGTGTTGGGCAAAATGTTGATATGGTTTGCACGCAAGAACGTTGTGCATGGTATATGCCCAACGTACACAAATGCTCCATTTATTTAATGGCATACAATGCATTGCTTGATGCAAACACAAAACAAATGCCTAAAAAACGCGTTTAAAATTTATATTGAGGTTTAAATGAAAATAGTTTTATGCGTTAAACAAGTCCCTGATACATCAGATATTAAGTGGACAGAAAATAATACTATTCAACGCGAAGGGCTTGAAAGTATTATTAATCCTTATGATGTTTATGCAATAGAAGCTGCACTTAAATTAAAAAGGTCCTACAATGATATTGAAATAACGGCTCTTACAATGGGGCCGTTTCAAGCTGTTGATATGCTGAAAAAAATCATAGCTATCGGAGTTGATAATGCAATACTATTGAGTGATAAAAAATTTGCAGCAGCTGACACTTATGCAACAGGTAAGACTATTGGAACAGCTATTAGGGAACAAGTTTCAAATTTTGATTTAATTATTTGCGGACAATTTGCCATTGACGGGGATACCGCACAAACAGGTCCAAGTATTGCAAATACACTAAACTTACCTCAAGTAACTTACGTTCAAGAAATTTTAAACTACGAAAATAATACAATTACAGTAAAAAGAGAACTCGATGACGGAACTGAAATCGTAAAAGTTACACTGCCGGCACTTATATGTGTTTTAAAGGACTACTTTGAACCGACCAGAGCAAAAATTAACGGCATTATAAAAGCTCAAAATACTGAAATTAGAACTCTGGGTTTTGATGATTTAACATTGAACGCAGAAGATGTAGGACTAAAAGGTTCTCCGACTTATGTTAGTAAAGCATTCAGACCGGCACCGAAAGAGGTTGAGTGCAAGCTTTGCGAAAATTGTCAAGAACTTGCAGAAAAAATTAAAATTTGCGGAGGATTAAATGACTAAAGAAATCCTTATTTTTGCAGAAGTAACACGAGATAATTATATTCATACGGTATTTTTTGAACTTGCAAATAAAGCTCAAGAGCTTGCGAATAAACTTGAAAATGCGGAAGTAAATGCTCTTTTAATTTCAAAACCAGGACTTGCGGAAGAATATAAAGAAGCGTTTATAAACAGTGGAATTAACAAAATTTATTCAATAGAAGATTTAAGATTTGAGACATACTGCACGGATTATTTTGCAAAAGCGGCAATTGACGTGATAAAAGAAGTAAAACCTGAAATACTTCTAATCGGTGCAACAAACCAGGGTAGAGATCTTGCACCAAGAATTTCAACAGCTTTGCATACAGGACTCACAGCAGATTGTACAGGACTTGATATTAATGAAAAAGGTCAACTTGCCGCAACACGTCCGACATTTGGCGGACAATTAATGGCAACAATTTTATGTAAAAACATGCCTCAAATGGCAAGCGTGCGTCCTAAAGTATTTAAGCCTGCTGAAAAAGATATTATAAAACCAACAGAAATTATTTATAAAAAAGTTGACCTTGAAAATATTCCAAGATGTGTAGAATTATTAGAATTTCAAAAAAAACTTACTAACAGCATAAATGAACTTGATAGTGCAGAAATTATAGTAGCAGGCGGAAGAGGTCTTAAAAATACCGAAGGGTTTGCATTACTGAAAGAATTCGCAAAAAAAATCGGAGCAGCAGTCGGAGCAAGCCGAGTTGCCGTAGAAATGGGACTTGCTTCCCATGAAATGCAAATCGGTCAAACCGGAAAAACGGTTACGCCAAAACTATATATCGCCTGCGGAATATCAGGTGCCATTCAACATACAATAGGAATGGACAAAGCAGAAAAAATTATTGCAATAAACAATGACCCTAACGCCCCTATATTTGAAATCGCAGATTATGGCATGGTTGGAGATGCTTTTGAAATTTTACCTGAACTTATAAAATACAGTTTTAAAACAGATATGTAGCAAAAAACTTTTTGTTGAACCCTTTCTTTATAAAGAAAGGAAAAACTTAATGAAAATTATAGATCATCCCGCAACAACTACTATTAAAGAAAATCGACGACAAGAACTTTTTGCTTATCTAGAGAAATGTGAATCAGGAAATCTAAGACCGTTTGCAAATATTGAACGAGGTGAAAATCAGGCATTTGACACATTTATGGACAAAGCTGATTCTCTGCCTTTTTCGCATAAAACACTTGAAAAAGAAGCCGAACTTTTCAATAAAGAATTAATGAAAAATGAAGAACTCATATTTTTATCCAGTAAATTAAATAAAATACCTGCTACAGCAGAAGAAATAAAAGAATATAAAACAATCAGTAAAAAATTCCTTGCACTTGCAAAAAAATGCGGTGCTGTAAACTTGCATGAAACAATGAAAGTAAGCTTTGATTTAATGCTTGAAAATGCTAAAAATGCAGGCAAATTAAATATAAAAATATAAATAATAAAAACGGCTACCTCCACTCTTGATAATTATAAAAAATAGTTTATAATAAGAATATAAGAATGGAGGTATAACGTGAAAACACAAGATATGACAAGCTCTCAGATGGGGGGGGGGGGGCAATAATAAGCCATACAACCTTTTTAGAGCAATTTTAGATACTAAACTTAATGATAATTTTACAAAGCACAAGATTTTTAATAAATCATTTTTCATTACGAATGCTTTTGGCACAATTAACAAATTCTGCGGTTTTACTTTAGCGGAAGTTCTAATAACTCTCGGAATTATCGGGATTATAGCAGCTCTGACTATCCCGAATGTTACATCTCACTATAGAAAAAAAGTTGTTGAAACACGGCTACAAAGATTTTACTCTGTTGCAAATAATGCATTAAAAGCCTCAGAAGCAGAAAATGAAAGCTGGGATTTCTGGTATTTTGAAACAAATGATAATGTTATTAATACAAAAAAATGGTATGATACATATCTTGCAAAATATTGGAAAACAGTAAAAGTAGAAGTATTAAACGATGGTTTTGTTACTGCATATTTTCCTGATGGAAGCTTGTGTGTTGTAAAATCAGGATTCGACTACTTTTATTACCCTGATGCAAAAAACTTTTCAGAGCTGAAATTCAGACAACGGACAAAATACATGGGACAAACAGTTTTTGTATTCAGCTTCCATCCACAAAGATCAACTGATGGGCTGCACTACAAAAAGGGGATTGAACCATATGGAACTTCAAGTTCAGATTTATACAACGATTCTTTATATGGCTGTAATGCAAAAATTCCACCAGGAGGAGCGGCATTGTGTACACAGATAATAGCTAGGAACGGCTGGAAAATTCCTGATAATTATCCTTTCAGATTTTAATGGGTAAATTTATCAATATCTTTAACAAGAATTTCCAACTTTACATTTAATGCCCTCGCTATACGAAACAAAGTAAATATAGTGGGGGATTTTTCTGCTCGTTCAATACAGCTTATAAAATTTCTTGCTGAATCAATTTTAAAAGCAAGCTCCTCCTGAGATACACCTTGCTGCATTCTTAAATCACGAATATTATTGCCTAGCCTTAAAAGTAGTTCTTTTTTTAAAACTTCAGATTGACTCATACCACCTATTGTGGTACATTATTTTACGAGATACTACCACCTATAGGTGTCATGGAGGATTATAATGAATAATAAAGGTTTTACTCTCGCAGAAGTATTGATAATACTTGGAATAATTGGTATTGTCGCTGCAATGACATTACCGACACTTATCGGAAAATATCAGAAAAAACAGACAGCAACGCAGCTAAAAAAGTTCTATTCCATTATGCAGCAAGCAGTAGCAAGAGCTGAAGCAGAACATGGGGATGTCAAATACTGGGAATTTGATATCGGAGGGAATGAGCATACTGAATTATTTACAAATAAATACATAAAACCATACATAAAAATAATTAAAGAATATTCCGTTGGAAACTTTCCTGAAATACATTATAAATGTATAAATGGCGGAAATTGTGACAGCTACGGAGAGGCACTAACTAATAATCCGAAACTGGTATTATCAGATGGGACAATGATTATAGCTGCAGATTACATACTAAGCGGACAAGACCCTGTCACTGGGAAATATCAACCTGCGATGAATATTATTATTGATTTGAACGGATTTAAAAAACCAAACCAATACGGAAGAGATGTATTTGCTTTTTCAATACAACCCGAAAAAAAGTTTGTACCTGCAGGAGTAGGATATACCTCAACAATTGAAGGCTCAATGGGTTTTGACAGAGACTGGCTTATTAACGGCGGTAATAATCGAGGCTGCAATAAAAATGCAAGCGGCTTTTATTGTGCAGGCTTAATTATGTATGACGGTTGGGAAATTAAAGACGACTACCCTTGGTAAAAGATATTTTTTTTATTTTGTGCTAAAATAAGTCAGTAAATGACCTGTCGTACAAAATTACGACAGTAAAAATAGGAAGGATATGGTATGAATAAAGTTGTAGTCGGAGCTCAATGGGGCGATGAAGGAAAAGCAAAAATTACTGATTTATTAGCACAAGATGCTGATTTAATTATCAGATATCAAGGCGGTTGTAACGCTGGTCACACAGTTGTTGCACACAATAAAACATTCAAATTCCACCTTATACCATCAGGTATTTTATACGGAAATAAAACCTGCTTTATAGGTGCAGGAACTGTTATATTACCTGAAGCATTTGATAAAGAAGTAAAAGAGCTTATTGAACAAGGTATTGATATTTCAGGATTAAAAGTAAGTCCGCTCGCTTCAATTACTATGCCTTACCACACAGAAGTTGACGGCTATAGTGAAGATAATGCAAAAAAAGGCAAAATCGGAACGACTAAAAAGGGGATTGGACCTACATATACAGATAAAGTTGCACGCTTCGGGTTAAAGATTGAGGATTTATATTCTCCTGAAGCTTTGAACGAGAAACTTGATGTAATTCTACCTTTGAAAAATAAAACATTAGAAAAAGTCTACGGACTACAACCTTATTCAAAAGAATGCGTTCTTGCATTATGCGAAAAATACGCAGAAATTTTCAAACCTTACGTATGCTTTGATTGGCAAGAAATGCTAAATAATTCAAAGAAAAAACAAATTCTTTTTGAAGGTGCACAAGGTGTAATGTTAGATGTAGATTACGGAACATACCCGTTTGTAACATCATCAAATCCGATAGGCGGAGGTGCATGCACAGGCTCAGGATACGGACCTAAAATGATTGATGAAGTAATCGGGGTTGCAAAAGCTTACGTAACTCGCGTCGGAGAAGGTCCTTTTGTCACAGAATTAACTGATGAAACAGGTGATAAAATCAGAGAAATCGGACATGAATTTGGCGTTACAACAGGAAGACCTCGCCGTTGCGGTTGGTTTGATGCTGTCACAATGAAATACTCCGTACTTGTCGGAGGTTTGACATCAGTTGCATTAACCAAAATTGACGTTTTTGATACATTCGATGAAATCAAAGTATGTACAGCATATAAAGATACAAGAACAGGAGAAATCTATACATCATACCCTACAAATGTTTATATTCATAAATATTTGGAACCTGTATACGAAACTCATAAGGGTTGGGGAGAAAATGTTTCAAATATCCGTGAATATTCACAGCTTCCTGACAACTGCAAAAAGTATCTTGCAAGGTTAGAAGAATTATTAGAAGTACCTATTTCAATAATCAGCGTAGGACCTGACAGAGAACAAACTATTTTTAAAAAGTAAAATAAAAGGCTCTATTAAATAGAGCCTTTTTATTTAAAGAATGTAAATAAAACTTTCTCGAAACCATAAAGAAATAGCAATTTTTCCACTAATCGTGTTTTTATAATATTGTAGGTATTTTATGCTCAATATAAATCCATTTTATAAAACAGGTATTCCGAATTTAAAACCGCCTTTACCTCCGCAACAAAAGAAAATTGAGGAAAAGGCTCAAAATAATGAAATTACGGAAGTCGTACCTGATTACAATGTAAAAGCCCCAATAAGTTATAAAAAACTTGAAGAATTAGATTTGCCGTTTGATACAAAAGCTTATCTTTATAAACTTTCTAATGGACAAAAAGTAGCAATTATACCTAATGAAGGTCAAACTGTCGTAAAAACTTACGTCAATACAGGCTCAATGAACGAGCCTGATAATATCCGCGGGATAAGCCATTATATTGAGCATAACCTGTTTAATGGTTCAGATGGACTTGATGCAGGAGAATTTTTCAAAAAGACTGATGAAATGGGGGCAAGTACAAACGCCAGTACAAGTTTTGCTGAGACAAACTACTTTATTAAATCATATCTTTTAAATGACGGAGACTTAGAAAAGAAAATTAAAATTCACGCCTCAATGCTTGAATCTCCAAAATTTGCAATTGACATGCTGGAAAAAGAAAAAGGGATTGTTAATTCTGAAATTAACATGATTACGTCAAACCCTGAGAATATAGGATTTAACAGAACTATAAAAAATATTTTTAACATTAATAGCAAATCCTCAGATTTAATAGCAGGGACTACGGACAACATAACACATCTAAACAAACAAGACGTTGTGGACTATTTTAACAAAAATTACTATCCTGCAAACATGGTAACGGTAATCTCCGGTGACGTAAAGCCTGATGAGACAATGAAAATTGTAGCTAAATATTTCACATCAACAAAAGCTCCGCAAAACAATCGTCATTTTGAAGAATTAAAACCGATAGAAAAACAAATAAGAGAAGATATTATATCTGATAAAGCTGTATCCACATTTGTTTCAATGGGATTTGCAGGACCTGAAAATAACAATACAAAAGATCGAATTCTTCTTCAAGCATTTCTTGAGCTTTTACTCACATCTCCTGCAATTACTCAATACACAAATCCGCTGAATATAAAAGTGTTTGCTAATGATGAAAAAATAAGTACACAATACAATGCCCCTCGTGCAATTGTACTTTCAGCAAATACTAATGAAGAAAATTCAGAAAAATTATTAAAAATTTTATACCAACAAATTACAAACAGACAAAATATAAATTTGACAGATGACGAAATGCAGATTATTAAAAAACGCATGCTAAAATATTTATCTAATAATTTTGAATACTCTGAAAATATGAATAATCTTGTCGGAGAAGCTCTTTTAGAAAATAATATTGCATCAATTAAAGATTATGAAAAAATCATAAATAACCTAACTGCAGAAGACTTCAAAAATATCGCAAAAAAATACTTTAATTTAAATAAAACCGCAATTACAATCGTACACCCTCAAGAAGCTAATAAGATTAAAGAAAATTACCAAAAAGCCCAAAAGCTTTCATTCACAGGAAGAAATCAGGTTATAAATTTAAATAATGTCGAAGAATACAACATATCGCCGAATAATATGAAACTTGTATTAAATAATACAAAAACGCCAAATTCATCCTTTAAAATAACTTTTAGCTGTGACAATCCTGTAAAAACAGATAAACCTGCAACAGCATTTATTTTAGACAGCTTACTAAATGAAGGATCTTTATTCAGAAATAAAACCGTATTTTCAACAGATAATGCAAAAAAAGCTATTACAGAAGACTTCGCAGCAACGGACAAAACACTTCAAGCAAACGCAGACTGCAACGCAAGTGATTTAAAAACTGCAATAAAAAATGCAAAAGAAGTTCTTTTAAGCCCGCGTTTTACTGAAAATGTACTAAATGACGTAAAAAACAACCTGAAAGATGATCTGTCCCGAGCAGAAAAAACCCCTTATAACAAATTAAACAAAGAACTGCATCAAGGAACTTTATTCGGATATACAAATGAAGAAATTTTAAATAGTATCGATAAAGTAACACTTGCTGATGTAAAAGAGCTTTATAACCAAATCATAAATAATTCAAAAATGTCACTTGTAATATCTGCACCTTTCGCTCAAAATCCAAATCTTAAAAAACAAATTTTTAAAGAAGCAACTCTTTTCCCAAATGCAAAAGAATATAATACTTTTAAATTTGAAAACTATACTCCGCAAAAGGAAACAAAAATCCTAACAGATATACATAATAAAAACCAAGCCCAAATAATAATGGCGTATAAATTCAAATCAAATGATAACCTAAAAGATATCACAACACTCGAACTATTAAACGCAATTCTCGGCGGAAGTCCATCTTCAAGGCTATTTACTGACCTTCGAGAAAAACAAAAACTGGCATATTCAGTTCACTCAAAATTAGACAAAGTCTATGATACAAGATCAATTCATCTCATAATAGGTACAACTACGGAAAATAAAGAAACAGGCGAAGTTAGTTACGATAACCTCCAAAAATCTATTGAAGGATTTAAAAAACATATCAAAAAACTAAAATCCGAAAAGGTTTCTGAGGAAGAATTAGCAAGTGCAAAACTGGCACTCAAAAACGACTTGCTTGAACAAAACGAAAGCGGAGCTGATAAAACAGAAACTTTAAATTACAGCTTATCTTCAGGTTATGGATTAACACGTGAAAATAAGCTGCTAGAAACTATTGATACCATTACCGCTGATGATATTTATAATGCTGCAAACTACATCTTTAAAGAAAAACCTGTATATTCAATAGTTGCAACAGAAAACACTCTTAAAGCTAACGAAAAATACTTGAATTCGTTAACAGCATAATTATTTTTCAAAAATTTCTCTAAACGTCGTTGAAATAGATACTATAGCTGAAACACCTACTGCAATATAAACAATTCTTGCCAAAAGTGACATCTCACCGAATAAAAGTGCAACTAAATCAAAATTAAATAAACCTACTAATCCCCAGTTTAACGCACCGATAATTATCAAAATATAAGAAATAATTTTTAAAGCTCGCATATTAAAATCTCCTTTCGTTTTAATTATTACAAGCTTTTAAAAGAAAAACATTAGAAAAAAGGCTATAATAAACCTGTTTAATATGCCAAACATTTAAAACAACATTTTATATATCAATCTAACCAAATCATCATCTTTTTCTAATTTTTTTAAGACTTTTTCACGTAAAAGAGTAATATCTTGTAAATGTTCATAAATAAATAGCTCTGATATACCTATTTGAAAAACTTCCAACAATTTTTCCAAAGTTTTTAGCCTTGGAAAAGTTTCCCCGTTTTCAATTTTTATTATGTTTCTTGTATCTATATCAATAAGTTCTGCTAAACGTTCCTGTGTAAGATTTTTTTCTTTACGTAACTCTTTTATTCTTTTACCTAATAGATCTTTTATATCCTGCATTAAAACTCCTTTAAATAAAATTATATTATTTTTTTTCGTAAGTTATTATGATTTATAAAATCATATTTAATTAATAAAAGTGATAATATAAGCCATAATAATGATGTAAAATATCATTTTTTGGAGGAAGATATGAAAAATAAAAATGCATTTACATTAGCTGAAGTATTGATTACATTAGGGATAATAGGAGTCGTTGCAGCAATGACACTGCCAACCTTAGTTCAAAAGCAGCAAGAAAAAGCTACTGTAACAGCATTAAAGAAATTCTACTCCACAATCTCCCAAGCATATCTTTTTGCAATAAATGAAAAAGGAACCGTTGATAATTGGGGTTTTACAACAGGAAAAGCGAAAGAACTTCTTACAACAATTGAACCATATCTAAAATTTATAAAATACTGTGAAGTAGGAGAAAAGTGCCATCCCGAAGAAAATGTAGTTTTTCGTAATGGCACAACTTACATAAATGAAATCTTTAATCCTATAAACGAAGCTCGAGTATCTGCAACTCTCTCGGATGGTAGTATTATTGGAGCATATTTACAAAGCCCTGACTGCAGTATAGTATATGGAAATAGTAAAGCACTTTCAAATGTATGTGGCGAATACATGATTGATATAAATGGAGGGAAAAAACCTAATCAATATGGGAAAGACATATTTATATTCAATATAACAAAATATGGTATTATACCAAATGGTACAGAAAATTATACGTTTAATAAATATAACTTTAATGACGGATGTCTAAATAAAACTTCAGAAGGTTTTGGATGTACAGCATGGGTTATTTACAATGAAAATACAGACTATTTCAAATGTGATGATTTAGCCTGGGAGGGAAAGAAAAAATGTAAATAGCAACAATACTCTAAAATTTAAATTAAAACATAAAAAAAGACCTCTCAAATGAGAGGCCTTTTATTTATTATAATTTTAAAAATTATAATTTTTCAGCAACCATCAAAGTAGTTTCAGCTAAACGAGTTGAGTAACCCATTTCGTTGTCATACCAAGAAATAATTTTAACTTGGTTTCCGCCCATTACACGAGTTAATAGAGCATCAACTGTAGATGATTGAGAAGTACCGATGTAATCAGAAGATACAAGCGGTTCTTCAGTATAGCAAAGAACGTGTCCGTCAGCACCTTCTTTTAATGCTGCGTTAACTTCTTCAACAGTAACATCTTTTGAAAGTTCAAATACAACGTCAACTAATGAAACGTCCGGAGTAGGAACTCTCATTGCGAAACCGTCCAATTTACCTTTTAATTGAGGCAATACAAGAGCAACAGCTTTAGCTGCACCTGTTTTTGTAGGAACGATGTTTAAAGCACCAGCTCTGGCACGACGTGGATCTTTGTGTCCAGCATCAAGAATTCTTTGGTCACCGGTATAAGAGTGAACTGTTGTCATCAAACCTTTAACGATACCGAATTTTTCATCGATAACTTTAGCTACAGGAGCTAAGCAGTTTGTAGTACAAGAAGCCATTGAAATTACATTGTGTTTAGCCGGATCATATTCTTTATCGTTAACGCCTAAAACGATAGTTTTATCTTCGTTTGTAGCAGGAGCTGAAATGATAACTTTTTTAGCACCAGCTGCGATGTGAGCTTTAGCTTTTTCAGCATCTGTAAAGAAACCGGTTGATTCAACAACAACTTCAACACCTAAATCTTTCCAAGGTAATTGAGCTGGATCTTTTTCTGCGAAGAATTTAATTTTCTTACCGTTTACAATGATACCTTCATCATAAGCTTCTACAGTACCGTCAAATTTACCCATAACTGAATCATATTTGAAAATACGAGCAGCATCTTCAGGCTTTAGACCCGGGTCATTGATTGCTACATAATTAATTTTGTCAAAAATACCTTCTCTGATAGCGGCTCTTAAAGTGTTACGGCCGATTCTACCAAAACCGTTAATTGCTACATTTACCATAAGTTTTTTACTCCTTCTTATTCTGTAAATCTATAACATGTACTTTATATCATCAACAAAAAAACTAATCAATAGGTTTAGGAGGTTTGAATTATTAAGAAAAAGTTAATTATTTTAGTTTGTAGGGATAATCGTCTTTAATTTCCCAACCATCATACATAATTAATGCTGAACAAATCATAGGTGTTGATTTACAAGAATTTAATAACTGAGTTCGTGTACACCCAGTTCTTGCACAAGATGTTGGGAAATATGCATCAAAGGGATTTTGGCGATTTCTGCTTAACCCTGCTTTATACCCTTCTTCAGTACAAAGAAGAAAATCAAACATATCAACGCCTAAGGTATTAGGGGCTTTTTCACCATTATAGTCAAAATTTATATCCAGACAATAACCACTTGAAAGACGTATAGTTGAACCGTCTGTAAACATTATCGAAATACCTTTTCCTCCCGTATCTAATTCTGTAACTTTTTTCAAATATTTTGCTAAATATTTATTATAAAAAGCTAGAGTTCCCTCTCGATTACCAGCATTTCCACCTTCTCCATCGTCTATTCTCGGAGATTTTTCCCAATAAAAAGCAGGTCCGTTATCAATTTCAGAAAGTTTTACTGCTTGAGCCATATTAGTATAAAATTTTTTAATTTTTGACTCAATCTCCTGTTTTTTATAATTATGAACAATTGCAGGCAAAGTCATTGCAGCTACAACTCCGATAATACCCAACGTAATCAAGACCTCTGCAAGAGTGAATCCTTTTTTCATAAAACCTCCATTTTATTAAACGTTATTACAATATTATTAAATACATGAATAATATTATTAGTCAATCATTTAATCTAATCACTAAGATTATAAATAATGCTAAACTTGCAAACATGATTAAAAATAAATTATCAGAAATGATGGGTATAAGAAGAATGAACATGGCTGAAACAGCAAGGATAGCAGGTTTAAGTCATGTTGCAGTTTTTAAAATTTACCATAATAAAACTAAAACAATAGAACTTGAAACTATAAATAAACTGTGCTATGCTCTGGATTGTAGAATTCAGGATATCTTTGAGTATATACCTGACTAGATTAGGGAAATATATGAAAATACAAAGCTTAAGCAGTTACAGTTTTTCCGGTACTAATGGAAACAAGAATGGCAGTTTTCTGGATAGAATACACGAAAACACAAAAAATTCAGCAGATATGACAGATGCAATAGTTGTACCGAGGACTATTTTCAAAGGATACTTGGGAATTATGACTGGTACAACATTAGTCACATTAGGCGGACTTGTAAATAAAACGAAACATCCAAAGCTTTTTAAAAGCACAATGACAGCTGGGCTTTTAACATCACTATACGGGACTTGGGCATTTGTAAGACCATTTATAATAAAAGATGCAAAAGGTGTCGAAACACAAAAGAAATAATTATTTAGAGATACATGCTGCTATAGCATCCATTAAACGTTTTACCTTAACTACTTCTATTTTCCTTATATCAGAAGGGACATCATTTGCATAAGGAATAATTGCCTTCTTAAAACCTGATGCCACAGCTTCATTAAGGCGTCTTTCAATATTATTTACAGGATGAATTTCGCCAGACAAACCGATTTCACCGATAATAACAGTTTGGCTGTCTACTACAACATCTCGAGCACAAGTTGCAACAGCAAGAGCAATACCTAAATCTGCACTAGGCTCATCTACTTCAATTCCGCCCATAACGTTCACATACACATCTTGTTTTGACAAATTCAGCCCGACACGTTTTTCAAGCACGGCAAGAATTTGATGTAATCTGCTAATATCGACACCATTTGTAACCCTCCTTGGAGTAGGATAAGATGTCATCCCGACAAGAGCCTGAATTTCTACCATCAAAGGTCTTGTTCCTTCATTTGTCACAATTATTGCACTGCCTGGTGCCGCAACTTGAGAACGTTCGTTTAAGAAAAGCTCATTTGGATTAGTTACACATCTTAGACCGTTTGAATTCATTTCGAAAATCCCCACTTCTGATGTATTACCGAAACGGTTTTTCATTGAACGAAGCATTCGATAAGATTTATACTTATCACCTTCAAAATAAATTACGGTATCTACCATGTGTTCAAGAACTTTAGGCCCTGCAATATTTCCATCTTTTGTTACATGACCTATCACAATTGTTGTAATATTTTTACTTTTTGCAATATGCATTAAAATATTACAGCATTCTCTGATTTGAGAGACAGAACCTGCTGAACTTGGAACATTATTCGAATATATTGCCTGAATACTATCTACAACCACAAAATCCGGAGAAATTTCTTCAATTTGAGATTTAATATTCTCCATATTTGTTTGAGGATAAATATAAAGGCTGTCGGAATTAATTCCGAGGCGTTCAGCACGAAGTTTCAATTGTGTTGCACTTTCTTCGGCAGAAATATACAGAACTTTTTTCCCGTTTTTGCATAATTCACCACAAGTTTGTAAAGTTATTGTAGACTTTCCGATACCCGGATCTCCTGCAAGCAGCACCAAAGACCCTTGTACAAACCCACCGCCTAAAATTCTGTCAAACTCAGAAATATTAGTTGAAACTCTTACACTCTCATCAACTTTAATATCTTTTAAAAGAGCAGGTTTTTCAGTATTTATAAATTCATTTGCAACAGCATTATGAAGTTTTTCTGAATATTGCATTTCTTCAACCAAGGAGCCCCAAGTACCGCATTCAGGACATTTTCCGAGATAACCAGCTGTCTCATATCCGCATTCTGTGCAAACCCACTTTGATTTAACTTTAGCCATTCTTGCCTCCGCCGAGGTCAATAAGGTCTTCCAGCTTGCAATCAAGAGCACGGATTATAGAAAAGAGCGTCGAGACCTGTATATCTACCAGCCCACTCTCAATACGGCTGATATGCTGAGATTGAGATAACCCCGCTTTTTCAGCCAGACGTTCCTGCGACCATTTGCGGCGCAACCGTTCCAATCTTATTCCATCTCCCAAAACTGTTAAATCTTCTTTATTCTTCATAAATGTATATTATACTATTGACAATACAAATTCTATTTATTATCATACACATGTTGATACTAATTATACACAAATGAGCTAAAATGGAACATAACGAAATTAAAAGACTTCTTAACCAATGCGAAGATGAATGTTTGGAAATGTTAACCTTACTGGATTTGATGTATAACGTCTGCGAACCTTCGTTCGCTGCCGAAAACAGCGATTGCTTACAAATCCTCGCCAGAATTGTTAGAAGTAAATTTGAAGACATTGACCTATTAAGAGAAGAACTGAAAAATGCCTGTTTGGACTAAAAAAGGCGGCGATTAAAATCGCCGCCCCGTTTTTATTTCTTCCTTTCGGTTTTATTTATTGTCGCTACATCGTTTACCCTCATTGCGAAATAAGGTTTATCTTTTCCTTGTTCTTGCAAGAAAATTACGAATGTATCATCAAAGTAGAATTTTCTAGTTTTAAGTTTTTTTGCTGGAACCATTGCTGACATTTTTGTAGCAATTATAGCTTCACTCTTAAGTTTTACACCTTCATTATCCATTTTGAAATCAACAGTTTCCAAAGCTTTATCAATCATCATACTTGTACCTTTGATTTTACGATTGCATAATTCATCAAATGACTGTTCTTTATATAGACCGATATTTGGAATTTTTAACAAATCTTTTTCTGTAAAATCAGTATCGCCGTCATATTTTGCTCTTTTAATAAACATATCTGAATACAATTTATCAAAAGGTTTGTCATCATTAGTTCTATACAAATACAAAACATCATCTGTTTGAGTATAAATTACTATTGCAAAATCTTTTGAAGAGTTAAAAAACATAACATTAACTGTTTTGTCCAAGATTTTGTCACTATCTTTATTGATTCCGAAATATTGAACTTTTTCTCTGTTTTTACCAAATCTTTCCATTTTCAACTTATCGAATGCTGTTAAGAATTTGAAATCTTTTTTCAACATTGCATAAGCTGTATACTTTTCAGGCCCCGGAGTCCAATCAATTGAATCCAATACATCACTGGTCTCATTAAATTTTTCTTTAATGGCATTTTCAATTGTTGAACGCAACTCAGGTGAAGTTTCTCCAAACTTTGTATAGTATGAATCTTCTGAAATCATATCCTTATTAAAAGACTGAGTATTTAATTGCTCTACTAATTTTGATTTTTTACCTTCAAAAACAACAGGGCCTTTTACAATCTCATTCATCAAATCATTCCACACAAGTTGGAATGTTCCGACCCAAATTCTATTCGGAGAAGCAGATTGAGTCTTCATAGTCGGAAGTAATGCGAGAGACTCCGATGTCTTATCGACGGCAAAAACCGATAGACCACCGGCTAAAAGCAATGCTGCAACTATTGCCGATAAAGTTTTTTTCATATTAATAGCTCCTTTCAATCTAATACCATAAGGTTTCAATATAAAACACTTTTAATCATGGAAATCTTATCATCATCCTCTGTTTTTATCAATAGAGTTTTTTCTTTTGAGGTTTCCCCCTTTAAAATCACAATTGACGTCTTTGGAATTTTAAACAGTTTTGACAAGTATTCCACCAAACACTTATTAGCCTTGCCGTCAATCGGCTGTGCAGTAATTTTCACTTTCACTCCATCTGAGGATTTTATAATCTCATTTTTAGAGGCATTTGGCGAAATTTTCAAACTTATGATTATACCTTCATCCTTTTTCATCTGTAATCCTTATGTATGAAATTTGTACAATTTGCTTGAAATATAGAAATAAAATTCGTATTATTATTATATCATGTCCGAAAAATCACTATTTGATGAAATTAAACAAACACTAATTGCACAAAACAGAGAAGAAAGCGATATTGAAAAAATTGAAGAAGCTTTCCACTTTGCTGAGCGATTACATGAAGGACAATACAGAGTATCAGAAGAACCATATATAATACACCCCGTTGAAGTTGCCAAAATACTTATTAACCTTAAAGCTGACTCTCATACCGTTATGGCAGCATTCTTACATGATATTTTAGAAGATACGGATACCCAGCCTGAAGAAATTGAAAAACGTTTCGGCAAAGATGTTTTAACTCTTGTTCAAGGCGTGACAAAACTCGGAAAACTTCAGTTCAAATCAAAAGAAGAACGCCAAGCCGAAAATTTCCGCAGACTCTTTATTGCAATGGCAAATGATATTCGAATTATTTTCCTAAAACTTGCCGACAGATTGCATAATATGCGAACTCTCAATTTTATGGCTGCACCTAAACAGGTTAAAATTGCAAAAGAAACCCTTGATATTTTTGCCCCGCTCGCTAATCGTTTAGGTATTTATAAAATCAAAGCAGAATTAGAAGATTTATCTCTACGTTATCTTGAGCCTGATAAATATTTTGAAATCGCTCAACTCGTATCCCAAACTAAAGCTGAAAGAGAAATGACTGTCCAGCTTCTTATTGATAAAATATCAAAAGATGTTAAAAAAAGCGGTATTAATGCTCAAATCACCGGTCGTGCAAAACACTATTACAGCATATACGCAAAAATGAAAAGATTAAATCTTGCATTTCACGAGTTATATGACATTACTGCAGTAAGAGTGATTGTCGATACGGAAAAAGAATGCTACGAAGTACTAGGGCTTATTCATTCCCAATTTAAACCGATTCCTGGAAGATTTAAAGATTACATAGCTATGCCTAAAGGCAATATGTATCAATCGCTTCATACATCAGTAATAGGTCCGCGTTCTAAGCCTTTGGAAGTCCAAATCAGAACTTGGGAAATGCATGAGGTCGCAGAATATGGTGTCGCAGCTCACTGGAGATACAAAGAAAAAGGTTCCCAAAAAGCCGATAACCAATCTGATTTACAGTTTTCATGGATGAGAAAACTTGTTGAATATGACAAGGACATGACATCTGCTGAGGACTATGTAAATTCTGTTAAACTTGATTTATTTTCAGATCAGGTATTTGCGTTCACTCCAAATGGTGATGTATTTGATTTGCCAAGAAATGCAACACCTGTTGACTTTGCATACAGAATCCACTCTGAAGTCGGGAATAAAACAGTCGGAGCTTTAATAAACGGTAGAATAGCACAATTAGATACAAAGCTTAACAACGGTGATATTGTTGAAATTTTAACTTCAAAAACTCCAGCCCCACGACTTGATTGGCTAAACTTTGTTGTAACAAAACAGGCTTCATCAAAAATAAAACAATGGTTTAAGAAAAATAATCGTGAAGCTCATCTGGAAACCGGTAAAGCAAACTTGGAGCATGAACTTACAAAAGCGGTCTTTGATGACTATGTAAAACAAGGTGAGTTTGAAAAAATTGCAAAAATTATGAATTACCAAAGTGCAGATGATTTATTTGCAGCACTGGGATATGGTGAAACCACCGTAAATAAAGTAATTAATAAGCTTAAAAAGCCGCAGCAAAAAACAGTTGAGAATACATTCCATACTTCTAACAGAAAAAAATCAGAGAAAGATATTGTAGGACTTGAAGGGTTGATGTACTCGTTTGCCCGCTGCTGTTCCCCAATTCCAGGAGAACCTATAGTAGGTGTAGTAACTCGTTCTAAGGGCGTTTCCGTACACAGGATTGATTGTCAAACCCTTGATAATGTTCCACCTGAAAGACTAATGGATATCCACTGGTCAGGACAAAATATTAATAAAACATATTCTACGACAATAAGAATTGAAACAGGCGAAAAAATGGGTTTACTAAAAGATATTATTGCTGCAGTATCTGATAATAACATAAATATCAACTACGCAAATGTAAAAGCAAAAAGTGCTAAAAAAATAGGGGTAATTGAACTCGGAATAGAGCTTGATAATGTAGAAACCTTAAAAAAAGTTATAAACTGTATTCAATCAATACCAGATGTATATTCAGTAAAAAGAATTCAAACGTCATATTCTGCACATCCGCAACCGCAAAGAAATAATAAAAATCAAAAGAATACAAAAAACATCAAAAAGAAGACTAAATAAATTTAAATTATTAAGTTAATTCTTAAGTATACATTTTAAGAGTTCGTTCTATATTCTTGCTTATTACACTCTTTATTGAGTCATATTCCGTCTGCAAGGCATTATGCTCCGTATCCAAACGTTTCAACATATTATCATACTGTTTATCTTTTGCCTCTATATCACGTACTGTCTGCTGATATTCTACTTCTGCTCTCGTAATCGCTGCCTCATTCTCCTGCTCGGTTATATCTGATGCATTCGTATAGATTATTGACGTCCATGTCGCATTCTCCAAGCCGCTTCCATCTTCTGTA
>CASDPF010000002.1 GCA_949282215.1 uncultured bacterium | reverse complement strand
CTTTTTCAAAAAGGTATTCTAATTTCTTTGATGCACTTGGTTTTACATATAATCCTTTAAAATTTTGTTGGGAATTTATTTTTTCCACTCGCATAGACTATCTCCTTTTAAATTTTTTAATATTTAAACATAAAACTTGTAAATATAAATTTTGCTAATAAAAAACTATTTATCTAATAATTGTATAAAGTTTCTACAAAAATAAATTTGTTAGTTATTGCATAATTTATAAATAATTTCAAATAAGTAGCAAAAAAAATTTTGTTAATATTTTGAAATTACTAACGATAAAATAAAGGAGAATTTTATATGTCTGAAACAATTTTAGGTGGTTCGCGTTTTGATGATATTAATAGGCATGCATTCTGGGCTAATGCACATTTAGATACAAGATTACGTCTTGATAAAGATTTTCTAAATGATAATTATAAACAGGTTCTGGATTGTGTAAATCATCCGACTACCGGACTTTTGGCGGCAAAGAAAAATCGAACATATAATTATCCCAGCTGTTATAGGCGTAATTTAAATGATTTATTGTCTATCCCTTCTATGAGAGATTTGTTTGATAGATTTGAGACAAAGTTTAATAGACTTTATCCTAAAACAGGTAAGGCCAGAAAATTTTTAATTAATAATGAAAGTATCGTTTTAAATTATGTAAAACCAATTAAAAAAAGTCTAAAAAGAATTCTTTTTAGATACGGTTTAGGCTAAATTTTATTTTCTGTAAAAATTAAAGTTTTTTATATTAAAGTTACCAGACTTAGTGTGCTTAATTCATTTGATTAGGCATATTGAATTTTGAATCTTGTTTTATTAATATAAATTTGAAAGTCAGCTGAGGGAGAGATAATAATGTTAAAAGATTTATTGGAAAATAAAAAATGTTTTAAGCTCGTATGTGGTGCAGGGAATGAGGATGCTCAGGAAGTCGAAAGACTTGTTACTATTTATTCGCTAGCTGGGTGCAATTTCTTTGACTTATGTGCAAAGACTGAAATTGTAGATGCTGCAAAAAGAGGATTGGCAAGAGCAGGAATTCAAAAAGACCGATATCTTTGTGTAAGTGTTGGTATTGACGGTGATCCGCATATTACAAAAGCTGTGATTGACCAAGACAAGTGTGTTAAGTGTGGAAAATGTAAACTACTTTGTCCTCATGATGCTATTATTGAATTGGATAAATATAAAGTAAAAAAAGAGCGTTGTATCGGATGTACTCAATGTGCTTATAACTGTCCGAAACAAGCCGTTGAAATGGTAAGTCAATTACAGGATTATAATGAAGTGTTACCTGAAATTATTGCTAAAGGCATTGATTGTATTGAGTTCCATGCAATTTCTACCGATGAAAAAGATGTTATGGAAAAATGGACTCAAATAAATGAACATTTTGACGGAATGCTTTGTATTTCATTGGATCGTTCTGAATTGGGTGATAAAAGATTAAAAGAACGAGTTCGAAAAATGCTGGAAGTCAGAAAGCCTTTTACAACAATCATTCAAGCTGATGGAATTGCAATGAGCGGGAGTAATGATGAATTTGGAACAACACTTCAAGCTGTTGCAACTGCACAATTATTTCAAAATGCCAAAATGCCTGCATATATTATGATGTCAGGAGGAACTAATAAAAAGTCTATGGAACTTGCAGCATTGTGTGATGTTCACCCGCACTGTCTTGCCGTAGGCTCTTTTGCCAGAAAAATTGTCAAAGATTACTTAATCGCAGATGACTTATTTGAAAATCCTAAAAAAATGTTTGAGGCTGTCGAAATTGCAAAATCTCTTGTATCAGTTATTGTAAAGGATTAATGTTATGATTAGTTTAGTTTCAGCAGACTGGCGTTTAGGAAATATTGATACAGTTTTATTTGATAAAGATGGTACATTTATTGACCTGCATTATTTCTGGGGGAAAATGTCCGAGATGCGGGTGCTTGCTATTATTAATAAATACGGGCTAGAGTCTGGATTGTTCGCTGAATTATGCCTAAAGCTCGGTTATAATGTCTCAAACGGCAGGATGTTAACTGATGGAATTACTGCTTTGTATTCAAGACCTATAATTATTGAAATTTTTTCAAAAGATTTAAAAGCTTATGGGGTTGATATTTCTAAAAGTGAATTAGAGAATATATTTGATAATGTTAATAATGAATTCTATAAAGAAATGGTTAAATATACAAAACCTATAGATTCAGCTATTAACTTTATTAGAGCTTTACGCAAAAATGGTATCAAAACAGGTGTTGTAACCTCGGACTCAAAAGAATCTACGATGCTTACTATTAGCCATTTGGGTTGGGAAAATCTTTTTGATGTTGTAATCGGTCGAGAATCTTCTAAAGAAACTAAAGAAAGCGGAGTCCCTGTAAAATTAGCTCTTGAGAATATAAATGCAAATCCTTTAAATACAGTTATGATTGGCGATGCTCCAATGGATTATATTGCTGCCCAAAATGCGGGTGTGGAAAAAACTATTCTGGTTGCTACAGGTCAAATTGATAAAAAATCTTTGTCGGTAACTTCTAATTTTGTTGTAAATTCACTAGATGAAGTTGCAATTATGTAAATTAATGCAGGAGATATAAATTATGCTATCTCCTGCTTTTTATGTCTGAATTTTTTCAAATTATGCAATTTCTTTAAATAAAAATTCTCCTTGATTTTTATCATATTCAATAGAGTATTTTTTCCTAGGTTCTACGTTAACTTCAATTTTTTGAGGATCGTAAGTTGTTCTTACCCATTTATGTAAAATGCCCGGTCTTTGAGTTTCATACTGTAGTTCAAGAATATTTTTGCCCGGCAATAAATAATGTCCTCTTTGTCCGTAACCTGTCATAATCTGTTCTTTAGGTTCTCCATTGATGGAAAGACAAGTTAATGTATTAATAAAACCTAATAAATGAAAAGGTCTGTCTTTCAATACCATTATAGAAGCCTCAGGATTTGCTTCTTCATATTTTTTCTTTGATATTGAGTGCATATACATTGCCACACCTTGATAAATAAAACTTAAAATAATAAGTCCGCCTACAATAAGTATATACTGAGTCATATCTTCCTAACCTCCTTAATTTTTCTTGATAGTGACTACTTTTATTGGTTCTTCACTTTGATGTTTTGCCCCCAAGGCTTCAAGTAATTTCTGATAATCTTCTGAACTAAAGTTTGATGCATCAATGCTATCTTCTTCTCCTGTTGTTTTGTTTACGTAATAGAGATCTTGATCATCTTCATTTTTAGTGTTTGAGTATTTTGAATATTCAGACCAATTATAATCATTGATATTAATAGATTTTATAATTTTACTAAATCTTTTTATTAAAAGTTGTTTTTCATTGGTTATTGTCATAGAAATGTTATCAAGATATAAAACTTTGAATATCATAAAAAGAGTAACAGCGAAGCCTGATGCGTAGGAAACTACGAGACTATGAGTAAATTTCCAAATTAAATTTGCGATAAACCATCCAGCACAAACTCCGCATGCAGCCCAAAGTATTTTTGCAGAAATCTTACTTTTATATTCTGTCACATATACCTCCATATTTTCTTAAATAATACTGCTTGATTTTATATATTATATAATAAATTTTTTTTAAGTAAATAAGGGGATTATGTTATATCAAGAATATTTTCAAGATTAACAGATTCAACATTAGATATACTTTGGTAGGTAAACTTTTCTGTAAGTTTTTCTAATTGTTGTGATATTTCTTTTCGGCTTATATTCATTTGACTTACGTCATACTCATTTTCGTAGTCAAACCCGAATTTGTAGTAAAATAAGTCTGAGTTAAAAGCAGGAGTGAGGTTAATTTCTCTATTATCTTTAAATTTATGGAAAAGGTGATTAATAAGCATGCTTCCCCCATTTTTGACCTTTTGCATATTTTGATTTTTCCAGGTCGCTAAGTAGGAAAGATGTGCTAATGTATCTTTTTCATAAGTAAGTGCAGTAAGCAGCCCGAAAGGCTTATTATCTTTTATTGCAATCACGGCTTCATCTGTATAGGTAATTGAGGAAAATGCATTTTTAATAAAATGCTTTATGTTTTTTGCTTGTATTTGCAGCCTTTCCGTGTCAGAATTAAGTATATTTTCAAGAAGTTTATTGCAAAAGTTTTTATCTTTGTTTTTTTCCAGGGAGTATATAAAAACATCAGAAATATTATCATTAAAGGAATGAATTTTAGCTACTTTAAGAGCTTTAAATGATGTATGGGGTGGAGTTGTTTGATTTATATTTTCTACTTTCATATTTCTCATTTTAATATTATCATAAAAGTAATTCCAATTTTGTTTTGTAAAGTTAGTTTATTTAATTATTTGAAAAATAAAGTATTTACTGTATGATAAATATTGTATGAAGAGATTTATCTTGATTTTATTTCTTATTATAAATATCTGTACCCCGATATATGCAGCAGATTCGAGTAAACTTGCTCATTCGGAAACTGATAGGCATAAAATTACTCTTGAAGAAGCTATTAATATGGCTCTGGAGGGTAATATTGAGCTGCAAGAGCAAAGAAAAAATCTTGGTATTTCTCAATATAACGTTAAAAAAGCTGCAGCATTTAGAAATCCTCAATTTCAATCAAATTTACTTATGGGACCTATTGCTAAGGGTAACTCCAGCCAAATTGGTTTAATGGTGCCTGTTGAAATTACAAAACGCGGTGAGAGAAAAAAAGCTGCACTTGCTGAATTAGCTTATACTCAAAATAAAATTAAAGATTATGAGTTCAAACTAAAACTAAGAGTTCGTACGTCATACTTTAACTTATTAGTTGCCAAATCAGAGTTAAAAATATTGGAAGAACGGAAAGAGTTATTGGAGGATTTACTTGATATTGCTAAAAAACGTCCGAAATCATCTCCAAATTATGAAATTGATGTATTACAAGCTGATATGAAATTGAAAAAACTGCTTGTTCAAATTAATCGAGCTCAAGCTGATATAAGGTCTGCTCAATATAATTTTAATAAGGTCTTAAATTTGGCGAATAATTTAACTTTATATGATTCAAAAGAGGATTCTGTATTTGGACAGGAATTTTTTACCAAATTGGATTTGCCAAATTATGAAGAATTGGAAGATGTAGCGTTTCAAAATCGTTATGATATAAAAATGGCGGAAGCAAAGATTATTAAGGCAAAGAAAGATTTGTCAGTAATTGTGAAACAACGTATTCCTGACTTGTATGTATCTGGCGGCTATGCCTTTGCTCATGACGGAACTTCAGGTGCTTATGTTGGTGCAGGAATTGATATCCCAGCGTTTTATATGTATACTCCTGAGATTAAAAGTGCTAAGTTAGAATATGATAAAGCTCAATTGGAGTATAATTCTATAATAAATATTACCAAGAATGTTATTCATACAAATCATGATAAGTTTGTTATGGCTCAGGAGAATGTCGAGCATTACAAAGATATTCTTGAAGAATCAAATAAAATTCTTAATCTTTCTAAGCAGCGTTATAAAAAGGGACAGACTTCTTTAACTAATTTAATAGTTGTTGAACATTCGCATCAAGAATTGTTAAATGAGTTTCTCGAAGCTATGAAAGTTTATTACAATTCTTATATGGCACTGCTTCAAGAACTTGGTATGGATAATTTTACTATTGATGTAGACTTGTAATGTAAATTTTTATGAAAAATTTTATTTCTTTGGTAAAATTTCTCAATGAGGAGACTTTAGAGAAATATGAATATACAGAAATTATCCCCGAATGTTTTTAATTCCCCGCATTTTAAAGGAAAATATGAAGTAGACGCATCTACTGCAATAAGTCGTAATCAGGTGTTTACGCTTGGTATGCTGATGAGTAATTTTTGGATACGTGATGCGAGACTTACCTGTAGCCAGCTACGTAATAACAGCATTTACGGTAAAGCCGTTTTGAATGTCAATGTAGATAAAGAACATATTGTTGAGCGTATTTTAAATATGAATAATATTAAATATAAAAAGCTTGATACCAATGCTTAATTTTCTGTTCTGGCAAAGGTATGTTTGTCTAAAAGAACCATTAATACTGATATATCAGCAGGTTTTACTCCGCCGATTCTTGATGCTTGGGCAAGAGTCTTAGGGCGTATTTTGTTAAGCTTTTCTTTTGTTTCTGATGAAATATGTTCTATTCTCATGTAGTCAATGTTATCAGGAATTTTGAATTTTTCTAATTTATCAGCCTGATTTACCTGGAATTCCTGTCTTTTCAAGTATCCGTCGTATTTAGTAAGAATTTCTACTTGTTCATAAACATCACGAGGAAGGTTTAATTCTTTTGTTTCACTATGTATTTCTTGGAGAATTTTGTAGTCTATATTCGGGCGTTTTAGTAATTCCCCGAGCTTAATTCCTCTATCTATATGTTCCCCGTATTTCGCAAGTATAGAATTAACTTCTTCTGTTGCCGATAATTTTGTCTCATTAACTCTTTGGAGTTCTTTTTGAATATTTTCTTGTTTTTGGGTAAATATTTTAAATTGGGCATCATTAATTAATCCGATTTTATGTCCTATAGGTGTAAGTCTTGCATCAGCGTTATCTTGTCTTAATAGCAGACGGTATTCTGAGCGTGATGTAAGCATTCTATATGGGTCGTCGATATCTTTTGTTACCAAATCATCTATTAATGTGCCTATATAAGATGAACTTCTTGATAGTTCCAGCATTTCAGAATTATTTAAGTAGTTGATTGCATTGATACCGGCAATTAATCCTTGAGCTGCGGCTTCTTCATATCCGCTTGTTCCGTTTATTTGACCGCCGAAAAATAAGCCTTGTATATTTTTTGACATAAGTGAATGTGTTGTCTGTACTGCAGGTACGTAATCATATTCAACTGCATAAGCCGGTTTTATGACATGAGCTTTTTCAAGACCTGGCAGAGTATGGAGCATTTGTACCTGAACATCGGCAGGAAGGCTGCTTGAAAATCCTTGTATATAAACTTCATAAGTACCGAGTCCTTCGGGTTCGATAAAAATATGATGCGAAGGATTTTCGCTAAACCTAACGACTTTATCTTCTATTGACGGGCAGTATCTGGGGCCGACGCCGTGTATAAGACCTTTATACATAGGTGATTTATCAAGGTTAGCTTTGATTATTTCATGTGTTCTTTCGTTGGTTCTTGTAAGGTAGCATGGCACTTGTTTTCTTATTGGTCTGTTTGGTTTGAATGAATAGAAATTAAGTATTTCATCCCCCGGTTGAATTGTCATTTTTGAGTAATCGATAGTTCTTTTATCAACTCTTTGAGGAGTTCCTGTTTTTAATTTCTTGATATTTATGCCAAGTTTCATAAGAGATTCAGAAAGTCCGATAGCAGCTTGTTCTCCTAATCTTCCTGCACTGTATGATTTTAGGCCTACGAAAATTCTGCCGTTTAACGATGTTCCTGTTGTAAGGATTATTGCTCTGGCTTTGTATTCTATACCAAATTCATCAACAGCACCGACAATTCTGCCATCTTTTGCAATTAAGTCAGTAATACAGGCTTGTCTAAGGTATATATTTTCATTGCTTTCAATAAGATTACGCATGTAATTTGAGTATTCTTTTTTATCAGATTGAGCTCTAAGTGCTCTTACTGCAGGCCCTTTTGACGAGTTAAGCATTTTCATTTGAATATAAGTAGCATCTGCTACTTCACCCATTACACCGCCCAAGGCGTCAATTTCTCTGACTAAAGTCGATTTTGCAGGTCCGCCTATTGCAGGGTTGCAGGGTTGTAACGCTATATTATCAAGGTTTAATGTTGCAAGCAGAACTTTTGCACCTAATCTTGCACAAGCCATTGCAGCTTCGCATCCTGCATGTCCTGCTCCGACAACTATTACATCGTACTCATTTTGTAAGTAATTCATTTTTCATATTCCTAATCGTAATAAAATTATAATACAAAATATCTTCTAATCGCTAATAATTCTCTATAAATAAACAAAAATTTAAAATTTTCCTTTAATTAACAGCAAAATTTATTATATTGTCCAATTATCTAATTCATTTGGAGGATATTTTATGAAATTAATAAAGAATAATTTTTATTTTGTCGAAGTCTTTTACATACACATTTTATTTGGAGCTCAAAATGTCAGAACAGATTTTAATACAACCTGTAGCAGGTGAAAATAGCGAAAAAGTTAAAAAGGCAAAAGAATCTTTAGAGAAGGCAAGAATTGCCCATGAAAGATATTTGATTCGTCAAAACAATAAGGATTTACAAGAAGCTATTACTAATTATATTGATGCTGTGAAGTTTGACCCGACAATTCCTGAATCATATTACCGATTAGCAAGTTTGATGTGGGAACAGGGGCAAATTAGTATTAATACGGCTATTGATCAATGTAAAACAGCAGTGTCTTTAGCTCCTGATAATATGAATGCTCATTTGTATGCAGGTTTCTTTATGAAAATGGCGGAAAACTACCCTGAAGCCATGGAAGAATTTAAATCAGCTATCAAAATGGGTAAGTTTAAATCTGCAAGACCTAGGTTAGTTCTTTCTCAAGCTATTTTACAAAAAATAAATTCAGATAAAGGAAGTTTAACTGATTATATGCAGTTTGTTTATTACTTCCTTTCAGGAAGTCTTATGCTTGCTTGGGACAGGCCGTCCTTAAAGATGTTTTATAAAAATTTATCCGACGATGTGTCTGTTTTTACCTTTAATACTGTCGGTAAATTTTTAGAAAAATTTAAACTTTATCCTGCAGCTGAAAATGTCTATAAAAAAGCTGTTATGGAAACATGTCATGGTCAGGTCTTTTATAACAAAATGGGCGATTTAGCTCTAAAAAATAATGAACTTGATTTGTGCGTTGATTGTTATAAAAAAGTTCTTGAAACAAATCCTATGTGTCGTGAAGTATTAGTTAAGCTTGCAACTGTTTTGCAAACTTATTTCCCTGATAATACGGAAGAGACAATCGATTGTTATGAAAAATTGTTGGAATTTGATCAGGATACTGCTCAAATTTATTATGAACTAGGTCATCTTTATTTGAAAAAAGAGGATAAAATTAATTCTATCAGTGCGTTTAAATTGGCTCTTGAAAGGGATTTGGAAAACCCGTTCTACAATAATTCATTGGCTTATGCTTTTTCGAAAGCTGAATTATATGATGATGCAATTGAATATTATCAGAAAGCGATTGCTATAAATCCTGATAATGAGTGGACGGCGATAGTATGTCAGGCCTTAGGTGCTATTTACGGCGAAGTTAAAGGTAACACTGAGGCTGCTGTTGCGACTTATCAGGCAGGTATTATTCTTGACCCTAATAATTATGATCTGTATCTTTCCCTCGGTGATATTTATATGGCTGAGTATGATTTAGATAAAGCAATCAGAACCTACTGTGATGCGATTACTCTAAATCCTGATGATTACAGAGGATATTCGAAAGCCGGAACTGCTTTATGGGAGAAAGATTATTTAGAGGAAGCTCTTGTTGCTTATCATAAGTCTGTTGAGCTTAACCCTGAAAATGAGTTCTCTCAAAATAATCTTGGTATAATTTATCTTGATGGTCTGGGCGATGCAGAGGAAGCTCTTGAATACTTTGAGCAGGCTATTGAAATTAATGAAAGTTATACTCTTGCCTATTTTAATGCGGGAAGAGCAAGTCAAATGCTCGATTTCAGAAATGATGCCGCTCATTATTACCAGATGGCAATTGATTTAAATACGATTACGCAAGACTTGGACGAAGAAGATATTCGTGAAAGATTGCATAAACTATTTGAAGCTTAAGTATTGAATAATTCGGAAACGCTGATATTCAATGCTTGAGCTATACGATATACTGTCTTTAGCGTAATATTACGTCTGCCGCATTCAATATCGCTTAAATAATGAGGATCAACTGACAGTTGTTCAGCTAATTCTTCTTGTGTCATATTATTCAGCAGTCTGAGATACTTTAGTTTTACACCGAATTTGTTTAAAAATCCCTCATAAGTCATAGATGCATTGTATTCATAATATAATATCATTTAAATAGTATTGACATATACAAAAATGTATATTAAAATATACATAAGGAGTATAAATTATTATGTATAATAAGAATATTTCAATGCATAAAAGATATGCATTTACTTTGGCGGAGGTTCTTATAACTCTTGGGATTATAGGTGTTGTTGCAGCCTTGACTCTTCCGACTTTGACTGCTAAATATCAGGCAAAGATTTTAAAGCAGCAATATAAAAAAGTATATAATACATTCTCTAATGCCTTGCTAAAAACGTATGTTAATAATGGGGGTTCCTATTATGTCTGCTATTATTTAGAAGGTGCATATTCTGTTTGTTCAGAGCGTGATCCTGTAACAGGTGCTTGCACAAGTTTCAGTTCTACTTATGGATATGATCAAAATTCTCAATGTGATGCTCTTTTTAGTGAGCTTAAAACGATTTTAAAGGTCGTAAAAGTGTGCGATACTCAAGCCTATAAAAATGGTTGTATTCCGGATATGAATGGTTTTGATTCAGCTTTAGCTGATAATAAAGGTGGTGACAGTTCTGCTTCTGATCCCGATATTATTGGCTCAACTTCTGAATGTGGTGGGTTTAGAGAAGCAAATATTAAAAATAACAATTCAGCTTGGGTTTTAGCTGATGGAACTGTCGTTGGTTTTTATTCAGGTTTACCCGGAAAGCTTTTCTGGGTAGATATAAATGGACATAAAAAACCTAATAAGTGGGGACATGATATTTTTACTTTTTATATACAATCTGATGTTGCTCTAAAGAAAGTAAAAATTATACCAGGAGGATGTATGGCTCCTGAAAAGGGAGGACAATCTTCAAAGGATATGTTTGCTTCTTTATACAATTAAAAAAGTCTCCTAAAGGAGACTTTTTTAATGTTTAACTAATTATAAATTTTTCTTGTTAAATCAGCTTTTCTAATCCTGATATTTTCAGGGGTGATTTCAACAAGCTCATCATCGCCGATGTATTCAAGACTCTCTTCGAGTGAAAGAATTTTTGGAGCTTGGAGAGTTACCATAACATCAGCTGTTGCACTTCTCATGTTGGTAAGTTTTTTGGTCTTACAGATATTAACAACGATATCTTGAGGTTTGTTGCATTCACCTATAATCATTCCTCTGTAAACTTTTGTCTTAGGTGTTACAAAGAATACTCCTCTATCTTCATATTGAGCTAATGCGTAAGGGATTGCTTCCCCTTGCTCGTGAGCGATGATAGAACCGCTTCTTTGACGAGGGATATCGCCTGCATAAGGTCTGTAATGAAGGAATGTGTGGTACATAATACCTTCACCTCTTGTCATTCTGATGAATTCACTTCTGAAACCTATCAATCCTCTTGCAGGAATATGGAATGTCATATTTGTTCTGCCTTTAGAGTTTTGCATTTCTTTCATTTCGGCTTTTCTGCCAGAAAGTCTATCGATACAACTGCCGGCATATTCTTCTGGTACATCAACTATTAAGTTTTCAAAAGGTTCACATTGTTTTCCGTCAATAGTTTTATATATAACCTCTGGTTTTGAAACTTGGAATTCATATCCTTCACGACGCATTGTCTCAATTAAAATTCCAAGGTGTAATTCCCCTCTGCCTGATACTCTAAATACATCCGTGCTATCAGTATCTTCTACACGAAGACTTACATTTTTTTCAAGTTCATCATATAGACGTTTTCTTAATTGTCTTGATGTAACAAACTTACCTTCTTGACCGGCAAAAGGACTGTCATTTACTGAAAAATTCATTTGCAGGGTTGGTTCATCAACTTTAATTAGCGGTAGCGGTTGAGGATTGTTTAGGTCACAAATGCTTTCTCCGATTTGTACATCGGAAAAACCTGCAATACCGACAATATCGCCTGCTGATGCTTCTTGAATTTCTACTCTTCCAAGGTCGTGGAATCCGAATAGTTTTGTAATTTTACCTTTCTCTTGGGTACCGTCTGCGTGGATTACACAAACTTGTTCTTGAGATTTAACTTTTCCGTTTTCAATTCTGCCGATAACAATTCTTCCGACATATTCGTTATAATCAAGAGTTGTTGCTCTGAATTGGAACGGTTTTTCAGCATCTCCTTTTGGAGGTTGGATGTTTTCTAAAATGCAATCCAATAGAGGAATCATATCTTTTCTTTCATCATCCAAATCTTTTATTGCAAAGCCGTTTAAGCTGCTTGCGAAAATGAAAGGAAAGTCAATCAAATCTTCTCTGTCTGTGAGTTCTGTAAACAAATCAAATACTTTATCCAGTGCTGTAAGCGGTTCACCTGCGGGTTTATCAATTTTGTTAATTACAACAATGATTTTTAAGCCTAATTCTAATGCTTTTGATAATACAAATCTTGTCTGAGGCATTGGGCCTTCAGCTGCATCAACAATTAAAAGTGCTCCGTCTACCATACCCAAAACTCGTTCAACTTCACCTCCGAAGTCGGCGTGTCCCGGGGTATCTACTACATTGATTTTTGTGTTTTTATAATTAATTGAAATGTTTTTTGACAGAATTGTAATTCCGCGTTCTCTTTCCAAATCGTTGCTGTCAAGAACACGTTCTTGTACTTGTTGGTTTTCACGGAATGCACCTGCTTGTTTTAAAAGGCAGTCTACAAGAGTCGTTTTACCGTGGTCAACGTGAGCAATTATTGCTATATTTCTTATATTTTCGTTAGTGTTTGTCATAAATCCCAGTCTTTCTTTTTTTTTCAGTTCCTATTTTAGGGTAAATTTCCAAATTTATTTTAGTCTGCTCATAATAATTTTTCAAGACGATTGTTTAAGATTGTGTATTCGGTTTATAAGCAATATATGCAAAGACGAAACAGGCTATCCCGAAGAATATTCCAAACCACATTGTTGCATGATATGAATGTAAAAATGCTATTTCATAAGCTTGTCCGTGATGTAAAAATAATTCTCTGAAGGTTTCAAACAAGGTTATTGTAACGGCTACCCCAAGAATGTTTCCCATATTTCGTGATAATGCCAAAATTCCTGAAGCAATTCCTAATTCTTCTTTACTTACACTTGTCATAATTGCATTATTTGATGGTGATTGAAAAAGTCCGTTTCCTATGCCCATTATTCCTGAGGCTAAAACAATTTCCCATATCGGAGTTGTTTTATCGAATGTTGTGAATATTAAAAGAGCAATTACATATACTGTTGGACCTGCAAGTGTAAGATATCTGCTCCCGTATTTGCCTGACAATCTTCCGCTTATCGGTGCGATAAAAGATAAAGTGACAGAATATGGTAAAATTAATAAACCTGAAATAAGTGCATTAAATTTCAATAGCTCTTGCAAATAAAACGGAAGCAATATGCTGTTTGTAAACATTGCCATATATGACATCATGACCGCAAGATTTCCGAAGGTGAATTGTTTAATATGGAACAAATTGAAATTAATCAGCGGGTAATTAATTTTATGATCTCGAACATAAAATAATGCTCCAAAGATAAATGTTATTATTCCAAGTGTAATTATTTTTAAAGATGTCCATCCCCACTGATATCCTTCTGAAATTGCTAAAAGAAGAGCAAATAGGCATATTGTGAAATATAAAAATCCCTTATAGTCGAACTTGAATTTTTTACGTTTTTTTACATAATTCGGAAGCATTTTCCAAGCATAGAAAGCCCCGATTAAAGCAACCGGAATACATGGGAAAAATACCGAATGCCAGCCAAAACTGTTGATAAGCAACCCTCCAATTGCAGGACCGCTCATTCCCCCAAGAGCCACTATACAGCCGTTTAGTCCGAGGGCTTTCCCTCTGCGTTCTTTTTTAAATATGCTTGCAATAATTGCCTGTGCATTGGAAAGCATGATTGAAGCTCCAAGTGCTTCAAGACATCTTGAGGCAATTAGTAAATAAAAGGTTTGGGATACCATGCTTAAAAATGCACCTGTTGCAAAGATTAAAAAGCCGGTTGAATACAGCTTATTCTTAGGAAATATGTCGCCTAATTTACCGAAAAATGGTAAAAACACTGTGAGTACAAGCATATAAGCAACCATTACCCATTGGATTTGGCTCATTGTAACATGCAAATCTACCGACATCGGGTATAATGCAAGGTTAACTGTTGTAGAGTCAAGCATCGCAATAAAGTTGCCAATTGCGGTGATTACAAACATTGCCCATTTTATTTTTCGGTTAGCCATAATTAGATATTAGCATAAATGATTTATTCAGGCTTGAAAATTACAAGAAAATAACTTATAATTATTAATGTATTTAAAATTTTAAGGAGCTTGATATTATGCAAAATGCTTTACTAGTGATGATTTCGGGGGGGGGGGCTACCAACTAGCAGTTAAGATAAGCATTTCCGCCTTAGACCTCCGATTAACCGAAACAAGCTGAGAATATTTCCGTGCCATTTGTCACGGAATGTTGTTATGCAGATTTTTTGAAAAGTACAGTAAAAATATAATCGGAGGACTTATGAAAAAGAAAAATGCTTTTACCTTAGCTGAGGTATTGATCACATTAGGAGTTATCGGAATAGTCGCTGCTATGACTTTACCTGCTCTTATTCAAAAGCAGCAAAAAAAAGAAATTTCAGTTAGTTTAAAAAAGTTTTATAGTGCGATGTCTCAGGCTATTCTTATGTCTCAAACTGTCAATGGCGATATTGAAAATTGGTCAAGGTCTGATAATTTAAAAGATGATGATCCTGATATGCAAAGTACTAAAAATTATGAAGAAATGAAGCGTTATTGGGATAAGTATTATGCCCCTTTTATCAAAACAGTAAGGACTGAAAAATCAACTGAAGATGGTGAAGGGCGATTAAAAGTCTATTTATCGGATGGTTCTTCAATGAGTATTTGGAATGGCGGGTGCATGAGCTTTCTATATGATGCTAATGGAGATAAAAAACCAAATGAAAGAGGTCGTGATATTTTTTATTTTCATGTTTGTGAAGAAATCAAAGAGCGTAATTTATATTTGGGAAACAGAAAATATTTTGGCCCCGCTGGTATGATTGATGCAGTTAATAGAGATAAAGCCCTGCAATTGTGTAAAGCAAATACTCTTAACTGTGGTTCATTATTGATTTTGTATGATAATTTTGAGTTCAAAAAAGATTATCCTTGGTGGTAAAAATATTTTCTATCTTATAAAAACGAACATTTTTAGAAAATTTTCGTTATAATAATTATAGAGGAATTGTATGAAAAATATTTTTAAAAGTTTAATTTTCATATCTATTGCTTTGCTTTTTGCAACTGGTGGTATGGTATTTGCGGATAACGTTGTTACTGTATTGCCTGTTCAGTATACAATTCTTTCTTCTAAATATGCCGCAAGTACTCCGTTTTGGATAAAAATAGGGAGTGAAAAGTATTATATGCTCCGCACCAGTTCTGACGGAAATTATTCATATAAAAGTCTTGTCGGTTGTGATAAGCCTAAAAAACAATTATTTGAAGCTTTATCAGAATTAAATAACGGAGATGAAAAACTCACATCTCAAGAGCTTTCTTTAGCAGGAATTCGTTTTGTAAGAGAAAAATTAAACGGAAAACTTGAGATAGAGGATTCTACCAAAGATTTTCCGCTTGAAAGTATTTCTTATATTGATATGACGACAACTGCTACATTCTATGACAGATTTTTAAGACCTTCTGGGACATATACTGTCTATATAATTTCTGAACGTGGAAATCTTCAAAAATATATAGGCCATGTTAATTATGAACATCCGCGACGTTTAGAAAGAATGTTTTAGATTTGTTTTTTTACCCAGTCTGCAATTACTCTCATCGGTGAACGAGTGAGTGCTAATGCCCATTGAGGAACATTTTTAGTGATTACACTTAATGCACCGATATTTGCACCTTCTTCAATTGTAACAGGTGCTACAAGTACAGTGTTTGAACCGATTTTGACATTATCTTCAAGAATTGTTTTACTCTTTTCTTTAGTAAGCGGGTTGTAATTAGCGGTAATTGTTCCAGCACCTATATTTACGTGTGAACCAACTTCACTGTCACCTATATATGAAAGATGTCCTGCATTAGTGTTTGAATTTATTTTTGATTTTTTTACTTCGACAAAGTTACCGATTTTAACGTTATCAGCAATTTCTACTCCGCCTCTCAGGTGCGCGCAAGGCCCGATTTTACAGTTTTTGCCGATTTTGTTTTTCCCTTCAATATATGTTGCAGGGAAAATAATTGTATCCTGCCCGATTTCAGTGTCCGCACTTATGTATGTTGTTGCAGGATCAACAATGGTGACACCATTTATCATGTGTTTTTCATTTATTCTTTTTTGCATAATTTTTGTTGCTTCTGCAAGGTGAAGTCTTGAATTTATGCCGAAAATTTCTTCATTATTTTCCATAATATAAGCGTTTACGCTTAGACCGTTTTTCTTACCCCATTCAATAATATCTGTGAGATAATATTCACCCTGTGCATTATTGCTTGTAAGTTGTGAGAACGCAGGTTGAACTTTTTTCCAATCAATACAATAAATTCCTGCGTTTACTTCTTTTACGGCTTTTTGTTCAGGTGTAGCATCTTTTTCTTCAACAATACATTTAAGAGTATTGTCGTTTTCTCTTATAATTCTTCCATAGTTTGTCGGATTTTCGAATATCGTACTCATAACTGTAAGATCTGAGTTTTGAGTTTTATGGAATTCTATAAATTTTTTCAAAGTTTCTTCTGTAATTAATGGAGTATCTCCGCATAAAATTAATATAAGTCCGTTATAGTCTTTTAGCATTGGACATACCATAGATACAGCATGACCGGTTCCTAATTGCGGTGTTTGTAATACTGTTTTTGCATTTTCGTAATTATTTTCTATGTATTTTTCAACTTCTTCTGCATGGTGCCCTACAATTACAAAGTTTTCGCTTGTAATGTTTTTTACGTTGTCTAATACATATCCGACAAGGGTTTTTCCAAATATTTCATGCAGAACTTTTGGTGTTTCTGATTTCATTCTAGTACCTTTGCCTGCTGCCAGTATTACTGATTTTATATCCATAATTACTCTCCTTATTACTATTAGATTTTAGCATAAAGATAATCATTAATTAAAGATTAAGTATGTATAAAGAGAAAAATTTTTGGGTTACAATGTAATTATGGTTAGAGAAAAATAAAGGAAATATAGATATGTGGGATTATTCTGAAAAAGTTATGGATCACTACAGAAATCCGAGAAATGTCGGAAAAATTGATGATGCTGATGCTGTAGGTTCAGCAGGGTCTTTAGCTTGTGGTGACCAATTAAAAATATATTTAAAAATTAAAAACGGAATTGTAACAGATGCTAAATTCCAAACTTTTGGCTGCGGTTCAGCTGTTGCAAGTTCCAGTATATTGACTGAAATGATTATTGGCAAACCTATTTCTGAGGTAAGAAAAATTACAAATAAAGATATTGCAGACCAATTGGAAGGGCTTCCTCCTGAAAAAATGCATTGTTCTGTAATGGGTTATGAAGCTCTTGAAGATGCACTTCAAGGTTATGAAGATTATCAGGATTTGGAAGATATCCGAGCTGATGAAGATAAAAAACAAAAAATTGTCTGCACTTGTTTTGGTATTACCGAAAATGTTATTTGGGACGCCATTAAACAAAACGGTCTTACAACTGTTGAAGAAATTACAAATTACACAAAAGCCGGTGGTGCTTGCGGTAAGTGTAAAGGACTCATTCAAGATATTATAGATACTTACTATAAAAAAGAAGAAAGTAAGAAAACAGAAGGACTTTCTCCTGCTCAAAGAATTTTAAAAATTAATAGTATCATTGAAAACCAAATATCTCCTGAACTGCAAAAGGATGGTGGAGATATTACTCTTGTAGATATTGACGGCAATAAAGTTTATGTAAAACTGCGAGGAAAATGTTCAGGATGTAAAAATTCAATGCTTACACTGAAAGCTTTTGTAGAAATGACTTTAAAAGATGCTATCAGTAAAGATATTGAAGTTATAGAAGTAGGTGCGTAATGGATAAAAAATTAATATACCTTGATAATAATGCAACAACTCGTGTAGATGATAAGGTTCTTGAAGCTATGCTGCCATACTTAAAGGAACAATATGCTAATCCTTCAAGTATGTATGATTTTGCAAAAGCTTCAGGGCACGCTCTAAAAGAAGCAAGAGGGCAAATGAAAGATTTCTTTAATGCAGCTAATGAAAAAGAAATAATTTTTACATCTTGCGGTTCAGAAAGTGCTAATATGGCTATTCGCGGTGTGCTTAATATGAATAAGAACAAAAAACATATTATTACCACAAAAGTCGAGCATCCTTGCGTTTTGAATTTGTATCAAACTCTCGAAAAACAAGGCTATTCCGTAGATTATATCGGCGTAAATTCAAATGGCGAGCTTGATTTAGCTCAACTGGAAGAAGCTATCCATTTTGATACTGCTCTTGTATCAGTTATGTACGCCAATAACGAGACCGGTGTAATTTTCCCTATACGAAAGATTGCTGAGATTATTAAACGTAAAAATCCTCAGACAAAATTATTTGTGGATGCTGTACAAGTCGCAGGAAAAATACCTATTGATGTTCAAGAATTGGGTGTTGATTTACTTGGGGTTTCAGGGCATAAATTTCATGCACCAAAAGGTGTAGGTGCTTTGTATTGTAATTCCAAGACGGTTATTACTCCTCTTATCATAGGCGGACATCAGGAAAGAGGTAAAAGAGCAGGTACAGAAAATGTTCCATATATTGTCGGTATGGGAAAAGCTGCTGAGATTGCTTCTGATTTCTTAAAATATGAGGCAACTGAGGTTCGACGTCTTAGAGATAAGCTGGAATCAGGTATTTTAAAAAATATTTATAATGCAAGACTTAATACAGGTGCTGCCCAAAGAGTCCCTAATACTACAAATATAGGGTTTGAATATATTGAAGGGGAACTAATTCTGTTGCACTTGAGTGATTTAGGTATTTGTGCAAGTTCTGGCAGTGCTTGTACATCAGGTTCACTTGAACCAAGCCATGTTCTAAGAGCTATGAATGTGCCTTTTACTGCTATTCATGGAAGTATCCGTTTTTCTCTAAGCAAATATACAACAGAACAGGAAATTGATTATGTAAACTCTGTTTTGCCTGGGATAATTGAGAAAATAAGAAATATTTCCCCATATCAGGATGAGCTTGCTGAATTAAAAAAACTTAAAAATAATCTGTAGCTCTAGCAAAAATACTTTTCACAGTTTTTAGTATATCAGCAGTTAAAAAAGGAGATTTTATTTTGCAAATATTACCAATAAGGCCTTATGCAACTACATTCGGTTACAATAAAGAAGCTAATGAACAGCTTAACTCCAAGCTTGAAACGACTCGTAATAATAAAAAAATTGCAAGTGTTTATTTAGAAGCAAATAAATTTTGTATGAAAACCGAAGATTATTTGCGAGAATGTGAACGTAAAGGCGATACTAAAACCGTTAATGCGTTGACTGATTTTTTTGTATCAATGAAAACAGCTTTAGCTGATGCTGTTGATAATACTTTTCCTAAGTTGAATTATGGTATGAAGGAGTATAATTCTTATAAAATTGAAGCTGATGAGCGTTTGAAAAAATCGCCTGACGATATTGATAATTGGGTCGTATATTTAAGTGATGCGCTTGAACCTTTTGATGAAGATGATGAGGAAGATTTTGAGATATCTTCCAAACCTGCTGATAATAATACCCCTCCGGCATCTCCAAAATCAAAAGCTCCCGATGTTTCAAAACTGGTTGAATTATATTCCCCTAATCGTTGGTCTCCTATCGGACTTGAAAGTCTTGGCGGGATGGACGAATTAAAAAAAGAAGTAATTGATAAGATTATTTTCCCTATAAGAAATCCTGAAATTGCTAAAATTGATGAAGTTGAATATGGGAAAAGATATCCGAGAGGACTTTTGTTCTATGGCCCTCCTGGATGCGGTAAGACTTATACTGTAGAAGCTCTTTCTCAGGAATTAAAACTTCCGCTTATTAAACTTAAAGTTGGTAAAGCAGGTTCAGCCTTTATTAATCAAACTTCAATTAATTATGAAAACGCTTTTGATTATGCTGCAAATATGGCTAAAGAAAATAATGCTCCTGTATTATTCTTTATTGATGAGATGGATGGGTTAACTCAAAATAGAAATAAAGAAGCTACTTCTGAAGATTTGAAACAAATCGGTACGCTGTTGAATTTGATTGAAACTGCACGGGATAGAGGGATTATCGTTATTGGTGCAACTAATAAATATGATATTGTAGATGAAGCAATAAAAGCAAGATTCGATTCTCAAATTTATGTTGGGCTTCCTGATGAAAAGAGCCGAGCCGAGATTTTAAAGGTTAGCTTGAAGTCAAGAACAAAAGGTATTCCACTGGCGGAATCCCCTGAAAAACTTCAATCAATTGCCTCTATAACTAAAGGCTTTCCGAATAGAGCGTTATGCATTTTAACTGATAAGGCTGCGTTGCTTGCAAGAAGTGACGGGCGTAGAGAAATTCGTGTAGAAGATTACATAAATGTTGTTGCAGATAATCAAAATCTAAAAGTTAAGGAAAGTAATTACCAATCTAAAACTTCTGTACCTGCAATCGGGTTTAGAAAATAATTTTTATCACAATATTTAGGACTAAAGTAGTATAGTTTTATAAATTTAATACTTTAGTCCTGCTATTTTAGTCTTAAATTCAGAGTTTAGGAAATTAAGAGTAAGTTCAATAGCTTTTCATCATATCGAGCTTTATCCTATCTTTAAGGAGTTCGGATATGAAGAAAATAATTTTAATTGCAGTATTGATATTATGTTGTAATCTCGGTGGAAATATTATCTTAGCCCAGACTACGACTCAGGCGACACTTGGTAAAATAGAAGATTCTCTTTTTGGATTTCAATATAATGAAGAAAGCGATTTATCAAGATTGGATAGAATTGAGACTTCTGTTTACGGAGCTCCTTCTAAGGCGTCACAATCTCAGCGTCTTGCAAAATTACGTAAGGATTTATCTGCTGATTTGATGGGGCAGGAAATTGAACCTGTTGAAGATACTTTTGCCGATGCTTCTGACTCTTGGATTGAAGAGCCTCCAAAAGCAGCTTCAAATGTCAGTTATCCGGCTGTTGATGAAATGGAAAAAATTGTGTTTAATAAAACTTTTCCTAAGGAAGATATTGGTGTCAGATTATCAAATCTTGAAAAGAAAACTTTTAATAAAACTTATAACGATGATTTAAGTTCTCGCACAGAAAGATTAAAGGCTGAAATTAAACCGCAATCTTTTATGGATAATCAGATTGCCCAATCTTCAAATAGTTTTTATGATCAGGATGATGTCGTACCTCTAGGCGGAGACTATCATATGAATAAGTATATGCAGCATGATCCTTATGATTACAGTGCTTTTAATGCCCGACAAAATGCTATGTTTGGTGATGACTATGATGATATGGGCGGATCATTTTTTAATCGAGAGCCTAAAAAAGCATCTTTATCTACGGTAGAGAAGAAACTTATGAAACAAAATTTCAGTGATGATTCCATGGAAAATCGTCTTGCTCGTGTTGAGCAGTATATGTTTGGTACTGTTTTTGATAAGGATGATCAGCAGACCCGATTGGATCGTATCTCCAGTGCCTATAATGCCCAGAAATCCTCCGGTAAATATGATACAAACTCTTTTGCCAGAAATATGACGGCAGGAGTTCAAATCGGGATGTTGATCTTAATGGTACTGGCCTGCATACTTTAGTTTGAAGTTGCAGGCTCTTGTACCTGTGGTTTTTTAAACAGGTTTTTCAGTTCATTTAGACTGTCTTTTGTGTTTTGAACTTGATTTTTAATTTCTTCTGCTGTTTGTTTGGCTGTATTTTTTACTTCTTCTATATTTTTTTGAACAGTCTCTTTTTTCTCAGTTCTGAGTTGATTTAGAGCATCTGTACTTTGTTGCAGTTGTTCTTTTAGGCTTCCGCCTTCAATTTGAGATGTGTCACAAACTGAGAGCCATTTAAATGATTTTACTGAATTTTTGCTTTCAATTCCTCCGTTAAAGACTGCTTTGAAATCTTTATAATTTGTACTTCCGTTTGATAGCGGAGGAATTTCGGAAGTTCTTTCTTCGTTAGGATTTGTTGTAAGAGCATTAATCATATTACCTGTTAGGGTTCCGAATTTTGGAATATATGATGTAAGTTTTGATACCGATAGTTCTCCTACAGGTCCCATAGCTGCAACTACATCCGCACCCAGTCTTCCTAGAATAGTAAGATTAGCTGTCGCATTAATAAGATTATATTTTCCGTATACAAAGCTTGCCATAGACGGTCCGCTTGTTTTGATTGAATTAATTTCTGCCCATCCGTTGTTTAAATTCATATCGCCTGTTATTGATTCATAGATTGCCGTATTTTTAATTACAGGCATATTGGTAATCGGGGTTATTGCTGCTGCTATAATTCCGTTTGACATGAGGTTTTCGGCAAGAAGCATATTTTCAAGACGTCCGATATTGCCTAGTGTACCTTTTTTAATGTCAAAAGTTATATCACCTTTTATAGATTGCATCATTGCAGATTCTGACGGGGCATAACCATTCAGTGTAAGTTTTGCATTAAAGCCCAGAGTTCCTGATAGTGCATTCTTTAATCCTGCTGCTCCTGCTATTGCTTTTTCTGCATTCATATCCGTGCCTTGGAAATTAATATTTGCACCCCCGTTTATAATATTAAATGCGATATCTCCGTTAAATTTTCCATCAAAAGCACTGCCTTGAAGGTCTTTTAAATACAGGGTATTATTTGCTAAATTAAAATTGCTGCTTAGATCGTTTGCTACAATTCCGCCTGATTTAAATTTATTTATAGTTCCTTTTCCGTTTTGGATAATAACCCCAAGGTTTTGCTGTTGTGCAGAAGATTTGGTGTTATTTTTTGTTGTTGAAGTCGAAGAAGTTTGAGCAGGGAGTCCTTCCATTGCTTTTATCAGAGTATCGGTATCCAGTAATACTGCGTGATATTCAATATTATTTACTATAATTCCATTATTAAAGTTAGGACTTATAGTAGTTTTTGCATTCATTACCGAGTTATCAATATTTATTGATGGCGTATTTATGATAATGCTGTGAGTTCCTAAATCCACTGTTGTATTTTGAACAGTTGTTTTAATCGTAGGCAATGAAATTGTCGGAATATTAATATTACCGCTGAATTTCGGATTTATAGCACTGCCATTCAGGGTTATATTAGCTGATCCTGTTGCTTTTGAGTTAGCAAAACCGGGAATTGATAGTGTCAATGTTGATGGAGTTTTTATAGTTATTCCGTTTAAGGTTTGTTTAGTAGATAGCTTATCAACTGAACCTGTCAATGAAAGTACATTACCGGAAAATGCACTTGCTGGAAGTGTTTTTAGTCCGCTTATTGCAAATACACCTGTATCATATAGTTTTAGGGTATCATTTGATATTTTTATATTTGAGTTTATTAAAGTACTTTTGCCGTTTAATTTATCTACGTCAATTATTTTTAGATAATTTTCTGTTGTAGCAAGGATTTGAGCTGTGATATTTTGAGTTTTGTCATTGCCTGTAATTTTGACGTAAATCGGCAAGGCTCCTTTTGCGGTAATATCTTTTCTTAGATCTGCCGGTATCAGATTTTTAATGTCAGAAGAAAGTATGTTACCTTTTGCATTTATGTCAATTGAAAGTTTTTTGCCTGTATAGTCAGCAATTTTTCCCGCTATATCAATTCTTGAATTATTAAAAGTCAAATATGTATTGTCAATGTTTATATCTTTTTCATCAAGGGTTACTTTTGCTTTTGGTAGTGCAAATTTTACTGATGGGTTGATGATGTTTATAGTATTTACGTCAATTGTGCCTTTGTATTTATTATTTTGATTTGCAGAGATATTCATATTTGCATCGGATACTTTTAATGTTGTATCGGATGGTTTGTTATGAATATTAATATTATCCGCAGAAATATTTATTATAGGTTGTGCGGTTTTTAATTTCCCTTCTATTGACGCATTCATAGAAAGAAGTCCTGAATATATATCGTTTTCTTTCAGCAATCCGACTTGTCCTGCAGCTGTAATTAGTCCTTTTATAGGAAGTTTGTCTGCTGTAAGATGTAAGTCTGCTGTGGTATCTTGTTTTAGTGTTCCATAAGCATTCAACGGATGGTTAAGTATTGAAAATCCGAGCTTTTTAACATTAATCATATTATTTGAAAAATCTATGTCTGCAGAAATTTTATCAATAAGGACATTATAAAGTGCATATTTAATGCTTGCTTGAGAAATTTTAAAATATCCTGAAGATTCAACTTTTTTCATATCTGCATTAATTGTGAAGTCAGCATCAATCGCCCCTGTAGCACTGAGTGTTTCTAAATCTTTGTATTCGACTGATTGAGCTATACTGTCCAGTAAATTAAAGATATTATTGATTTGGGCATTAGATTTACATGTAAGGTTGATATTAGGGTTTTTGCCTGTTTTAATTTTGCCTTTTACTATAGTATCTTCATTTTTAGCTGTATAAACAGACGAATCTATGTCAACATTTTTACCTTTTAGGTTAATCATAACATGTCCGTCAGGCAGAGGCTCTCCATTCACGGCTATACTGATTTTATCTATATCAATTAATCCGTGAAGTGCTATGTCATCTGGTGTCCCTTCTGTTGTAATTTCGGTTTTTATGTTTGCCGTGAGTTGATTTTTGTATATAGTTTTGAAAATATCTATTATGTTTATATTTAGTTGGGAGTTTTGATTTTCTTCTTTTTCTGATTGCGGTGCAAATACAAGTTCATCTAAGCTTGTGTCAGGCATAATTTTGTTAAAAATATCAATATCATAATTAAAAGGTGTTTTGTCGTCTAAGACTATTTTTCCGTTAGTTGATAGCTTAAACTTTTTGTTGATAATAAAATCTCTCAGGTTTAAGTTGTTTCCATCTACATAGTATTGTTTATTTGTTGGAATATCTGTAAATGCCAGTTTGTATGATTTTACGTGAATATCAGGCAGGTGATTTGAAAGCTTAAATCCTGCAGGAAGTCCTGTCATTGGTGCTGTTTCTGCTTCTTGTATGTTTTTTGTCTTTTCTTGTGTAAAATAATCTTCTAACAGAAATTTACCGTCTTTTTTGACTTTTAAATCAGTTGAAATTTTATCAGCACCGATTGTATCTATTTCAATTTTCTTAATCAAAAGAGGCAATAAGGAAATTTTTCCATAAGCATTATCAAGAAACAAAAATTCTTCATTATCAGGAGTTAAAGCACTTAAGTGTCCTATTTTTACTCCGGCTGTTAGTTTTGGTGTGGTGATAAAGCGTACGTTTTCAAACTTTATGCTAAAACCTGTTGAATCTTTAATCACCTGCGTAATATAATGTCCGCAGGAGGTTGCAATCCCGTTTAAGAAGAACGGTACAATTAAAAATAGTAAATAAATCCCAATAATTAAAGAACCTGTAATAATCCCTGCTTTTTTTAAAATTTCCTTATTCATAAACACATAACCCTCATTTAAATTTGTATTATTATTTTAACACAAAAATTCAAGTTGAAAAAAGTAGTCATATAGATTATAATTAGAATATGAATACTGATATTTTGTTTGTTAAACCTTATAATTCACTATTAACAACCACTTCGGGGGGGGGGGCTGCTTCCTAAAAGGATATAGCAGCATTTCAGGCTTAGTCCTCCGACTGAAAGAATTAATTTTATTAAAAACCGTGCCAATCGACACGGTGATTTTTGGTGCGAAAAATGTTAAAATGAAAAATAGTATAAAAACGGAGGGTAAAATGAAAAATAGTAACGCTTTCACCTTAGCAGAAGTGCTAATAACCTTAGGAATAATAGGTATAGTTGCAGCAATGACAATGCCGACATTGATACAAAAAAATAATAATCGAGTGGTAGAGACTCGTTTGATGAAGTTTTACTCTGCAATAAATCAAGCAGTAAAAATGGCAGAAGTTGATTACGGTGATAAAAAGATTTGGTTTGAAGATTTAACAGGTGCAGATATAGATAAAGACGGAAACCCTGTTCCTGGAAGTTCTGATGCTGAAAAATGGTTTAATAAGTATTTTGCTCCTTATCTGAAAATTATTAAAACCGAGACTTTATCAGGTGGAACTTTTATTGTCTATTTTCCTGACGGTAGTGCATTAAAGCAGGATGGTCCTCATACAACAAGGGATTGGGTTTTTTATCCGGGGAATGCTCAAAAATGTATGGATAGTGGTAATAAATACGGTGTTTGTGTATTTTCTTTTAATTTTTATCCATCAGCGTCAGTAGGGGATGATGAAAATGCTTGGAAATGGGTATATACAAAAGATAAAGGATTTGAGCCTTGGAAATTTAGATGGGATGGTACTGAAGAACAGTTAAAAGATTTATGTTATAACAAAAAAATGAATGGTTCTGTTGGTGGATTAAATTATTGTACTACGCTTATACAAATCAACAATTGGAAAATTCCTGACGATTATCCGTATAAGGTAAGTTATTAATAAATAAACTATTTTTTTAGTTTTTCAGGATAACAATTCCATTTGATATTTTCGTTTTTCCGAAACCAGGTGAGCTGTCTTTTGGCATAATTTCTTGTATTTTGTTTTAGTTTATCTTTTGCTTCATCTAATGAAATTGTGCCGTCAAGATATGCTATTACTTCTTGATAACCAATCGAATATATTATATTTGGAATTCTGCCGTGTTTTTTAAGAAGTCCTTTTGTTTCGTCAATAATCCCGTTTTCAAACATAATATCAACACGGGTATTTATTCTTTCATACAAAATATCCCTAGGATAATTACATCCAATCCATTCTACATCATATTCCGGTTCTTTTTGTCCTTGAAGTTCACTCATAGGTTTTCCTGTTAAGTGGATTACTTCGAGTGCTCGTATGATTTTTTTCTTGTCATTTTTGTCAATTTTATTTGTACAATTATAATCTAATTCTTTTAACCTTTCATAAAGCTCTAGTGTATCTTCTTTTTTTAATTTTTCACGATATTCAAAATCAGGTTCAACCTTAGGTAAGTCGTAATTTTCTAACAATACCCTAAAATAAAGCCCTGTACCGCCTGCGATAATAGGTGTTTTCCCTCTTGATAGTATATCCTCAATACATTTTTTTGCATCTTTTTCATAAAGCCCTGCTGAATAGTCAAATTCAGGTTCCACTATATCCATCATATAATGTGGAATTCCTTCACGCTCAGTCATTGTCGGCTTGGCACAAGCAATATCAAATCCTTTATATATAAGTCTTGAATCGGCAGAAACTATCTCCCCATCCAGTTCTTTAGCTAGTTTTATTGAATAAGCAGTTTTTCCGCTAGCTGTCGCTCCGACTATCGCTATTACTTTCTTTTTCTTCTGATGTTTGATTGAATTCGCTGTCATAATATGAAAATATTAGCACAATTACGTATACAAGGAAATAAAAATATGCAATCATCATTAACATATAAATTATTGGATGTAATAGTGCAAATGTGTTTGCAAATGATATTATGAAATTTAATACTGTTAAATATAAAAATAGTGAAATTGATTTCCAAAATTTTATAAATAGTTTTTTTATTGATTTAAAAAGTGCAATGAACGGATTATGAGTTTGATAGATTATCTCAGGCATCCATAACATAAGCAGGTATGACATTAATGCACTTGCTCCCATAAATAGTAAATTCCAGTTTCCGAGTTTATATAACTGTTCTAATGTCAAAGAATCCAAAAAAGCCTTCATATCCTGAGGTGATGCCATGGCATTTTTAATTTGCTCTGCAGTAAAATCAATACCGCCGATAAAGTGCATACCGATTTTGTAAGTACAAATGGCAAATATTGCAAATATTATAAGTGTTATTAAAGACATTCCTATAAATGATAAAAAGTACTGTCCTATCCCTGCTGGAATTTTTTTGAGAAGATTTACGATTTCCTTAGACCTGTCTTCATCAAGAATAAATTCTTTTTTAGAAAGCTCTAAGGATTCTTTTACCATATAGAACCAGCCTGCACAGAATGCCCCTATCATACATAACAGCGTTATTATTGCAGAAATAGCTTCAGGCAATGTATCTACAACACTTTTGGCAAAAGTCAAATATATTGTAATCAACCAAACGAATAATATTAACGGAGTTGCTAAGATTATCCCTTCATTTGTTAATTTAAAAGCATTTTTAAATAATTTGAGCATAATTTATTATACCTCTTTTATGAAAATTTTTATTCTGCGAATTATTTAGCTAATTCAGCTTGTTTTTTTGACTCTAACGCAAGCTTTCTTTTTCTTCTTCTCATTAAGTCAACGAAAGCTTCCAACCTTGTTATATATCCAGCTTTTCCCGTTTGCTCATCCATAATTAGTGGCAAAATAGGAACATCACAGTCTTCTCTCATTTTAGGGAAAATGTTCTGTGACATAATTTCTGGCATGCATGTGAACGGACTTATGTGTATAATTCCGTCGATACCTCTTTCATCTGCATATTTTACATCTGATACGCATTCAAGAGCATCACCGCCGATATCTCGCATAAGATACGGTTTTGCGAGTCTGTTTGCTCTTTGCAAGTGGGTCTCCCCTTTTCTGAACATTTTTGGAATGATTGCATCTTTTAAGAAACTGCTTACAGTAAGACTCTTTCTTGTCTGAACTCCCATTTTCCCAAGTTCTTTTACAATATCTTGATTTGAAAATTTATCACATACAAGATAAATTTCCCCTGTTATGTCGACATGCAAAACTTCTCGTTTAGGATCTATTTGAGTTTTATCCATTTCGGCAAATGCAAGCTTTTTAGCTCTGTTCATTTGTTTTGTATTCATTGCTTCATCAACAATTTTTAAAGCTTTTATAAAATGTTTTTCAGCTTCCCCGTAATTAATTTCTCTTGCTCGATAATATGAAAGTTTAGTTTCCAAATCATCAAGTAAAAAGACTTTTCTCATTGCAAGAATAATGGCTCTAATAAATAGAACAGGATTGTTTTTTCCGGATATTTCTTTTAAAAATCTATACATCCCGTCAATTCCGTCATATAGCTGTAATTCTATGTAGTTAGCTTTATACCCCATATCAGAAAGTGCATTATTAATGCAGGATCCGTATTCTCCAAGTCTGCATATTCCGGGAGATGAAATCATTGCAACATAATCAGCTCCGCCTTCTATTGCTTCAATAAAATTACCTAAGATAAGTTTATAAGGAAGACAAATTGCTTCAGGTGCATTTTTAGTCCCAAGCGATAGTGTCTTTTTACTTGTATAAGGCGGAATAAAAGGCTCTACTCCAACTTTTCTAAGAGCTGCTGCCCAAGCTATATATATTGTTCCCATATGCGGGAATGCTACTTTAATTTTTTTGTTTTCTTTTGTCATTGCTATTTTTCCATATATTTTAAATCAGGGTGTCTTGCTGCAAGTGTTTCATCAACTCTTTTTACAGGAGTTGTATGAGGTGCTGAAAGAACTTTTTCAGGCTCTTGCTGTGCTTCTTTAGCTATTTTTATCATTACATTAACAAATTCATCAAGCTTAGCCTTAGTTTCAGATTCAGTCGGCTCAATCATTATTGCTTCATGGACTATTAACGGGAAGTAAACTGTTGGCGGATGTGTATTTTCATCCATAAGCCTTTTGGCAATATTTAGTGTGGATACGCCGTATTCATGTTTTTGTCTTTCTCCTGAAAGCACAAATTCATGCATACAAGGCTCATCATAAGGCAAATCATAGTGTGCTTTTAATTTCTCTTTTAGATAATTAGCGTTCAATACAGCATCTTCTGAAGCATTTTTTAAGTTTTGACCCATCATTAAGATGTAAGCATAAGCTTTTACCAATACTCCGAAGTTACCATAAAACGATTTTACAGAGCCTATTGAATGTTTAAGATTATAATTTCTGTAATATTTTTCTCCATCAAAAGCTATTACGGGTGTAGGTAAATATTCTTTTAATGCTTCTACTACTCCAACAGGGCCGGCTCCTGGGCCGCCGCCGCCATGAGGAGTCGCAAATGTTTTATGCAGGTTTAAATGCACTACGTCAAATCCCATAAGTTTAGGGTTAGTATAGCCCATAATAGCATTATAATTTGCCCCGTCATAATATAGCAAAGAACCGTTATCATGCATTAATTTTGAAATCTCAAGTACATTTTCTTCAAATATCCCTAATGTATTAGGGTTAGTCATCATAATAGCTGCAACATCTTTATCAAGAACTTCTTTTAATGCATCTATATCAACTTGACCTTTTTCATTAGATTTTACAGATACGATTTCAAATCCGCACATATGAGCACTCGCAGGATTTGTACCGTGAGCAGAGTCAGGAATAATAACTTTTTTCCTGTTTTCTCCTTTTACTTCAAAATATTTTTTTATAACCATCATTCCTGTGAGTTCGCCATGTGCACCTGCTGCAGGTTGAAGGGTTATAGCATCCATTCCTGTAATTTCTTTTAAAGCTTCTTGCAGGTTATACATTAATTGCAATGCACCTTGAGAATCTTCATCACTCATTAACGGATGAAGATTAGTATATCCTTCTAATGAAGCTAAAAGTTCGTTAACTTTAGGATTATATTTCATAGTACAAGAACCCAGAGGATAAAAACCTTTTTCTATACAGAAATTCCTGTCAGAAAGTTCTTTATAATGTCTTAGAACTTCTAATTCTCCTACTTGAGGCAGTCCACAGGCTTCCTGTCTTACAAATGCAGAATTCAAAAAACTCAAGTCTTCTTTTTCATCAGTTAAGCATATACCCGAGTTGTTGTTTTTTTCAAAAATTGTCTCCATTTTCTATATTATCCCCTGTCTTTTTAAATCTTTTTTTATTTTATCGAGTCCTGATTGAATTATTCTTGAAATTCTTGATTGCGATATGTCAAATTCTTCTGCAATTTCTCTTAGTTTTTTCTCTTTAAAGAACTTATATTCAATTAATTCCCGCTCACGTTTTGGAAGTTTTTTCATTGATTCAATTATTTGAGCTTTTAATTCTACAAATTCAATTGCTTCTTCAGGGGTTCTTTCATCAGCTTTTATTTGAGTCGGAACCTCTGCATCCTGCATTTCATCTATAGAAAGTATAGTCTTATATACCTCGCAGCGAACCTCTTGTTCATCATTATCTGAAGCTTCTATGGTTTTTCTGTTTTTTAGCGAATACCATTTATACCTTCGGCGAACTTCATTTCTAATCGCCCATTTTATTGCTGTGGATAAATATGTACTATTATAATGCTCAGGGGAATTACTTTTAAATAAAATATATAAAGTGTGGTTTCCGATATTAATAAGCTCAGCCAACTCAACCAAATGCGATACAGAAAACTTCTGGTACTCTACTTTTGCTATAGTTTCAACTAAATTTTTATAATCCCTTAGGTTAACTTTTTCATCTGCCGGCATGACTATAACATTCAATCCTATTAATAGCGTTTATCCACAATAGTATATTAACAGAAAAAAATATAGAATACCAGACAATTTACATTCTCTTAACATAAGTTATCTTATTTATGTATGTGTTTTATTGAGAGGTAAATTTTATGCATGTTTTATTTTGTACTGACGGATCTAAGATAAGTTTTAATGCTTTACATAACTTTGCGAAGTGGACTAAGGGGGCTGTTGTTGATGTTATATGTGTAATTGATTGGTCTTTTTTGCCTGATGAGGTCTCTGTTAATAATGACGGATTTGCATCATCTTGCGCAAATGTTGCTGATTCTATTCTTGAGTTTGCAGAAAAGGAAATTTCCAAAACAAATCTAATCTATGGACAAGGTATAAAACGTTGTGGTGAGTCAGTTGATAGTATTTTAGAGCAAATTGACAGAGAAAAATATGATATTATACTTATGGGTTCTCACGGTAAAAAAGGTATTCAACGTTGGCTTGGGTCTGTGTCAAGAGATATTGTAAATAATATTGATACATCAGCTTATGTTTCAAAGTATGATAACAAGGCTAAGAAAATTCTTTTTGCAACAGATGGTACTGATAATTCAAATTTCGCTGTAACAAATGCTATTAAGTATTTGAATTTAAACGAAAAAGAAATTTATATTTGTGTTGTAAATGAAAATCCGAGTCTGTTGTTTTTGGAAGGCAGCTTGGATTCTCACTGGTTATTGGAAATTGAAGGGCTGCAGTTAAAAAATGCTGATAGAATAATAAAAGATGTTAAAAGTAAACTTGAGGAATACAGTTTGCCTATACAAAAAGATGCTATTATGATGGGAATTCCTGCTGAAAAAATAATAGATTTTGCAAGGGAAGAACAAATTGATCTTGTTGTTATGGGTACCCGTAAAAAATCTAAAATAAGAAGTTCCGTTAGTAAAAGAGTACTTGAAATTACCAGTGCTGATGTGTTTATTGTAAAATAATAAACTTGAATTTATCTTAAAATTTAACAGGATAATTTTTCGGTATTGTATATTCGTTTTTTATAATCGCAGCTGCACAACTCCAAGCGTTACCTTTGGTGCATGAGGTCATTGGGTTTTCATAATTATGTCCTACTGCATACACACTGTTTTTTTCACGTTCAAGTATAAATACAAAAAGGTCATAACCAAATATATTTGGCGGATTAGTTCCGTTTAAGTCTACATCTATTGTCATATTTCCGTTATTATCCGTACTTGCTGCGTAGAAAAATATTCCGTTTAATAATGTAATTGGGTAAAAAGTTTTGCTTGTCATACCCGTAATGTTTCCGTTCGGTTGTCTTGGAGGGGATGTTGTCGGATATCCTAATCCATTGCAGTCATAGCTCTCTTGTGACGAAACTTTTGCACCTTTTACGTATGGTATTAAGTATTTATCTATAAAAATTTTTCGATTGGTTGGTTCTTCTAAATTATCTATATATTTCCAATCCCTCATATCACCATGGTCTGCAATTGCTAGTCTAAATGCATTATTTAATATATTTAATGAATATTTTATTTGGGCAATAGTCTGTTTTTCTTTGTATTTTTTTACAACTGTTGGCAAAGTCATTGCTGCAATTATTCCTATTATCCCTAATGTTATTAATACCTCTGCTAGAGTAAATCCTTTTGATAATCTCATATTACCTCCATGTTCTATGTATAGAAATACCTTTTTATATTATAACATTAGAATTCTATATATGCAACACTCAAATACTAAAAAATCTGCTATTATTTTTAAGCTGTTGGCAGAAGAATTAAAAAAAGAACGTGAAAGTCAAAATAAGTCTATTCGTTTGCTTGCGTATGAATTTGATTTTCAGATGTCGCTTTTAAGCAGGTTAGAAAATGGAGTAAATGAGCCAAAGTTAATTTCGATATGGACGGTGTGTGAGGCTTTGGGAATTAAACCATCTGAATTGATGAAGCGTATTGAGGATAAATTGCCAAAGGATTTTACACTTATGGATTCTTAGAGCTTTACAATATTGAAAATTTTTATTAGTTTTTATATAATTATCTTATGTTTAAATATTATGGTAAATATGCACCTTATTTATTTTTACTGCCTGCGGGAATTGTGTTATTAATATTCTTTTTTATCCCGTTTTTTCAAACCTTTGTATTGAGTTTTCAGGATTATTCTTATGATATTTATCATCCTGCTTGGATTGGTTTAAAAAATTACATTGAGTTATTTCATAATCCTATTTTTTATAAGGTTTTGTGGAATACTTTTATTTATCTTTTTGTGGCGGTGCCTATTCTAGCAATTTCCCCGCTATTTATTGCTATTCTTATAAATCAGAAAATTCGAGGAGTTACACTTTATAAAATATTGATTTATTTGCCGGTTATTGTATCAATAGTTGTCGCAGCTATTGCTTTTAAGTGGTTGTACGCGGATCAGGGAATTTTAAATTATATTGTGACATATATGGGATTAGAGTCGATTGGCTGGCTTACTGATCCAAAGTGGGCTTTGTATTCTGTCATTTTGGTAACTATTTGGAAAGGTATCGGGTATTATATGATAATCTACCTTGCTGCCTTGATGAGTGTTCCCAAAGAGCTTTATGAAGCTTGTGATATTGATGGTGCGAGCTTTTTTAGAAAACATATGACCGTGACGATTCCTCATATTATGCCGACAATTGCTTTAGTTACGACAATCAGTGCAATTTCTGCAATGAAAGTTTTTGCAGAAATTTATGTAATGACAAAAGGCGGACCGTTAAATTCAAGCAAGACAATTGTTTATTATATTTATGAAAGAGCTTTTGAAAATCTTGATTTGGGCTATGCTTCAGCGATGGCTGTTGTGCTTTTAATTATTGTTATGGCTTTTTCGCTTATTAATATTTTCTGTTTTGAAAGGAATAAGTATCAGTTATGAAGAAGTTTTTTGAGAAATTTTCTATACATTTTATATTGATTGCTGTATCCTTGTTGTCAATATTTCCTTTTATATGGCTCATTTCAACTTCTTTAAAAGGACCTGATGAAAATATTTTTGCGTATCCTCCAACGATTATTCCGACTGATTTTACTTGGGCAAATTACTCTGGAGTCTGGGATAAGGTTGATTTTATCGGATATTTTATAAACAGTATGATTGTCGCTGGTGGGACAGTCATATTAAACCTTATACTTTCTGCTATGGCAGGGTATCCGCTTGCCAGAATGGAGTTTAAGGGTAAAAAAATAGCTTTCTTTTCCATTCTTGCAACTATTATGATTCCTTTCCAAGTGATTATGCTTCCTGTGTATTTGATAACTTTAAAATTGCATCTTGTTGATAGTGTGAATAATTTGGCGGGATATATCGGATTAATTATGCCATTTGCCGTTAGTGCTTTTGGAATTTTTCTTATGCGTCAGGCGTTTCTTGGTATTCCCCGTGAAATGGAAGAGGCTGCTATAGTTGATGGTTGTTCTGTATGGCAATTATTTACAAAGGTGCTTATTCCAATGGTGAAACCGTCTTTAGCGGTACTTGCAGTCTTCACTTTTATTGGCTCGTGGGGTGAATTTTTATGGCCTAGTATCGTTTTGACAAAGGAAGCGATGTATACATTGCCAGTCGGTGTAAATAATTTACAGGGAATGTTTAGTTCAAATTGGAGATTTATTGCTGCAGGTTCTATTCTTTCTACAATTCCTATTTTAATATTCTTCCTTGCAATGCAAAGGTATTTTATTTCCGGTGAAAATGAAGGGGCGGTCAAAGGGTAATTTTACTCTTCATCGTCTTCGTCAGTCAGAAAAACTGCTTTTGCAGTGCAGGTTTGGAAATTTTTTAACATAGCTTTATCAAGATCTTCAGATGCTACAAGTTTTCCGTTTACGTAGGTCATACCTTCATTTCTTGCATCCATTTCAGCGTTAAATTTTTCCATAAGCCATTGAGAACCGTCTTCTTCCATTAGAACTAATTTTGTTACATCGTTCATAACATCAAATATATACCTTTGACGATTTGAAGTTCCATCTTTTGAGGCGATAAGAGTATTTGCTTTTTCCATTTCATTATATGCTTCTTTATATTTTTTTAAGTGTCTTAGTAGAATTGCAAGATTATAGTGTGCTTCGTAGTTCATTGGTGCTAATTCAATTGCTTCACAGTATGTCAGACCTGCTCTGTTATAATCATTGTTTAATTGGTATGCAAGTGCTAAATTGTATCTCGCATCATAATCTTTTTTTAGTATTTTTACAGCTTCTTCATACGCTTTAATTGCTTCTCTAAGGTAATATTGTTGGAAATTGTAGTCATTTTCCGAATAAATGGATTTTTGTCTGTATGCTACACCCATATTATAATAAGCGAGTCCCATATTAGTTTTATAACTACGTAGGTTACTGAATACGAATGGTATATATACAAGTTTTCTTCTTATATTAAGAATTTCTTTGTATTGCTGAATTGCTCCGTCAAAATCTCCCAGTTTTTCAGCGGAAATGATACCATAATTCATTCTAGCCATAACATAATGAGGATTATATTTAATTGAGTTCTGATATGCATCGACTGCTGAGTAGTAATCTTCAAACGCTACATAAATATTGCCAAGGTTTAGCCAGGCCCCGTAATGCTCAGGGTATAATTTCAAGCCATATAAGTAATAATCTATTGCTTTTTGAAATTTTACTTTTTTTAGAGCTTTGTCGCCTTTAGATACATAATACATTCCCCTGACTTTATTTATTTGCTTTTTATACCAGTGAGGATATATAAATATTGATGCAATAAATGCAACAACCATTATAAATGATATGAATTTTCTTAATCTGATTTTAAGCACAAATACTCTCCACGCTTATATTTTATAACTATTCTTTCCTACTGGCAAGTTTGTTTAAAAATATTAATTGTAACAAATATGTAACAGTTGTAACAATTATTACATGAATTATGCAATTTTGGAATAGCAAAAGTTTTTATATAAGTAAGGTAGGTTAAACTCAATTTGGAGGTTAGAATATGGCAGGCGAATATGTCAGCGGAATTACACCGTATAACTTTGGAATGATGCCGTTTTATAATAATTATGCTAACGCTGCGACATTAGATTCTTTAATAGGTTATTCAGGTACATCTTTCCCTGGAATGTTATCTATGGATGGAAGTCTGTTTTCTGGCAATTATACCGGTTCATATATGCCTTATTGGGGTGGAATGAACTATGAGCAGTATTATAAAAATATGGAGCAGTGTCAGAATTTTATGTATGACAGCCAATTGAGACGTAATCAGAAAGCTCGTCAGGTAGATTTCTTATCTAATTCTCCAATGGAAGGTATTCAACGTAATGCAGAAATCTTACACGAAAAAATTATGCAAAATGAGCAACAACAGATTATTCCCGCATTGAATAAATTTCTTGCAAGCATAAAGGCTGCTTCTGCAAATGATGCAAATGTAACTACAGAACAACTTATTGCAAGGGCTGATACTTTTTATAAACAAATTTATAATACTTCATTAACTGAAGATATTAGAAAGTACGGTAACAGTTCATTCTTGCAAGGTTTGTATCAAACATTATCATTAGGTTTTGCAGATAGAGTGACAGCAGAAGAAAATATTTCAAAGATAAACGGGCAGCCTGTCAGCAGATGGGAATCAGCTAAAAAAGTTACCGGTAATACTATGGGTGGTGCAATACTGGGTTCAGCTTCAATGTTTGGACTAGCTTCAATTCCGGCAATAGCAAAAGTCTTGAAAACTAAACCTGGATTCTTAGGTGCTGTAGGTGCTGTAGTCGGTGCTCTTTCAGGTCTGGCAATGAGTGCTTTCGGTAAATCTCCTTCTGTCGGTACCGAAACAAATTCTTAAAATAAATTTCTTAAATAGTGTGTAATTAGTGTGTAGGAGGTTGAAAAAGTTTCAACCTCTTTTTTTTTGAAAAAAAGAATACCTGCTCCAAGGAGTAGAAGCAGGTACTAACCAGTAAAAGAGACATCACCAACATTATGCTTTCTTTTTTTTAGAAGTCAAATAAATTTTATTAATTTTGAAAAATTTTTCTTTTTAGTGTAGAATGCTCTTATGAAGAGATTTGTGTATTTATTAGCATTGGCTGTTTTTGCCGGAAATGTTGCAAGAGCTGAGGAGTCATTAATAAATGATCAGGCAAACCTTTTATATGCGGAAAATCGTATAGAAGAAGCTTTTAATCTTCTCTTAACTATACCGTCAGAGGTTCGAACTCCGATGAATTGGCTTCTTTTGGGGAATATTCTTCAAGACAAAAACAGAGATGAGGATGCTGATTTTATGTTTTCTCAAGCAGCTGTTAATGATCCGAAATTTTATAAGGCTATGTATAACCTTGGAAATCTTTATTTGGAACAAGATAAACCTAATATGGCAATAGAGCAGTATAAAAAAGTTCTAAAGATAAAACCTGATTTTTCTTATGCATATTATAATATGGGGTGTGCGTATTTAAAATTAGGTAAATTAAAAGATGCACGCAGAAATTTCTTATATGCGATTGATTATAATCCGACAGTAGCTGATTTTCATTATAATTTAGCTTATACGTATAAAAAATTGAATAAGCCTAAAGATGCTCAACTTTATTTGGATTATTACAATAAAATTATTGAAAACGGTAATTAGTAGAGGACATCATGCAGTATAAAGGTATCATATTTGATTTTAACGGAACTTTGTTTTGGGATTCTGAAAAACATTTGGAGGCTTGGAGAGAATTTTCAAAGAGGGTTCGTGAATATCCATTTACGGATGACGAGATGCGTAAGTATATGTTTGGGCGTACAAATGATGATATTTTAGCTTATTTACTTGGTCGTCGTCCAGAACCTGAATTAGTCGAAAAACTTGGTAAAGAAAAAGAAGCTGTTTATCGTCAAATGTGTCATGAGGATTCTGAAAATACTAAGTTGGCTCCTTATGCTATAGAATTTTTGGATTACTTGAAAGAAAATAATATTCCAAGAACGATTGCAACTATGTCTAATAAGGATAATGTTGAGTTTTATATTAAAGAATTTAATTTGGAAAAGTGGTTTGATATAGATAAAATAGTGTATGATAACGGTAAAATAAAAGGAAAACCGGCTCCGGATATATATTTGATTGCTGCTGATAAATTGGGGCTAAATCCTAGTGAATGTATTGTTATAGAAGATGCTCTTTCAGGGATTGAGGCTGCAAAGAATGCAAAAATCGGAAAAATTGTTGCAATTGCTTCAATGGAACCTGTTGACTTATATGAGTCTATACCTGATGTATCTGAAGTTATTACAGATTTTTCCGATTTTTCAAGAATTTTAGAGTATCAAACTGTCTCTGTTTAATTTAGCATTCAATAAGAATGTCGTATGCTGTATCTGCTGTAATGGCAAGTTTTTCGCCAAGTGCAGTATGACGTTTTGCAAATCTTTCGCGAACTTTTTCAGCTGCATCTTGAGCGTCAATTTCATAATCAGACAGTTTAGTCTTCATTCCGATAGAGTTAAAGAATTTCTCGATATTTTCAATTGCAATATCTGCAGCTTTTAAATCTACAGGTTCGGTAGCTCCAAATACTTCTCTAGCAAGTTTTGCAAGTTTTTTAGATTTAGAGACTTTTTGGTTTTTTAATAGTCTAGGAAGTACGATAGCAAGACTTTGACCGTGGTCGATACCGTAAAAGGCAGTCAATTCATGTCCTATCATGTGTGTTGCCCAGTCCTGGACTGCACCTAGGCTTATCCAGTAATTTAGTCCGCAGGTTGCACACCAGAAAATATTTGCTCTGGCATCATAATCAGTCGGGTTTGCAAGAACCTTAGGTGCTTCCTCTATAAGGGTTTTGAAAATTGTTAAAGCCCATCCGTCCTGTAATGGGGTATTTACATCATAGGTGCAATATTGTTCCATAACGTGTACAAATGTATCAACTATTCCATTAATTGTTTGTTTAGTCGGTAAGCTGAATGTTACTTCAGGATCTATAATAGAAAACTTAGGATATACTAAATTGTTATGGAACGGAAGTTTTTCGTCTGTAGAAAGTCTTGAGATAACACCCCCATTGTTCATTTCAGATCCTGTTGCAGGTAACGTAATTACATCCCCTAACGGTATAGCTTCGTTAATAAGTTCTTCTCTTATCATAATTGCATCATAAGCATCGTCTCCATTATATTTTGATGCTATAGATATAAATTTTGTTGCATCAAGAGTAGAGCCGCCTCCGACAGAAAGAAGAAATTCCACACCTTCTCTTTTTATAATTTCAGCCGCTTTCATGCAGGTTTCATATTTAGGATTTGGTTCTATACCTCCAAATTCTATAACATTAAAACCTTCAAGTGCTTGTTTTACTTGATTATAGACACCGTTTTTCAGAATGGAACCGCCGCCATAAATCATCATAATTTTTTTATTTCTGTCAATTAAGTCAGACAGTCTTGCAATACTGCCTTTCCCGAATACAACGTGTGTTGGACAACAATATTCAAAGTTATTCATTTAAAGCCCTCCGTTTTTCATCTTGATTATAGCAAATTTTTTTTAAATTGTCTTCATTTATTTGAAACTTAGTTAAAATTAGAATATAATACAGTCATGACTTTGATTAAAAGAAATAAGGGTAATTTAGTAGAGGGCTTTCCGTCAGATTACACGGTTGTAGATATTGAAACTACTGGACTTTCTCCTGAAAAGTGTGAAATTATTGAGATATCTGCAATAAAAGTTAAAAATGATGAAATTGTCGATACTTTTTCTATGTTAGTGAAGCCGTCTAAGAAAATTAATTCGTTTATTATGAATTTGACGGGTATTACAAATGAAATGGTTGCTTCAGCACCAAAAATCAAAGAGGTTTTACCTCATTTTATAAATTTTGTTGGAAATGATTATGTTTTAGGGCATAATGTGAATTTTGATATTAACTTTATTTATGACAATTTAAAAAGGTTTTGTAAGAAAGAGTTTTCTAATGATTTTATAGATACAATGCGACTATCAAGAAAATATTGTGCTATAAAGAAGCATAATTTAAAATCTATCGCAAAATATTATAATATATCATTAGAAGGGCATCATAGAGCTCTTGTTGATTGTGAGATTACTTTTAATGTATATAAAAACATCAAGAAAGAGGTTTGTTCTTGTATAAATTAATAATTAGTCGGGTATATTTATGCTAAATAAATTTATATATTTCTTTATAATGATTATTATGACAGGGCTTGCCAGTTATGCTCAGTCGCCGAAACATCATGTATATTATGAAAAAGATTATCAGAAAGCTTGGTGTGATGCTCATAGTGGTTCGACGGAAGTCGTTTTACCTGATAAAGCCAGAGTAGACTGTGTAACCAGTACTCATGCAATAGAGTTTGATTTTGCTGTAAAGTGGGCAGAATCTATTGGACAAGCTCAATACTATGGTACAGTTTTGGGGAAATTTCCTGGTATAGTCTTAATAGTTGAAGATGTTAATAAAGATATGCGATATGTCGAACGAGTAAGAGCTGTAGCAAATAAAAATACTATATCTCTTTGGCTGATGTATCCAGAGGATATGAATTTATATAAGTTGAATAAAAAAACAGTGTTTTTAAAATAATATTTACACGTTTTTATCTAACAATATTTTATAACTTCCAAAAAGAAATATGGAGTTTTATTAATGTTTTTGTTCTATAATAAGCGTAATGAAAAAAATTTTTTTATCTTTGATAATTTTACTACTCTATACTATTATTCCAATTTCTGTATCTGTAGCAAATAACAGTATTGATTTGATGTTTAATTATCCTTTTTATAAAGAACCCTCTTCGCAAATTAGAACTCAATCAGCTAAAGTGCTTTATCAAGAATTAAAAAATGAAAATAAATCTCTTGATTTTATGATGTATGGAATATACAAACAACCTGATATTTTTAATCAAATAATCAATTTATGTAATAAGCCTGAAATAAAAGTAAGAGGGATTGTTGATGTCAATACTAAAGGACAAAATGATTATCCTGATACTCATAAATTAAAAAACATGTGCAAAAATATTAAAACAGATTTTGCTACTAGAGATGAAATGCAAGAATATTATGATAAACAGAAAAAACTTGGTTATCTAATGCATAATAAGGTCTTTATATTTTCAAATAACCATGTATGGACAGGTTCTACTAATATAAGTTCAACTTGTTCAGGAGGTTTTAATGCCAATGTAGCATATTTAATAAAAGATAAGCAAGTTGCTGACCTTTATAGACAAGAAGTATCCCAAATGTATAATGATGAAAAATTTCACTTGGATAAACGAAAATTATTTGCCAAAAATTTAATTTTAGATGACAAAACGATACTTGATATTTATTTTGCACCAAATGAAAATATCTTAAATGAGGCAATAATTCCAAGTCTTCAAAATGCAAAAGAATCAATATATATTGCAATGTTTTATTTTACTAACAAAAAAATTTTAGAAGAATTAATAAAAGCCCAACAAAGAGGAGTTGATGTAAAAATAATTGTCGATGCTTCTTTTGCAAAAGACTTTAGCAGATATATAGAATTGATGAGAGAAAACAAAATACCTGTTAAAGTTGAAAATTGGGCAGGAAAAATGCACTGTAAATTAGCCGTGATAGATAATTATATAACGCTAACTGGGTCTTTAAATTGGACAAATTCAGCAATAAACTTTAATGATGAAAATTTTTTAAAAATACAAAATTCAAGGATTGCAAATAAAACAACAAAGTACTTTTATAAACTTTGGAAATCAATACCGAACAAATGGTTATATAGTACTCTTGACGCAGAAGGAATAGATTCAAAATACTCTTGTTATGATGGAATTGATAATGATCATAATGGATTAACTGATAAAAATGATCCTAAATGTCATTTATAAAATTTTTATCAATTTTAATTCAGGCTTTTGTTTTATTATTGTTTGATTTTTCTTAATCTTTTCTAAATTTTCTTTTTTTATCATATCTCTTAACGAGCCATAAGAACACCATCTAAAAATTTCTCCGTGAGATTTTAACCCTGTTTCTTCATAGTACATTGCTTTTTTATATAATTCGGGATGTTTTTCATAAAGATTAATCCAATCAATCGGTTTTTGGTAAAAACAAAAATAACAACCATTCCTAGCTCTCCACTTGTAATAGTCAGGATATAAAATTCCTTTACTTACAAGAATATTTTCTACATCACTTTTGGTAATAAGATAATCAATAAATGGATATTTAGGATTAACCAGTTTTTTTTCTTGTTCCGTTTTGGGAGAAATTCCTTTACGCCAAGCTTCATCAGCTCTAATACCAATATACAAATTAAAAATTCCCAGCCCTTCTTTTTCTATTTTTTTATATATATGTTTCCAAGATGGCTTGACTTTTAGTTCAACAGTGCAATATCTTCTGTGCGGAGCAGGTATTAAAAAATTTGTATGAAAAATATGTTCAAAGCTTTTTTCAGGTTTTACTTTAGTAATTTTTTTATTCAAAAATATTTCAATTTTATTTAGATAATCATAAGTTTCAGGTAAATCACATCCTGTATCATAAAAGACAAGCTCTAATTTTTCAAAAATCTCAGGCATATTCTCTTTCATAAAAAATGCAAGTGCGGTTGAATCTTTCCCTCCTGATAGTGATAAAATATGATATTCTTTTTCCATTTGTTCTCCTTATAGTACTTATATCAAAAGTAAACTTTTGCTTCTTTCGCCCGCCTACGTGTGCAGAGCGTTGTTACGCTATCTAATATGCCTCTCAAAAATTTCGCTTAAGGTTTTGTCATTACGGAAATTTTTTTGACGCAAAAGCACAGCAAAGCATCTGCTTCACTGTGCTAAAAACTTTCAGTTACTCCTTGCAAACACATCAATCATCTAGGATTTTGCTTAACAAGAGGTACATTACCATTTATATTATTCACTAATTTCAGGAGAATTTATAGGATTTTAATAATTTTTTAATTTTTAAGACTTGCAGAATATTTAATCACTCAAATAAATCTTGGGGTAAATTCTAGGGTTAGAACCCTCGAAACGAGCATTATACCTAATAAAAAAGACCCCGAAGGGTCAATTTTAATAAATGGGGCGGATAGTGGGATTCGAACCCACGTATATCGGAACCACAATCCGAGGTCTTAACCACTTGACGATATCCGCCATAAGCTACTTTTTTATATTATCATAAACATTATCGAAATCAAGTCTTTATAATAAAAAAGTCCACTATACTTAGCGGACTTTTTTGTTTATTTATTTTAAATATTAGCTAATTCTTTGGAACATATATCCAATGCCACGAGCTGTTAAGATTAATTCAGGATTTGCTGGATCTGCTTCTAATTTTGAACGTAATCTTGAAATGTGTACGTCAACAACTCTTGTATCAATACGATGATCCGGTGGATATGCCCAAACATGTTGCAATATTTCGTTTCTTGAAAATGCTTGTCCTGAATTATTAACTAGTAATTCTAACAAGCTGAATTCCATACCTGTCAAACGTATTCTTTCATTCTTTCTGAATACTTGTCGACGTGCTGTATCAATTTTAATATTTCCTGTTGTAATTACATTTTTAGTTACTTTTCCGGTCGGAGTAACTGTTTCTCTGTTATTTGTTCTTCTTAAAACAGCTTTTACACGTGCTTCAAGTTCTTTTGGTGAAAATGGTTTTATTACATAATCATCTGCACCTAGTTCCAAACCTGTAATTCTTTCTGAAACATCTCCAAGAGCTGTCAATATAATAATAGGAACGTCTGCTGTTCTTCTAATTTCTCTTGTTACACCATAACCGTCCAATTTTGGCATCATTACGTCTAACACAACCAAATCAGGATTATATTTATTAAAAGCATTGACTGCTTCTTCACCGTCTGCTGCTGTTACAACATCATAACCTGCCATTTTTAAGCGTGTTTCTAATATTCGTCTGATACTTGCTTCATCATCAGCTAAAAGTATTCTTTGACGATCTTCAGAATCATTAGGCATTTCAACGTTTTCTGTCATAGTCTTTTCCTTACTTAAATAATAATCTTACACCTTTTTGCCAATATTTTAAATATTAAAAAATATTGATTTCTGTTAATATTTATAACGTTATATTAACCTAATTTTACAAAAATTGCAAGCACTTTTTATAATTTTTTCAAATTTTTTGTATTTATTTCAGTAAATAATGACTGGAACAGCTAAAACCGTTACTTTCCGGTGTGCAATCTCCATTTTTATTGTTTTCATATAGATATTCATAAGCAAGTGGTTTAATAGCTTTGTCCATAATATATAAGATATAAATATCTTTTCCAAAGGTATTAGGCTTTTGTAATCCGTTTACATCTATTGTTATCCACCCGCAGCGTTTATAATTAAAATACCCTTCGTATGTATATTCGCAAGTCGCACTGTCAAGAAAAAATAATACAACACTTCCATTTGCTAGAATCATTGTTGCTGAATCATTATTTAAGTAGTTTGAGTTTGCACTTGTTCCGTTTAAATGCTTTATTTTGCTGAATTCTGTAAAGCAGCTATTTTTCTCATCCCCAATATTATATGGAGTTTCGCAAGTCCTTATGCTTTTTATTTTTTTTTGGAAAAGTTCCATAAGACATTTATTTTTATCTTTGCCTGTTGTTTTATTTCCACAGGGTTGGAGTCCCGTCTGAAAGCTACCATTTTCAGCAGTAATTGCATTATGTGCTTGAGATAAGATTGAGTAATCTTCTTTTAATATTGTAATGTAGTGTCGCATATTTATTTTATTAATTACTGTAGGAAGTGTCATTGCTGCAACTATTCCAATAATACTTAAGGTTATTAAAGTCTCAGCCAATGTGAATGCCTTGTTAGTCATATCTTTTCCCCTTGATGTGATGTATTACTTCATAGTAAATCCATCATAACAAAAGAAAATATAAATATGCAAAAATATGAAGTAATGTATCACATGATAATTTCTGCTAATATAAAGAAACTTCGAAAATCATCAAAACTTTCGCAGGAAGAATTTGCGGAAAAAATTAACTGCTCACGAGAATTTATAAGCAGAGTAGAAAACCTTAAAGAAAAAGTCAGTTTAAAGATGATTCTTAAACTTTCTGAAATCTTTAAGGTTAGTCCAAAATATTTCTTTGAAGAAGATTAGAGCTTATTTGCTATTATTTGTTTGAATTTTTCTAAATCTTCTTTTGTGTCAATGCCCACAGGAACAAAATCTACGATAGATGTTTTAATTTTCATTCCGTTTTCTAATGCTCTTAATTGCTCTAAGCTTTCTGTTTTTTCTAAAGGTGTTTGAGGTAGTGAGGTCATTTTTATCAATGCTTCTCGTTTATACCCATATATTCCTAAGTGTCCATAGAATGTAGCGATTTCGGTATTTCTTTCATAAGGTATTTTTGAGCGTGAAAAATAGAGGGCATAGCCGTTATTGTCAATTACACATTTTACCAAATTCGGATTGTTAATTTCTTTTTCATCTTTTAAAATTCTTATAAGTGTAGAAATATCGGCTTTGTCGTCTTCTTGAACATTTCTGGCTACTGCATCAATGCTTTCAGGTTTAATAAGAGGTTCATCACCTTGTAGATTTACAATGTAAGAAATTTCAGGGTGGCGTTCTGCAACTTCCCGAATTCTGTCACTGCCGCATTTATGGTCTGCTGATGTCATTTCTACATTTCCGCCAAAAGCTTTTACAGTCTTAAAAATTCTCTCATCATCAGTTGCTACTATTATAATATCTGCAAGTTTTGCTTGTTGTGCTTTTTCATATACCCATTGAATTATAGGTTTGCCATTGACTTCAATCAGCGGTTTACCTTCTAATCTTGAAGATCCGTAACGTGCAGGTATGATTATTGCAGTTTTAGACATTTTTACCCTCCAAAATATCTTTTATTATTGCATATTCTTTTTTACCCAAAACTAACTCTATTTTATTATTATCAGACTTGATAACTAATTTTGAAGTAAATTTGCCTGTTAAACTTAATTGAGATAAATCGTTAATAAGTAAAGCTTTATTAAACATTTTAAAAATAATAAAATCCGAATATATTTCAACAGTTACCCAAAAACCATTAAATACAAGATAGTCAATAGAAGAAAGTCTGACGGTAAAAACGTTTATAGGTTTTGAAGAAATGTTAGTTTTGAGTTCCTTATAGTTATAGTTAAATATTCCGTTGATAATATTTCTAAATATGCTAAACAGTATTATAAATATTAAGATGAAGCAAATTAAAAAAATAATAAATATAAAAATCTCAAAATTAGACAATGTTATTCTCCTTAAGATTTTTTAATAACAAGTGCAACCCATTGATTTTGGTGCATTTCTTCTACCAATTCCAAATTATGTTTTTTTATTGCTTCAAGGACAACGGGTTTCTTTTCATCTAAAATACCGGATAGAACCATGTAAGCTCTATCTTTCATTATGGCTTTCAAGTCTCCCATAATTTCAGCAAGTACATTGTGCAAAATATTGGCCAATACAAAATCAAATTGTTTGGATAATTTATCAGCGGTATTTAGTTCAAACTCGCATTCAACATTATTTTTTTGTGCGTTTTCTATTGCAACATCAATTACGGTTTCGTCGTTATCACATCCGTAAGCTGATTTTGCACCGAATTTTTTAGCACAAATTGCTAAAATCCCTGAACCCATTCCAATATCGGCAATTTCTGCATTTTTAGGCATATATTTTTCGATAGCCATCATACAAAGCTGCGTCGTAGAATGTGTTCCTGTTCCGAAAGCACAGCCCGGTTCAAGTTTTATGATAACTTCATTATCATATTTTGGAGTATATTCAATCCAGTCCGGAACAACAGTTATTCTGTCAGTAACGTGCGTCACGTCCCATTTTTCTTTCCACTTTTTAGACCAGTCTTCATTTTCTTTTTCAACATAAGAAAATTCCCAACTGCCAAGTTCTTCGTCAGAAAACCCTCTGGATTTCAGAATTGCTCTTTGTTCAGTTAGAATTGTTTCTACGTCAGCTTTTTCTGTCAAAAATACCCTTAAAGTACCTTCAGTTGTAGAAATCATTTCTAAATCTTTATATGTTTCTTCAGCCAGAACAACTCCTTCACAAGGCAAATTCTCAAAACAAATCGCTGATATGATATCTTCCATATCAGGATTTATTTTTATTTGAAGTTCATAATAAGAATTCATTTTCTACTCCAAGAATGCACCCATTTTGCGGAACTTGTTGTAGCGATTATTTTTTAACTCTTCTACTGAAAGTTTTGAAAGTTCATCAAGGCTTTCTAAGATAGTTTTTTTCATTTCACCGCAGATAAAGTCATAATCTTTATGAGCTCCACCTACAGGCTCTTTTATCGCTCCATCAATAATTCCAAACTTCATCAAATCAGGTGCCGTAATTTTTAATGCTTCAGCAGCATCACTTGCTCTGGACGCATCTCTCCATAGAATTGAGGCACATCCTTCAGGTGAAATAACTGTATAATATGCATGTTCAAGTAAAAATACTTTATCTGCAACAGCAAGACCTAATGCCCCGCCGGAACAGCCCTCGCCTGTAATAATTGCAATTACAGGGACATTTAATTTTGCCATATCTCTTAAGTTTACAGCGATAGCTCCGCCTTGACCTGTTTCTTCTGCACTGATTCCAGGATATGCCCCCGGAGTGTCAATTAATGTTACGATTGGAATATTAAACTTGCTGGCATGTTTAAATAATCTCAAAGCTTTTCTATACCCTTGCGGTTGAGGCATACCGAAGTTATACTCAAGATTTTCTTTTGTTGATTTACCTTTCATTGTTCCGATAATCATAACAGGTTTTCCGTCAATTTTAGCTAATCCGCCAATGATTGCTCTATCATCCATGCCTGTTCTGTCACCGTGCAATTCAATGAAATCCGTGCAAATATGTTCTACATAATCCAAAAAGTTCGGTCTTTCGGGATGTCTCGCGATTTGCAGTTTTTGAGCAGGTTTTAAGTTTGAATACAATTCTTTTTTGTAGTCATCAGCCTGTTGTTCAAAAGTTTCAATTTCTTTATTTAAATCCATACCGGACTCCGCACTTATTTTTTTTAGTTCTTCTATTTTTTCTTGTATTTCCATAATCGGTTTTTCAAAATCCAATATTGTACTCATATTGTATCCCTTTATAATATAGCAATCTATTTAAACTCCGTGCATTGAAAAAATATTAGCAAGAGTTTTTCTTAAATCTTTACGTCTTGATACCACATCAACCTGACCATATTTGAGCAGATATTCTGCAGTTTGGAAGTCAGACGGTAATTTTTGTCTGATAGTTTGTTCAATAACACGTCTGCCGGCAAACCCGACTCTGGCACCTTGTTCTGCAACGATAATATCTCCAAGCATACCAAAGCTTGCCGTTACACCGCCAAATGTCGGTTCTGTGATTAAGTTTACGTATAATAAACCTTCATCATCAAGTCTTGAGCAGGCACAAGAAGTTTTTGCCATTTGCATCAAGCTTAATGCACTTTCCTGCATTCTTGCACCGCCTGAAGATGTGATAGCTAGAACCGGAAGTCTTTCTTCTATAGCTTTTTCAATAATTCTTGTAACCTTTTCTCCTACAACACTGCCCATAGAACCGCCCATAAAGTCAAAATCCATTATTGCAGCAGCTACTTTATGCCCTTCAATTTCTCCAATCCCAGCAATTACAGCATCTTTAAGGTTGGTTTTCTTTTGGGCTTTTTCTATTCTGTCTTTATATGATTCTGTATCGACAAATTCTAAAGGATCAGTCGGACTGATTTCTGAAAATAATTCTTGAAATGAATTTTCATCAAAAAGTTGTTTAATTCTTTTTCTTGCATTTATTCTGAAGTGGTAATCACATACAGGACATACCATATCATTATTAGCTAAATCTTCTTTCAAAAGTTGAGCGTCGCAATGTACGCATTTAACCCATAAATCAGGATTTTGCTCAACTTCAGCACGAGCTTCCAGCTCACGTCTTTTTATTTGAGCTTCTTTTCTTTTTTCAAACCAATCTTGAATTGTCATATTTATAATCCCTAACTAAAAATTTATATTTACTCTCTATATTCTACACCAAACAAAAAGGTATTGCAAATTTATTAAATTAATAGCGAATTTTAGAGGCTCTATCCATTTCTCTTTTTTGATCTTTTTTAGCAATATCATCACGTTTGTCGTGGAGTTTTTTACCTTTCCCTAAGCCTATTTGGATTTTGGCAAATCCTTTTTGAATATACACTTCAAGCGGGATGATTGTATAACCGTCTTTTTTTACTTTAGAATGCATTTTTAAGATTTCTTTTTTAGTGAGTAAAAGTTTTCTGGTGCGTTCTGCTTCATGGTTAAAACGATTTCCCTGCTCATAAGGGGATATATGGCAGTTATATAAGAAAACTTCATTATCTTCTATTTTACAAAAACTGTCTTTTAAATTGATTGCATTTTTTCGTATGGATTTAATTTCTGTTCCTGTCAGTACAATCCCAGCTTCGTATTTATCAAAAATAGTAAAGTCATGAAATGCTTTTCTGTTTGTTGTAATTATTTTTCGTTCCATAAGCTGATTATAACACAGAAATTTATCTTTTTGACAGTTTTGCTCTTTCTTCTTGAATTGTGTTTTTAAGCATTTTTGATATTACTTCTATTTTTTCATCGAAATAGAAATTTTTTATGTTAATCGGTTCTGTTTTTTGACTCAGGACATTCGGATGGTATTCTTCTATGGCATTTTGATAGAAGTTGCCGGTATTGTATGCATTTCGTTCATTTATTAATCTATACCTGAAATCTTGTAATGTATTAATTTTTTCATCATTAGTTTTATTTTTAAAATATTTCTCAAGTTTTTTTATTAGAACTGGGATTAAGTCTTTGCGATTTTGTTTCTTGGTTGATTGTAGTTCTTTATCAAAAAATTGATGATATTTTTTATTCCTATAGCCCTTAATTGTCATCTCAATTACTCTTTGAATATATTTAGGATTGGTAAAATAGCTGAAAAGATGGTCGGTTTCGTGCATTAGGGTTCCAAATTCCTGCAGACTAAGACCTTTTGTTATGGCATTAGGTTTAATTTGTACAAAATATCCTTCTACGTTTCCTTTTTTGTTTGAACCTATCATTACTCTGCCTGTTGTATTTGTATTATTTTCCAGACCGCTTACTTCAATTCTTTTATATGAGGATAGGAGTTTTAGGTATAGTTTTTTTATTTTTGAAAGTTTTACGTCATAAGTTCCGAATTCGTCTTTTACTGAATTATAAAAGTCAGCAGTTAATTTTTGTGCATACTGATATCTGGCATTAGGAGAACCTAGTCCTTTAAATTGCCTTACAGGGAATTTTGCTGTCTTAAGAACTTTGAACATACTTTCTTAAAACAAATGAATGTAAAAAATTGCTATGTATATAAATGACATTTTACTTTGTGCGTGTCGGATATGTTTATTGTAGGTGGATTTATTTCGGGGCATTTTTCAAAACATTTTGAGCATCTTGTATGGAATTTGCACCCTTTAGGAAGGTTTGCCGGAGATGGTAAATCTCCGCTTAAGATTATTCTATCCGATTTTTCTCCGCTAATTTGCGGGACAGCACTTAATAGAGCTTGCGTATATGGGTGTTTGAGAGAGTTAAAAATTTCTTCGGTTGTTCCGATTTCGACAATTTCTCCAAGATACATAATCGCTATTCTGTCAGCTAGGTACTTAATTACGCTCATATCATGGGTAATAAGTAAAAATGTCAAATTATAATCTTCTTTTAATTCTTTTAAAAGATTAATGATTTGAGCTTGAATACTTACGTCTAAAGCACTTACAGGCTCATCTGCTAGAATGAATTCAGGATTTAGAACTAATGCTCTTGCTATAGCTATTCTTTGTCGTTGGCCTCCTGAAAATTCATGCGGATATAAACAAAGACAGTCTTCACTTAAGCCGACTTTTCTAATCTTATCTTTTATTATCTCAAGAATTTCTTTTTCGGAATGTTCTGTGTTAATCTGTAATGGTTCTTTTAGGGTATTTAAAATCTTCATTTTAGGATCAAGGCTTGAATATGGATTTTGAAAAACCATTTGAGCACTTTTTCTAAAATTTTTAAGTTCTTTTTTGTTCATTTTGAGGATATTTCTGTTTTTAAAATTAATCTCGCCAGACTTTGAATTTTTAAGTTTGATAATTGCTTTTGCAAGTGTGGATTTACCGCATCCTGATTCACCGGCAAGAGCTAAAATTTCTCCTTGCTTTATTTCAAGATTAACTCCATTGACGGCATGAATAATTTCTGTTCCGCCAATAATTCCTTTAATCGACTTGTATTCAACAAATAAGTCTTTTATTTCAATCAGATTTTCACTCATAAAATGAGTTTATATTATTTTCTTTTTAAAATCAATTATATAAACCGGCTATTTAATATTAAGCATTTCGTGAATTTTCAGTCCGAAAATGTTTGCGATTTTAAACAGAGTATCTAATGACGCCTTTTTTTCACCGCGTTCTATTTCACCAAGGTAATAATCATTTATTCCTGCAAGTTCGGCAAATTTTTCGCGTGATAACTTTTTTTCTCGTCTAAGGTTATAAATTTTTCTACCGAGTTTTTTGTAAAAAGTTCTTGTCATTTTTTCATATTATGATATTATGATTTTAATAACATTGGCTAAGAGCCAATATAAAGGTAGGGGGAAGTATGAAAAATCAGGCATTTACGTTGAGTGAAGTCTTGATAACACTTGGTATAATAGGTGTTGTAGCTGCATTGACTTTGCCAACTGTCATCAATAAAACTCAAAATAAACAATTTAAAGTAGCTTATAAAAAAGCGTATAGTGCATTAAGTCAGGCTTTTTTGTATATGCAGGCAGCAGGTGAATATCAAGATATGTCAAGTACGTCTGATGATGGTACAGGTACAATGGGAACTCCTGTTATCGGAGAGAATTTTAAGGCTATTGCAAAGTATTTTAAGGCTACTAAAACTTGTTTTGATAAAAATGCTTCTGAGTGTTGGGAGATTGATAATGGAGAGCAGGCATGTATTACTGCTGCTGCTAATAATTGGGTAGGTTGTGGCGGACATAATGAAAATTATTCCTTTGTCGATGCTTCAGGTATGTCCTGGTTTCTCTATTCTAATAAGGAATATCCAGTTTTAGTTGATGTAAATGGTAAAAAGAAACCGAATAAACTCGGAAAAGACCGATTTGTTATGAAGTTCGCTTCAAGTAAAGATAAAAAAGCAAATTATGTCGAAGATGCAGATATGATAGCACCTTGGGATGATAAAATTGAAAAACAACGCTGGTGTCCAAGCGGAAATTGTATGTATAAAACTTGGCTTTTAGAGTAGGTTAAATTTCTCTTCTGCCTTCGATTGCACGGGCAATCGTAATTTCATCGGCATATTCAAGATCAGCACCGACAGGCAGTCCAAATGCTATTCTTGAAATCTTTATACCGAAAGGTTTTATCAGTTTGCTTAAATATAGGCTTGTAGCTTCTCCTTCTACAGAAGGGCTTAATGCTATAATAACTTCTTTAACAGCTTCATCTGTTAAACGATTAAGAAGTTCTTTTATTCTGATATCATCAGCACCGATTCCGTCCATCGGGGAGATTAACCCTTGTAATACGTGATAGAGACCTTTATATTCATTTGTTTTTTCAATAGCGATTAAATCTTTAGTTTCCGCAACTACGCAAATTGTTGAACGATCTCTGGTTACTGATTGACAAATCTCACACGGGCTTGTTGAAGAAAGGTTAAAACATATCTCACAAGTATGTGTGTTTTCCTTTGCTTCAACAATACTCTGTGCAAATTTTTGCACCTCAGACATTGGCATTCTTAGTAAGTAAAATGCCATTCTTTGAGCTGATTTCGGACCTACTGACGGAAATTTCTGAAAGTGCTCTATTAGTGTAGCTATTGATTTTGGATATATCATTAGAAGCCTAATCCAGGAATATTCATACCGCCTGTTGCAGCTTTCATTTTAGCTTCCATTTCTTTTGAAGCTTTTTCGCTTGCTTGGTTAATAGCAACAGTAATTAAATCTTCTAATTCTTCAGCTGTATCGTTGTCTAGAGAAAGTTCAGAGGCATTTAGTTTTATTGACTTAAATTTCCCTTGTCCATCGCATACAACTTTTACTGCACCACCTGCAGATTCTCCTGTCAGTTCCATCTTTGCAAGTTCTTCTTGCGAAGATTTTAACTTTGCTTGAATAGATTGTGCCTGTTTCATGATTTGCATAATGTTCATATTTTATTCTCCTTAGTCTGTAATAATGCAGCATGTTAAGCTTTTGCAGCTTCCCTTTTTTTATAATACAATAAAAATATGCAGAGTAAAACTTATGTTTCACAATCTTTAAAAAACGGCAAGTTAATGAGATGGACTTATATGCCTCTCAAAGTCTACATTGCTCCTATGAAGTTTTATTCAAAGCAGGGCGAGGATTATAAATATCGTCAAATGGTTCGTCGTGCCTGTGAAGAATGGCAGACTGCGACAAAAGGTAGAGTTTCTTTTACTTTTGTAAAAACTCTACTTGAATCTAACGTTAATGTCGATTGGAAAAGGGTTGAGCGAAAAGCTCTTGGACATTGTTATTTCTCTTTTGATGGTGCCAACAGACTTTATGGTGCTGAAGTTGCAATCGGGTTAACCGACGGTTATATCCACGGTGATTATGGCGATGAAAGTGAAGTATATCATACAATTTTGCATGAAATCGGGCATGCTATAGGTTTAGGTCATAGTCCTTATAAGACAGATATTATGTATACTCCGCATCAAAAAGGTGTTCATAAGGTTTCAGAGGGGGATGTTCTTACCGTGAATTGGCTCTATCGTTTGCCTCAGGGGGCAACTGTGGCGGAAATCGCTTCTCAGTATTCAATGGGCGGATCTGATATTGATGAGATTATTTATAGAGTTATGCACAGAAATGAGCCTAGTGAGTTTGAAAAAGTTAAAAGCAATGTCAAAATTCCGAAACGTGATCTTCTTGATGAGCAGGAAAATATCGCTCTTTTAAGAAAATATCATATGGCTTTGCAAAACGTTACTCTTTCTGAAGATATGAGAAAATTTTTCCTCAACAATAAAAGGGATAATAACAAATGAAAGTAGTCATTCTCGGTAAAGGGGCTATGCTCGCAAATCTTCTTCGCGGAGTCATTTTATCTGGGGTTGAAGTAGCTGGTGTGTTTCGCTATGAAAGATTAAAAAAAAGTCCCTTACAAATGTTTTTTTATGATTTTTTCAAAAGTTCTCCAGAGCTTACTCTTATTAAAAAATATAAATTTAAAGATTTAACTTTTAAATCAGCTAATTCTGATGAGTTCAAGCATTTTTTAATTAAAGAGAATGTTGACCTAATACTTGTCGGCACTTGGTGTGAAAAAATAAGAAAAGATATTTTGGATGTTCCTGTAATTGGCTCTGTGAACGTGCATCCGTCATTGCTTCCAAAATATAGAGGCCCGAATCCTTATTTACAGACAATTTGGCGTGGGGAAAAAAAATCAGGTGTTACATTTCATCTTATGACTGAAAAATTTGATTGCGGAGCTATCCTTGCTCAGTCTGAAGTGGAAATTCTTGATGGTGATACAGGCAAAGAACTAAAAAATAAAACTGTTTTTCAAGCAAGGCTTATGTGTGCAGAATTAATTGAAAAGCTTAAGGATGGATTTGTAATTCCTGTTCCACAGGATGAAAATAATGCTTCTTATTTCAAAAATGTTGCTCCTGAGGATATGACTTTAAATTTTGAAAAAGAAACTTCAATAGAGCTTTTAAGACATATCAGAGCTTTTCATCCCTGGCTTCCTGTATATATTCAGTTTCATAATTATTTTTTCAAAGTTAATCCGTACAATGTAGAAATTATTGAGCGGAAGGGCAAATCTGTCGGTGAAATTTTGGATAAAGGAAATAAATCTCTTACTATTTCTACTATAGACGGTAAGGCTTTAAAATTTGACAATTTAAAGCTTTATAAATTCCCGTTATTTAGTCAATTTGTTATAGACCGAATAAATATTTAACTAATTTTTCACTATATTTGCATTGATGTTTATTTTCCCAAGTCAAATCGGAGCAATATAAGTAGTCAAGATTTCCGTTATATACAACCCAAGCTGCACAGGCAAAACCTGAGTCTTTCAGACAATGCTCTATAAAAAACTGAGTTCCAAACCTCGCTGGTGCACCAGATGGTATAAGTGTGTTTTGGAAAATATAGAAATAAAAAAAGTCTATCCCAACTTGATTTGGAGGTTGTGCTCCGTTTATGTCAACATATATTTGCCCGTAATCGCTGTATCCGCTTGCTGATGATGTGTTAAACATAACCATTGTTCCATCTGCAAGTATTACTGCAGAACGGTCACTGAGTATATTCCAGTTTACATAATTTGTGCCATCTATGTTTTTATAGGTGCGATTTGGATAGCAACCGGTGCCGTTTTCGCAAACTTTAACTGTATTTAGGTGTTTGCCGATATTTTTTAATAAAATTTTTTCACCACCATAACCAGGTTCCATAGAAATTCCCCAACTGTCGACAGGACCGTTCTCCTCTACTGCTTTTAGTAAAGCTTGCTGTAGAGTTGAATATGTTTTTTTTAGTCTTGCTGTGGTGACTTTATCTTTTATATTGCCTGACAGTACTTGATATACCATAGAGGCAATCATTCCGATAATGCCTATGGTGATAAGTACTTCTGCAAGTGAAAACCCTTTTTTGCTAGAATCTGAAGTCTCTTTCGCCATGTTCAATCTTTTCCAAATCTTCCATAACCGTTTGTTTTATATTTTCATTATCCAACATTTTGACTTCTTTTTCAATCAATTTATTACCAATTTGTTGCGTTTCTTCAGATGCATAATCCTGAAGATACTCTTTTAGCGTCATTATGGCGTTTGGATGGCAGAAATTTTTAATCTGTTGTTGTTTACAAATCTCCATAAATCTGTCTCCAGTTCTGCCTTTTCTGTAGCAGGCCGTACAAAAACTAGGTAAATACCCTAAATTCATAAGCCACTTAATTACTTCATCAAGTGGTCTTCTGTCGGAAATATCGAATTGTGCTGAATTCTCATCTTCTGGCATAGGATTAAAATATCCGCCGACACTAGTTTTGGAACCTCCGCTCATTTGAGAAATTCCAAGGTGCAAAAGCCTTTCTCTGCATTCTTCAGATTCTCTTGTTGATATAATCATGCCCGTATATGGTGTTGCAATACGAATGCAGGCTACAATTTTGGCAAAGGTATCGTCATCTATTCCGTTATCAAATGCTGAAGGATCTATATCATCAGCTTTTTTAATTCTTGGTACACTTATTGCATGCGGGCCTACGCCGTATGTTGCTTCTAAGTGTTCTGCGTGCATTAAAAGGGCGGCAAACTCGTATTTATAAGATTCTAAGCCAAAAAGAACTCCTAAACTAACGTCATCAATTCCGCCTTGCATTGCTCTGTCCATAGCTTCAGTGTGGTAAGCGTAATTGTGTTTAGGCCCTGTCGGATGTAATTTTTCATAGGATTCTTTATTATATGTTTCTTGAAACAGCACGTAGGTACCAATTCCGGCTTCGTGCAGTTTTCTGTAATTTTCAACGCTTGTAGCAGCAATGTTTACATTAACTCTGCGTATTGAGCCGTTTTTATGTTTCACACTGTAAATTGTCTTTATAGACTCTAAAATATATTCAATAGGGTTATTTACAGGGTCCTCTCCTGCTTCTATTGCTAATCTTTTATGTCCCATATCTTGGAGTGCTATTACTTCATTTCTTATTTCTTCCTGTGTAAGTTTTCTGCGTGGAATATTCGTATTTTGTTTATGGTAAGGACAATATACACATCCGTTTACACAATAGTTAGAAAGATACAACGGAGCAAATAGAACTATTCTATTACCATAGTAGGCTTGTTTTATTTCATTAGCAAGTTTGAATATTTCTTCATTTTTTTTCGGAATAGAACAGGCTAAAAGCACTGAGGCTTCTCTATGCGAAAGTCCGTTGTGAGTTTTTGCTTTTTCTATAATTTTATCTATTAAATCAGTATTATTTTTGTTATCATCTGCATATTTTAAAGTTTCAAGTATTTCTTCATGAGAAATAAATTCTTCAGCATTTTTGGATTTTGGATTATACATATAAATTAAACTCCCCCTTATGATAATGTTAATTCCCTAAAAATTAAAAGTAAAGTTTATTTAGATTTTTCATTAGAGGTATTTCTATATTTGAGTTAATAGCTATTTTTTCACCGATATGAGTGAGTTTAGGCAGTATTTTTAAGTTGTTTGCTTCTAAAAAGTTTGCGAGTCCGCCAATGTATTCAAGATTATTTAGTGATTTAAATTTTGAATACATAAAATTTGCGTCTTTTCCAATTCTTTTTAATTCATTTGCTATCGTCGCTCCGGAACGTATAAAATCTGCATTACCTTGAATTTCCCTAACATTTTTCAAAAGCCTGTTTTCGTCAATTCCAAGGTCTTTGAATGTAAAACCTGAGTCAGGTTGAGCATAATGAGAAATTGTAAGTGTGCCGTCTGTATTAATTTTAGTTTCGATTCCTGTTTTATTAAAAATATTTAGTTGATTGTTATTTTGAATATCATCTTTTAATAAATTTTGCAGTCTTATAAAATTTTGTTTTCTGCTCATAGCATCTGATAGCATTTTTTCTTCATATCTGTTTAAGATTAAATTTTCATTTTCTATAAAATTTTTTATTTCGTCTGCGTATTTGTACGAAATAATGCTGTTATCAATTCCGCATTGTATTTTTTTTATTTGTTTATCTTGAGAAAGAATAATAAGCTTTGGAGTCCCGTTTTGTACGAATATACTGCAATCATAATCATTCAGATATGTTGATGTATGTGTAGCTTTTGTACACCATCCATGATTTGAGAGTATTTTTAATTTTATAAGGTTTTGACTGAAATGACTTTTATCGTTTTGTTTTGACGGGATTGTAACCCATGCAGTATCTGTTTTGCCTACCGTACTTTCTCCGCTTATTGCAAGGTGTCTTAGTGTGTTTTCATATAGTTTCAAAAAGCTTTTTTGAAAGCTTGGATTTATAGCTGGTTGTTGATTTTCTTCCATGTATCTAATTACATTGTTTAAAATTTCAGAGTTGAAAATCGGAGGCTGTTCATGGTTATTTGCTGAAAGCTTTGAGGTTATGCTGTTAAGAATTAATAATGCTCTTGAAGGATTTTTATCCAGATGTCTTTTTTTTAAATATTCTTTCCAGTCATCAAGTCTTGATATTCTGTCAATATTATCAGGTTCAAATTTTGAATAGTATAGGTTCAAATCAGATATTTCATAAAATTTTTCTTTTGCCCATTTTTCAAAGTCTCTTTTGTCTTGTAGTTTATTTTTTGGTGCTGAAAAATATTCAGCACAGTATTTGTCTAAGGTATTAAGAGCATTAGTATTTGTATTGTTTTTTAATGTAAAACTATCCAAGCCGCAATAGGAAATTGAACAGTTTTTATGTGTTTTAGAAACTGTAGGCTGATTATTTAAATTTGCTCTTATCTGATAAAACGGGGTAAGTTTCATAATGTTTATTTAAAATTCCTCAATAAAAATTTTTGCTATACAACTATTCCTCCGCCAATGAGATGTCCGTCGCTGATATCATAAAATACTCCGACTTGTCCTGATGTTATTGAACTTACAGACTCATAAAAATTTATTTCGGCTTTATTTTCAAATATTTTTATGTGTGCAATTTCAGCTTTCATGTTGTAGCGGATTTTTACCATAGCGTCAAATTCATCTTTATTCAAGGGGTAAGAAATTTTTATATCTTTAACTATAAGTGAATTTTTAAAATTATCTTCCGCTTTACCGAGATATACAATATTGTTTTTTGCATCAATTTTAATTACATACAACGGATATGGTGCGGCTATGCCTATTCCTTTTCTTTGACCAATTGTGTAAAGATAACTTCCATCGTGTTCTCCGAGTTTTTTCCCTGTATTTATATCAATAAAGTTCCCTTTTTTTAGTCCGAATTTATTAATCAAATATTTTTTTGTAGTATCGGGTTTGTTAATAAAACAGATGTCCTGACTTTCTTTAGATGATTTTGGAGGCAAGTTATATTGATATGCCATTTGTCTTACTTGTTCTTTATTATATTCGTGCAGAGGAAAAACTGTTTTGGAAAGTTCATTTTGACCTAATCTGTAGAGAAAATATAATTGATCTTTATGCTCATCTTTTGCAGGATAAAGTTTATAAATCCCGTTAATATTCCTTATATTTGCATAGTGACCTGTTGCAAATATATCAGCTTGACAATTATTGATGGCATAGTTAAAAATTTCGCCCCATTTAAAATTTTCGTTGCATACAATGCAGGGATTTGGAGTCTCACCATTGGCGTATGAGTTTTCAAAATAATCTATAACGAGTTTTTTAAATTTTGAGCTTAAATCTAAAATATGAAGCTTAATTCCGAGTTTATTCGCAACTTTTTGAGCATTTTCGCATACGATATCAGCCGATGGGGAATTTATCATTCTGCCAGTAATACCTTCTACTTCATAACCTTTTTTAAGAAGCAAAAGAGCGGCGACAGAACTGTCTACGCCTCCGCTCATTGCTACTATTGCTTTTTTCTTTTTCAATTCCATATTTTTAAAATATCATAAAAATTTTATTTAAACATTTCTTGAATCATTTTAGAAGATGATGTTCCTCCTGTTTCAACAACAGTGTTATATCCGTTTAGTTTTGTGACTCCGTTTATGCTGTCACCCATAATTTGAAATCCAAAAAGATCATATCCCCATTTATTAGGCCCTTTATGTCCGTTAATATCTACTGCAAATATCGGAAAAGATTGAGATTTGTATGTCCCATATTTAATAATAACAGTTCCATCTGCTAAGACCCAGCTTGATTGCTTATTTTTAATATTAGTATCACTAAAGTTGCTTGCAGGATTTGGCGGATATTCTGAATCAGGATTTTGTTGTTCTTGAACTTTATCGGTTCCTTTATATTTTTCAGTTATACAACCCTTGCTTAATGCATTTTTTTCACAGAATTTTACTACTTTTAGTACCTTTGTAAATAATTCTTCTTCAAATGCAGCACAATCAGTTCTTAATCCGTTTTGATTTGCAGGAAGTGGGGAGCCGTCTTCACATTCCCAAGCAGTGCAGCTGTTATATGTGGGATCTCTGTTTATGCATACTTCTTTACAGATTTGCCCGCCAGACCAATAAAAACATCCTACAGGATATCCAAGATTACCTTGTGCAGCTTTTATCCCGTTGTAAAAAGTTGCGTACGCTTTTTTGAACTGGTTTTTTAATACCATTTTTTGATAGTTTTGAACTAATGCAGGTAGCGTCATGGCAGCTACAACACCTATTATACCAAGTGTAATAAGTACTTCGGCAAGCGTAAATGCATTTGATGATTTTAAGATGCAGGTATGAGTATTAATGAAAAAAGATTTAATTAGTTTTTTAAATAAAATGCATTTATTTGTGAAAATGTTCTCTAGTGGCTTTTTATATTTTGAGTTGCCCCCCCCCCCCAGTGTAAGATTTAGTCATACCAAGTGTTTTCATTGTTTTGCTCCTTTCATATTAATAACGTATCTATTATACCATTTGGCACGGTGTTTGCAAATTGGGTTATTTTTATTAAGTTTTATTTCTTTTGCTTCCAAAAAATTTAACTTTGAAGTATTATAATAGTAGTAAAAATAAATTGGGGAGATTCTCTAAAATGACACAATCTAATGACAAAGTAATAGGTATTCCGAGAGCAATGTCTTTTTACCATAATTATCCATTTTATTACGGCTTTTTTACTGCCCTCGGTATTAAAATTGTTTTGTCTGATGTGACGACTAAACAGACCTTATCTAACGGTTCTGCACTTGTTGTTACTGAGACTTGTCTGCCTATAAAAATCTATGTCGGGCATGTTCTTAATCTTTTAGATAAAGGAATTGATAAAATTTTTGTTCCTTCTATCCAATCTGTGGATTATAAGATTTATAATTGTTCAAAAATAAGAGGGCTGCCTGATTTGATAAGAAATGTCGTAAAAAGAGATTTTACTCTTGTTGAAGCTACTCTTGATAAATCCGAAAAAAATCAAGGTTTGTATGAGTTTTTAAAAGAAGCAGTCGCACCTTTTGGTATTACGGATGAAAAACTTATAAAAGAGGCATCAAAAGCGGGCTGGAGGACTTATAATAATTTCCATATCATGTCTAAATCCGGTATGAGTTATAAAAAAGCTATGAACTATGCACTTCAAGGTAAAGTCTTTATTGAAAATAATACCAAAGAATATCCTATTTCTGTCGCTCTTGTTGCTCATGGATATAATATTTATGATGACAGAGCTTCTATGAAAATTATTGATAAACTGGAAAGCATGGATGTTAAAGTTCATACCTCGCTTCAGTTGTCTACTGAACAAATGATTGAAGGTATTAATGCCCTTGGAGAAAAGTTGTACTGGGCAAACGAATTTGAAATGACAGGGACTGCAGGACATTATTTGAAAGATAATAAAATTGATGGAATAATTGCTCTAAATGCTTTTGGGTGTGGGCCAGATTCACTTATGGTTGAACGAATTACTCGCAGAGCAAAGCAGTTCTCAAAGCCTGTTTTACATTTAACAATTGATGAACAAACAGGAGAAGCAGGATTTATTACAAGACTGGAAGCCTTTGTTGATATGCTTTTCCGTAAAAAACGTGCTACAATTATTAATAAAATTGATATTCAAGGCAGAAGTGAATATATTCCGAACACTAATTTTATAGAAACAAAATAGTTTTAAATGATTTAACTTCGTTCGTATACTACTAAAAAGACCGGATTAAACATCCGGTCTTTTTTTTAATTTATTAAATCCTATACTTTTCTTTTACGAGCAGCTTCAGATTTACGTTTTCTTTTTACGCTTGGTTTTTCGTATCTTTCACGTTTTTTAACTTCGGAAAGGATACCGGCTTTTTGAATTTTCTTTTTGAAGCGTCTTAAAGCACTTTCAATAGATTCGTTTTCGCCAACTTTAACTTCTGCCATTTATATTTCACCACCTTTCCCAGTCTTGTGTGCATTTGTATTTTAATTATAACCTGAAAAATTTAAATTTCAAGTCTTCTATTTATGTTATAATATCACAGTATTAAATGTTTGGAGTTGCTAAAATGCAAGATAAAACTTCTACGCATAATTTAGAGGATATTTCTTCGTTGTATTCCGGTAATATTCCTGTATTATTTCTTGTATGGATAAGACCGGATTTAGCAGGTAAGGTGTTTTCTCAAATTCGTAAAGCCAGACCAAAGCGGTTGTATGTAGCAATTGACGGTCCTCGAAATGATAAAGATAAAGAACTTATTGAAAAGACACTTGATATTATAAATGTAGATTGGAATTGTGAAGTAAAATATTTAAAAAGAGATAAAAATCTTGGCTGTAAAGTTGCTATAGCTGAGGCTGTAACCTGGTTTTTTGAAAATGAGGAGATGGGTATAATTTTGGAAGATGATTGCTATCCGGATTTATCGTTTTTCCCTTATTGTGAAGAATTATTGACTAAGTACAAAGATGATACACGTATTATGTCTATAACGGGATATGGCGGATATAATCCAAAAACCAAGTACAGTTATGATTTTACAAAGCTTTTCGGATGCTGGGGATGGGCTTCTTGGCAAAGAGCTTGGAAGTATTTTGATATTAATATGTCTGATTTTGAGTTATTTGAAGAAGAGAAAGCTATTGAAAGGTATGTTGTAAATGTTTTTGATAGAGTTAATCTAAATCATAACTTTGCTTTGCATGCATCTAAGGATCAAACTACTTGGGACTGGATATGGGCTTATAATATATATTGTCAGAATGCATTGTGTATATTTCCAAGTGTAGGGATGATTGAAAATATAGGTTTGTATAGCAAAGAAGCTGCCCACTCTCCTTGTATAAAAGAATCCACCAAAGCTCATTCTATTGAGTTTCCGATTCGTCATCCGCACTTTATTGGTGTATACCCTTCTTATAATCGTTCTGAAGTCATTAATTCTTGTTTTAAACTTGCTAAAAGAAAAGTTTTCAGGGTTGTTTCAAATCTGATTCCGGATAAAAAGCTAAGGCAGCGTGTTCGTAATATGGTTAATTAAAAAAAAAGAGCCTTAATTTAGGCTCTTTTTTTAATTTGTCTAACTTTAACTATTCAAAGTCCGATTTTGAAATAAAGACGATAAATTCATCAAACATGTTTTGGATTGGGATTTCCATTGAAATTGCAGATAACTCTTGCATGCTAATTTTGCTCTCAACTTCGCATTCTGGGGTTTTTGTAATCATAAATCATACTCCTGTTTATTTTTTCCGTCTTACAAAATGTATATCGGAAATATATCCTAAAACTTTAATCATGCTTTTCTTAAAAAAGGTGTTAATCCCTTTAGCCGTCTGCTTTAAAGCTATTTGTTACTTAAGTTAATATTTTGTTACAAAAAAATATATATCTTGAAGTGGTTAATTTTGCTTGGTTGTGGTAATATATTCCTGTCATTAAACAAAAGGAGATACGAAAATAGCTAACGATACTAGACAAAAGGACAAAGACAAGGTAATTATGAACGAGCGTATTCGTTCAAAAGAAGTGCGATTAATAGATGAAAATGGCGAAAATCGCGGAATTGTGGAAACTAATAAAGCTTTAAAAATGGCTTATGATGCTGATTTAGATTTGGTGGTGATAAGTGCAAATCAAGAACCGCCTGTCGCAAAAATCTTAAATTACGGCAAATATAAATACGAACTGGAAAAGAAAGCAAAAGAAGCAAAGAAAAAACAGCATACTGTGGATGTAAAAGAAGTCAAGATACGTTATAAAATTGATACCCATGATTATTTGGTAAGAATTAAGAATATACAGAAATTCATAGCACAAGGTAATAAGGTAAAAGTTGTTATAATGATGCGTGGACGTGAAATGCAGCATTCAAATCTTGCTTTTGACTTGGCAAACAGATTTATAGAAGATCTGAAGAATGATCCTATAGTTGTTGAGAAGAAACCTATGTTAGAAGGTAGAAATGTAACCTTGTATCTGGGTCCTCAGTAGTTTATTATGTAATTTATAAAAATATAAAAGGAGAAGATGACGTTATTAGTTTTCTCCTTTTTTATTTTTATTTTTTATATTTATCTGATTTTAGACTCTTGTGTTAGAGCCTGTAAACTATTGGTTTTGAGTTTTATTGATTGTTCTATTTCCATAGTTGTTACTATATAACACGGTAAATAAGTGTTTTTGCTATATATTAGTGCTGAAGTTTAGTTTTTGCAAATTTATGGTATAAGGATAAAAACTGATACTTGACTTGTAGAAATCAGCAAATATAATTAAAAAGTGGCTGTTGAGTCATATTGAAAATGAAAAAGAGAGTAATTATGCCGCGTTAGCTCAGTTGGTAGAGCAAGGGACTGAAAATCCCTGTGTCCTTGGTTCGATTCCGAGACGCGGCATATTTTTGTAGGAGTATATATGAATAAGCTTATTTTAATTGGTGCAGGAGGACATTCGCAATCTTGTATTGATGTTATTGAAAAAGAAAATAAATTTCAGATATTTGGATTGATTGATTTACCTCAAAATATAGGGCATAAAGTTTTAGGGTATGAGGTTATTGATGAAGATAAAAATATAGAAAAGTATATTTCTCCTGAGGTTTATTTCTTAATTACAATAGGACAGATAAAAAGCCCTTTAAAAAGACAATTAATATATAGTAATTTAAAAAAATCAGGTGCTAATATTGCAACAATTATTTCTCCATTAGCTTACGTTTCCAAGTATTCTACTATTGGACATGGCTCGATTATTATGCATAATGCAATAATAAATGCTGGAGCAAGTGTAGGTGAGAATTGTATTATAAATACAAAAGCCTTAGTTGAACATAATGCTATAGTTGAAAATCATTGTCATTTGTCAACAGGTGCAATTGTAAATGGCAGTTCGATAATAAAAGAAGGTTCTTTTATAGGAAGTAATGCTGTTGTTGTTGATGGTATTGTTGTTAAGGAAAGCAGTTTTATAAAGGCAGGGAGTTTAGTTAAATGAAGCATTTATTAGTTATAGCTGAGGCCGGTGTAAATCATAACGGTTCAATTGATATTGCAAAAAAACTTATTGATACTGCGGTTATTGCAGGTTGTGATATAGTGAAATTTCAGACTTTTAAAGCCGATAATCTCGCAGTATCAACTTCTAAAAAAGCACCATATCAAGAAATCACAACAGGAAACTCCGAATCTCAACTTGATATGCTTCGTAAATTAGAACTGCCTTATGAATTCCATGAGGAATTGATTAACTATTCCAAGAGTAAAGGAATAAAATTTTTGTCAACACCGTTTGATGTAGAAAGTGTCGAATTTTTAGATAAACTTGGCATGGATATGTTTAAAATTCCATCAGGAGAGGTTACAAATTATCCTGTTTTGCGAGCAATAGGAAAGACTTGTAAACCTGTTATTCTATCTACAGGAAATTCCAATATTCAAGAAGTTGCAGCTGCAATAAGTGTTTTGAGAAAGTTTGGGACCAAAGATATTACTTTAATGCATTGTAACAGTGAATATCCTACGCCCTTGGAAGATGTGAATTTGCGAGCAATGCAGACTCTTAAAGATGAATTTAAATTACCTGTCGGATATTCTGACCATACATGTGGTTTTGAAACTGCAGTCGCATCTGTCGCTTTAGGTGCTTGTGCTTATGAAAAACATTTCACTCTTGATAAGTCGATGATTGGACCGGATCATAAAGCAAGTCTTGAACCTGATGAGTTGATTAAGCTTGTTAAATTAATTAGAAATACTGAACTTTTATTAGGTTCGTCAGAAAAAGTTTCATCAAAGTCTGAAATTAAAAATAAAGAAGTTGCCAGAAAAAGTATAGTGGCTAAGTGTCCAATTAAAGCTGGCGAGAAATATTCTGAGTTAAACCTTACCACCAAAAGGCCATCTACAGGATTATCTCCTATGTTGTGGGAGAGTGTTGTAGGGCAAGTTGCGAAAAAGGACTATGTAAAGGATGATTTTATAGAATTATGATTTATGTTTCAAGCTCCTGTTTAAAGTATTCTAAAATATCTGATTGTGTAAAAGCTCTTGCTGATTCTGGAATTTGTAATATTGAGCTTTCGGGAGGAACTGATTATTATTCTGATATTTTGTCTGATTTATTATTACTAAAGAAGGAATATAATTTAAATTATCTTGTGCATAATTATTTTCCGCCGCCTGAGGAACCTTTTATTCTAAATCTTGCATCTTTGGATGATAGAATTTGGATGAAAAGTGTTGATTTTATGAAAAAGTCTATAAACATGGCAGTAGCATTAGGTTCTCCTATTTACGGCTTGCATGCCGGTTTTTTTGTTAATCCATCGGTGAATGAAATAGGTAAGGTTTTTAATAAGAGGGATTTGTTTAATCAGAAACTTGCTGTTAAGAGGTTTATTGAAGGGTATAAAATTATAGAAAATTATTGTCAAAACAGTCTTAAGTTGTATGTTGAAAATAATGTTTTGTCATACAGAAACTATAAAGAATATGGTACAAATCCGTTTATGTTGACGACTTTTGATGAATATAAAGTGATGCGGGATTTTTTTGATTTTAATTTGCTATTTGATTTGGCTCATTTCAAAGTTACGGCTAATTCGCTTAACTTAAATTTAGTCAATGAAACGGCTAAATTTATGGAAGTCTCAGATTATATCCATATAAGTGATAACGATGGGTTTGTGGATCAGAATTTACTGCCCAAGCTTGATACATTTATTTATAAATGCTTGAAAGAAGCACTTCTCTGTAATAAACTGGTTACATTAGAGATCTATGCTGATATTGATAGTTTAAGTAAATTTTATAGAGAGTTAAATAAGTCATGTTAGAGTCATTATTGGTTAATGAGAATAAAAATATTATAGATGCATGGAAACAAATGTCTTTAAATGCAAAAAAAATAGTTTTTTGTGTTAATGATCAAGGAGTTTTGACTGGCGTCTTGAGTGATGGTGATATAAGAATTCAGCTTATAAAATCCGAAAATATCAAAACTAAAATTAAAGACGTAATGAATAGAAATTTTGTCTATGCTACTGATAAAGAGTCAAAAGCTGATATCTTAGCAAAGATAAAAGGAATGATTACGATTATCCCAATTGTGAATGATGACTTTATTCCTGTGGATTATTTCGAATATAAAATGGACACCCACATTCCGATTGCAATACCTAATCTCGGCGGTAATGAATTTAATTATTTAATGGATGCTTTTCTGTCTACTTGGATATCAAGTAAAGGCGATTATATATTACGTTTTGAAGAAGAATTCAGCAAGTATTGTTTTGCTGGGATGAAAAAGAACTTCGGTGTTGCCGTATCTAATGGTACTGTGGCGTTACATTTAGCACTTGTAGCTTTAGGGATTGGAGAAGGAGATGAGGTTATAGTTCCTGATTTAACTTTTGCAGCTACGGTTAATGCAGTGTTACATGCTGGAGCGACTCCTGTTATTGTAGATATTGAACAGGACAGCTGGTGTATAGATCCTAAAGAAATTGAAAAAGCTATTACACCGAAAACAAAAGCGGTTATTCCTGTGCATTTATACGGACAGCCTTGCGATATGAAATCAATTATGGATATAGCCAAGAAACATAATCTTTTAGTAATTGAGGATTGTGCAGAGGCTCATGGTGCGGAATTTGAAGGACAAAAAGTCGGTACTTTTGGAGATGTCGGTTGTTTTTCATTTTTCGCCAATAAGGTTATCACAACAGGTGAAGGCGGAATGTGCATAACCGCTAATCAAGAATTGGCGGATAAAATGAGAACTTTGCGTGATCACGGTATGAGTAAGACTAAACGTTACTGGCATGATTGTGTAGGGTTTAATTATAGAATGACAAATCTTCAGGCTGCTATTGGACTGGCACAATTAGAAAGAATTGATTTGATTCTTAAAGAAAAAGAAAATTTAGAAAATTTGTATAAAAAACAGCTTGAAAAATTTGATAATATTCATTTTCAGTTGTCAGATATTCCTGGTAGAAAGAAAATTACCTGGATGATTTCAATTTTATATGATGGTGATAAAGAGAAATTGATGCAAAATTTCACGGATAATAAAATAGAAGTAAGACCGTTTTTCTATCCTTTAAGTGATATGCCGATATATAAAGATTATGTTTTTAGTTCAAAAGTTGCTAAAGAAATTTCTAAAAAAGGTATGAATTTCCCTACAAATAAAATAGTTAATATAGAGTTAATAAATAAAATCGGAGAGTGTATATAATGCAAAAAATTAAGTCCATAACGATTGAAGTGTCAACATTGTGTGATGCTAGTTGTGTTATTTGTCCAAGAGCACAGTATAAGTATAAGTTTGCTAATATGGATTTTGAGCTCTTCAAGATTGCGGTTGATAAAGCATATAATGCGGGATATTCGATTATATCATTAGGCGGTTATGGAGATCCTTTTATGTCTAAGTATATTGAAAAATGTTTGTCTTATATAAAAAATACTTATCCGTCTATTCAAATTCAAGCAAGTAGTACCTGTAACTGTTTAACAAATCGTTTAGAGTTACTTAAATATGTAGATGTTTTAAGAATATCAATGTATGGAATAACTAAAAATACTTATGAAAAAATTCATAGGGGTTTTGTTTCATACGATAATGTTATGAAAAATATAAATGCTATTTTGAATATGGATAAACATCCTTATATTAGTATGAATTATGTTATTCTGAATGAAAATAAAGAGGAAATGGAAGACTGGAAAGCATACTGGGAACCAAAAGCAGATGAAATCCAAATATGGAAGCCTCATAATTGGGCTGGTTTATATGATACAAGTGTTAACTTGGCAGAAAAAAACAAAATCTTGTGTTTTAGACCTTTTTCTGACGAATATACAGTTAAAGTTAATGGTGATATTAGTATTTGTTGTTGGGATATTAATCACGATTTGGTTATTGGTAATATCTTAGATGCAGAATTAGATAAATTATCCAGTTCGGATAAAGTAAAATCAATTCAGAATGAGTTAAAAGCCTTTGTCGCGGGTAAAAATACTGATTTGATATGTGCTAATTGTGACCAGTGTACTAATAGAACTGATGCTTTAGTTTATTCATCAAATAAAAATATTGTTTCCGGAAGAAAAAATTATTTAAATGTAAAGGAAAAGTAAATTGTATAAAACTAAAAAAATCATTGGCATTATACCTGCGAGAAGTGGAAGTAAAGGAGTTAAAGATAAGAATATTAAAACGCTTGCAGGAAAGCCGTTAATATCATATACGATTGAATGTGCAAAGGCGACAGGAATATTTGATGATATTGTTGTATCTACCGATAGTTCTAAGTATGCTGATATTGCTATGCAGTATGGAGCTTCTGTTCCGTTTTTCAGATCTCAGGAAACTGCTTCTGATAGTGCTAATTCTATTTCGGTATTAGAAGAAGTGTTAAATAATTTGCAAGAGACTTATGATATAGTAGTAATGCTACAGCCAACATCACCATTAAGACAACCATTCCATATTAAAGAAGCTGTCGATTTATTTTTGGAGAAAAATGCTGATAGTGTTGTAAGTGTTTCAAAATTCCCGCATTCTATAGCTTGGGTAAATTCTTTAGATGAGTCTTTAAGTATGAATGGTTTTATAAAAAAAGAGTATTTGAATAAACGACGTCAGGATTTACCTCAGATGTATATGCTTAATGGTGCCGTATATGTCTTTAAAGCTTCTATGATTAATAAAGATTTTAATATGTTTGACGATAAGAGTTTTGCATATATAATGGACAAAGAATACAGTATTGATATAGATGATGAGTACGACTTTAAGCTGGCTGAAGCTTTAGTTGGCTAGAAGTAGGATAGGGAATGAATTTAAAAAAAATTTTTAAATCTTTAAAAAAAGATAAAAAACAAGATAAAATTTCATATGTGGTTTTTGACGAAAATACCGATAAAATCTTGTCTAAATTAGGTAAGCTTGCAAGAGAACATCTTGAAGCAGTTCCTCCTTCTAAAAGAAAAAAAATACTTTATTTTCTCAGCTATCATCACTCAAAATTTATGGCACTTGTTGATGCAATTACTATCTTGTCATTGCAATTAAGAGGTGCGGAAGTTTATGTTATTAGACAAGCTTATTTTTATGATAAAGAAGATGTTATCTTTGGTGGTGTATATAATGAGAATAGGTATAATTTGCAGTATAATTTGTACTCGGATGAAGGTATCTTATTGAATAAGCTACTCCAAGTAAAAACCATTGAATTAGGGGCTTTTTTAAATCAAGAAGATTATAGTTTTGTTGAAACTTTTGCAAAAAATGTTTCTGTTGAGAATTGGGAAAATATTTATTATGAGGATTTTCCAATAGGTGAATATGCTTATTATGCTACAGTTAATATGAATAATATTCCTGCTATGAATAGTGATGAAAAACTTATAGCTCAATATAAAATTCATGTAAAAAATTGTATTTTAGTTACAATTGCTTCTAAACGTTTATTGGAAACTTTACAAGCAGATTCTTATGTTTCTGGTTTCCCTTTGTATTATCAATGGAAGATTCCTTGTTTATTAATTAAGCGAATGGGTAAAAGATATTTTTCTCCATTTTTGTGTGAAAGAAAAAACTCAGTTTTATGGAGTGATAATACATATTTTATAAATGATTTTTCAAAAGCTTGGAATTCCTTCAAGAAATCCTCTGAATATGATAAATACAAGCATGTTTTAGAAGATATTCTTAAAGAAAGAAGTTCCGGCAAATGTTCTGTACATAATTTAATTCCAGATGCCGGTGTAAAAAATGATAAACTTAATGCCGTTATAAATAAAATATCAAAAGCTCCAACATTATTATTTCCTGCCAATATATTGGTTGATGGTGCGGTTTTAAGAAAGACTTCTGCTTACGATAATATTGAAGAAATGATTATTGATATTATTGAATGGTTCGGGAAGCATCCAAAGTATAATCTGGTTTTAAAAGCCCATCCTGCTGAAAGAATTTATATAAAGTGTGGCACTGATATTTCTAATATATTTTTAAGGACATTTTTGGATAATCATAATATTAAATTACCGGAAAATGTTATATTTATTGATAATGATGCGGATATTTCGGTTTATTCATTGTTCCCATATATAAAAGGTATTATAGCTTATACCTCATCTACATGCGTTGATGCAGGGTTATATGGATTACCTTCAGTTTCTGCTGATGCTTCTGCATATACAGTAACAAGTTTTTCAAATGTACCGAAAACTGTTAATGAGTGTTATGACCTTGTTATGAAAATGTTAGACGATAATATCGGGATGCAAAAACAAGAAATTATGTTGGAAGCAAGAAAATACTATTTATTATTCAGATTATTTGCACAAATTGATTTTAAGCTTTTTGAAGGAGCTGAAGTTCTTATTCAGCCTCATCTTTTATTTGATTCGATTGATGCAATTATGCCAGGTAATAACGAAGCTTTAGATTATATTTGTGATTCAATCATCAATGGCAAAGAAATTTTCGGGGATAATAGATGGCCGCCTATAACTTTATAAGTTTTTATTTCTTAAAATAAAATTATCTACACATTCTTCATTATTAATATCTTGTTTTACGATTTCAAATTGAGGTAAATTTTTCAGTATGTATTGAAAGCCTTCAAGGTGATTGTATTCTATTGTTTTGTGTGTTTCTCCACAAACATATATTATATTTTCAAATATTTCGGGATAATTGTTAAACAAGTTTTTAAATATTTCATATTCAGAGCCTTCGGTGTCAACTTTTAGGATTATTTTACATGAAATATTATCAGAGACTATTGATTTTAATATTTCACTAGTGTTGCATAGTGCAATTTGTGTTGTTACTATTTTATCTTTTTGATCAGCGGTTATAAAATCGATGAATTCTTTTGAAGTTGTAGAAAGATCATCTCGATTTTCGAAAGTGTAAAATGTTTCAATTTTGGTGTTATTTGATAGTCCAATATTAAAACATTGTATTTTATTTTGTAAAGCCGGGTTTAATTTTAAATTTTCATTGATATCAATGAAATTAGAAATATCCGGTTCAAATGAAAATACTTTTTTACACCAAGTTTGCGTTGCAAAATTCAAACTTGCGTAACCTCTATTTGCACCAATATCAAAAACAATTATGCTATTATTATATTTTTCTGGACTTATATCAAGTTTGTAGGAATGTTCAATGAATATTTCATTAAAAATCCAAGGTGCAGATTTAAATACTTTAACTTTTAAATTATTATTTTTATTTTTAAAAACAATAATGTTTTTGTAGTTTGTCTCTACTGTATAACCTTGCTTATAAGCATTATGAATTATATTTCGAATATGCGGTGCTTCTTTTTTACGAAAAAACTTTAACATGCCCTTATACTAACATAAAATTTATTTATTTAATATATTTATTTGTAAACTTATATAAATATTAGCGATGCTCTTTTTTTTGTGTTATCATTGTCGAAAAAGGAGAGATTGATGGTTAAAGTTTTATATACCACTCCGGAAATTATGCACCCTGCTGTTTCGGGGCCATTTTTAAGAGTTGAAAATTCTATAAAAGCTCTTAGTCGTGTTGCAGAATTATATTTAGTAGTGCGTAGAGCGAAAGTAGATTTAGGTGGTGATAGTGCTGAGACTTATTATCGAGAATTTTGTAAAGATTTAGTTTATTCTCCTTCTACTTGTAAAAAAAAGAGAAATTTGCTGCAAAAATTTATAAATTTATTCAGAGGCTCAAAAGTTTACCGTGGAATTATTGATGATGCTAATTTTATAATTGATTATGCTCGCAAGAATAATATTAATATTATATGGTTTGGTTATGGAAATATTTCATATCATTTAATGAAATTAATTCATAAAAAAGCCCCAGATTTAAAACTTGTATGTGACACGGATTCTGTATGGTCTCGTTTTGTATTGAGAGAATTACCTTTTACTAAAGATCGGAAAAAGTATAAACAAATTGAGCGAGAAGGACACGTTAAAGAGCGAGAGGAAAAGGCTTGGACAAATTTCTGCGATGTAACGACGGCAGTTTCTGAAGTTGATGCGGATTATTACCGCAGTTTAATTAGTAACGATAAAGATAGAATTAAAATATTTTCAAATGTAATAGATGTCGATTCTTATTCAGAAAATTTTCCTGAGCCTGATGGGTATAAAAAACCTTGTATATATTTTGCAGGTTCTTATTGGCCGGGTTGTCCAATGGAGTTAGCAGCAAGATGGGTTATAAGTGATGTATTACCTCTTGTAAAGGTAAAAATCCCACATGTTCATTTGTATTTAATTGGTAATAATTCTGATAATGTGCTAAAAGATATAAAAGATGAAAATATTACTATTACCGGACGTTTGGAGTCAGTATTGCCTTATTTATGCAATGCAAGTGTTTCAATCGTTGCTCTTAAATTTGAATCCGGTACCCGTTTCAAAATTTTAGAGGCTGGTGCTTGTTCTGTCCCAATTGTTTCTACAACATTAGGTGCTGAAGGTATTCCAGTAAAAAATAATGAAAATATTCTGATTGCTGATGATGCAAATGATTTTGCTGATGCTATTGTAAAAGTTCTTCAAAATCCCATAGATGCAAAATCTATGGCTAAAAATATGAAAAAATATATTGAAGAAAATTATAGTATTGATAAGCATATGCGAGAAGCTAAAGAAATTTTGAATTATTTAGTGAGAAATTAAAGATGTTAGTTGAAAGAGTTATACATAACAACCAAATATATGCAATAATAATTCGTAGTAATTATTCTAAAGATGGAGTTGAGTTTTTTACTCCTGATGATTTTTCTCAGCAGTTAGCTTTTATGAAGCATCCTAAGGGTAAAGTAATTCAGCCTCATTTGCACAATGTTGTGACTCGAGAAGTACATTATACTAAAGAAGTTTTAGTTATAAGAAAAGGGACATTACAAGTCGACTTTTATGATGATAATAAAAATTATATAGAAAGTCGTAAGTTAGGTTCCGGTGATATTATATTACTTGCCTTTGGCGGTCATGGGTTTAAATGCTTGGATGATGTAGAAATGATTGAAGTAAAACAAGGTCCGTATTTAGGTGATGCTGATAAGGTAAGGTTTTAGAGGGGATTTTTATGAAAGATTTTATACCGGTAAATACTCCATTATTGGATGGTAATGAGAAAAAATATCTTAATGAATGTATTGATACATGTTGGATATCTTCTGAAGGTCCATTTATAAAGAAATTAGAGTCTGAATTTTCTTCGTATGTAGGGCAAAAGTATGGAAGTTGTGTGGCAAATGGATCTGTTGCTATTGATGTCGCAATTAGAGCTATGAAAGATGTTTATAATTGGCAGGATGGTGATGAGATAATTGTTCCTGATTTTACTATTATTTCTACTGCTCAAAGTGTTATCTATAATAAATTAAGGCCCGTTTTTGTTGATGCAAAACCTGATACTTGGAATATGGATACTTCCAAGATTGAAGAAAGTATTACACCAAAAACTCGTGCAATTATGGTTGTTCATATTTATGGATTACCTACTGATATGGATAAAGTTTTTGAATTAGCAAAAAAATATAATTTAAAAATTATAGAAGATGCTGCTCAAGCTCATGGACAGTCTTTTCGTAATAAAAAATGCGGCGGTATGAGCGATATTTCAACTTTTTCTTTTTATGCAAATAAGCATATTGCTTGTGGTGAAGGAGGAATGGTGATGACCTCTTCTGATAAGTTAATTGAAAAAGTTAATTATTTTAAAAATTTGTGTTTTTCAAAAGATAGATTTATCCATTACGATTTAGGCTGGAACTTTAGAATGTCTAATCTTCAGGCTGCTGTTGCGTATGCTCAATTTGAAAAGCTTGATAGGTTTATTCACCAAAAGCTTAAAATGGGTGAGCTATATCAAGATTTATTGAAAGGTATTCCTGCTCAATTACCTGTGCATAAGACTGATTATGCTCAAAATAATTATTGGGTATTTGGGATTGTTCTTAATCCTGATGTTAAGTTCAATGCAAAAGAAGCTATGCAAAAGCTCGCTGATAAAGGTATCGGGTGCCGTCCGTTTTTCTATCCGCTAAATGAACAGCCAGTGTTTAAAAAGTTAGGAATTTCTGATAATATTAAGCGGCCTGTTTCTAAAAATTTGTATGAAAGAGGTTTCTATATTCCTTCAGGATTAGGGTTGAAAAAAGACGAAATGTATAAAGTTGCTGATGCAGTAAGGAGTTTGTTTTAATGTCTGAGGTATTTGATTCATATTCAAAGTATTATAACTTGTTATATAAAGATAAAGATTATAAAGCTGAGGCTGAATATATTGCAAAATTATTGGGAAAAGTAGGTTCAGTCTTTGAGATGGGTTGTGGTACCGGTAAACATGCAAAGCTTTTAACTCAAACAGGTTATCAAATGTTTGGTATTGATTTAAGTGGCACAATGTTGGCACAAGCTAAGTCACTGGGAATTGATTGTACAATTGGAGATGTTCGTACATTTCGTGCTAATAAAGTTTTTGATGCTGTAATTTCTTTATTTCATGTTGCAAGCTACCAGACTAGTGACAATGATATAAATTCTTATTTTCAAACTGCCCGTTTGCATTTGAATAAAGGTGGTAAGTTTATTTTTGATGTGTGGAATAAAGATGCTGTGCTTGCTCAAAAACCCGAAAAAAGGGTAAAAGTATTAGAAAATGACGAAGTAAAGGTGATTAGGCACTGTACTCCTGCACATCATATTGAAAAAGATATTGTAGAAGTAAATTATACTATTGAAGTTTTTGACAAACTTTCCGGGAAATCTGAAATAATTAAGGAAGTTCATTCAATGCGTTATTTTTCTTATAATGATATTGAAAAATATGCATCTGAAAATGGCTTTAAAATTCTCCATTCAGAAGAATGGCTGACTGGTAATGTTCCAAGTGAGAATACTTGGGGTGTCTGTTACATTTGTGAGGCTATATAATGAAGATACTTGTTGTTTCAGCTTGGAAAGATGATGAGACGATGTATCCTCATTTGAGGGTCGTTTTGGAAAAGTTGAAAAGTATCTATTGCGATGTTCAGTATTTTAACTTTTTTGAAAGAGGTTATTCTTTTGCAAATGATTTAAAATTTAAAATTGCATTTAAGCTTTGGAAAAGAGTTTTAAAAAATTTATTGAAATTAAAGATACTTTATTTGAAGAATAAATTTGATAAAATAATAATCATTGATCATTTTACATATGTTTGTGCGAACTTTATTTTACCTAAAGATAGACTGATTTTTTGGTCTTTTGATATTATGGGTGATGATTCGACTTATTATAATTACAAGTTTATTCGTTTTATTTTACATTTAAATGCTAAATTTTTAAGTGTTAATCCTAAAATTATTATTCAGACACTTGAACGTTTAAGATTATTAGAACGAACTCTAAAAATAAAGTTTAATGAAGAGAATGTTTGTTATTTACCAGTTTTTATTAAAAAATTAAATCATACTCCTAATTTTAAACTTTCAGGGGGGGAGATTCCTAAACTTTTACAATGTTCAAGTTTTGATGGTCAAAGGTATACTGAAGAATTGATTGATCAATATCAAAAAGATTCAAATTATAAATTGTATTTACATGGTATTCATATTCATACATTAGAAAAAAGTATTGAGCAATTAGATAAAAAACCTGAAATATTAAAGGAATATGTATTGCCTGATAAAGTTTATGAGGTAGTTCAAAATTGTGATATTGGCTTTTTAGGTATGAAATTAAAAGAGGATAACTGTAAGTATTTATATGGAGCCTCCGGTCAATTGCTTGAGTTTTTACGCTGCGGTAAACCTGTAATTTCTTTTGGCGATAATAATGTCGGTGTAGTGTTAGAAAAATATAAAGCCGGTATAGAAATTAAAAAAATCGAAGATTTGGATAGTGCGATTTTAACAATTAAAAATGATTATGAAGCTTATTCTAGAAATGCATATTCTTTGTTTTTTAAAGATTTTGATTCTGACATTTTGATAAAAAAAATGTGTGAATATTTAAATAGTTAAATTATTATTTTGTGTTAAAATTAGTTTAAGTTGAATTTCCGGTTAGTGTATATTTATGAAACTAAATGATAATAAATGTGCATATTTATTTTTCTTTGATGGCTACGTATCTGTAGCTCCAACTATTATTGGCTTGGCTGAAGTTTTATCTGAAAAATATGATAAAGTATATATTCTTGCAAAGGACACTGTGTATGGTAGATATGTGTTTAAAAATAAGAAAATATCATTAATATATTGCGACGATTACAATAATGCCAAGAAAAATTTATATAAAGTAAAACATTATTTTCATTCGGTTTTTAGAATTTTTAAAGATATAGGATTTCCTAAAAGAAATGATTTAGTTATAAATGTTGATGATGCATCTTTTTTAGTGGTTTCTTTATTTTCAATTTTATTTAGGCTTAAATTAGTATATTTATCGTTGGAAATTCCAGTAAAATCTGTTAGTTTCTTAAATAAGATATTATTTTTGTTTGTGTCTTCTATTATAATTCAAGATAAAACCAGATTAGATGCTTTGTTGGATGTATATACAACAAAATTTTTATTTGATAAATTTATAGTTAATTCTTTTTTTATTCCAAATAGTTCGATTGCATATCCATATTTAGCTTCAAGTAAACCAAATTTGATAGAGCAGTTTGGCATTAATAAATCTGATAAAATTATTTGTTCTCAAATTGGGATGATTAATGATTCTGTTTATTCTTACGAATTAGCAAATGTTTTTAATAGGCTTGATAATGCTATATTAATTTATCATGATAGACATATTATTGATAAGAATGAGTTATATATAAAAAAACTAATTAATGTTAATTCAAAAAATCTTTATTTATCTTCTTTGACTTATGATTTTAATGAATTATTTCTAGCTTATGAACCTATTGATATTGGAATAGCTTTGTACAGATTTGTTGATAAAAATTTTGGATTGATTGGCAGAGCTTCAGGTAAATTATCTTTTTATTTAATGTATCGTAAGCCTGTAATTGTAAATAAACTAGATGGATATAGTGATTTAATTGAAGAGTATAATTGCGGAGTTGTTATAAGTGACATAGAAAATTATAGGGAATGGAATTCCGCACTTGATAAGATAAAAAATAATTATGAAGAGTATAGTGATAATGCTTACAGATGTTATTTAAATGAATATGATTTCAAAACGAAATCTAAAAACTTTATAGAGTATATTTCTAAATAGGTGTAATCGAATATGAAAGATAATGTATTAGTAACAGTTGTAACAATTACATATAATTTAGTGAAAACGAAACGAGAAAAGTTCATTCGTCAATGTATTGAATGTGTGAAAAATCAGACATATCCTTTTATTGAACATATAATTATTGATGGTGCTTCGAATGATGGCACTTTGGAAATTTTTAAAGATTATCCTCATTTGAAAGTTTTTTCTGAGCCTGATAGCGGTATTTATAATGCTATGAATAAAGGAGTTAAACATGCTTCAGGTAAATATGTTGTGTTTTTAAACTCTGATGATTTTTGGCATGATAGTAGGGCTGTAGAAGCCAGTGTAGAAGCATTGGAGGCTAATAAGGCAGATTTTTCGTATGCTCCATGTTCATATCTCGACGAGAATAATAATTTTGTAGGTTATTTATATCCGACTATGGAAACATTTTTTGCGTGGATGCCTTTTTGTCATCAAACTATGTTTACCAAAACTGAGCTTGTTAATTTTGATGAATCTTTTAAAAGTGCCGGTGATTTTGATTTCGTTCTAAAACTTATTTTAAGCGGTGCAAAAGGTGTTTATGTCCCTTTGAATTTTACTACATTTAGATGGATTGGTATGTCGAGCGGAATTAATGATGATTTCGGAAATAAAGGTGGGAGTCTGTCTTGTAAGGAACAAGTAAATTCTGCTAAAAATGTTTTATGCAGCTATTTTCACCTTTCTCCAAAGCTGATAGAGACTATGTATAATTTTGAGAGAGTCCCTGCAAGTTTTATCAAAAAAATAATTAAATCTGTTAATCCATCTTTGGCTGCGGATATAAAAAATCATTTTTTACGCGGGTTTGTTAATAATCCGATTATTCTTGATTTGAAACCTTATCCTAAAAAAATTCAAATATTATTTAATGCGAATGATTTGGAATCAAATTTAGTTGAGTATTGGATTAAATTTATTAAAAATAAGGATGACTGTGAGTTATATCTGTATTCTGATTCAAACAAGGCGATTCCTGAAAAGTATTCGGATTTACCTTTGTATGAGGGTAGAATAATTGATATTTCACTATTTTGCTCTCCGGTTTCTCCTGTTCCTCTTTATATTGAACAATCTGGTATAAAGATTCTTAATAGACCTGAAGATATTCTTTACAATATGAATAAAGGTATCAAAAATATTTTTATAAAAGGTTCTTACAAAATTAAAATAGGTAAATTAACGTTATTTGAAGTGTTCGTAACGTATGGTACTATAGACTATTATTTATTAAAAAAAATACCAGTTTTAAAAATAAAAAATATTCAAAGAAGTAAATCAGTATATTTATTTAATTCTATAAAACTTGTAGAATATAAAGACTAGTTTTGTATTATTTTTTTGCGAAAAAACTTCTAGTTGGATATATTTTGCATTATAGTTACCATTCTGTCTGCACATTTTTCCCAAGTAAAATCTTTTGCTCTAGTGAGACCCTTTTTTTTATTTAGTTTTCTTAAATCTTTATCAAAGTAATATTTTTCATAAGCTTGAATATGTTGTTCTTCACTGTCATAATCAATCATAATTCCTGCATCACCGACTACTTCTGGAATAGAGGATCTGTTTGATGTGATTACAGGACAACCACAGCTCATTGCTTCTAATGGCGGAAGCCCGAAGCCTTCATATTCTGATGTATAAACAAACCATTCTGCTCCTGAATATAGTGGAGCTAAATCTTCGTCATCAATATAACCTGCTTTTAATATAAGATTTTTATATTTTGAAAAATTCGGTATTTCTTGCTCCATTTTTTCCACGAAACCTTCCCAGTGTCCGCCTCCAAGGATAAAGACCATGTCTGTTATGTTATTTTTTTCTACAAATTTGATAAAGCATTTTGCGGCTCTTATAAGATTTTTCCTTGGTTCTAGGGTGCATAGGCTAAATATATATTTTTTATCGGTTGGTAAGTTATATTTTTCTAAAGATTTTTTTGTTTTCTCTGGTTCAGGTTTAAAACTTTCTGAACAAGCTAAAAGCGTTGTATAAATTTTATTTTTATCAATTTGAGGAAAATGTTTCAGGAAATCTTTTCTTGTATATTCAGAAATTGCAAAATAGTAATCGTTTTTGTTTAGTTGACGCATAATATGAGTAAACCAATATTTTTCAATATCTATGTCTGCAAAGTATTCAGGATAAAGCACTGGAATAATATCATACAAAATAGTGAATTTTTTTATTGTTTCAATATTTTCAATCTCATCAGGAATTTTGTATGCAGGTGAAAAATATATATCAATATTTTCTGTCAATTTTTTATAATCTGTTTTTTTAGCAAAGATTTTTTTTAAAACCGATATAAAAAACAATTTTAATTTAGTTATTTTATTTTTCGTTTCTTTATATTCACAAGTTAACTTAGAATGTTCAAATTCAAACGGTCCCAATGTATTAATATAAAAATTATTAAAGTTATTATTCGGAAAATATTTTTCTAAAGTTTTTGAAAGTTTTGCTGAAAACTTTTTTTTAGAACAATAAATATAAATATTTACATTTTTATTATTTGCGAATTCTTTTAATATATTATAAACAGTAAACCATATTCCGCTTCTGTTCCCTGTTTTTGTATCATTTTCAGCTAAGGTAATTGCATCAAATAATATATTAATTTTTTCTTTCATAAATCTGCTCCTGATACTCAATCATATCTTTTAAAGTGTTTTCAAGTGTGTGTTCAGGCTTCCATTGAAGTTCTTTTTTTAATTTTGAATTGTCACCAATAATTATCATGTTATCCGTAGGTCTAATAAGGTCTTTATTTATAATAATTTTGGGTGTGATTCCTAAATATTGAGAAGCCTCTTGTATTATATCTTTTAATGATTTACCTATACCTGAACATACATTATAAGTTTCTCCGATTTTTCCTTCTGTTAGAATTTTGTAATAAGCATCAACGACATCTCTTACATCAAGAAAATCTCTGACAATTTCTATGTTTCCCACTTGCATTTCTTCAAGCTCTGAATGTTTAATTTTAATTAGTTGCTTTATAAAAGATGGAATTACAAATGTATCTTTTTGTCTCGGCCCTATGTGATTAAAAGATCTTGTCATTATTATGTTTAGATGGTAAGCATCAGCATATAATCTTGATAGCATTTCCTGACTAACTCTTGCTATTGAATACGGATTACAAGGCTTTAATTCGTAATCTTCTTTTAGTGGCATTTTATCTGATGGATAATTTCCGTATTCTTCTGAGGAGCCTATTGAAAGAATTCTTGTTGTTAAACCCAGTTCTCTTATACTTTCAATAATATTTAAAAATATATTTGTATTATTTACAAAGCTTTCTACCGGATATTGCCAGCTTTTTGATACTGAACTTATTGCTGCCAGATGAATTATATAATCAGGGCTATAGTTTTCGATTACTTCTTTTATTAGATCTTTATCTCTTAAGTTAATTTTTTTATATTGAAAATTTTCATAGTCTATTGAAAATTTATCAATAATGTCCAGTCCCAAGATGTTATACTTGAGGTCTTTTTGTTTTAAATATTCTATGAAGTAGCTTGCTACAAAACCTGCAGCACCTGTTATTAATATTTTTTTCATGTGTGATTGTCTTTCATGTTTAATGTAAGTTATCTTAAAGTCTTATATTTTTATTTTCAAGAAAGTCTTTATATACAATTTTTATTCCTTCATATAAAGTTGTTTTAGCTTTCCAACCGAGATTATTTATTCTTGACACATCCATTAATTTTCTCATTGTGCCATCCGGTTTTGAATTGTCAAATATAATTTTTCCTTCAAATCCGACAATTTCTTTAATCATATTTGCTAATTCAAGAATAGAGACTTCTTTTCCTGTTCCTATATTAATAAACTCTCCAATTTCTTTTGATGATTTATTTTCCATCAAGTAAACAACCGCCTCTGCAAGGTCTCCTGCATACATAAATTCCCTTAAAGGCTTCCCTGTACCCCAGACTGCTACTTCATTTAGTCCTGATTCTTTTGCTTCGTGAAATCTTCTGATAAGCATTGGGAGTACATGAGCATTTTCTTTATCATAATTATCATTCAATCCATATAAATTACAAGGCATTACTGAAATGTAATCAGTTCCATATTCTTTGTTATATGCATTGCATAATTTTAATCCCGAAATTTTTGCTAAAGCATACATTTCGTTAGTTTTTTCAAGTTCAGAAGATAAAAGATATTCTTCTTTCATGGGCTGTGGAGCATTTTTAGGGTAAATACAGCTTGAACCTAAGAATAATAATTTTTTAACTTTATTTTTAAATGAGTTTTCAATAACATTAAGTTGAATTTTCATATTTTCGGTAAAGAATTCAACCGGAAATCTGTTATTGCCGTTTATCCCTCCAACTTTTGCCGCAGAAAGGATTACATATTCAGGTTTTTCTTCTTCAAAAAATAATTTAACCGCATGGCTATTTGTTAAGTCAAGTTCTGAGTGTGTACGCGTAATTATATTGCTATAGCCTTTATCTTCCAGGTTTTTTCTTATAGCACTACCAACGAGCCCTCTATGTCCTGCTACGAATATTTTTGCGTTTTTTTGCATTTTAATCACCTGTATCTTTTGTTATTCTACTTAAAACAGGCTTTTTTTTAAATAAAAATTAAACGATTGTAACAAATGATTTTTGTAGTATGATTGTCTTGTGATGATTGAGCCATTAGTTACGGTTATTACAACTACCTATAATTTAGTTAGGAATGGAAGAGCTGAGTACATTAAAGAATGTATTGAGTCTGTACATTCTCAGTCTTATGCTAATTTTGAACATATTATTATTGATGGAGCATCTAGTGATGGGACACTTGATGTATTAAAAGAGTACGAAGATAAAGGTTGGTTAAAGGTTTATTCAGAGCCTGATTCCGGAATTTATCAAGCTATGAATCGAGGCATTGATAAAGCTAATGGTAAGTATATAGTATTTTTAAATTCTGATGATTATTTTTCTTCTATAGATGCGATTAAGCATTCAGTTAAACTTTTAGAATCTAATAATGCGGATATTTCCTTTGCAGATGTTTCATATTATTATAGTAATAAAAAAATAAAGCTTTGGGCAGGAAATTTGAGCATTGTATTTTCAGCTCCGCCTTTTTGCCATCAGACCATGTTTACCAGAACTGAGCTTTTAAAAGAGGTCGGGTATTTTAATGAAAAATATAAAATTGCTTCTGATTATGAAATGATGATTCGTCTTGTATTATGTGGTGCTAAGTTTGTTCATTTAAAAGAAAATATTGTGACGTTTAGATATGGTGGTTATTCAAGCGAACGTGAACTTATGATTAATGAAGATGCCCAAATTTATTGTGAATTATATAAGAATTTCTGTGAATTATCCTTTGATGAAGCCAAAGATATTTATCGTTTCCATACATTACCCTTCAAGTTAGCAATTAAATTATCCAAGTATTTAAATGGAATTGATAGAGTAAATTTTTGGATTTATAATATTAGAAAACATCTGTTTCAGTTTAGACTATCAAAAAAATGTGGTATGCTAAGGTTTTTGGGTATTTGGGTGGTTAAACCTTAGCGGAATAAAGTTTAATATTTCGTATTTGGTATAATTGTTTGTTTGTTTTATTTTAGCTGGTATAAAGCCTAATATTTTTATTTTTTCATTTTTTATGTAAATATGTTCATTTATTTTCTCAATAATAATATTTGGAGAGGTTTGAATATAATCTAAGATTTTGTATTTTTCTTGTTCCCAGGTAGTGTAACCTTGTTTTATATATTCAATTGTATTTTTTTGAATTTTTCTTATATTATTTAAGTCTATTTTTTTAGGTTTTTTGAAGTTGTATAGATATCCTGTAGAGCCGTTTGTTATATATTCGTTCATTGTAGGATAATCCGGTGCAATAACGCATCTTCCTGCTGCCATTGCTTCAAGAAAACTCATTCCGATTCCTTCATATTTTCTAGGTGCAAAGTACAATGCTGATTTTTGCAGATACTCCTGCATTTCTTGTTTAGTATCAAACCATGATGAGTAGATAATTTTTTCTTGCCATTTTTTTGAAGGTACTATAAATTTATTTTTAGGGTCAGGACTTTTGTGCAAATAAAGTTTATTTATCTTATCTGTAGAAATTATTTTTTCTATTGTTTTTGTCGTAATTTTTTCACTGCGTTGCCAAAAGAATATTGACTTTTCGTCTCCAATATCAGATATATCTGTCGGCTTTGGAAAGTATTGAATGTAGAAAGAAGATAATCCTGCATTTTTGCAAATGTTATGAAAAGTCTTTGAAAAATTAATTATATTGAAATTTTTATATTCATTCCATCGCGAATTATTTAATGTCTTTGTGTGATCATACATCGGAAAAAATGCAAAATGCTTAAATTTTGCAATATTTTTTATTTTTTCAAGTGAGGGCATTATCTGAAAAAGAATTAGAACATCATATTCTTTTTGTGATATGTTTTCAAAAAAATTATCCGCATCCGGGTCAGCAAATATAGTCTCTACTGAATATTTAGATGCGAGTAAGTCTAAAAGAAATTTTGTCGACTGAGTTTTTCTATGAAACTCATGCCCGATAAAAAGAAGCGATTTCATTTATACTTCCTGAGGAATTAATATTTCATAGCCTTCTTTACGTAAGAATTTTTCCTTTTCAGCTTCAGCTAAATCTTCAGTAACCATTTCTTTTACTAAAGCTTGTAAATTGTATTTAGGTGTCCATCCTAATTCTTTTCTGGCTTTTGATGAATCTCCAAGTAGTAAATCAACTTCAGTCGGTCTAAAATATCTAGGGTCAACTTCAATAAGAACTTTTCCTGTAGCTTTGTCAATACCGACCTCATCCACTCCCTGACCTTTGAATTCTAACTCAATACCTAATTCTGCAAAAGCCATTTTACAAAAATCTCTGATAGTTGTTGTGACGCCAGTTGCAAGAACGTAATCTTTAGCTTCTTCTTGTTGAAGAATTCTCCACATACCTTCTACATAATCTTTTGCATGACCCCAGTCGCGTTTTGATGATAGATTTCCGAGATATAATTTATCTTCTAGTCCGAGTTTTATACGAACTGCAGCTCTTGTAATTTTTCTCGTAACAAAAGTCTCCCCTCTTCTTGGGGATTCGTGGTTAAATAGAATACCGTTTGATGCATAAATTCCGTATCCTTCTCTATAGTTTACGGTAATCCAGTATGCATATAATTTTGCACATGCATAAGGTGAGCGTGGATAGAACGGAGTTGTCTCTTTTTGAGGTGTTTCTTGGACAAGTCCGTATAATTCAGAAGTTGATGCCTGATAGAATTTGGTTTTCTTTTCTAATCCTAAAATTCTTATAGCTTCTAAAATTCTCAATGTACCTAAAGCATCCGAATTTGCTGTATATTCAGGGCAATCAAATGATACTTTTACATGCGATTGTGCAGCCAAATTGTAAATTTCATCAGGCTGAATTTCTTGTATAAGTCTTATAATATTGGAACTGTCTGTTAAATCTCCATAATGCAGTTTAAACTTAGAATTTTTATTATGGACGTCTTGGTATAAATGATCTATTCGAGAAGAATTAAATGAAGAAGCACGTCTTTTCATTCCATGTACTTCATAACCTTTTTCCAATAATAGTTCTGCTAAATATGATCCATCTTGACCTGTAATACCTGTAATTAAAGCTTTCTTCATGTATATCTCTCCATATAATAATTTAACGATAATAATATTCTATTATAAAATTATTTTATGCAAAGATATATATTAAGATAAATGAAAATTTATTAAATTCAGAGATTTACACTTCAATAAATAATCTTCTGCCTACAATATTTTGTTTTCCGTTGTAATAGCCTGCAAAATATCCTCCGCGAACTGGATTGTTTTTTGCGTAAGTAGCACTGTTATAACTATTTCCGTTATAGTTTACAAAAGGGTTATTCCCGAATGGGTTTGTAGAGGTGCCTCTTACCGGAACCGTTGTTTGCATTGGTGTCGGAACAAACACCTTTTGTAATATACTTACTAAATCTGCCATTACAAAACCTCACTTACTACATTTATTTTATTAATGATTATTTGAATTTTGTCATTATACATTTATATTTAAGCTTAAATTATCTTTACAAACATCCTCTTTTTAATTTAGTTTAACTTTATTTATTTTCTGAGTTCTTCGTAATTTTATGTTATTATTATTTTATGGGTAAGAAGATTTTAATTGTCGGACATTCAGCAAAAGAGCATGCAATCGCTATAAAACTAGATAGTTATGAAAGCATAGAAAAAATCTATGTTGCACCTGGTAATTCTGCTATGTCTGAATTTTGTGAATGTATTGATATCAGAGAAGATGATGTGTCAAAGTTGTTAGAGTTTGTGTTAGAAAACGGTATTGATTTGACAATTGCAACTTCTAAAACGGCGATAAAAGCAGATATAGCGGATTTATTCCAAGCTAATTCTCAATTAATTTTTGCACCTACAGCAGTGTCTTCTGCATTTGCGGTAAGCCGTTCTGTGGCTAAAAAGCTTATGTATAAGTTAAGAATTCCTACTCCAAGATTTGCTATTTTTGAAAAATTTCAGCTTGCAGCTGATTATTTGAAGAATGCTTCTTATCCTCTTTTGGTAGGCTCTGATGAATTTTCCGATAATTCAGTGCATGCTGTATGTTCTAATATTTCGATGGCAAAACGTTGTTTGGAAGATTTATTTTTATCTGATGAAAAAAAAGCTGTATTGGAAGAATTTGTCAATGGTCATTCCTTTACTTTATATGTAATTACTGACGGATATCAGGCTTTGCCATTATGTGCGTGTGCAGATTATAAGTTTTTGGAAGATGGAGATGGCGGACTTTTTACAGAAGGGGTAGGAGCCTTTGTGCCAGATTATAAAGTGTCTGAAAATATTGTTGCATCTATTATGAATGATGTTGTGTATAATATATTGCGAGCCTTAGAAAAGCGGGAGACTCCTTATCTTGGAATTATCGGTGTTGAATGTGTATTAACCTCAGATGATAATTATATTACCACAGGGTTTACACCATTTTTAAAAGATCATGATGCTTTTGCTGTATTGAATTCTCTTGATGAAAATTTCTTAGATTTGTTTGAAGCTTGTGCTGTGGGGTCTTTTGCCGACGATTATTTTTATTTGAAATCTTCAGATTTGTCGTCTGTATCCCTTGTGTTTACTGCTCGGCAAGATGGATTAATAATTGAAGGGTTAAATTCACTGGATGAGAATACTTTTGTAACTCATTTTTCAACCAGAAAAAATCAGTATATGGAATATGAAACAAACAAAGGCAGAACCCTTGTCGTTACTCATTGTGCCGCAACCCTTAACGGTGCAAAACGTCGGCTTTATGAAAATGTTGCTGATATAAATTTTAAAAATAAAAAATATCGTACTGATATTTGTAATTAATTCTGTTACCTGTTGATTTTTTTATTAATGTCATTAATAAAAAAGTATGGTCATTGGAGTTCGAAAAAATTATTATGAAATTTTAGGATTGACACCTGATAGCGATTCTCAGGATGTTAAGTCTGCATATAGAAAGTTAGCAAGGAGATATCATCCTGACGTAAATAAGACTCCTGATAGTGAAAAAAAGTTTAAGGATGTCTTAGAGGCGTATGAGGTACTTTCTGATGAAAAAAAACGCAAACAGTATGATATGCTGAATGGTTTTTATAAATCGCCTAAACAAAAAGTGAAATCAGAAGGGGCTAGAAGCGAATATAAAAAGACTTCGGAACAGAAAAATTATGAGCACCCAAAAGAAGAAAAAATAAAAGAGAATGCTTCAAGACCTACATTTGAAGATAGTAAAGAAGCTTTTCAAAAAAATAATTTCAAAAGTGCTATAAATGATATTCTTGATGGAATTGCAAAAGAAAAGAAAAATAAAAGAAAACCTAAAAATGGCGAAGATATTTTTGCTGAAATATCTGTATCGCTTGAAGATTCCGTGCATGGAACTACAAGAGTTGTTAATGTTTTGCATAAAGAATTGTGTCCGAATTGTGAGGGCAGAAGATTTATTAACGGTGCAAAATGTTCTGTATGTAACGGTACCGGAGAATTTTCACAGCATAAAAAAATTAATGTAAAAATCCCTGCAAATATAAAAAACGGTGCAAAATTAAGAATTCAAGGCGAAGGTAATCCGGGATTTTACGGTGGCGTAAGCGGAAACTTATATTTAACGGTAAAAGTTGAGCAAAATCCGTATATAAAAATTGATGGAAATGATATTCTTTATAGATTGCCAGTTACTCCGTTTGAAGCGGTTTTGGGAGGTAAAATTTCAATACCGGCTTTTGGCGGCAGAGTAATTCTTACACTCCCTAAAAATACACTTTCAGGACAAAAATTTAGGTTGACTGGTGAAGGAATAAAGACAAATGGAAAATTTGGTGATATGATAATTACCGTAGAAATTCAAATTCCTAAGGACTTATCAGACGATGAGATAAGGCTTTATGAAAAATTGAAAAAGTTGTCCAGCGGTAATATCAGAGAAAATTTATATCATGGCTAAAGTAAGAGAAATTTTTATATCAATTCAAGGTGAAGGTCCTTATGTCGGATCTAGGCAATTGTTTATTCGTTTTTGCGGCTGTAATCTTAATTGTAACTATTGTGATACTGATTTTGATGTTTTAAAATCTAAGGAGTATTCTGCTCAAGGATTATTTGATGAAATAAGTAAGTATAATGAGCTTTTTACAATTTCACTGACAGGAGGGGAACCTCTTGTATCTGTTGATTTTCTAAAAGTATTTTTGCCTCTTTTAAAAACGGCAGGACATAAAGTCTATCTTGAAACTAACGGGACTCTTCCTGATAATTTAGCAAGAGTCATTAATGATGTTGACATTATTTCAGCAGATATTAAGCTTGAAAGTGCAACGGGTATTAAAATGGATGTTGAAAAGTATAAAAAATTTTTTGAAATTGGTGCCGTTAAAGAAATTTTTGCAAAAGTTGTTTTTAATGAAAATATTACAGAGGAAGAAATATTTTCCGCAATAGAAATCGCAAAAGCTGCTGATTGTGAAATAATTCTTCAGCCTGAAATGAAAGGAAATCAATTCGCCGTTTCTGCTGATAGACGCCTAAAAGTTTTTGAAAAATTCTATTGTTTGTATAAAAAAGTGCGTCTGATTCCTCAGGTGCATAAATTTTTGGATGTTGAATAATTAAGTACACATTTTTCTATTAGTTCTTTTCTATTTACCTTTATCTTTTTAGCGTTTATAATATAATTATTATAGTGAGGTAAGAATGGCAGTAAAGAAAATTTTAAAATATGGCGAACCGTCATTAAGAGAAAAATCAAAAGAAGTTCATAAAGTTTCAAGAAAAGTTGCAGATTTAGTACAAGATTTATTCGATACAATGTATACGTTTAACGGTGTTGGTCTTGCTGCTCCGCAAATCGGTGTTAATTTAAGAGTATATGTTATTGATGCATCGACAAAGGATAATCCTATGAAACCTATGGTTTTCATAAATCCGAAAATTATTAAAAAATCCGGTGCAGTCGTTGAAGATGAAGGATGTTTAAGCTTTCCTGAAGCATATACACCGGTTCGCAGATATAAAAATGTTACTGTTAAAGCTCAGGATATAAATGGACGAACTTTTATTCTTGAGGCAAAAGACGGTTCACTTCTAGCAAGAGCTATTCAGCATGAGTTTGATCACTTAGAGGGCATTTTATTTGTTGATCATTGTGTTAATCGCTTTGAGGCTGATGAAATTCTTAAAAAGCATAATTTACCTCCGATAGAAGAAGATATGCTTTTGGATGAACCTGAATTAGAGGCAGAATTAGAAAATGATTAGAGTTGTATTTTTCGGGACTCCTGCGATTTCTTTAAAATCACTGGAGTATCTTTATAATTCATCAAATATTGAAATTGTAGGTGTTGTGACTCAGCCTGATAAACCTGCAGGTCGTGGACATAAGCTGTCTATGTCTGTTGTAAAAAAGTTTGCTTTAGAGCATAATTTACCTGTTTTTCAGCCAAAATCCATAAGAAAAGAACCGGCAGTTATTGAAGCTTTAAAGGCTTTATCTCCTGATTTTTTTGTAACTTTTGCTTTTGGACAGATTTTATCGCAAGAAGTTTTAGATATCCCTAAATATGAGACAATTAACCTCCATGCTTCACTTCTACCTAAATATCGAGGTGCTAATCCAATCCAACGAGCAATCATAAACGGAGATAAAGAAACAGGTATTTGTACAATGATTACCGAGTTGGGGCTTGATTGTGGCGATATTTGTTTAAAAGAGGTTATTCCTATTGATGATAATATGAATTGCGAAGATTTATTTAATACTATAAGTGATTTGTCTCCTCAACTCTTAGAAAGAACTCTCATTGGCTTAGCTGACGACTCTATAAAGCCTGTTCCTCAATGTGATGAAGGTGTGTGTATGGCTAATAAACTTTCTAAGGAAGAAACTCAAATTGACTGGGAAAAACCCGCTTGGGAAATTCATAATCTTGTGAGAGGAATTTATAAATTTCCGTCTGCACATTTTATTTATAATGGAAAATTAATTAAGGTAATGCAATCAAAAGTCGTATCAGGAAAAGGGCTTCCTGGAGAGTTTGTTGAAATATCAAAAGATGGAATAACGGTTGCTTGTGGGAAAGATTGTCTGTTGATTACAAAAATAAAACCCGAAGGTAAAGGTGAAATGTCAGCTAGAGACTGGTATAACGGGTTAAAAAAATAAGGTTTTAAATTATGATTACAAAAGGTATTCGTGGTGCAATTACAGTTGATGATAATACCGCTGAGGCTATAAGGTCAGCTACTTTGGAACTTTTAAATTCCATGATTAGTGAAAATAATTTAGAAATATCAAATATATCTCATATTATTTTTACACTTACAAACGATTTAAATGCGGCCTTTCCTGCAAAATTTGCAAGGACCGAGCTCGGGTTTTCAGATATTGCAATGATGTGTTTTCATGAGCTTGATGTGCCAGGGGCTTTAGAAAAATGTCTTCGAGTACTGCTTGTGACAAACTGTGATGAAAGTTTTACTCCTCAGTTTGTTTATTTAAAAGGGGCAAGTAGTTTAAGAAAATAAATTTTATAGTTATAATTTTTGCAGGTCAGAAATAGCAGGATCCAATAGTCTTCTGCCAATATTTGCAAAATTTATTGAGCAAAGTGTTTTATTCCCGTATTTTATCATTTTTTCAACTACACCTTCACCATATTTCGGGTGAGTTACTCTATCCCCTTGTTCATAGGATGGGGTGTCTGAAGTGCTAGGGCTCTCTGCAGGATAAATAGGTAAATCCGGAATATCTGTCACTTCGGTTGCTCCGATATTAACATCTTCTATAAAATTTAGGTCATCTTCAGTTAATGTATCTTCACTAAGTTCTTCTTCTATTGACGGAATTTCTTTCGCAGGTTCAGAGAACATTATCTCATCAACTACTTCTGCCGCATTATCAGCTATTGGCGGTTCTTTCATTTCTTCATCTACTTTTTTTTGAATTTCATCGTCTGAAATTACAGGTAGACTTTCTTCATTATATTCAATATTTGGAGCAGGCTGCTCATCACTTTCTTCTAAAACATTTCCTTCTATAAAACTATTAGATACTGCAGGGGGAACATTCTCTTCAATTTCTAAAGGTGCTTCTTTTAATAAATCTTCTTGTGGAGGATTTTTAAATACATCCGGAAGTTCTTCGGTATATTCTTCTTGTACTTCCTCCAAATCATCCCCATAAGTAGTACTTGCATTTTCTAATTCTATTTCTTTATCTATGATTCCGCTTATTATTTCAGGTTGAATTTCTTCTGAAATTTCCTTTTCAGGTTCGGACTCTGTTTCTATATTTGCTGAAGTTTCTTCAGGTGTGACATCATTTATTTTTTCTTCTTGAGTATCTTCTTCAATAATGTCATCTGTATTTAATGTTTCATAAGAATAAGAGTTTGATTCTTCAGAAAAGTCATCTTTTACCGGTTCTTGTACGACTTCAAATTCTTCAATTTCCTGATGATTTTCTTCTGATACCCGAAGCGTTTCGGTTTCAGGTTCTTCTTCAGCTTCCAATAATGATGAAAGTTCTATTATGAATGGTACATTTTGTGTCGCTTTTCCATATATTATGAATTCATCATTATTTAATTTATTTAAAAATGTGTTATATGTTGCAAAATCATGCTGTAGTGTCTGAGGTGCAAATAATATAAGGTTCTTTGCACGTTCTTTCAATTCATACAAGTATTTAAAGTTATGACTGCAATTAATTGTTGTATATATTTTATTTTTGGTAAGAAAATGTCTTATAAGTTTTTTGTCCGCATTATCATTATTTAGCGGTACAAATGAATATACAAACAAATCCATTTCATCTATTGAATCATATACATATTTGATAATTTCATTTTGTAAAATATCACTTGCGGAGGATATATCAATGATATTTGTTAAGTTTGCACGAATTGCACTGCGTAGAGAGTGTATTTCTTTTGCATTTTGAGCAAAGACATTTTCCTCTTTATACTTAAGTAATTTATTTTTTAGTAATACAAGTTCGGTTAAGCCTGTAGTTTTGTATTGTTGGTCTACGACACTTATAAATGTGTCAAACGGAATAAATTTGTCCAAGACAGTCTTTGAATATTCTTGTACTTCAAGAAATATATCCTGAATTAGAGCTTTGCTTGTCGGTTCTATATTATTTAAGTCATGCTCATAGATAAAATTAATGGTATTATAATTTAACGGTAATTTGAAATCAGTTCCAAATGTGAGTTTTTGTCCCGAAAATTGTCCATCCTCGTCAAATATTACGGATTTTCTATTATCTGTGCTTAATTGGAATACAAGATTTTCAATTATTGTATTTGTGTTTTCTTTATTTTCAGAGCATATTAATAAATTTTGCTCAAGGAGTGCTCTGTCTACTTTTAAATCTATATCTTGATTTGCAAGAGATCCAATTTCAATAGGATTATTGACAGGCATAATATCTAAAAGTTCATCAGATGAAAGTCTTGTTACATCAGCATCAAGTGCAGGCACTGTACCATCATAGTTTTTTACTATACCTTCTTCATCAAATGTAAATAATAGTTTTACTATTGCATAATTAATTCCGTTATCGGCTTTTAAACTAAGAATTTGAGCTACATAAGGTGTTTGTGCATCTTCTATTACAACAAAACCTGACAGTAAAAGATTATCTTCTCTATTATATGATATTTTAACTAGGTTATTCTTTATTTCCAGAACTTTCATCTACAATTCCTCATTCAATATTCTGATTGTATCATGAACATGCCTGAAACATGTCAAATTATGACTAAACATTTACTAAATCTTCAAGTTTGTTATAAATTTCAATAGTTAGAAGACAAATTTTTAAATCTCTTTTTACAAGGCTTTTTATGGTTTCTTTGTAGCATTTCAAAAGTGCTTTATTTAGTCCGTTTTTTTCGTTCAGATAATTTATTATTTTTTCAGAATATTCTTTATCTCTGGTATTAGGTTCAATTTTGTCTGCAAGAAATATAATTTTTTCAAATTCTGTCATATCTAACTTGCCAAGAGTATGCCATCTTATTGCAGATAGTATTTCTTTATCGTCTACTCCAAATTTTTCTTTTGCGTAATAGGCACTTACCGGAGCGTGGAGTGTTTTGTAATTGAGCATTTCTGCCTGTTCAACTTCTAAATTGTTATTTATTATTTCAAGTAATTTTTCGCTTGAAAAACATTTTGCACAATCATGCAAAAGCCCTGCTATATATGCTTTTTCTTCATTAAGTCCATATTTTTCAGCTAATTCTTTTGCACATTGTGCTGTGCCTAGTGAGTGTATATATCTTTCTTCATTCAAATTTTCTTTTAACCAATTTTTGATTTCAATTTCATTAATTTTTGTATAATTCATGTTTATAAATATATTCCTTTACTTTTAGAGGTACAAGATTTGTAATATCTTGATTGTTTTTAACTTTTTCTCTGATTTCTGTAGATGATATATCAAGAAATTCTAATGGCATAAATTGGAATTTGTACCCTTTTTCTTTAAGATGTTCAAACCTTATTTCCTCAAAATTATTTTCTCTAATAAATACAACGAAATCAACAAGTTCTTTTAATCTATCTGTTTCATACCAGCTTTCAATTTTTTCAAAAGCATCAGTTCCTATCAAAAATTTGAATTTACCTTCTATGTTATTGTAAGTTTTATATAGTTCACAAATCGTTCTATATGTGTAAGATTTTCCTTTTAATTGGTATTCTATGTCTGACAATTCAAAATTGTTATAATTTTCAATAGCTGATTTTACCATTTTAAGTCTATCAATACTGATATTACTGTCATAGTCCTTGTGTGGGGGGAAAAATGCAGGGATAAATAAAATTTTATCAATGTCCAAATTTTTGATGGCATATTCTGCCACATGAATATGTGCATTATGTATTGGATTGAACGTACCTTGGTATAAACATAACTTCATATACAAATCTTAACATAAGATAAGAAATTCTGTAAAATATTGTAACAATTTTAATTCAATTTTTAAGTTTTAACCTTAAAATTCCGTATAAATAACTGAACGAATTAATATAGGAAACCTTAAATTATGGGAATGGCAGCCGGACAAGCTAGATTATTAACAATAACGGCAAGGCTCAATCACAATGAATTGAGAACCATGCAGCTTTCCAATGCAAAAATTCGTTTAGCAGACCAGACTGAAAAAGTAGGTGAAGAATATATAAATGCACTAAATGAAACTCAGCTTATGTATTCAACATACGATGAAAGCGGTAATTTAACTTACGAAAGATTGACAGGTACATCTCTTTCATATTATGGCCCTCTAAAAAATCAATATGGACTTGTTAATGCTGCAGGTCAAATTATGGTAAGTGAATTAGATGGTAAAAACTTTGAAGAAAGTGACAATTTAGAGGAATTTTTAGATAAATACGGACTTTTAGGCTCTTTGGATGAAGGTAAGGTTGTAGAAGTTAAAAACCCGGCTTATGACGCGGCTTGGGACGATTATAATAAAATGTATCAGGAGTGGAAAGCGAAAGAGCCTAATAAAAATGATGAAAAATATTGGGATATTGAAACACAAATTACTCAAAATTCAGAATTATATGATAAATTCGTAAGTGGAACGGATTCGGGGTGCTGGTCGTCCGTAATGAGTGATTCCAAAGCTTTGTATCATTTGGGTGATGTGTTAAGCCATTTATTAGATGTTGGCAGCTATACTACATCTGACAATTTACACACGTTTGAAATCAAAGAAGATTTAAGTAATACTAACCCGTTTTATCATTGGTGGACAACAGGTGGCAGCGGCGGTGTAAACGGTAATGCCCAGACGATGGCTGAAATTCGTGAAAAATTGGATGGTATGAATTGTTGTGGAAAACAAGAAGAAGAATATCATCAAAATTGCGATGGTAATGAAACAATAACTCAAAAAGTTGTAGATTTGTTGTGGGATTCTCAAGAATTACTTGATGCTAGGGGTGATTTAGCTCCAGGAGATCCTGAGTATGATGCAATTTTAGATCGTGCTAAGCACTTAGTATTTTATGATTTAAAATATGCTTTGGCAGAAGAAGTTCCGGTAAAAGTCTTTAAACAAGATGAATATGATAATGATGTCGCAGCATGGGAAGCTACAGAACCATCTAAACCTGAAGTTGAACCTTATCTTACTAAAAAAGTCAGACAATTGAATGATGAAGATAAAGGACAATGGTATGTTAATTTATGGCATAGGATGAATGGCGAAAGCGATTACAAATCAGGTTATATGAATTTAGATAAATATGATGAAAATTTTGACGGTTGGATTTCTGATTCAAAAGTTAATGAAAATTATGTCGTGCTTGAAGACGGGTTGATGAATAGTCCGGAATGGCTTCAGTTTGCTCTTGAGCATGGCGTAATTACTCTTGAAAAAGTTGAGTTTGCATCTCCAAGTGTAGAAGGTGACGGCTTAACTGATGTTCAATGGGTGTCTACAATATATTCTTCAGTTACTGATATCGTAGAACAAAAAAATGAAACGGCTGCGACTAAAGCTGAGGTTATATATGAACAGCGTATGAGAGAGATTGAATCTAAAGATAAAGAGTATGATACTCAAATGAAACTCCTTGATACTGAACATAATGCTTTACAAACCGAATATGATTCAATAAAAGGTACTATAGAAAAGAATGTTGAAAGAACTTTTAAAGCATTTTCTTAATGCAGGATATTAATGGTGAGAGTATAAAAAGTAAAACCGCTTAGAAGGCGGTTTTTTTATGTGTAATTTAAATAATAAAAAAAACCTGATTTTTGGGGAAAAATCAGGTGCAAAATTTGTAGGGGAAAAATTAATTGGAGTTATATTATTGAAAAAACTTTTTTTTAAATAAGATGCAAAGCTTGTCTGTTAGCCATAGCAATAAAATTCATTTGAGCAAATAATACTTCAGATCTGTCTTTGAAAGCTTCATTGTTTGATACGTTTGTTGTAACTTGATCTTTGTACATATCTTTTAATTTGTTATCAATCTTTTTTAAATCAGCTACTGCCATTTTTATCGCCTCTCTTATTTATCTCTCTCTTATGTATATATAAAGTATATACAAATTTGTTAATTTCAGTTTTAATAAAACTTGTTACATTTCGTTACAAAAAGGCAAATTTTCATATTATTCAATCAATTTTTGTAAATCAGATGTTTTTATATTATTAGTAAAAGGTTTAAGGTAGAACTATGGTTAGTAATAATATAAATTTAAAGAACAATATTCCAATGCAGGCAGGTATTCCACAACCGCTTCCGACAATGCAGGGAGTAGACGGAGAGAAATTAAAACAGTCAGTGGATAATTCATATTTAGCTAACCGTGTAAAGGCTTCATCAGGAGAAGAAAGTAATCCGTTAGCAACACTTGGTATAGGTACTGCTGTTTGGTACTGTATAGCTCAGGGCATGGATAAATTAAATCCTAAAATGGAAGGTAAGTATGAAAATACTATTTTAGGTAAAATGGGTGCCTGGGGTGATAAAGTTGCTACAAATGCGACCAAGGGCGGTATTGGTAAAAAATTTGATACATTTTTAAGAAAATTAAATATCGGATGGTGGAAACTATCTAAAAAAAGTGATATAGTATATTCTTTAAGAAATCATTCAACAGCTCCTGAGTGGGATTTTGCAAAGGTCCCTGGAAAAGGTTTACAGGGCTTTTTAGCTTCTGATACGGCACAAGTGTTTGAAGAGTTTTTGAAACCTATATCTGATAATAAACAAAGTCTAAATTTATTATTCTTTGAAGTTCCGATAAAACGTTATAACTCTTATCAAAAGTTGGAACAGTACGGAGTTTCTCAAAAATATATTGATGATTTTGTAAAAACTTTAAAAGGACTTTCTTTTGATGAAAAGGCCCTTGCACTTCAGAAAGAAGAATTAAAACTTTTAGGCGTAAGTGATGATATAATCAAAAATTTAGCTGATAAGAACGGTCTAAAAGGCTTGCAAAAGCTTGCTTATAATCTAAAAGTTAAGAAGTTAGGATTTAATTCAGTTTCAGCATATAAGGCATTGGGTAATAAATTAATAGATTATCCAAAAGAGGTAATGCAGGCTTTATCAAAGGCAGATCCTAATTTAAAAGTCTCTATATGGCGTAAAAACGGCTTATGGGGTAAAATAAAATCCCATTTGTTCGGCAGACGTGTATCATTGAGTGAATATCATAATAAATACATTGCAACTCTTGGAAAAGGTAATAAGACTGCACTTGGCAGATTCTTGCCAAAAGCATTCAGCTGGTTCTTAGAAGGTACTACAAACAGATTTGCAGGTGGTAAATTAGCTGTTGCAATGCAGGCAGGTATCTTTGCTGATATGCTTATCAATACATTTAAAGCTCCAAAGGGCGAAAAAGGTAAGACTTTTTCAGAAAGATTTATAAACGACTTTACATACTTTATGGCTATGCCTTTAGGTATTGTTGCTATGCATAAAATAGGCGGTTTTAAATTTTTAGGTCTAACAACAAAAGAGGTAAAAGAATATGATAAGGCTTATAAACTTTTTAAAGCTGATTATAAAGCAGGTAAGCTGGCTGATAAAGCTATTTACAAGCAAAGATATAAAGAGCTAAATAATATGTTAAAAGCAAATGTAAAAAATCCTATAGCACGTATTTTAAAAGGTTTTGGTAAGAACATTATTAATATTGGAAATGGTGTAATTCCTAAACGTAATTGGTTTGCAAACGGATGCAGCTTATTCTTTAAAAACCTTGTTGGTGTACCGTTAAGAATTGCTATTCCCATGTTGATTATTGTTCCTTTCCTAGCTAAGAATGCAACAAAAGTATCTCACTTCTTATTTGGAAAACCTACAAAATCAGTTCTTGATGAAGATAAAGAAGAAACTAAAAATCAATTAACACCTGATCAACAAGCTCAAATGCAAAAACTGGTAGAAGAATACCAAAAACAACAGCAAGCTATGGCTCAGGCAGAAGCTCAGAAAAAAGCTGCAGCAGAAGCAAAAAAAGCTGAACCTCTTGTAAGTAATAACAGTCCGACAAATCTTCTTACAATGACTAAAAACGGTAATCCATATAAAAACGTAATTCCTCATCAAGAAGATGCTCAGCAATCTCAAAAACCGACTTATACATATATTCCGTCGCCTGAAAGTGTAATTGTCCCTAATCAGGGTGTTGATTTAACACCTGCTCAGGCAGCGTTGCAAAAAGCTGATGCTATGGAGAAAAAAGTTGCTGAGACTCTTTCAATGAGATTATAATGAAATATTAAATATTCACTCGGGCAGTTGTATTTTATATAAATCATTGTTATAATGTAATTGCTCTGTGAGGGTGTCCAATTTTGTTCCTACATTTTTATTAATAGGGAGAGTTGACTCTGACAGGTATTGAAGTATACCCGCCGAAATTTATTTCGCCAGCGGGAAACGGATTTATCGAGGCGCTCACCCACCTGCGAGCCTAGCAGGTAACAAAATCACATCAGCACAGGGCTTTTTTATGCCTTGCTCATTTTTGTGAAATGTGTTAAAATCCTTTTAGAAAGGGTTTTTATGTCTAGGGAATGTATTTCAACAGTAATTTTATCTTCGCAAAGCCGTTTTAAGAGAGTATTAAACTTGTATATTCAAGAATATGGCGGTTTTGAGTTTGTTGAAGATTTTGAGAATTCTTCTGATTTGTATAATACACTTTCTTCGTTGCCAAAATCTTTTTTAATTATAGATATGCAGGATGAAAATAAGATTGATTTTGACTTAGTGTCTAAAATAGCATCAGATTGTCCTAATTGTAAAATTCTTGCTATAACTGAAAATCCTTCTGTTGATTTTATTGTTAAAGTAATGAGATTAGGTGCAAAAGAGGTTATATCTTCTCCTGTTATAAAAAGTGAATTTTTTGATGTTCTAAAACGTGTGGAGGAGCAATTAGATAGTGGGTATCAAAAGCTGAATAAGTGCCGTATGATTACTGTTTTTTCAAATAAAGGTGGTATCGGTAAAACTTCTATAGCTACAAATTTGGCTCTTGAGCTTGCTAAGACTACAAAAGAAAATGTTGCTCTTGTTGATTTAAATTTTCAATTGGGGGATATTACAACTTTCCTTGATTTGAAGCCTTCGTTTAATATTTCTTATATGCTAAAAAATTTGGATAAAATCAATAAGGATTTTTTGCTAAATACTCTTGAAAAATATAAAAATACCAGTTTATATGTATTAGCAGATCCACCGTATTTTAAACAGGCTGACGATATTTCTCCTAGACAAATTGCGAGATTATTTGAAATATTAAGAGATAGTTTTTCATATATAGTAGTTGATTCTGACGCCAGTTTTGACGGAAAAACTATTACATCTTTGGATAACTCGGATTTGTTATTTTTAGTAACTTGTATTAACTTACCGGCGTTAAGAAATTCTCAAAGATGTCTTGATTTGTTTGAAAAATTAGGATATAGTCCGGAAAAAGTGCAAATTCTTGTAAATCGTTTTATGGAAAATGATGAGATTACAATAGAGGATGCTGAAAAAGTTTTAAATAAAACTATTTATTGGAAAATTCCAAATAATTATTTTGCTATAATGGCGGCTATAAATAAGGGGGTTCCTGTATCTGAAATTAATCCGTCTTCGAACGTTGCTAAAAGCTATAAAGAATTAGCAATAAATGTATCTGATAGTATTCACAGACAAAAGTTAATCAAGAAGTATTCTTCATCTTCTTTTGATAGTATAAATAATATATTGAGAGGTTAAGATGAGTTTTAAAGCCAGATTTAGAGATATCCCGCAGTCTGTACCGCCTATAGATAATGTTGTTGAAAAACAAGTCGAGCATAATATTTCAGATATTGAGCATAAAATGCTCTTTGAATTATCTGAAAAGATTATGTCTGTTCCTGTTTGGTTTGAGTATACAGAGGATGAGAAATTTGCTATTGTTAATTCTTTTATAGATTCTTATGCTGTAGAAAATATGATGAATATTTCTATTGATGAGAAAGAATGTTTTTCAAGGAAGCTTTTAGCGTGTTTGTATGGTTTTGGTTCTGTGGATGTTTTGCTTTCAAATGAGGAAATTTTTTCTGTTTATATAAAAGATAAAGATATCTATTATATTGATAAGACCGGAAATACCATAAAATGTGAATCTTTATCTGTTAATATTGAAAAACTTTGTACCAGAATTCTTTTGGCTTCTGCTGTTATATCTTCAGATTCTGTTTTAAAGTTTTCATATAAGAATTTATTGATTACAATTGTAAGACCTCCTGCAGGTCAGTATTTTCTTCTTATTAGAAAGAAATCTCGTGAAAAAACTGATTTTGCGTATTTACTTGAAAATAACAAAATTGATGAGAGTATATACGCATTTTTTGAATATTTATTAAACTCTCAAAAAAATATTTTGCTTTCCGGGGTTTTAGATTGCGGAAAAACGTCTTATATTAATTCGTTTTTAGAATTTGTGAATAATACGGTATTATTTCAAAATACTAAAATCCTCGACGTTCCATCATACCTTTGTGAAGCTCTTTCTGAATCAGAGTTTGAAAATTTAATAAATGCCATAAGTTTTTCAAAGCCTGATTATATTTATTTTGATTTGAATAGAGGGTATTCCTTCAATTATAGCGATGGCGGTATAGTATCAACAATAAGAGCGGAATCGGTATTTGATGCTGTCACAAAGATTTCTGCCGATGAAATGTGTCATAGAAAAATTACGGAAAAACAAGCAAAGGCTAATATTGCAAAATCTTTCGATTATATTGTTCATCTAGGATCTGATTTAATGATTGAGTCAGTTTCTGAATTATCCTTAAATAAAGCAGGTTCACTTGTATTAAATGAAGTTTTAAAATATGACGAAGGACATTATTCTTATGATTTTTCGGGCTTAGATATTCAAAATAATGCGAGAAACGCTGAAGTCCCTGGCAAAGATGAGTCTTTTATTCAATTAGACGGATCTTTTAAGTCTAGATTTGTTTAATTTTTATAGTTTATTTTTAATATGTTTTTTTAGATTGCTGGAGTCTACCAGTGCTCTGCTAAATTTATCTATACCTGGATCAATATACTTTTGCATAAGGACTTTTTTTACAAAGGTATCAATCGGTTTTATTGTTATTACCAGTGCAATAATTCCTCCAATTGTTTTTAGAAGTTTGTTTCCGAACAGAAGTTTATTTTCGTAAGTTTTTAGTGAATATCTCAATGCATTGTTAGCGAAGACTTCTCCGTATGTTTCTTTTAAAATAGGATATTCTCTCATGTATTTTTTAAAGCTTGAATTTGATATTTCAGGTGGTTTTTTCTTTGCCTGTAATGAATCTTTTATTTTGATTAATGTATCTACGTTTTTTTTAGCATAATCAATTATTTTATCTTTTTTACAATTTGCCAATGCATATTTACCGTTAGCTTTTTTAACAAGTCTTTTCCACCATGGATCAGACAATTTTTCATTTTTACAAGCTTTTATTTTATTTTCCAAGGAATTCAGAAATAAATTTCTAAATTTTTCTTTGTCTGTAAACATTTCTCCTACGCATTGATCTATCGCATTATTCATGTGCATAAGAGTTGCTTTTTTAGCGTTGACACTTATCCCCTTGTTCAATAGTTTTGCGACAGGAGATGTTATTTGCTGTCCTGCAAGAATTGCAAATGTAGGTAGTACAAATCCGCTCAGTCCCTGATAGATAGCTTGTTCAAATGCTCTTGTTCCGCTTGGTTTATAGTGGTTTTTGTCATTTTTGTATTTATCATATATGTCGGCACCAAGATACATTAGCGGCGGTATCCAAAGAATTTGGCTTAGTTTTGGTGCAATTTCATATACCGCAGCACCTAGCTCATTTGAAAATGACAAAGCTACCATCCAATTTTTATTTAGAGGGTCATTATATTTTTTTTGTGACTGCTTTTCAGAGTTTTTATCCTGCTTTTTTACAGTTGCTTTTGATGTGAATTCTATCGGATAGAGCAATTTTATACTTCCTATTCTTTTATAATAATATACGTAAATGAAAAAATTTGCTATTCTGTGAGTTTGATATAGAATTCAATTATATGGAACGGAAATTTAAAATTCATTCAAAATATTCTCCAGCGGGGGATCAGCCAAAAGCGATAAAAGAGCTTACTGATGGTATCTTAAGAGGAGATGATGCCCAAACTTTGCTTGGTATTACAGGGTCCGGAAAAACTTTTACAATAGCAAATGTTATTGAACAAGTCCAAAAGCCGACATTAATTATTGCTCATAATAAAACCCTTGCAGCACAGTTATATAATGAATTTAAAGAGCTGTTTCCTGAAAATGCCGTTGAATATTTTATCAGTTATTACGACTATTATCAGCCTGAGGCTTATATTCCAAGAACTGATACTTATATTGAAAAATCTGCTTCTATTAATGAAGAAATTGACAGACTTCGACATAATTCGACAAGAAGTCTTTATGAACGTAATGATGTAATTATTATCGCATCTGTAAGTTGTATTTACGGATTAGGGCTTCCTGAAAATTATTTTAAAGGGTCGGTAGAGTTAAATGTCGGAGATGAAGTTGATAGAGATGCTCTTTTAAAACATCTTGTTAAAATTCAGTATAACCGTAATGATCTTGTACTTGAAAGATCTACATTCAGGGTAAGAGGCGATATTGTTGAAATTATGCCGGCTTATGAAAAAATTGTGACAAGAATTTATTTCTTTGGAGATGAGATTGAAAAAATTGTAAGAATTGATAATGTGTCGGGCGAAATTCTTGAAATTCCTGATAAGGTAGTGATTTATCCTGCAGTTCATTATTTGTCTGATGATGATAATGTTGACGAAACTCTCAAACTTATTCGTGAAGAATTGCAGCATAGGCTTGTCGAACTTAATAGTGAAAATAAGCTGATAGAAGCTCAAAGGCTTGAACAACGCGTTAAATATGATATGGAAATGATTAAGGAGATGGGGTATTGCTCCGGTATTGAAAATTATTCAAGAATTATTGAGCGTAGACCCCCTGGCTCTCCCCCTGCTACATTATTAGATTATTTTCAAGGAGATTTTTTGACTGTTGTTGATGAATCTCATGTAACTTTGCCTCAGTTAAAAGGTATGAGTCATGGTGATGCTGCCAGAAAAGATACATTAATAAAATACGGGTTTAGGCTTCCTTGTGCAAAAGATAACAGACCACTTACCAGTGAAGAATTTTTTGCCCGTGTTGGGCAAAAAATCTATATTTCGGCAACCCCTGCTGAATTTGAACGAAAAACCTCTGCTCAGTTGGTTGAGCAAATTATCCGTCCTACAGGACTTGTTGATCCTAAAATTCATGTAAGGCCGATTGATACGCAAATTAACGACCTTAAAAATGAAATTCAAAAGCGTACTGATAAGAATGAAAGGGTGCTTATTACGACTTTGACTAAAAGAATGGCTGAGGATTTAACTGATTTCTTTATTCAGGAAGGCATCAGGGTACGATATTTGCACAGTGAAATTCAATCTCTTGAGCGTGTTGAAATATTGCGTGATTTACGTTTGGGTGAATTTGATGTACTGATTGGTGTAAATTTACTTAGAGAGGGGCTTGATATTCCGGAAGTTTCACTTGTTGCTATTATGGATGCGGATAAGGAAGGTTTTTTAAGATCTGAGACAAGTTTAATTCAAACTATTGGACGTGCTGCTCGTAATGCTTGCGGTGAAGTTATTATGTATGCTGACAAAATTACCGATTCAATGCAGGCCGCTATTGATGAAACCAATCGTCGTCGTGAAATTCAAATTGCCTATAATAAAAAGCATGGAATTATTCCGCAAACGATTAAGAAGCCTATTGAAAATAATCTTCTTTCACTTGTCGCAAGTTATCGTGATTTGGAAGATATTGTCGCTGAAGAAATGGTTGATTTAGGTATTGAGCAAAAAGATTTACCTAAACTGATAGATAAGCTTGAAAAAGATATGCATAAAGCTGCGAAAATCCTTGACTTTGAAAGAGCAGCGGAAATTCGTGATAAATTAAAAAAGCTTAGAGAAATGGTTAGTGCTAAGTGATTTTTATATTAATGCGTGCTTTTTTTGCCCTGTTCGTTTTCTCTAAATGCAAATACTTCTTCACTAAGCTGTGCTAGGTAATTTGCAGCAATTGTAAGATTGTACATAACTGCAATGCACCATATAAAGTTAATCAGCGGATTGTCTAAGCCTACAAAAAGCCAAAACATGTAAGTTATAAACCCAATGATTATGAATGCAAATATGTATAATTTCACAATAAGATATGAAAATGTCATAAAGGCATCGCCATAAGCAATAAACACCTTTTTCAGATTAAAAGTTTCAAATACATTTAATCTTCTTATAAATACAATATATGTCGATACCGGAAATGCTGCAATAAAGAACCATACAAATATATCAGCTGTCATTTTTAAAGTAGCATCATCTATTTTTATAAATCCTGTGATAAATTTTCCCAGAAAGTATGCGACAATAACAGGAAAGCCCATTGCTAAAATGGTTTTTATCCCTGTCCAAGCCATTGATAACAGATTTATTCCCGGCACTAATTCCGGTTTTTTATCAATAGTATTGAATGCAGATTCGCTTAAAAAGCCAATTAGCAGCAGACCGAAAATTCCTCCAAAAAATGTTAAGAAAACAAAACTGTTTTCAAGATAGAGTTCTCTGCATATATATAAAGGTATAGCCCAAATAAGCAGTTTTAAACCTGTAAAACTTTCTCCAATGGTGCTATCGTATGCTTCTTTTAACGATGCCAATGTGTAATCCTCCTCATACTGTATGATAATATCTATTTTAACATTATTTTTAGAAAAAAACAATATTTTAAACTTTTGGTAGTTTAATTATAAATTCACTACCTTTATCAAGTTCACTTTTTAGGTATATTTTTCCGTTGTGGATTTCTATAAGCTCTTTAACTATAGTTAGGCCAAGCCCTGTAGAATTAGTAGTTTCTGCGATTTGTTCAAATTTATTAAATATTTTTTTGTGATACTTTTTTTCAATTCCGCATCCGTCGTCTTTTATGCTAATAATGTTATATTTGGAAGTTTTGCTTGCTTTAAGTTGTATGTTCCCATTTTTGGGTGTGAATTTTATTGCATTACTAAGCAGATTTATTAGTATTTGTTGAACTTTTTGATAATCGGCTGTTATTTCAAATGTTTCATCAATTTTTAAAGTAATATTAAGAAGCTTTTGAGTATAAAGCGGTTCTAAAATGTTAAGTATCTCTTTTATGTTTAAGTATAGATTAAATTTTGAAATATTAAGCTTTACTGCTCCGGATTCAATTTTTGACATATCAAGAATTTCATTGACCATATTCAGCAAATGTAATCCTGCTATTCTTATGTCATTAATATATTCAAGCTGTTTAGAGTTAAGTTTCCCGACAAATTGACTGTGCAGCAGCTCTGTAAAACCTATTATCGAATTAAGTGGCGAACGTAATTCATGTGATACGTTTGAAATAAATTGATTTTTTGCTTTTTCTTCTTTTACTATTTTTAAATATTGGTCATTTTTGTTTTTTATGCCTTTTTCAAGCATTTTTAATTGGGTTTTTAAAATAGAATTCATTTCCATTTCTTTTATCAAATTAGCAATTATTGAGGTACATGTCTTGAATACAAGGATTTCATCTTTTTTAAATGGAACATTTCTTGTAAGTTGAATTTTCCCGTAAGCAACTGAATTTGAACACAATTCTTCTGTAATTTTATATTGATGATAGCAGATATCAGTTTTTTTATAAACGAATACCGGCGTATAGGTATCCCCATTTTGAAAATAGATTTCACCATTACCAAATGCAATTATGTCTGAAAGAATTTCAAAAATTTTTTCATAAGCATTTGTATCATTAAGTTTAGTTGTATAAAAATTTTTTATTTTTTCTATTGCTTTTTGATATTCGTTCAAAATTATTCCTTATATCCAATAAATCTTAAATTTCTCATATATCCTTCGTAGTCAAGTCCGTATCCGACCACAAATTTGTCATCTATTTCAAACCCGAAATAATCAGGTTCAATTTCAGTTCTTCGTGAAATTTTCTTATCAAGAAGCGAGCAGAATTTTGTAGTTTTGGTATGGAAATTAGTATGCATAAAGTCCATTAAAAATTTTGCGGTAAGTCCTGTATCAACTATATCTTCAATTATTAAAACATTTTTACCGTTCAAATCAGGTAACGATATATCGACAGCGTTAACTTTCCCTGAGGTATTAAAACCTGTGCCATAGCTGGATAATCGTATAAATTCCATTTTTAACGGCATATTTAAGTGTTTGACTAAATCAGTAGCAAACATTACAGCACCTTTTAATACGCATATTGCTATAACTTCTTCGCCATTATAGAAGCTGTTCATTTCGTCTGCTAATTCTTTTATTCTTTTTTGTAATTGATCTTCGCTGAATAAAACTTTTAAATCTTCAGTTTTCATAATTACCGTCCTTTTTTATTAATTTAATTATATGTGTAGGTTTGTTTATAACTTTTATTTTATTGCTTAAGCCGACACCTCCTACCCATAAGACTTCATTATTCTTACATAGAAGAATCAGTGAATCTTTTTCATGCGGAGGTATTTTTTTTTCGTTAAGATATTTTTTTAACTTCTGAGTTCCGTTTATTCCTAACGGTGATATGATATCGCCATCTTTTCTGTGTCTTAGTGTGAAGTTAATTTTATCTATGCAAAGAAAAGCTTTTAATTCATTATCTTTTGGAAAATCTGTAGTTTTCCCGTTGAATTTTTCTATTGTAAATATGTAATTTTCAAACGGATATTGCCCTTCATCAGTTATAGAAATTGCTATATTTGAAGGCTTTTCTGGGTTAATGAATTCAAATTTCTTAGAATTTGTATAAATCCATAAGTTAGTCGTGATAGAATGTTTTTTCCCTGATTTTGAGTCGGCGTTTGTTTTTATAAATTCAACTACTGTCTCAATTTTTTTTCTGTCATAATCAAGATTTTTTTCTGTAAAAAATTTATGGATTAAGTAATTTTGTGCGGAATTACTGAGTTTTAAAAATTTTTCAGTTGAATTTTCGCTTTCAATAATTTTATCCGACATATATTCATCAAGCAGCTTAATTGTTTCTTCTGCGGAATTTGCAAGGTTTTTTACTGCTGATGTGTAATTCTCGTTTATTTCTTTAAATAATGGCAGAATTTTATGTCTTATAAAATTCCTTTTATACTTTATATCAGAGTTTGAACTGTCTGAAATCGGATTTAGATTATTATTTTTGCAATATTGTTCAATTTTTTCTCTGCTGATAGAAAGTAATGGTCTGTAATATATTTCTCTATGCTCGGAAATTCCGCTTAGTCCGCTTACTCCTGTTCCTTTTATTATTCGGTAAATCATTGTTTCGGCAAGATCATCAAGATTATGGGCGGTAAGAATAGCTTTTGAATTATACTTTTTTGCACATTTCTTAAAAAAATTATAACGAGCTTCCCTTGCTGCTGTTTCAGTGTGAGGTATGTCATTAGATAATTTTTCGGTATAAAAAGTTATTCCGTTAGTATTGCAAAAATTTCTGCAGTACTCTTCATCCCTTACACTTTCATCACCTCTCCAATTATGGTTTAAATGGACAGCGATAACGTGGCTTCCCAGTTTATTTATAATATCAAGCAGGCATAAAGAATCATATCCGCCTGAAAAGCCTACAATTAAGGTTTGATTTTCAAGAGAATACTTTTTTAAAAAACTTTTTACGGTTTCTGTAATATTCATTGTCTAAACTTTTTAACGCCTTCTTTTATTTCAACGGCATCGACACCGAGTTGCTCTAAAGCTTTCATAGCAAGACTTGTAGGTTCTGTTGTGAGAGCTAAAAGCATATGAGATGATTCAATCCTTGATTTATGTTCATTTTTTGCAAATTCCCACGCAGCTTCCAGAACTCTTTTGGCTCTTTGCGTAAATACAATTTCCCTGTCAAAGTATTCGTTACCGAAACCTATAAGACTTTCTACAACTTTTCTCGCATCTCTTATGTTTATTTCAAGTTCTGTAAGCACTTGTGCTCCGATGCCTGTTGCCTCACCAAGAATACCAAGTAAAAACATTTCTGTCCCAACAACGTTACGACCTAATCGACGGGCTTCTTCTTTTGCTAGTCTTAAGATTGTAAGAGTCTCAGGCATTTGTTTTTCTATAGGTTTAATAATGCTATGAGCAAGGTCATTGTCAGAAATCTTTAATTCTTTGAATATCTCGTAAGCCAATCCTTTTTTAGTTTTTAAAACTCCGAGGACGATATGCTCAGGTAATACAACTGAAGAACCGAGTTCTTTTGCGGTCTGAAGTGCCATATTCATTGTCGTGAAGGCATTTGGAGTAAATATTATTTGTCTGCCTTCATATTCGGCTTGTCTTGATTGAATTTTTTCTAACTTTTCTTCAAAGTTGTCTGCAGTGACTCCATTTTGGGCAAGAATTTTTGCCAAATCTGATTCTTTATCTTCTAAAATGGATGATATAATTTGTTCTGTCCCAAGAATTTCGTAATTTGAAGCTGATAATTTCGCAACTGCTCTTTCAAATACCGCAGTTGACTCTGCACTGTCAAAAAGAGAGTCAGCAGCATCGCTTGAATTTTTATTTGTTTCTTTAGGTTCGTCTATTTCCGGATGGTATAGTTTCTTTATTTTCTTTTGTACTAATTTTTCTAATAAAGTTCTTGCTGTATATACATCAAACCCCATTTTTTCCAGTGTTTTAACGTTGTTTGAATTTTTGTCGAGAACTACTGCAAGAAATAAATGCTCATATAAAATTGACGGATTACCTGACTTATTAGCCAAATCCAAGGTCTTTTTTAATATATTTTTGACGTGATGGCTGAAATTTGCTTTCGCATTAGTATGTATTTTTTCCGTTATTTCTATGTTTTTAGAAATCTCATCATAAAGATTTTCGTATGTGATATTATACATTTTAAAAATTTTTAAAGATACGCCTTTTGCTTCATGTGCAAGTGCAAGCAGAAGATGTTCCGATAAAATATATTCAGACTGCATTTCTTCTGCTATTTTTTGTGCTTCTGCTACTACATTTATTGCTTTTTCAGTAAATTTCTCAAACAAAACTTATTCCTCGTCATCTATTTCATCTTCAAGACTTTCTACGTATGATGCAACTTTTTCAAATTCAGCGTCATCATCAATTGTCTCAAATATGTACTCTTCACCATCTTTTGTTAGTCGCATAAGAACAATCTCGTCATCTTCTCCGGCTTCTGAATCCTGAGGCAGGAGTAGTGCATATTCCTGTCCGTCTACTTCTACAATGTCAAAAAGCTCAAATGTAATAACGTTTCCGTTTTCATCTACTGTCTCAATTAATTGATCATTTTCTTTTGCCATTTTTATCCTCTTTCTTTAATTATGCCTAGATAGGTATTGTTCCAGTATAATACAAGCACTTTCAATATCAACAAGTCCTTTATTTTTTCTGAAATCAATTTTTTTATTTCTTAAATTTTCTTCTGCGGTATCGGATGTTAATCGCTCATCTTCGTAGATAATATCATAACCGTTTAAATTTTTTGAAAATTCTATGCAGTCTTCTGCTTGAAATCCTCTGGTTCCATCCATATTGAGTGGAATTCCTACTACAATTTTTTTTACATTATTCTCTTTTGCAATTCTTTCAATTTCTCTAATGGCATTTTCTTCAGGTTCTCTCATTATAAAGGAATGTCCGTTTGCAAGCATAAGCAGATAGTCGCTTAATGCTATTCCTATTCTTTTTGTACCGATATCAAGTGCCATTACTTTATACATTTTCTACCCATTTGCTTTCTATTTTTTCAATGATTTCATCCAGCTCTTTAAGCGTAAATTTGTTATCGTTTTCTTCTGTATTATATTTCAAAGTGAAATAATATTCATATATGCTTTTTCGTAAAATTATTTTTAAAATTTCGTCAAAAGCTTTACTGTCATGATAGATTGCTAAAATATTTGAAGCCTGAAGATCTTTCTTGTCAAGCATTTTTAAGTATGCACAAATCAATAACCTTTTGTGCCAAATTTCTTTTTCTTCCGGATAGAAAATTTTATCAATGTTCTCTTCAACTTCTTTTTCAAAGTCGATTTTTGAAAAGTCAGATTTAATTTTTTTGTTTAATTCTGCTATAAATGTTTCAAATTCACTGCTGTAGTGTGCATCAAGAAACCAGTGTTCCATAACATCAAAATTATCAATTTTTGCTTTTTGAGGCGGATATTTTGATGTTAAAATTGTTTCAAAATCATCTGTATCGCTGTCAATATCTGCAAGAAGATTTTTCCAGCAAACATACTCATAAGGCAGAAGCCAGTTTGAAGTTTTTTGTTTTGACAACTTTTCCGCATTCGTAAGAATTGTTTTCAATGCATTTGCATTTATATTGAGAATTTCTTCATTTTTATAAAATCTTTCAATAATTTTGTCGCATTCAAATTGCGAAATGTCATAAAAACCGAAACAGTCTCTAATCCCGTTATAGTCGTTAATTACCACTGCTACAAACTGAACCCGTTTTTCTTCCTTAGTTCTTGAAAAAATAAGTGCCTGATTTCCATGCCCGTCAGGATAAGTTGTGCAGCAACGGTATGGTTTTGAATTAGATAAAAGTTTTTTATAGAATTCTTTTGAATTATCTTCTCTAATGCCGCTTAGTTTAAGAGTTGAAAGACTTTTTTTTATCAGCGGTTTCATTTTATCGCTTACAAATTCGTAAGCGGTATTCAGGGCATGATAAGCAAGTTGTGACTTAGTATTGCCGAGAATAGAAAGTGCTTCCCGTCCGAGTTCAGAATCAGGTTGTGATAAAAATACAGGTATTAGAATATTTGCAAGTGCATCCATTTCATAATCTTCTGCCAGAGATTTTATAAGCATTATTTTATCTTTCTCCTGAACTGCACTTAAAAAGTCAAGAAAATCAATTTGTACTTCAGGATTTACTATAGCTTTATCTAAGAGTTGTTTTGTATCCTCGTCTATTATGTCATCTGCATTATCAAGATACCCCTCATAATCTTCATATTTCCAGTCGGTTTCTAAATCTCTTAAAAAATTTAGAACGATAATTTTCGTTTCAACAGAAGCAAGATTATTTTTTAGAATTCCCCATAATTGGTTTATTAATTCTTCTTTTTCTACGTATCTTTCAAGCAGAACTTTTATTATTTTTTCGTTACCTGCTTTTGTATTGATTAATTCTTTGAATAATATTTTTGTGAGTACATTTTTGTTGCAGCAGTCTAAAGCTTCAAAGTCTGCATAGCGAATGTCTCCGGAATATTTTGAATATTTCGTTATAATTCTGTTAATTTCAGCTTTTATTTCAAAAGGATTAAGCTCTTTTCCCATTATTTTCTGGCTTTCCCCCAAAATGCGTCAAGAATTTGCTGTGCTTCTGCAGATGGCATTCTGTCGTTCAATATTAAGTATTGTACGGCAATCATTGCACATTCTGAGCAAATATTAACTCCCGGACCTTGAACCATTTTTAATACTTGTGTATTAGGTCTTTTACAAAAGCTGCAATATACAACCTCTTGTTCTGAATTATTATCGGAATGAGACTCTTCTTTGTGGTGTCCCCCACGTTTAGCCCCTAACTTAACAACTTTTTCATCAGACATGTTTATTCTCCTTTATTAGACCTCATACACTATAGAAAATCTCATACGTTTATTGTAACTTAAATCTATAAATTTGCCAAATATTTTTGGTTAATTTATAATAACTTTATATACAAATTATCTAAAGCCCCGTATGGCGGGTTGTGTTATCTAAAAGAAGAGGGATGATTTAAGATGAAAAAAGCACTTTTATTAGTCAGTATTCTTTTTATTTCGGTCATAACTACGGCATGTATTAATAATCTTGCTGTTCAGGAATTGAATAATAAAGCCGCTGCTTTTATGGAGCAGGGAAACTATATTGAAGCTATTGAAAGGTTAAAATCAAGTATTGATTTAGATTCTTCATTATATGAATCTCATTATAATCTTGCAATTGCATATACTAAAGCTGAGGATTATCCTAATGCAATAAGTGCTTATGAAAAAACAATAGAGCTAAAGCCTGATTTTGCGGATGCATATTATGGCGTTGCCGTTGTACAAGAAGATTTAATTGCCGATTTAAATACCGGTATGCTTCAGGTTAATGATAATGGAGATATAGAAAAGGTTACACAGCAAGAAAATTCAGATTTAAATGATGAAAAACCTTTCGTTGTATCTGAAAAATCAAAACAGTATATCGCTTCACTTACAGATGCAGCAATAAAAAATTATGAATTGTATTTGGCTAAAAATCCTACAGCTTCTGATTCTGATGATGTCCAAAACCATGTGAAGGATTTGAAATTGCGATTGAATTCATCTTCTCAACCTGCTGCTATTGCTCAGGAGTAAATTATGTTTCAGTCACCCGGTGATATTTTAATTTCAATAGGCGGTTTCCCGATTTATTATTATGGGATTACTATGGCTTTTGCTTGTATCATAGGTGTATCTGCTTCGTATTTCCTATTTAAAAAATTTAATCCTGATAAGAATTTTTCAGCTCTTTGGGATATTTCTGCTTATGTTATAGTTGCAGGGCTTATCGGTGCAAGGTTGTATTATTGCCTTTTAAATCCTGTATATTATTCTGCTAATCCTATTGAAATCTTAAATTTTAGACAGGGAGGATTATCTATTCATGGCGGATTAATTGCTGGAATATTGACACTTATTATACTTTCAAAGAAAAAAGGCCTGCCGATTTTATCTGTTTTAGATTCGTTTGCTTGCGGTACTGCATTAGGGCAAGCTATTGGCCGTTGGGGAAACTTTTTCAATTCAGAAGCTTACGGTTATCCTACGGATTTGCCTTGGAAACTTTTTATTCCCGCTTCGCATAGATATCCTGAGTTTTTCAATTTTAAATATTATCATCCGACTTTCTTGTATGAAAGTATTTTAAATTTCTGTATTTTCATAGTGCTTTGTTTTGTAATGAAAAAGTTTGCTAATACGCATCCCGGAATTACTTTATGTATTTATTTAATTTTGTATTCTGCGGTAAGAATATTCGTGGAACACTTTAGAATAGATAGTGCTCTTGATCTTTATGGTGTGCATATTGCTCAAATAATCTCATTAATTATTATATTGTTTGCGTTAACTCTTATTATTATCCTTACAAAAAAAGCTAATATTTGTAAGGGTAATCGTCCTTAAATTCCCAATTATCAAGTTGCAATAAGTATGTACAGTTTGATCTTGTTGAATCTTGTTTGCATAGTGCAAGAGCTTTTTCTCTCGTGTTATATATGTTTATATCAGCATTATATGCACATACTCTTTTATTGCCGCACATTTTCTTTGCGATTTGATCCGCATTATCATTTCCTGTACAGATCAAAAATGGAAATTGATCATAAGCTCTCTTGTTTGGGAGTTTATCTCCATTTACATCAAGTATAATATCAAAGCAAGAGCCGTTATGTATTAGCCCTGTGCTTCCATCTGTAAACCATACTTTATAATCAATTCCACCTTCATAATCAAAATCTGGTTTCCCGCTTTTGAAATGTTTTAAGTAATTTTTTAAATACTTATTAAAGAAAGCCTCTGCTGTTTTTGCATTGCCTTCTAAATCTCTATCCCCATCATCGTTCACAAGGTCTTTTTCGCCTTTTGTCCAATATTCAATTGGCCCGTTGTCATTTTCAGATAGCAGGATTGCTTGTTGAAGGCTTGAGTAAAATTTTTTTATTCTTGCCGATCTTTCTTGGTTTCGATATTTTCCTATGAGTGTTGGCATTGTCATTGCAGCAACAATACCTATTATTCCCAGTGTAATCAATACTTCAGCTAACGTAAATGCCTTTTTATATCTCATTTATACCCCTCCTTTTGTTCTCAATAAGACTACATACTTATTAATATTATATACGAAAATATAAAAATATGGACAATAAGGCTACAAAAATTTTACAATTAGGACGAAAAATCTTTAAAATTCGTAAAGAAAAAGGATTTTCTCAAAACCAATTTGCGGAAATGCTTGATATTTCTCGTGAACATCTTGCGAAAATTGAAACTGCTAAACGTTGTATAAGTCTTGGACTGCTTATTGAAGTTGCTGAAAAACTGGAAATTAAGGTAAGGGATTTAATTGATTTTTAGTTAATTTTGTTCTATTAATACCTTATATGGATAAAAATTTTGATAAAAAACCCCTGATTTGGCTTTCATCAGCCCATTTTATTAATGATGTATATACTGGCATGTTGAATCCTATTATGCCGTTTATTGCCTTGAAGTTAGGTATTTCAATGGCTATTGCAACGATAATCGTGAGTTTATCTCATATTTTTGCATCATTATTGCAGCCTATATTCGGTTTTTTTGCCGATAATATTACAAGACGAGTTTTTATTTTTTGGGGGCTTATTGCGACATCTCTTTTTATTTCTTTAGCACCAAGTGCAAATCATGTTTTAACTCTTTTGATTTTTATCATTTTTGGAAGTTTAGGCTCAAGCTTTTTCCATCCGCAGGCATTAGGGCTTGCTCTGAGATTTTCTACTGGAGATATGGTCAAAAATATGGGAATTTTTATAGGGCTTGGAACTCTCGGATATTCCTTTGGTCCTATTGTCTCAGCTGCTGTTGCTCAGTTTGTCGGGTTACACTCAATGCCATTTTTGGCTATTCCTGGGATTGTTGTTGCAGGTCTTATGTTTTATTTTGTTCCTAAAATCTCATCAGGCGAAAATACTAAAAAGCACACTGATTTTATAAATGCATTTAAAGAAATTTTTTCTAACAGAAGACTTAATATTTTGAACATCATAGCAATTTTAAAGACTTTAGTGACGACTTCAAGTTCTATACTTTTACCGTTTTTGTGGCGAAATATGGGGTATAAGCCCTTTAAAATCGGTGTGGCTCTTTTTGCATTCAGTTTTGCAGCAGGAATTGGGTCATTTATAAGTAAAAATGTTGAAAATAAGTTAGGTGCTAAATTTGTCTTGGCTTTTTCTATGATTTCAACTTTTCCGTTGATGATTTTATTTGCGTTGATGTATAAAATGTTTCCTCAAGTTACATTTGTTGTTTTTGTATTAATGGGCTTTTGTACAGGAATGGCAATGCCTGTAACTATGGTTATGGCTCAAAGTACTCTTCCTCAATACAAAAGCATTATCGGCGGATTTATTAACGGTTTTTCTTGGGGCGTGGTTGCTATTGCACTCTCTGTTATCGGGTTTATTGCACAAGCAAAAGGTATAATTCCTGTTTTACTTCTCATTACTCTTATACCTGCCCTTTCTTCTTATTTTGTGCTTAATAGACTGTTTAAACTTACTGAATAATTTTCTTAATATTTTGTTATGTTTTAGCAAAAAAATTTTTCCCCATTTTTAAAGTTATAAAGTCAAGTTTACAAATGGAAAGGGTTTTAAAATTATGCAAATTAGCAATAATATGAATCGTTTTTCAGCTCCTCAATTCGGTATGGCTCTTAGAATTAATAATGGTGCTGAAAAGTTCTTACAAGGTAAATCTATGCAAACACTGGAAAAATTATCAAAAGCCGGTGAAGAAATGAAAGATTTCAAATTTTATGATTTAGAAGTTGGGGAAAAAGGGTATCGCATTAAATCAAAACGCTATGCAAATGCTTATATTTCACCTGCTCTTGATATGGAGCGTGATCCTAACAAGTATAGAACTTTTAATGATGTTACCATAAGTACCATATATGATGGTGTTAGTGGACCTAATGGACAAAAGTATCCATTAATGTTTGAGTTTTCTAATAATGATGAAGCAGTAAAAGCTTATAATAAGTATAAGAATTTTACTTCCGATGAAGATAAATATATTGAATTGACTAAAATGCTTGAAACTAAGGATGTTGAAAAAGCAGCTAAAGAAGCACAAGAAAAGAAAGCAATTGATGCTAAGGATAACTTTATTTCAGGCTTAATGGACAAATTTGGTACTAAAAAAATAACTATATAACAAAATTGATAATAAAAAAGCCCCTAAATTTTTAGGGGCTTTTTATGCCATTACATCTAAATTTCTTTTTACTTCTTGCTGCTGACGTTTTTGTTCAGCTTTTTCCTGCAAGTAAGATATTTTATAAAGTAGACTGTTGGATGCCAAGTCGAGACTTAATTTTTTGTCTTTTTCATGTAACATTGTCAAATCATGTTCTCCCCCGAATGCACTCAAATTTGTGAATGAACTCGCAGCATTCATCATATTCATAGCTGCATTATTCATATTATTTATAGCATTAAAACGTGCAATCGACGATACTAGCATTTACTAACCTCAAAACATGTTTACTACTCTTTAAGAATATAACACTTTTAATTTTTTTGCAATAGTTAAATAGTATTAGTTGAAATATTAATTTTTGTAACAAAAAATATATCTCTTGAAATTCGATTTTGAGTATATACTTTATATATACAGAGAGATAAAGCATTAAATAAACACAGAAAAGAGAGAGTATTTAATTTCCGTTTAAAACAAGAGAGAGAGAAATTTATTCCTATTCCTACCTTCCTAAAACAAATTTAAAGCCCCTAAAAAGGGGCTTTTTTTTAGTTATATTTACTTATAATTTTATTTAACGGATCCGACTTTATGTATTTTAATAAAGTTTGTACCGCCAATTAAAAGTTCAGGAACGGAGCCTGTGAATATAAGATTATCGCCGTCAGAAACATTATCAACATGGCGTTTTATAAATTTATCTATTGTTTTAACTGTTTTTTTATCTATTTTCCCGTCAAAGTTCATAGGCACAGGGAATACTCCTCTGTATAGTTTTATTGAGGTACAGATTTCCTTATCGGGGCAGCAGGCAAAGATTGGGACGCTGAGTCTGCCTTCTGAAAGAAATTTTGCGGTAAATCCGCTTTTTGTAAGTGCCATAACAGCCTTTACATTCATTTTTTTGCACATGTCTGCTATTGACATACCTATTGCCATTGCTTGATTGTCTTTTTCTTCCTCTATCATTTTTCGAGGAAATTTATTTTTCCGCATAAACGGAGATTCTTCCACTGTATCTGCAATTTTTTTCATCATTTTAACTGCTTCAACAGGGTATGCACCTGCAGCAGTTTCACCGGATAACATAATAGCATCTGTTCCATCAAGAATCGCATTTGCAACGTCAGAGGTCTCAGCACGGGTCGGGATAGGGTTTTCAATCATGCTCTCAAGCATTTGAGTTGCAACGATTACAACTTTTCGCTTTACGTTTGCTTTCCTAATAATTGTCTTTTGAACGATAGGCACTTTTTCTGTCGAAATTTCTATTCCTAAGTCACCTCTAGCTACCATTATACCGTCTGAAACTTCTATTATTTCATCAATATTATCAACTGCTTGCGGTTTTTCTATTTTGGAAATTATTTTAATATCTTCTCTACCGTAGCTTTTAAGTATTTCCCGAAGTTTTGTAACATCTGAAGCTTCTCTTACAAATGAAAGCCCAAGATAATCAATATTTTCTTCTACTGCAAATTTAACAAATTCTAAGTCTCGTTCAGTCAAAACATCAATACTGCCTGTAGAACCAGGAATATTAATTCCTTTTCTTGGTTTTAAAAGTCCGTTTGTAAGTACTTTTGCATATATAACCCCATTTTCTGTTTTTTCGACTTCAAGCTGAATTTTGCCGTCATCAATTAATATTAATTCACCTATTTTAACATCTTCAGCCATGCCTTTGTAGTCTACCGGGAGAATATCATCGGTAATTGTATCCTGATGTCTGAATTTTAAAATTTCACCTTTTTTTAATTCAATGGGTTCTCCTATGTTTCCAAGTCTTATTTTGGGTCCTTGTAAATCAAGAAGCACAGGAATTAATCTTTTTTCTTCCTGTTCAATTTCTCTAATGCATTTTAAGTTGTTACTGTGAAAATTAACATCACCGTGTGATGAATTTATTCTAAACATTGTAACCCCTGCTTTAAAAAGTTTTTTTATCATTTCTTTGCTTGCACACGCAGGTCCTATGGTTGCGACTATTTTAGTCATTGTATATTTATTCATATTAAAATCATCTCCTTAAAATTTTTCTCAAAGGGTTTACAAAACTACGTTTATAATATATACTATAAAAAAAATTCATTTGCTAGTGTTTAGTTTAATGTGAGGAAGGTGAAAATGAACAAATTTTTGGTTGGGCTATTAGCTTGTGGTCTTTTTGCCACTACTATAATGCCTTCATTCGCAGCAGATATTGCTGATGTAAGCTCAAGTTATTGGGCTTCTAAAGAAATTAACGAAGTTGTTGACAGCAACATTATGACGCTTACTTCCGGTAATTTTAACCCTGAAGGCAGTGTGAAAAGAGTTGATTTTGTTCAAGCTTTGTTAAAACTTTTATCTAACGATAATTTGAATGTAAACATTTCAAACATTTTTACAGATGTTAATTCTTCAGATTACTTCTATAATGATGTTTTACGTTCTCAACAGTTAGGTTTGGTATATGGATATCCTGATAAAACATTCCAGCCTAAAAAGCTTATGTCTCGTGCAGAGACTCAATCTGTAATCAGCCATATTACTAAAGATATGGATGCTGATACGGCAATCTTAAATGATTTTACTGATGCTAAGGATATTCCAGCTTGGGCTGAAAAACCTTATGCTAAAACTCTAAATTACGGTATTTATGTAAATTATCCTAATGCAAATGAGTTAAGACCAAATGACGTACTTTCAAGGGCTGAAGCTGCGGTTATTTTAGCAAGACTTAAAGATAAATTAGGGCTTGTTAAAAATGAATATATGGGTGGTGTAGAACACTTCGCTTACGCTAAAAAAGCTCCTAATAATGAAGTTAAAGTTGGTGATTCTTCAAATTTAGTACAAGAAGGTAACGTTATTCCTGTTGCATTCACTGAAAAATTCAAATCAGATAAAAGTGCGGCAGGTGATGCTTTGACTTTTGTTGCAAAAGAAGATATTTCAACAGAAGAAGGTACTGTAATATTCCCTGAAGGTACTAAGTTCTATGCTCAAGTTAATGAAATTCAAGATCCGAAATGGTTTAACAAAAACGCAAGAGTTTTTGCAGAAATTACAAGTGCTGAGTTACCTTGCGGTAAAAAAGTTGACTTAAGTGCAAAACCTTTCACTAAAAAATATGACCTTAAAGAAGGTCCTTGGATGACTGCTGGTAAACTGGCACTTTATACTGTTACCGGTGGTGCTGTAGGTACTGCTGCAGGTGTTGGATTTGCATTTATTCCTGATCCTGTAAAAATCGGTACAGGTATTGCAATTGGTGCTCCAGTTGGTGCCGGTGTAGGTTTGGCTACTGGTTTGATTACTAAAGGGCTTGATTATCATGCTAAAGAAGGCGAAGTTATAAAAGTTATATTACTAAAAGATGCTCAAGTTGCTAAAGTAAAAAGCTCTTTATAATTTGCTTGTTATTTTGAAAGAGAGAAATCGATTTATCGGTTTCTCTCTTTTTGTTATTTTTGCTTAGTTATTTTGTGTAATACATATTCTCCACTTGGTTATACTAATATGATTTATGAGGTTTAAAATATAAAAGTAACTAAAAGGAGATTATGTATGAAAAAGTTTTTAATGTTTTTTGCAGTTTTAGGTTTTATGTCAATTCCTTTAAATTCAGCTTTTGCTTGGGAAGCTCAAAATCTAAATCCGTTACCTTATGTTGGTATCGGACCAAATTATACAACATTTAGTTTGAATCCGTTTAAGGGTTTTAAAAATTGTAATCCTTGTAAAAAGGTAGAAGTTATTGAATGTGATCCGTGTATGACAGGTGCAGCAGCTCCAATATGTCCTAAATGTATCAAAGCATTTCCGAATTGCACTTCTTGTGATGAAACTGTAGAAATGCCTCAACGAATTTATGTTGTAGAGCCTCAATGTAATTGTATGCAAAATCGTTAATAAAAAAATAGGCCGGAAGTTTTAAATTCCGGCTTTTTTAATCGTCTAAATCGTCAAATTCTTTTTGTTTTGCTTTTATAGAATAAAATATTGATAATATAAATAAAATCAAAACGGGTATTCCATAGGCAATCAAAAAAGCAAGTCCAACTGTTTCAGGATTTTTGGCTATAGAATCTTTTGACATTTTCAAATGTCCCATAGACCAAAATACAATAATTAGTAATGTTGATATACAAGCATTTTTTGCTTTAACTGCACTTTTATAATTCATTAGTATTCTATGTCCTGTAATGTTTTAAAAATTCTATCCGTAATATATTGGATGTACTCTTGAGATACCATACCGTTTATAACTGCATCTGCAATTTGATATGCAGGTCTGATATATTGTTGTGCTGTTCTGTTTACATCTTTAAATTGCAAATCTGCAGCAGCTCCGGTTTTTCCTCTTAAAGCTGCTCTTTTATACCATCTGTCTTTTATTACTTCAAGAGGAGTATATACGTAAACTTTGACATCCATTATATCTCTTATGCCTTCGTTAAGTACGTATAGACCTTCAGTCAGTACAACTTTTGCTGGCTTTTTTACTTCTCCGTTTGGATCTGATACACAAGTGACAAAGTCATAGTTCGGAGATGTAATAGTTTTCCCTTTTTTAAGACCCATTAAATGTTCTTTCATTAAGTCTAAATTTATAGCATCGGGAGTATCAAAACTAAAGCCTGTTTTAAATAATTCTTCATAACTCCCTGCTTCTTGTAATTCTCTGGATGTATCTTTATAATAATCATCACAGCGAACTACCGTATAAATACCTTCTTTTTTATCTTTTACACAAGCTTTAATTGTATTGTCGACAAAAACTGTTTTCCCGGAAGCACTTTCACCTGTAATACCGATTAAAAAAGTCTTTTTCTTTTCTTGAACAACTTTTCTTGCAATATTTAATATCAAATTGTCAGATGTTTTTAAGAATAGCGGTTGAGCTTCCTTTTTATCTTCTTCAAGTACTCTTTTTAGTGATTCTACGATATTTGATATTATTTCCATATCGCTTCTGCTTGAATAATAATCATAACTTGTCAAATGAAAACTTGTGGTCATAGCTTTTCTAATTCCCCTACTCAATCTATTTTTACATTGTACTTTAAAGGAAAATTATTTTCTAATAATTATAAATCTTTGTAACAAATTCGTTAATTTTTTAAAGAATTGTACTTTTTTTCCGTAAATAAACTTGTGATAGTCAAATGGGAGTTATATATGAGTAAGGATTTATTTAAGGTTGCGTTTATGGAAGCTAAAGATGAAGTAGCAGCTGAGTATAGAGAAGAACTTTCCGAAATGGGGATGGCTCTTGAAAAATTCTTCAACAACGTTTTAGAAACAATCTCATTCACTGATAAGGATTTGTTGAAACGTTAATTAAAATAAAAAAGGAACTTTTTTGAAGTTCCTTTTTTTATGCATAATTTTCTGCAACTTTTTTAAATGAATTTATAGTTTGCTGTATATCTTTGTTATTGAGATCTTTTTCATTTTGTAATTTTGTTTGTGCCGTAAGTAGTAATTCTTTTTGGAAATCTTTATCAAATTTTGCTTTTAAAGAAATAACTTTGGCATTATATTCATTTGTCTTTTCAAGTTCTGATTCTCCGACAATAGCTCTGGAAGCCTTTCCTGCAAGCCAGCTTCCTATAAACCCTACAGCTGCACCGACTGCGGCACCAACAACAGTACCTACCACAGGTATAGGTATGCAACTGCCTATAGCTGCTCCTGCAGCAGCTCCGGCTTTCATGCCAATAGCAAATCCTGCAGTTTCTGCCGCGATGTTTACAACGGTTCGTCCTACTTGTCTATTTCCTGCTCCTGTCCCTAATTTACTGTAGGTTTCACATATTTCAGGTGCAGCGGCAAGTAATGAAATTCCTATAAATGCTGCATTTCCTTTTACGGCTTTGCTTATGCTTCTGAATTTGCTTGAAGATACTGCTAATTCTTTCAATTTTGTTGAAGCTTTTGTTATGCCTGTGTATTTTTTTAAACTTTGCAGAGCTTTTCCTGTTTTACTTATTGGTGCTAATTCTCCTGCAATTTTAGCATTATGAATTTTTAATTCAGCCTCAGCTATTGCTTTAGAAATATCTTTCATTTTTAGCTTATAAGCATCGCCTGTAAGACTTTTAGCTTCTTGTAAAAGTTTTCGTACATCGTCGTAATATTTTGATTTTGAAAGTTTTTGCAGATATTTTAGTCTTGCATTTCCTGTTAATTTTGCTTCTTCCGCTAAAGGTAATTTTTTGAATGCTTGATATTTTTGACTAAGTTCATTTAAAGTATTATATTTGTAGAAATTTTTTGAGGTTTCCCATAAGTTTTTACCTTTAAGACTTTGTTCAAGCTCATTTGTAGCTTTTATTGAGGCTTGAAGTGTTTTGAAAAATCCATCTTCTTTAAATTTTTTTTTATTTTTTAAAAGCCAAGAACCGCCTTTTATTCCGCCTTCGAATATTAGTGCTCCGGCAACTCCTTTACCTAAGTCTAAATCATTATGATTTATTCCTGCACCAACAACATAGCGTGATAAATTTAGAATATCATTAGATGTATATCCCTGAATTACCATATTTCCCCGTACATTTATTTCTTATATATATAAAAACGTTTTATTTATAAATATTTACTTTTTGTAACGATTTATTACAGAAAAGACGCTAAGTATTTAGCGTCTTTCTGTTGGGTTGTCGGATTGGGTCTTTTTCTTCTACCTGCTACCTTCACCCATTATTTTAGTAATAAATCCCTGCTTGTTTTGCCATAAAGTCGTTACCGAATTTATTTCCTCCATATAATTGCATTTGAAGCATTGCAAGTTCTTGAGGTGTCATTGTTGGCTGCATCATAAACGGGTTTGTTGTTCCTGTATCAAAGTGATATTGCTGTTGCGTTTTTGCTTGCTGTTGAGTCTGTTCTTGTGCTTGTTGTTCTGCTGCCATTTTCTTTTCTGTATGACTTTTACCTGTAAATATGCTGGCAAGGGCATCACCTGCCATATAACCGACTACACTGCCTAATAGCGGACCTACAACCGGAATCGGACTTAATAATGCTGCTCCGATTGCACCTCCAATCATGCCGCTTGTTACTCTTGTTGCAGTTTTAGCTGTTTCTGTAACACCGCCTAATAGACCTTTATCTTTTGTTGCACTCCAAATGTTTGGAATTTCTACGGCTATTGCAAATAATCCTGCAAGTAGAGGTAATCTTTTTCCTAATGATTTTAGAGAGCCTGTTAAGCCGCCCCACCATTTTACTTTACTTGCCTTTGCGGCACCTTCTTTCCAGCCTGATTGCATTAGTTCGGGAAGTGTTTTAAGCTGATGGTACATGTTTTTGAAAAAGCCTTTATTATTTTCGATATTAGCTTTATTTACTTTTTCCGTCTCTAATGTTGCATTTTTTAATTGTGTCCAGAAATTTTTAAAATATTTTCCGCCTTCTCTTTTTCCTTCATTAGTAAGTTTCCCATAGAATGAGTCAGTTAATGTTTTTGAAAAAATTTCATTTCCGGTTCCCAGCACAAAGTCAGGAGCTATTGCAAGCCCGCGTTTAAAATAATTATACGCTTTTGAACCAATTGCACTAATATTCATAACCATTACCTACTATAAATTTATAACTACCTTACTTATATAAAGTTTTTTTCTTTTAATAAATTTACTAAATGAATTTTGAATGTAACAAATTTTAACATTCATCTCTTATATACCCTAGTAATGGTTCTTTATGATTTTTTATTTATTTAAAGTTTGCAAAATATCTAAAATACGTGTATAATTATACTATATATAATAAACTATTATTATATATATGAAAATTTCATAAATTTATGAGGGGAGTCTCCTTGTTTATTTATAATGCATCTTGAGTTTTTAGTTTGCTTGGTGCATAGAATTTTCTAAAATATAATAGATTAATCTGTTTATGCGAAAGGTAAGAAAAAGATGAGAACAGTAACTTTAATTAAGGGCGATGGAATTGGACCAGAGATTTCTGATGCAGTTATGAGAATAATTGAGGCTAGTGGATTAGAAATTAATTGGGATATTCAATCTGCCGGTGTTGATGTGATTCAGGAAGAAGGAACCCCATTGCCTGCAAGAGTCTTGGAATCAATTAAGGTCAATCAGGTGGCTTTAAAAGCTCCTATTACTACTCCGATTGGTATGGGATATCGTTCTGTAAATGTTCAGCTTCGTAAGGCTTTGGATTTGTATGCTAATGTAAGACCTTGCAAAAATTTGCCTAATATTAAAACAAGATATGATAATGTCGATTTAGTAATAATCAGAGAAAATACTGAGGATTTATATGCAGGGATTGAACATCGTATTGACGATAATACTGCAGAAAGTATTAAAATTATTACTAGAAAAGCTTCAGAACGTATTTGCAGATATGCATTTGAATATGCCGCAGAACATAAACGTAAAGAAGTTTGTTGTGTTACTAAGGCCAATATTTGCAAATTGTCAGATGGGTTATTCTTGGATTGCTTTAGACAAGTTGGTCTTGAATTTCCGAAAATAAAGCAAAAAGAGCTTCTCGTTGATAATTTGTGTATGCAGTTAGTTCAAGATCCTACTGCATTTGACGTTTTGGTAATGCCAAATCTCTATGGTGATATTGTTTCAGATTTAACAGCAGGATTTATCGGTGGGCTCGGCGTTGCTCAGGGTGCGAATATCGGTAAATATGGTGCTGTGTTTGAGCCGGTTCATGGTTCAGCTCCTGATATTAAAGGTAAAAATAAAGCAAATCCTACAGCTTTATTATTATCTGCAATTGATATGCTTCATTATATCGGAGAAGATGAACATGCTGATAAAATTCAGAAAGCTTTATATAAAACTCTAGAAGAAGGCAGCTTTACAGAGGACTTGGGTGGTAATTTAAAAACTACTGAGTTCAGAGATGCTATTATAATGAATTTAAAATAAAATAGTTTCAGTATATTAAATATAAAAATACCGCTCTTTCAAAAGCGGTATTTTTTATTGTCTAATCTAAAAGTCCTAAATCTCTAAGAAATCTGGAATTGTCTGCTAATTGTTCCAGTTTTTCGTCTTCCAAAGGGTCTATAATTCCTTTGCGAAACAGATCATTTACGAGCTGATTATGGCTGTTATTCTCTTGGTCTGAAATAACAAGCTGAGTAAATTTTTTTATGTCATGTTGTTTTTCATAAAGTTTAATAGCCTTTTTGGATAAATTATCTAAAAATTCATTTTTAGATGTGTCAAAATCAACATCAATAGGCTTAATCATGCCATTACAGGCTTTTTTGTTTTTTGTACTTAATTTTTCTGATAATTTTTTAAAAAGTTCCATGACACATATCCTCACAAACATTATCCTATTTTTTTGTCAATTTTGCAATCAATCTATGGATTTAGTGTTAAGGAGGGTTTAAATCTTGATTAATGTTTCTATTTAATCTATAATATTTATGCTGATTATGAAATAAGAAAGAGGTTTGAAATGCTTGATATAAAACTAATTCGGGAATACCCTGATAAAATAAATGAATTATTGAAACGTCGTAATCCTGATTTGTCAATTGATGAAGTTATTAAGATTGATGAAGAAAGAAGAAAAATTCAGACTACTGCAGATGAGCTAAGAGCAAAGAGAAAAAAAGATTCTCAAATGATTGGCGAACTTAAGAAAAAAGGTGAAAATACTGATGCTGTCCAAGAAGAAGTTCGTAAAATCGGTGATGAAATTAAGGTTTTAGAAGAAAAACAATCTTTGCTAGATGAAAAACAGCGTGATATTTTACTTCATATTCCTAATATTTCTGATGAAACTACCCCTATTGGAGCTTCTGAAGATGATAATGTTGAAGTTTATAAATGGGGTGAACCTAGAAAATTTGATTTTGAATTTAAGCCTCATTGGGATTTATGCGAAGAAAAAGGCCTTGTAGATTTCGAACGCGGTGTAAAACTTTCACAGAGTCGTTTTACTTTGTATCGTGGTAAGGGTGCAAAATTAGAGCGTGCTATTATCAACTTTTTCTTAGATTATCATTGTGGTGAACAAGGTTATGAAGAAATTTTACCGCCATTTATGGCAAATGCTGCTACTATGACCGGAACAGGGCAGTTGCCTAAATTTGCTGAAGATATGTATAAATGTGTTGATGAAGATTTGTACTTAATTCCAACAGCAGAAGTTCCTGTTACTAATATTTATGCAGGTGAAATCTTATCTGAAGATGATTTGCCTAAGTATATGACAGCATATACTCCGTGCTTTAGGCGTGAGGCTGGTTCAGCAGGTAAAGATACCAGAGGATTAATTCGTGTTCACCAATTTAATAAAGTTGAGTTGGTAAAACTTTGTACTCCTCAAACAAGTAAAGATGAACATGAAAAATTAACTGAGGATGCTGAAAAGATGCTTCAATTATTGGAATTACCTTATCGCAGAGAAGCTCTTTGTACTGCTGATATTGGTTTTTCAGCTAATAAGTGTTGGGATTTGGAAGTTTGGATGCCATCTTATGGGACTTATAAAGAAATTTCAAGCTGCTCAAATTACGGAGATTATCAAGCAAGACGTGCTAATATAAGATATCGTGATAAAGAAACCGGAAAAGTTCAATTTGTTCATACTATCAACGGTTCTGGTTTGGCTGTTGGTAGAACATTTGCCGCAATTATTGAAAATTATCAACAGGCTGATGGCACAATTATTATTCCGGAAGTGCTTAGAAAATATACTGGTTTTGATAAGATATAATTTGGAATTCATTTGAAGAAAGACCGGACTAGAGAGCCGGTCTTTTTGTATTTATATAAAGAGTTTTACTTTTGTTGTTGTTTGGTGCATAATTGGTTTTATGGGTAAAGATAATTTTGACAATATTATTGACGCAATAGAGGAACCTTTTTTTTATAAAGATACCTTCTCTGCAAGATGTCTTACATTTTTGTGCAAATTGATTATTTTTATTCGTTTTTTGTATTTGAAAATTCCTGTTTGGGCTAAATATTTAATCGGACTGCCTTTATTTTTGTTTAATTGGCTTGTATATCTTTATTATCTTTTATTCGTTGCTTGGTCAAGAGTTTTAGAGAAACGTTTTCATTATGATTTTTCTAAAAATGATTTTTCTATGAAGAATTATTTTAAGGTTATGTTTTTGCGTTTATTGCTCTTTATTATTCTTGCTTTGATGATGGATGCTTATTATAAACATCCATTAGGGTGGTTAGGTTTTATTTACTCTGTCCCTATGGCATTTTTGTGTGTAGGTTTTTGCGTACCTATTTTTGATTATCGGTTAAGAAATATAGAATAATCTTCAAAATCGTGTTATAATATCAATGGAAGCTTTTGAGGAGTATGAATGTACGAATTTCCATTTGAATTAGACGATTTTCAAAAAGAGGCCTGTGAATTTATTGATAGTGGCAAAAGTGTAGTTGTATGTGCTCCTACAGGTGCAGGGAAAACTGTAATCGCTCAGCATGCTATACATAGAGCTTTGGAAAATGGTACTAGAATTTTTTATACGACACCATTAAAAGCTCTTTCTAATCAGAAATTTTTTGATTTCTCAGAAAAATACGGCTCTGAAAAAGTCGGACTTCTTACCGGAGATACTTCAATTAACAGAAATGCCCAAATCGTTATTATGACGACTGAAGTCTTTCGTAATATGCTTTATGGAACCAATTTTGGTGCTGTTGCTGATAATATGAAAGATGTGAGATATGTTGTATTGGATGAAGTTCATTATATGAATGATGAGCAGCGTGGCACTGTTTGGGAAGAGAGTATAATCTATTGTCCTACGAATGTTCAAATTATTGCACTTTCTGCGACTGTTGCAAATGCAGATGAGCTTACGGATTGGATTAATACTGTGCATTCTAAAACTGAGTTGGTAAATACTGATTTTAGACCTGTTCCTTTAAGATTTTTCTATTTTGACAGTTCTCAGCCTGATAAATTGCTCCCGCTTTTGACTCCGTCTGGCCAATTAAATAAAAAAATTAAACCGGAGAAAAAGTTGTGGGGGCATAACAGAAAAAAACAGCGTTCTTATGTGAAAGATATTGTTCGAAATTTGAATAATCAGGATATGCTTCCTGCAATTTATTTTACGTTTTCTCGTAAAAAATGTGATGAACAAATGGAAAAGTGTGCAGGGCTTGATTTAATTACTAAAGGCGAACGTGCTCAAATAAGACAGTTTGTTGATGAATATATTGCCGAAAACCCGCATTTATATAATAACAAGCATATTGAATATCTTTTATGTGGTGTAGCCTCTCACCATGCAGGTCTTTTGCCGTCTTGGAAAAATCTTGTGGAAAAATTATTTCAAAAAGGTTTAATTAAAGTTGTTTTTGCGACAGAGACTCTTGCTGCGGGTATAAATATGCCTGCCCGCTCAACGGTGATAAGTTCTACCAGCAAAAGAACCGATAGCGGCCATAGAATGCTTACGGCAAGTGAATTTCTCCAAATGTCAGGACGTGCGGGAAGACGTGGGATGGATGAAATAGGTTATGTCACAGTTGTAGGGACACAATTCCAAACGCCTGAGGAAGTTGCTGAGCTTGTGCTTAGTGATGCTAATCCTTTGGAAAGCCGTTTTTCTCCTAGTTATTCTATGGTATTAAACTTGCTTCAAAGATTTTCATTGGATGAAGCAAAAGAATTGATATTAAAAAGTTTTGGATATTTTTCTTCTGGTGCAAGATTAAAACCGCTTTTGCAGTTAAAGTCTTCAATGGAAGGTGAAATAAAATCCAGAGAATTCATTTGTCCTAATAAACTCTCGGATTTTGAATTGCATGAGTACGATAAACTTCGTCATTTATATGTTCAAAACCGTCAAACTTATAAAAAAATTACTAAGCAAGAGCGTTCTAAAAATAGGCCTCTTTCTGATGAAGTAATCAGATTCGGTAAAGAAACTAAAGCTATGCTTGAAAAAATGCACGATTACCCTTGTGATATCTGTAAGCTTTATAAAAAACATACTAAAAATATTGAAGTCATTAATCGTCTTGAGATTAAATTAAAAAAATTAAATAAAGAAATAGACCGTCAACGAGATATTTTTTGGAATAAATTTTTAGCTCATAGAAGTGTTTTAATTGAATTTGGATATCTTAAAGATGATTATCCGACTGAAAAAGGAATTACGACCTCTCAAATCCGTTCTGAAAATGAATTGTATGTCGCAGAAATTATTTTTTCACATATTTTAGAAAACCTTACACCAGCTCAGTTGTCAGCTGTCGTTTGTGCAATAACAACAGAGGATTTAAGGATGGATATTCCATATATCCCGTTTTCAGAGCCTGTAAGAAAAACATTGAATAATATCAGAAATATTAAACGAAAAATTGAACGTACTCAAAATTCATATTCAGTGGAAGCTCCATTATACATAAATCCGTATTTTAGCTCACTTATTGAATTGTGGGTGGAAGGAGCTGATTGGGAAACTATTTCAGGTCAGATGGATGTCGGTGAAGGTGATATTGTCCGTTCTTTTAAAAGGGTTGTTGATGTATTAAGACAATTCACTACTATTTCAAATGTTCCTGAGGCACTTGTATTTACCGCAAGGGAAGCTATTGAAAAAATTATGAGAGAACCTGTTGATATTGATTAAATTTAGAAAGGAGAAAAATATGCAAAAGTCAATTATAGAGACAATTTCGGGGGGGGGGGCAGCGTAACTCTAAGCTCAGTAAGGGTTTTACATTAGCAGAAGTTTTAATTACATTAGGGGTAATAGGTATCGTTGCTGCAATGACATTGCCAAGTCTTGTTGGTAAGTATCAAAAAAAGGTGACTGTTACAAAATTAAAAAAAAGTTTTGCTTCATTACAGGAAATAATACGTTTATCTGAAAAAGATAATGGTGAGATGTCAGAATGGGTGTTTCCTGAAAATGCTGACTATGCTGCAAATGAATCAGAATTTTTTAATAAATATTTTTTACCCTATATGAAAGTTGTTGGGAAAAGTGGTTTCTACTCACCTAGTCGTGAATCGTATCCAATCTATAATATTGATGGTAATAATGCTATTGAAGTGTTATATTGGCACATATTGCCTGATGGAAGTGCTATTGGAATGTTTTCAAATGTTCCTAGTGGGTATATTTGGGTTTTTATTGATATTAATTCAAAAAAAGGTCCAAATAGGCTAGGAAAAGATATCTTTATGACTGAAATTTATAGACTTAAAAAGGTAGTTCTTTATCCAAGTGATTTTATTCCTTCTAAACGAGATGAGTTAGTAAATCACTACAATTATCCGTGTAAAAAAGGAACAAATATAAAATATGCTGGTGGATCATGTGGAAAATTGATTCAATATGATGGCTGGGAGATAAAGGACTATTACCCATGGTAATAGCTGATTAAGTGTACATTTACCCTTATTTAGTTTTGTAAAAGCCTTATTATCAGAGGACTTGAGATATTTGTAAATATATGTTACAATAGTAGTAGGAAGTCCCTGTAAAAAGGTTTGACTCCTTTGAAAAAACTTTATAAATTATAAGGACACTTTCAATCGGGCAAAAAGCAGGTTTTCGATGAGTGTTATTCCCCGCCCCACTCTAAAATAAAAAAGGTATCCGGTTACTTTAAAAAATGAGGTGACACTATGGATACACTCTTTTATTCTGCAAATCGTGAGAGGCTGTTAAATTCGTTAATTACATCCTCAATTATGGGAATTCTTGTTTTTTCTCAATTTCTATTTATTAATCCGCCGATTTTAGCTGATGATATAAAACTTGCACAAGCGACGGTACCTGCTCCCGCAATTGACACAGGACAGTTAAAGGATAGAATTCTCAATGAATTTTCTATGGAGACAAGAGCGAAAAATTTTGATGAAAATATTAAGAAAAAGTATCCTAATGCATTAATAACTGATGTAAGCAGCGGGGTAAAGCATATCAAACTTACAAAATATTATGACCGCAGACCTGTTAGAATAAATGTAGTGGAGATTGATTTAAAACTCGCAGATGGCTTTGAGTTAAAACCCGTATTATCCTCGACTTCAAATAATTTGAAAAGCAGAAAAACGATTACAACGATAGCAAAAAATTCTGATTCTATAGTTGCAATTAACGGTACATATTTTAAACCCCAGACGGGTGTTCCGTTAGGAACTTTAATGATTGACGGAAAAATGTACACAGGTCCTGTTTATGACAGAGTTGCCATGGGTATTTTTGATAAAGGGTTTGATATGGCTCGTGTACAGTTTAAAAGTTATTTAAAGGCCTCTGGAAGCTCTGTGAAGGTCGATAATATAAATCAGCCGAGAATGTTATCAACTCATGTTATAGCCTACTCAAACGAGTGGGGAATGACCTCTCCTGCATCTCCTAAATACGGGTTCCAAATTGCAATAAAAGATAATAAAGTTACAGCGGCCTCTTATTCTTCATTGAGAATTCCTGAGGGTGGATATGTTATTGTCGGACCTGCAAAATTATTAAGACCTTTAGCTTTTAAAAAAAATGTCGAGCTTGAAATCTCTACAAGCCCTGATTGGAAAGATGTAAAGCACATTATCAGCGGTGGGCCTTATTTAGTTAAAAATTCTGAAGTATTTGTAGATATGACTGCACAAAAATTAGGTGCTGTCGGTGGAAAAAATCCTCGAACTGCCATAGGTTATACTGGTGATTATAATATGATAATGGTTGCAGTAGATGGCAGAGAAGGCAGTTCTGTCGGGATGACTTTGATGCAGCTTGCAGGGTTTATGAAATCTTTAGGTTGTATTAATGCTATGAATCTTGATGGAGGAGGTTCTACAGTTATGTATGTTAACGGAAGGGTTGTTAATAATCCGCAGGTTAAGGGCGGGATTACGCTTTCAAATGCTTTTGTGCTATCAAAAAAGATTAATTAATCTGTGCTTTTCCATTCAAATAATCTTTTTTTCTCATCAAGTTGTATAAAACCATTTTTTTTGTAAAAAAAGGTCGCATTAGCTGACGATTTTAGTGTTATTTTATTGTAGCATTCCTTTAAATAATTAAGAATGGCTGTTCCTGTATGCTTTATTGATGGCGGCCAATAGCTGTGTAGGTATTGAGGATGCACTTGTAAATACTCTAGTTCAATTTCTTTTTGGGTTTTATTTGTTATTTCGGCTATTCCGAGGATTTGACTTGCATCCAATTTGTCTAAATTATCTTTTTGCCTTGTAAGTCCTATGTATCTTCCATTTTCTCCAATATGTTTTTTTAGGTATTTGGCATGGATATAGATATTGTTTGCAAAGCTGTCACCGCCAAAATCTTTTGCAATATTTTCCAAATTTTCTATATCTTTTGTATCAGCTGGATCAAACTCAATGAGTTTAGATAGTTCTTCTATGTATGATTTTTTTTCAAATGAATATTTCTTTATTGGGACGTTTTTAATTAATCTTGCTTCAAAGCTAATTTGATTTGTTTTCATAGCCGGAGTACAACTTATGAAAAAATATTTTTGCTATTATCTGATATTGTGTTTGATAATGTCAGATACCCAAGGCAGATAGCTGAATTTTCCCATAAAAGCCGTCACTGTAAGGTAAATAATTACGGAATATATACATGCTTGAATTAGTGAATAGCCGAATATTGCAGGCATATTTAACCAAAATATGATTTGTGCCGTGAGTTTATTTATTAAAGGAATTACACTTAAAATATTACTTAGAACTCTGAGTAATATTGACACAATTACATAACCTATTGACAGAAATATTGATTGGAAAATATGATATTGCGTGAATGGTCGCAATTTTGCATGCGTAATTAGTCCGAGGATTAACCAAATAAATCCAATCATTCCCATCGTAGGATATGTAAGAGCCGATACAATTCTTTCAATCATATACGGCCTGTCATAATCAGAATACATTATGCTGCCTCACCTTTTCTTTTTGTGTCTATGTATTCATCAAGTACTTGGAAATAAACAAGTTTAAACTCGTCATTTTCCGGTTCAAGTTTAATTGCTGCTCTATAAGATGCAATTGCTTTTTCAATATCTCCTTGAAGATAATGTGCATTACCTAAAAGAAGATATGTCTGAGCATCGTGTTGTTTGAAGTGTAGAACTTCCTTATATTCTTTCATAGCATCATCAAGTCTGTTAAGGTTTGTATATAAATTACCTAACAGTTGATAAGCATTAGGTTCTTTTGGAAATATTGCTTTTGCTTTTTCATACATAGCAATTGCCATATCTGTTTCTCCAAACTCAGAAAGTGAAATAGCATAGCAAATATATGCTCTGTAATTATCACCTTCCATAGTTAGAGCTTTTTCGTAATAGCTATAAGCTTCTTCACGCTTTTTCATTAATGTATAAGTGTTTCCTATACATATAGCAACTACTTTGTTATCAATATTTAAAGCAAATACTCTTTTATACAAATCCAATGCAGTTTCATAATCGAAAATTTTGAAACATACATTACCCATATCAACTAATGCTGTAATGTTTTCAGGGTCTAAAGAAAGTGCTTTTTCATAATAAGCTTTAGATTCTATATATTCTTCATTATCTTGATAAAGTAAAGCAATTGCATTGTAAATTTCAGGGTTTGTTGAATTTAAGTCAATAGCTCTGTTGTAGTAGAATAAGGCTTTTGAAAAATTCTTCCATTCAGCAAAAACGTTACCGATATTGTAATAAATCAGGTAATTTTTAGGGTTAATTTCAAGAGCTTTATTGTAGTAAGAAAGAGATTTTCTGAAATCTTTCTCGTAAAACCACATAGTACCCATTCCTACTAGTGCCTGAACATCTGTAGGATATAAGTCAAGCAAACTTTCTAAAACAGACATTACTTTGTCATAATCTTCTAACTGAAGATAAAGTCTTGATAACTTATGGTAATTATCGGCATTTTTAGGGTCTTTTGCCATCTCTATAATTAAATCATTAATCTGTTTATTTATTTCCTGTTTAAGTTCTAAATTATCCATAAGCCTATTCTATCTCTTTCTTATTTATCTGTAAAAACTGTAACACTAATTATAAGTTCCATACTCTTTTGAAACTTCTTTCCATTCATCCTCAGATATGCTGAATGCATTGCTCCAAAATTTTTCTATAGCATAAGTCTGTCTTTCTTCTTTATGAAGAATATGTACAACTACATCTCCATAATCAAGAAGATTCCATCTGTTTTTTGCATCATTTTCCATTCTTAAAGGAATTCTGTTGAAAAGCTTTTTTATAGAGTCCTTAACTGATTCCATAAGAGCTTTGACTTGCGGAGTAGAATCTCCCGTTACAATTACGAAGTAATCAGCCAAAGATGAAACGTTTCCAATATTTAATATTGAAATATCTTTACCTAATTTATCATCTAATATTCTTGCTACGATGCATGCAAGTTTATGTGAATCAATTTCGTTTGTCATTTTAACCTCTTCTTGGCTTATTATATCAGAAAACTCTAATTATGTGAAGATGTTAATATTTTTGCAATAAAAAAGTCGACATTAGCCGACAGAATAAAAGGAAATAAAATTGTAAAGGGGAAAACTTGAAAGCAAACGGGAAATGATAGAAATAGCCCGTAAGCGAAACTGTATTAACCGAAGGTTTTGA
>CASDPF010000001.1 GCA_949282215.1 uncultured bacterium | reverse complement strand
TTACCCTTTCCGATTTTATTTCCTTGTTATGTGTATCGGCATAATGGAATAAAAACTTTAATTTTTTACTCTATTTGTGTTACATTTCTTAATAAAATCTTTATACAAATAAAAAAGACCGGTAATATACCGGTCTTTTTTATTGATTTCTCTTTTGACTATTTGATGTTAGAGAATGTCCAAGCATCAAAAGTCGGAGTTTCAGAAATTTTCATTTCTTTTTTATCTGTCCCCGTAGAAGAATCATCATGGGCGATTGGTTTGTATAATCTGTTGTAGTATTCTACAACCATTCTATCAGAGTTGAAGTAAGCTTCTGATGTTCTGATAGCCTGTCTCATTAATCTTGCCCATTCTTGTTTGTTTTCATAGTATGTAGGAATAATTCTGTTTTCGATAATATTCATAACACACTCATGATCTTTCCAATGACGTTCTTCCCAAGGCATTTCATCATCAAGCCCAGGGTATTCAACAGTATATCCGTTAATACCGTCAAATGTACCTTCAACAGTCCATCCGTCATAAATAGATAAGTGTAATGCACCGTTTGCATTAGCAGACATACCTGAAGTTCCTGATGCTTCAAATGGTCTAAGCGGTGTGTTCAACCATATATCTGAACCACGTTTTAGTAAACCTGATAACTGAAGTTCATATCCAGGAAGTACAACAACGTTTTTCAATGAGTGAGAACGATTCAATAATTTATTGAACATTTCTTTACCCATAACGTCATCAGGATGGAATTTACCTGCGAAAATAATTTGAACTTTATTTTCATCAAGTAATTTATTAATTCTGTCTTTATCCATCAAGATTAGCCAAGCACGTTTGTAGTCTGCAAATCTTCTTGCCCAAGTAATTGTTAATACGTCAGGATCAAATTTCTTACCGGCTACGTTTGCTACGTGTTTGAATAATTCAACTTTCATTTCACGTTTTACAGCTAATAAGTCTTCAGGAGTTTGAGCATTTTTAATACGTTCATCCTGCCAGTAGTGAAGGTTTACAGCATTAGTGATAGCTCTAATAGGACATCTGCCGTCTACCCATTCCCACATTTTATTTGCAACTAAACCGTGCAATTGTGATACAGCGTTAGCAATTCTGGACATTCTTAATGCCGCAACTGTCAATGAGAAGTTTTCACCGCCTAAGTTTACGGCAGTTTCTCTTGAAGCTCCTGCAAAGAATCCGCCTTCTAGTAATGTATCTACCCAGTGAACTTCATTACCTGCAGCAACAGGAGTGTGTGTTGTAAATACTGTACGTTTTTTTACTTCTTCAAGATTTCCGTTATATTGTCTTAACAATTCAAATGCAGCAGGAAGTGCATGACCTTCGTTCATGTGAACAACATCAAAATTGTATCCTACAGCTTGAAGTATTCTAACACCTGCAACACCTAAAACTGTTTCTTGAGCAATTCTGATTTTTTCATTTCCGTCATAAAGTTTGTGTGAAATGCTCTTAGCCCAATCACTGTTTCCTTCTATATCTGTAGTCAATAAGTAAACAGGACAAGCTCCGAATAATTCAGGTTCTACAAGGTAAGCTTTAACTTTTACTTTTTCTCCAAAAATTTCAACTTCTGTTTGCACATTGATGTCTTTTAAGAAGTCATAATATTTTCTGATATAAGCAACTTCAACTTGACCGTCGTGTGCAATTCTTTGATCATAGTAGCCGTATGACCACAACATTGTTACACCAACCATAGGCATTTGCAGATAGCCTGCTGACAACATATGTGAGCCTGCTAAAAATCCTAACCCGCCGGAATAAGTCTTCAAAGACTGGTCTAATGCAATTTCCATTGAAAAATAAGCTACATTTGGTAATGACATATTTTACCCTTTCTTCTTATACTAAATACGAAATTTCATCACCCTTTGTGGGGTCAACTAACAGCATACCACAAAAAATCACTAGTCAATTGTAATTATCTAATATTTTCTATCTAATCCTTAAGAATTAGTTGTATAGTGCTATTTGAGTTTAACAAAACTTAACATATCAACAAAATTTATGCTTGAGTCACATTTATTAGGTTACTGTTATGATTAAATTTACTAGAATAAACTAAGATATGAATATTCTGATAAATATTTTAAATTACTGAGATTTATATCTAAAGAAATGTACGAAGCACGTGTTATAATATATAATCCTTTGGCTGGTGTAATGCTTTATTATTGGAAAGATAAGCTTGAAATAGAATGTCTGTTGCAGTACCAATTCGTGCAGCAACGGTTGTTTTAAATCAAATGGTGGAAGGTCTTTTGTAATTAGATTTTGACTTTATCCAATATTTTTGTCAATGCGATTTTTATATGTGCATAATTCAGACCGCCCTGCATATAAGCAACATAAGGTGCTCGCATTGGTCCGTCAGCAGAAAGCTCAATCGTCGAACCTTCAATAAAGGTTCCTCCTGCCATAATAACCTGATCTTCGTAGCCTGGAATATACTCAGGAATTGGTGTTACATAACCGTTAACAGGTGATAGTGATTGGATTGTTCGACAAAACTGTTCCAAAGGCTCAGGTGAACCAAATGTAATATTTTGTATTATATCCGTTCTTTTTTCATTATATTTAGGTGATGAATCATAGCCGATTTCATCAAATATTTTCGCAGCAAGAACTGCCCCTTTTACTGCTTCAGACACAACTGACGGTGCCATAAATAAACCTTGGAAGATAAGTCTGTGCTGGTTAAACATTGCACCACCCTCCGAACCTATTCCCGGTGCTGTTAATCTGTTAGCTGCTTTATTTACATATTTTTCTTTACCTGCAATATATCCTCCTGCCTCAACTATTCCGCCTCCTGGGTTTTTAATCAATGAACCTGCAATAATATCAGCACCGACTTCTAATGGCTCTTTATCTTCTACAAATTCACCGTAGCAATTGTCTACAAAGCAGATACAATCCTGATTTTTTGATTTTACAATTTTGCAAATTTTTTCTATTGTATTAACAGAAATCGATTTTCTGGTTGAATATCCTTTTGAACGTTGGATAAGAACCATTTTAACACTTTTGTCAATTGTTTTTTCTATTGCATCAAAATCAACATCATTATCTTTTAAAGGAACTTCGTCATATATTACTCCATTAGCAATAAGAGAATCTTCTTTTGTTTCTTCATCACCCATTGTTCCTATGACTTCTTGCATTGTATCGTATGGAGCCCCCGCTACAGAAATCAGTTTGTCATTTGGTCTTAGATTGCCGAATAATACACAGGCAAGAGTATGTGTTCCTGATGCAAAATGTATTCTTGCTATAGCCTTTTCTGCTTTAAATACATCTGCAAAAACTTTATCGAGGGTTTCTCTGCCCAAATCATCATGTCCGTATCCAGATACTGTATAGAAATGTTCAGGTGCTACTTTGTTATTTATAAAGGCATTTAAAACTTTTTCCTGATTGAAATCTCTTATTTCATTTATTATTTCAAATTGTTCAGTTAATTCTTTTTCGGCTTTTTTTACAATTTCTTTGCTATTCATAATATCATATCCCTCAGTCTGATTGTATCATGAATATAATTTTGTAGTAAAATAAATATATTAGAAAGGAGTTAATTATGTATCACGTTTACACAGAAAGAGATTACTCAGAATTTTCAAGAACTTTAATTGGTGAGTATACGGATTTGGATGAGGCTAAAGCTGTTGCTCAAAAAGCTATTACAGAAGATCCTGAATTGAATTACATTATTTTTGAAACTGACGGACATGTTAATAATTATGGAGATTTAATTACAACTGTAGTTGCTCAAAGCTAAAAAATACCCTCTCTATTGAGAGGGTATTTTTTTATTATTTGTTTATTCAATCATGTCAACTCTGCGTTTATGTCTGTTACCTTCAAATCCGGTCTTTAACCAAATATCAACAATGTCAAGGGCAAGGTGCTCTCCGATAACTCTTTCCCCTAAGCAAAGTACATTTGCATTGTTATGAGCTCTTGAAACTCTTGCTGAATAGGTATCATTACATAATGCTGCTCTTATGCCTCTTACTTTATTTGCTGCTATAGACATTCCAATACCAGTTCCGCAAATCAAAATTCCTCTGTTAGATTTCCCGCTGATAACTCTTTCACATACAGAGCGTGCAATTTCAGGGTAATCACAGGATTCTTTTGTGTGTGTTCCAATATCAGTGTATGATATATTTCTTGCAGTCAGGTAATCAATAATCTTTTCTTTGTACTCATAACCGGCATGGTCTGATCCGATAACGACTTTTAAATCTTCCATATAAACACCTCTTTCATACGCAACCCGCACTCGCGAGCATATCCTATCTATATATTATACAAATTTTTTTGAATCTTGCAAATTATTATAATATATTTTGTTACAAAGTTTGCAATAAAAAACTCCCATATAGGGAGTTTTTTAAAATCTGCTACCGGCACCGCCGCCGCCAAAATCACCGCCACCATAATTGCCTGGCTTTTGTTTTAGTTCTTCTAATATTCTGTTTATTACTTTGTCCAAATTATCTGCATATGTGTTAGAGATGCTGCTCTTATCATCCACAGCTAGGAATTTTTCAACAAAATCTCTGGTGCCTGTATCAAGTTGAATTCCTTCACTGTCGGCTTTGTTCATTAACTCTTGAATAATTTTCTTTTGAGCCTGAATTTTTTCTTGATTATCCCATCCAAATTCAGTATTAATTTGTCTGATTATATTGTCACCCAGTCCTTTATTATCTTTGTAACTGTTTAAGAAATCAACAACATTTGAACTGTCTACATTATTTTTAATGTTACTTATAATTCTGGCTTTTTCTTCATCATTTGTGTATCCTACAAGGTCATCTGCCACTTGTTTGCCAACTTCTTTTCCATTAGCTTTTACCTTTGGCTCAGCAGTTGGAGTTTGTTTTACTTCTTGTTGAGGTTTAGCTTCAGGTTCTTCAACTGCAGCTTCTGTTGGAGTACTTGCTGCCTGTGGAGTTGGGGTTACTGCTTCTGGTTCTGCGGCAGCAGGTTTTTTCTGCGTTGCTATTGTTCCGAATTTTAGTCCTTGACCATAGTTTGCTTGATTTTCGTATTGAACTAATTCAGGAGTTCCGTCAGCTTTTGTTTCAAGTGTGTATTGTGCTGAACCGTTAACCGGTTGTCCGTTCATTGATACGCAATTGTATATTGGTTTCCCATCACTTGATGTTCCTGCTAATTGATATGTATATGTGTGAGGTGTGCCGGATGAGTTATCTGTTATAGTGAATTCTTGTGGCGGTTCACCTTCAGCTCCTTGTTTTGTGATATTTAAGTTGCCTGAAATATTTTGTGTTTTTCCGCTTGCATCACGGCATATCATATTATTAAATTTTGATAAATCATACGGGTTTGTTTCCGGCTCAGTAGGTGTAGTTGCTGCTGTAGGTGCTGTAGATGTAGTAGGCATTGTCGCTGCTGTAGGTGTGGTCGCTGTAGTAGCTTCAGTAGGAGTAGTAGCTTCAGTAGGAGTAGTGGCTTCAGTAGGAGTAGTTGTTGTTTGTCTTGATACTCCCCCTGCTTCTTCGCTTCCACCTATGCCGAATAATTTTAAAATTCCTCCGAGCAATGTTGTCCCGATACCTATACCAAGCATCCATTTCATTCCTTTGCTCAGACCGTCATCATGATTGCAATAGTTTCCATAGTTACCGTAGTTGTAGCCTGATGTGTAACTAGAACCAAAAAAGTTATTTTGGATATAAGTAGTATGTTTAGAACCAGCTTTATATCCTTGCCATTGTCCTGGTCTGAATGGTTGTCTGCCTAATGGCTTGTATGATGCTCTTGGTGTTATACCGAAACTCATATCTTTACCTCAATTTTTACTCTCTTGTATATATAAAGTATATACTTAGTAAATAATTGCCTTTTTGGTCATTTTTTGCTTAATATTTTGTTACATTACCCTGAAGTTGCTGTTTTATATGCTGTTTAGACTTTATTAATTTTCTTCCTCAGCTTGTTTGGTTATTTTGACTTCACCGTTTTGCATTGCAGTCTTTATATCTTTATCAGAGAAGCCTTTTGCTCTTAATTGTTCGGTTACTTCTTTTCCGGAGCCTGAAATTGTACCTATTGATTTTCCGTTTATGGAGCCTGTTGCACTATACTGTGTTGAGGTTTTTGCTTGGAATTTTTTACCATCATATTCTTTATAATCCGGATTATCAAAATTAGTGTTAGCTGTAACTTTACCATTTATATCTAGTTTATAGTTTTTAAATTCATTTGGTAATTCTATGTTAGAAGGCATGCCATCTGCATCTTTACTGACTCCGCATTCTTCTTTTAATTGTGTCCATAATTCTTTAGCATCGGCAAAACTTATAGGATTTCCGTTTTCATCTTTATATTTTGCCATAATTATATTTGCCCAAGTATCGCCATATTGGACTGTGTAATTTGTTGTTTGGCTTATTTCTTGTTTTTCTACTTTTAATATGTCCTGTTTTGTGTCAGTTTTTTCTTGATTTAATTTTTCAGTGTCATTATCAGTATTTGTGTTATTACCATTATCTGTATTATCTACATCTGTTTCATCTTCAACTTTTGTTTGTGATTTTGGATCAGGAGTTTTTTTAGTATTGTCTGTTGATTTTGTTGTGATTGTAGCTGCCTCGTCATTTCCACCTACTCCAAAAAGTTTCAAAATTCCTCCGAGCAGAGTTGTTCCAATACCTATACCAAGCATCCATTTCATGCCTTTGCTTAATCCGTCATCATTATTACAATAATTACCATAGTTATAACCGTAATTCATGCCGGAATTGTAACTGCTTCCAAAGAAATTATTTTGTATATATGTAGTGTGACTTGAGCCAGCTTTATAACCTTGCCATTGTCCTGGTCTAAATGGCTGTCTGCCCAAAGGCTTATATGAAGCTCTAGGTGTTATACCAAAACTCATAATCTCGTTCCTTTATACTCTCTTGTATATATAAAGCATATACTTTGAGAAAAATTGCTATTTTGGGGCATAAAATTTTAACTTAACGTAACAATTCCTTCCCTATATTACTTATTATGCCCTTTTTACAATTGTTTGTAACTATATATCAAGTCCGCTAAACATTTGCAAAGAAGTGACTTTTTGCAGATAAGGAAACTCGTTAATATTGTTCAATTTTAAAAAGTCAATTGCTTCATTACGTGCAAGTTCAAGAATTTTAGCATCTCTTACTATATCCGAAATAATTAAGTCAGGCAGACCGCTTTGTCTTGTTCCTAAAAATTCTCCTGGACCTCGCAGCTGCAAATCTTTTTCAGCAATAACAAATCCGTCATTCGTTTGGGTCATTATATTTAGACGTTCTTTCGTTTCTTGGGAGCGAGTTGAACTTACAAGAATACAGTATGATTGGAGCTGATTACGTCCAACTCTGCCTCTTAATTGGTGTAGTTGAGACAGTCCGAATCTTTCGGCATTTTCTATTACCATAACAGTTGCATTTGGAACATCCACTCCGACTTCGACTACTGTTGTAGAAACTAATATATCGTAATTCTTATTTTTGAAATCGTCCATGACTTTCTCTTTTTCATCATTTTTTAGTTTTCCATGTAAAAGTCCTACTTTGAATTGCGGAAATATTTCCTGTTGCAGCTTTTCTGCCTCAATAGTTGCAGCTTTCGCTGAAAGAGTTTCACTTTCTTCAATTAATGGGTAGACAACATAAGCCTGACGCCCTGATTCAACTTCTTTTTTTATTAACTCATATACTTGTTTGTGTGAGCTTGTAAGTGAAGTTATGATAGGTTTTCGACCTTTAGGTAGCTCGTCTATTACTGTTAAATCCAAGTCTCCATGCACAGTCATGGCAAGCGTTCTTGGAATAGGGGTTGCTGTCATTGTAAGAATTTGCGGATTTTGTGATTTCTTTTTAAGAATATTCCTCTGTTTTACACCAAATCTGTGTTGTTCATCTACAACTATTGCTCCCAAATTATTAAATTCAATATTATCTTGAATTAGAGCATGTGTACCTACTGCAATATTCGTCTGTCCGTTTCTTAAATCTGTTTGAAATTTTTCTCTGATTTTTTTTCCCTGACTGCCAAGAAATAGCCCTACGCTTAGTCCCAGAGGGGTAAGCCATTGAACTAAATTATTGTAGTGTTGTTGAGCAAGGATTTCAGTTGGAGCCATCAGAGCACCTTGATAGCCGTTCTCAATACCTGCAAGTAACATAATGCAGGCAACTACAGTCTTTCCGCTTCCGACATCACCTTGCAGAAGTCTCGCCATTGGATGTTCAGAATTAAGGTCATGCAAAATTTCGTTTACGGCTTTCTTTTGTCCGCTTGTTAGTTCAAAAGGAAGACTTTTTATAAATTTTTGGACTAATCCGTTTTCTTCGATTTTTAGTGCAATTGCAGAATGTGTATTGTTTTCGTTGCGAATTCTTATAAGTTTTAATTGTACCAAAAATAACTCTTCAAATATCAGGCTAAAACGTGCTCTTTCCAGTGAATCTATGCTTTCAGGAAAATGAATTTGTTCTATGGCATCTTGTTTATTCATTATTCCAAGTCGTTCTCTTATTTCGTCAGGGATAATATTCTTAATAAAAGGTTTATAGAGTTGAATTGCGTTATAAATAGCTTTTCTGAGTGTTTTTATGCTCAAATCTTCACATACTGAATATATTGGAACAATTCTTGCCATATTTAAGTTCGTTGTATTACCTTCCAAAAATTCTCCTGTCATTATGGAATATGTTGGTTTATCTATAGTTAATTTATGGTCATAATTATTTATTTTGGCTGTACCTGATATCATGATGCCTGCATTCACTGGAAATTGTGCTTTTGTTCTTTCTAATATAAACCTGTTTGATTTTGCGTTGAAAAAGCTTAGGTCAATACTGCCTGTTTCATCTGCTATTTTTACTTTTACTACTGAAAGATTATTTTTTGTATTAAAAGCGGAAACTGACTTTATATAGCCGAAAATAGTTGTATTTTCCCCTTCTTTTAAATTTTTTATTAGGGTTCTTGTTGAGTAATCAATATGTTTTTTGGGAAAATAACACATTAAATCATTTGCAGTATAACTTCCCAGTTTGTTAAGTTTGTATGCTACTTTTGGTCCTACACCTTTTACGTACATAACATCAACTTCATTTGGATTTTTCGGAATTTCGTCTGTATTTTTTGGGGAAGTTTCTGTATTAGAGGTTTGAAGTTCTGATTTTATAACTTTAATCAGTCTGTCTATTGATTTACGGCGTTCATTTAAAGAGGCATAAGGGTAGTGCTCAAATGCTTCAATTATAACTGCCCAGCGAGGGTTTTTCTGAGTAGCTTTATAGAGTTTTTTTGCTTCGCTTTTTATGAATGAAGAAAAACTTTGAGATTTCCCCCGAATATCTATATATTTGTATTTAATCTCAACATCAATAGCTATTTTAAGTTTATCAAGGTTTTCAATCATTTTGGCTTAACCTTAAAACTTCGTAAATGTCCATTTTTTTAGCTTTGCCTCGAATTTGGACTTCACTGATTTTTATTACATCAGCTATAGAGCTTACGTATGAATATGTTGAACTGCTAATTAGAAAATTAGTTCTATAGACTTTATTATAACTCTCAATACGGCTGGCAAGGTTTACTGTATCTCCAATGACAGTATATTCAAGACGCTTTTCTGAACCTATGTTACCTACAAAGGCCTCTCCGGTATTTATACCGATTCCTATTTCAATTTTAGGTTTTCCTTCAAAAAGCCACTTATCTTGTAAACGGTCGACTGTTTTTAGCATTTCATAAGCACATTTGACAGCATTTTGAGGATGGTTTATATCTTGAATTGGTTCCCCGAAAATTGCCATAACCGCATCCCCGATAAACTTATTGATTACTCCGTTGTATTTTGTAATTATAGGTTCGATTTCAGTAAAATATTCGTTTAAAATAACAGATACCTCTTCTGCGGTCATTTTTTCACTCATGCTCGTAAATCCTCTGATGTCCGCAAACAAAACTGTTACATTTGCACGTTTACCTCCTAATTTTATGTCATCGATATTCTGGACTACATTTTTCATAATGTCTTGGGATAGATATTTTCCCATGGCTTGTTTGATTTTTTCTTTGTTTTTGCCTTCTTGCAAAAATCTGTATGAATAGCCAAATATTGTTGTCAGTAATTGTATTATTATTGGCGTAATTATGTTGACTGCAAGCCCGTTTTTATAGCAAATAAAGCTAAATAAAGTATATATGCCTGCTAGTAAAATTATTAGACATAAAGATACAAAATATGAAAATTTACTAATTAAGATAAAAGTCATTAGCGTAATTGTAATAAGAATTGTTAGGTCAAATAAAAATCCTGTTTGTTTTATAAATTCATTATTTAAAATATTATCCAAATTTGTTGCTTGAATGTCTACTCCTGGGTGTTTTTGCTGCATTGGTGTAGGAACAGCATCCTCAAGTGCTAATGCGGCTGCTTTTGCGTTCGCACCTACGAACACTATTTTCCCATTAAATTCAGCAGGATCGACAATTGGTTTTTTCCCTTGTTTAATTAATTCTAGTGACTTAATTATATCAATCGCTGAGTATTTATTATGAGAGTATGAGCTATCAGCTAACTTGTAATATTTTAAAAGTGACTGTATTCCTTTAGTAGTTGAAATGGTATTTATGGTTAAACCTGTTTTGTCTACCACTATTTTATCGCTGTATACAGTAAGATCGTTAGTATTATTCAGTGCTAAATACATTTTTAGTCCGAGCGATGGGTAATATGTTCCGTTTACAGACACGAGTTGATCCATATATGTTAGATACCCGTCATGATTTTGGGATATATTTACGGATCCTGCCATTTTTACTGCATTAAAATATGGCATTGGAAATTTTGATATACTTTGATATCTGCCATAATCAAATGGCGTAAATGTTAGTTTTATATTTGTGGCAAATTTGTTTTTAAATATTTCATCATATTTTTTGTCTGCTTCATTTTCATAGGCATGCTGTTGCGGACTGAAGCCTACAACTAAGTTAGATATTTTTGCTATTGTGTCGAAAAAGTATTTATCAGAATTAGGATTTTCTTTGTCTAATGTTACTAATATGGCATCATAACCAATTAATTTAGCTTTTGTATAGTTGTTTAAATATTCAAATATTTTTCCATAATTTTCTCTAGGCCAAGGCCACCTTTGATATTCAATTGATTTATCATCAATTACGATTAATGCGATATTTGGATCGCCTGACTTATTCGTAATAAAGTTTTTCATCATAAAATTATAAGCACTTGGCTCAAACAAATTCCAAGATATTCCTATTGCTATTATTGATAAAAATATGTGCAAAAAGATTGATTTTAAAAAGAATGATTTATTTTTAAATATTTTCATGTTCACAAATCCCAATATCCTTATCTTTATGATATAATAAATTCTAAAAAAGGGATAGAATATGACAAAAAATTTAATTAATCTTCTTGCTCAAGAGAGAATATTTCCTATTATTCGGAAAAAAGATCCGCAAAAAGTCTTAGATATTGCACATGCATTAATTGACGGTGGTATAAAGGTGCTTGAAATTAATGTTGAAAATCCTGAAATATACAAGGCTATTGAAGAAATTTCAAAAGATGCGGTTGTATGTGCAGGTGGTGTAATAACGTCTTTACAGGCTAAATCAGCTTTGATAGCAGGTGCTGAAATTATATCGTCTCCCGTATTTCACATGAATCTTGTAAAATTTTCTAAAGATAAACAAATGACTTTTATTGCGGGGGCTTCTACCGCTAATGAAGCTTATAATGCATGGAAGGCAAGAGTCCCATTGATTAAATTATATCCTGTAAGAGCATTGGGAGGCCCTTTGTATGTAGAAGATTTATTAAGGCCAATGCCGTTTTTAAATATTCTGGCTCAAGGTAATGTTAAATTATCAGAAGTTACCAGTTATATAAAGGCTGGTGCGTTTGCTGTTGGTGTCGGTCGTGATTTTTATGAAGGTTATTCTTATTCTGAAATATCTAAGCGTGCTGAATCTGTAATCAAGGAATTGAAGGATTAATATGGAAGAAAAACTTGATGTTATCGCAATTGGAGAGAGCTTGATAGAGTTGTCAAGCGATACAAAACTATGTAGTTCAGAATGCCTTTATAAATATTATGGAGGAGATGCTTTAGCTACTGCAATTGCGGCTTTGCGTGCAGGTTCTAAAGTAGGTTTTATAACAAGAGTCGGAAATGATGTGTTTAAAGATTTTTTAATGGATAGCTGGCAATCTGAAGGGCTTGATATTTCTCAAGTAAAACTTGCGAATGAACCTAATGGGCTTTATTTTATTGCTCGACCAAGTGCTGATGAAAAAGAGCTTTCTTATTACCGCCGCAGAATTGCTCCTTCAAAGTTGTCGATAGATGATATTTCCGAAGAATATATTCTTAGTTCTAAGTCTTTATATTCTTCAGGGACTACAATGTCATTATCCTTATCAGCTTCAGAAGCTGTTCTAAAAGCTTTTAAAATTGCAAAGGATAATAATTTAACTACCGCATTTGATCCGAACTACTCAGCTCGTCTTACTACTCCTGAAGATGCCAGAGAAAACTTTAATTCCATAATTTCTTATGTTGATATTTTATTTATGAATGATAGGTATGATACTACTAATATATTGGAAATTGATTCGGCAGAAAATATTATAAAGAAAATTTGGGATTTAGGAGTATCTACAGTAATTATTAAATCAAGCCAGAAAGGCGGATATTATACAGGTTATAGCGGAAATGTTTGTTTTACCGAATTTTATACGAAGGATATTGTTGATACTACTTGCTCAGGAGATGCTTTTAACGGAGGATATTTGCATGCAATTACACATGGTTACAATCCTATGGAAGCCGTAAAATTTGCATCTGTAATTGCAGGACTGCAGGCAAAAGGGATTGGTGCAATAAAATCAATTCCTTATAAAGATGAAGTTGAAAGAATTTTTAATGAGGTTAAATAATGGGAAAAAATGTTGCAATATCAGGCTATTACGGTTTTGATAATTTTGGTGATGATGCAATTTTAGCTTGTATTGTTGATTATCTAAGATCCCGTGGTTCAAATGTTGCTGTTATTTCAGGTAATCCTAAAAAGACATCAGCCTTATATCAGGTCTTTAGTGTCAAAAACTTCAATATCTTAGCTGTATTTGCTTTGCTTGCAAATTCTGATGTTTTAATTTCCGGCGGAGGAAGTCTTTTACAGGATGTAACAAGTTTTAAGAGTTTATTTTACTATTCATTTGTAATTAAGATGGCTCTCGCTTTAAAGAAAAAGGTTATTATCTTTGCTCAGGGTATCGGACCTTTAAAACACCCGCGTTCTGAAAAAATCGTTAAAGAAATACTTTCTAAGGCTTCTTTAATTACAGTCAGAGATGAAAAAAGTTTAGAAAGAGTTAAAAATTGGGGGTTTAATGCGACTCTTGTAAATGATCCCGTGTTTTCTTTAGATTTACCTCGTCATGAGAAAGATTCAGGTATAATAGGTGTTCAACTCCGTGATTGTAAGACCATGAATGATTTATTGCTTAATCAGCTTGCTGATAAGATTGTAAGTGAATTCCCTGACAAAAAAATTGAAATTTATTCTTTCCAAAAAAGTATTGATTTGAAGATTTGTAAGATTTTTGAAAAAATGCTGAAACTAAGAAACCCTGAAATCCAGACTGAAGTATTGCATTCGCTTTCTCAAGTGGATTTCATGATTAAAATTTCAAAGCTTGATTATATGATTGCTATGCGTTTTCATGCTGTTCTTGTCGCATTAAAATGCGGAGTTAAAACCCTCGCTATTAATTATGATGCTAAAGTAATGAAACTTGCTTATGAAGCGTTAATTCCTATTCTCACAATGAATGGAGATGATGATTATGATGCTGCATTTGAAAAAATGAAAGCTCTTGACAAAAATAAAATTCTTTCTTTTGCTAATAATAAGCCTTTTGAATGGAATTTATTTGAAAAATTTTTAACTTAGTTTTTTTATTCTTCTTTTTTAGTTTTTCCAAATAAGCGGGTATATTCGTTTCTTAATTGTGTATCCATTGCTGTTGAGTTAGCATTTGTAAGACCTCCGAATCCTGCTTCTAATTCATTTGCACTTATTTTTCCATCTCTTTTACCACTCATGGCATCATAAGTACTCAGTAATGCTGACATTTCTTTCCAATCTATCTTGCCGTCACCATTTTGATCAATTTTATCAAATGATGTATTTGCAATTTGTTTATATGAAGCTATTTCTGCTTCTGTTGCATTTTTAGAAAGGTCTGCTGCCATATTATATTTTAAGTATTCTTCTTTTGTTATTTCATTGTCTTTATTGCCTGAAGTTTCGTCCATATGCGCTATATATGATTTTGCAAAGTTCGATGTATATTCTTTATATTCTTCGTCTTTTTCTTTACCCTCTGCTTTTGAACTCCAGTCATTCATAACAAATTGAGTAGTTTTGCCGCTGCTTGAATTTTCTTCAAATTGCTCACCCAGTTCTGTCGGATGATTTTCAAATTTTTCTGCTGCTTCATTATTTGTTGGATTTAGTTTTTGACTATTTTGTTGGTAAATATTTTGAAATCCCGGTATTGATTGAAATCCCAAAGATGTAGAAAACATGCCTGCTGCACCTTGTGCTTTCATTTGTTCACCGAGTGCATAACCTTGTCCGTATGCTTGGCCGATAGCCATTTGGGATGCATAAGGATCCATCATTCCAAGTTGACTATAACATGCCATGGATGGATAACCTCCCATAGAATAACCTCCCATAGAATATCCTCCCATGGTATATCCTCCCATTGGAAATCCAGCATACCCGCCAAATCCTCCGCAGCCGAAAATGCTTGCACTATTACAAGGAGAATTTAGTGCTTTCGCTGTCGCGTAAAATGTTCCGGTTTGCAGTGTTGAAGTTCCTATTTTTAATAATGCATCGCCTAATTTATTTAAACTAAATGCCATAATAAATCCTTATACTATATACTCTATATATAATAAGTCTATAAGTAATAAAAAGTTGCTTTTTATTATAATTTATATTTAATATTTCTTAATAATTAAAATTAAAGAATGTGATTGACATTTATATATCTTTTAGGTAAGATTAAAGAGCTTGAAAAACAAATATCCGAGCCCTGGTGGCGGAATCGGTAGACGCGTTGGACTTAAAATCCAATTGGGTTAATCACTCAGTGCCAGTTCAAGTCTGGCCCAGGGCATTTAAAAAAGAACCTTTATCAGGGTTCTTTTTTTATGCGATGTTATTTATATAATCTTTAAATTCAATAATTTTATCAGATATTTTGGTTAACAATTGTTCTAGGAGGCATGTAAGATATTTTTCATTTTTTAGTTTAATTTTTCCGAATAGAGGCGGAAATACCAGATTTTCATACATGATATTTTTAAAATCTTTTATCAGGTCATAATCCTTTTTATCAATTATCTGGACGTAATCGCACAAATATACAAACAAATCTGATAGAGTAGATTTACCTTGTTGAATATTGTTTGCAGAAATATTCTTTTTAACTTTTTTTAGATAATTGTAAATAGTTTGATAGACCTCTAGCAATATTGCTTTTTTCTTAGGCAGAGCTATTTTAAAATATTCCATAGTCTGATTATAGCCGGCTTCAATCAGGTATTCTCTTTTTTCAGCTGCAAGATTAAAATCTACGATATTAATATCTCCCGTATTAATAACAATGTAATCAAATTTGTCACGGTCATTATAAATATCCATTATAAATTCGGTAGCAATAATGGTTGCGTAGCTGTAAAGAGAGTTAATATATTCAATAGTATTTTTTTCATTTCCTTCAAAATCACCTTCAAGTCTGAATTCTAGAATTCTTTCATCATCAGGTTGGAGTGATTTTGTTAGTTTCCACATTGGAGAACTTTTTTGCAAATCTCCGTCAACCAGCACTCTGTTATTGTATTCATAAGGTTTCATAAGTCCGGGCATACTGCAGGAAATCCTTATAGCTGTTGCAATTTCAAAATCAGGAGTTTCTGTTTTTGAAAATTCTTTACATTTAAAACTCGATAAATCTGTTGTTATTATTACGAGATTTTTATCTAAATCACTAAATGTTACAGCTTTATGAGAGCCTTTCTTGTAGCTTTCTCCATAAAATTTTTTCTCAATAGTTTCCCTCAGCCAGTCAAGAAAAACTTCACCTTTACTAAGTGCAAATTGCGGACCGATAGCAAATTGCAAATCTCTGAATAGCTCAAAGTTAACTTGCATAAAAATTTCTTTTAATTCACGAGCAGTATATCCAACAGCCAAAAGTCCTGCAATAACTGACCCCACTGATGATCCTGCAATTGTGCTTGGATTAATACCCAACTCTTCCATAGCTTTTACTGTACCGCAATATGCCGCACCTCTGATTGCTCCTCCGCCAAATAAGCATGTGTATTTAAAAGATTTATTTTCCATATTATCATTATACTCGTTTTTTGAATTTTATATCTGTATCAAATAATGTATCTTTGTAATATTTAATGTCTAGAGATGGCAGTTTGTAGTCTTTTTTTACATCCTCTTTTTTTACAAAGACTCCAAATCTCTTTCCTTCATATACATTTACCCAGCTTTTTGAGTCTTTTAGAACTCTGTATACAGGGTAATCATTTTCCAATATCATCAAGTCAGGAGGATATTTTACAAGTATTTCGTTCCAATATGGCATTACGAGATAGAATTTTTTTAATAAAGGAACCATGCCTTCATAATAAACTTCTTCATATCTTCCATCCATGAAAATAAGATTATCAGGATATAGTTTGTATGCTACATAGCTTCCTAATCCAAAGTTTACAAGAATTTTTCCTTTTAATTTATTAACTTTTACAAACTCAACTTCTTTAACAGGATATGCGTCAAAGTTTACAGGAATTGAAATATCCTTGATTAGAATCGAGAAGACTGTCATTGTGAGTAAAACAGCATATACTGCTTTGTTTTTCCACTCAGGAAATTTTAATTTTGATATAAGTTTATAAAAATCTTCATATCCAAATATTGTACCTGTAATTACAAAAAACGGAAGCAGTTTTACTTTGGTAAATCCTAGGTAGAGTGTTGTAAGAAGTGTAATATATTTGGTTTTGTCTAAATTATTCCACCAGTCTGTAAGTTTAGTTGCTTTGTTTTTAATCAGTGTTAGTAATTCAATTACTACAATTCCTAACATGAATAATTTAAACGGAAGGAACCGAAAAATATTTATTTTAGCAAATATCCCCCACCATTCAGCAACTTCAGGCCGCTTCATTGTGTTTGCCATAAGTAGAAATTTTATATAATCAACTCCCCACGGATTAATTATTAATAACGGTAGTGATATTAATAATGTAATTAAGTAGTATTTTATTGGTTTCCTATTTATGAATTCACCTATAATGTAAATTACAATTAGCCCGAGACCTGATACTACTCCGCCATGCAAATTGTTCCATATAATTGTAAGTATCGGTATCAAAAAAAGAGGCTTATATTTTCCTTTTTTAGTCAGTTCTAAGATGTATAAAAATACTGTGAACAGCAAAAATGAGAATAAATGACATCTTACCGGGTTGTTAAAATTTTCAGCTACAGCAATTATTGGAAAAATGTAAAAAATTATATTATAAGGTGTCGAATTTGCCCGTAATTTTATTATTCGACTTATTAGGAAAAATATTCCAAAGTATAATATGCTTTCAAGAATTATTAGACTAAATGGTCCGAAAAGCTTTAAAAACAAATAGAAAATCACACCGGAGCCCCACTCATGGTCATACCAAGTATGTACTGGAGTGTATGAGAGAAAATCAGATTTTAGAACTCCTCCCCCGTCAATTACCCCCATGCCTGCAATTAGCCTTGCCCATAAGTCAAAATCATAATGAATTGAGTTTGTACAAATGGCAAATATGAACAAAAAAAGAGTGAAATAAAATAATAAAGCTTTCCCCATATCCATATGTAAATATTAGCATAAAAAAATCCGCTTTTGAAGCGGATTTTAAACTTATAAAATTTTTAAACTAAGCTGCGATTTCACCTTTAATTTCTCTAATCAGGTATTCTGCAACCCATTCAAACTCTTTATTTTCATGAGCAGCTTTTTCTAAATATTTAATGGAAGCATCGCCAATTCTTATCAAAGTCATTGCAACAACACCTCTTTTGATACCTCTTACAACTTGTAATTGATCAACTAATTGAGGAAGAGCTTCTGTTCCAATATTTACTAGTTTATTTTCAAGCTCATTTTTTGTTGTATTGTCTGCATTTTCTAATTTTGTAAGAATTTCATTAACTGTATCCATGATGATCTCCATTTATTTTTCTAACCTATGTTATTATTATAATTCAAAAGATACGCTAATTGGGATTTCCTTACATAATCTTTATATCGTATTAAGATATTATAAAAAATCCCGCTATAAGCGGGATTTTGTTTTATGCTTCAAACATTTTAAAGTTTCTCTCAACGTTTTTATCCATTACGGATTTTATTGAATCATATTCTGTTTGTAGTGAATTGTGTTCGGTGTCAATATTTTTAAGTTCAATATCATATCTTTTATCTTTTGCTTGAATTTTATTCATAGCTTTATTATATTCAGCTTCAGCCTTTGTAATATCTACATCAACTGATGATTCGGTAATATCACTACAGTTTGTATACATTGTGGATACCCATTCATCGTCGCCATTAACTTGTTCCATTGAAACCAAACTGCTTTCTAAGGCATATTGTAACCATTCTTGACTTGAAGCTAGGCCTTTTTCTATAGTTGTATATCCGCCTTCAAGCATTCTTTCAAAAAGGTTTGTGTACCATTTTGCTTTAGCTTCGCCATCAGACCCAGGATCATTTACATCTACCCAAGTATATTTTGGAGTTCCAAATTCATCCATCATTTTTTCGCAAAGATATACATCAATTACAGCTTGGAAGTTACAATAATAATCATTTACAACGTTTTGACCGCCGATTGTATCTTCAACTTGTACATATTCACCGGCAACACCGCCTTCAGTGCCGTCAAGTGCTGTGGTTGGGAATAATGGTGCATTACTCCTTCCTTTGGTAGGATCATCATCTATATATGGTCCATATAGAATCCACTCCATATCGTCTAAGTTATCATAGTATTTTGCACCAATATCAGTACCAAAAATGAATTGTGAAAGTTGTTGAGATTTTTCATAGTATTCATCTCTCGCCGCATCAACTTCCGCATTACCTGAGCCAAATTTATTTCTGTCCAATGCTCCCATAATTCCGCTTTGGAAATATTGGTACATTGTTTTCATTACATCTGCAATATATTCTTCAGTAATTTCAATTTCTACAATTTCTGTCCAGGTTGCACCATCTCCATTTAAGTCAGCATTACCGCCTTGTTCCGGTAGTAATTCTTCAGGATCTTTGTCTGATGGCCAAGTAATAGTATGATTTACGCTATCAATTATAGCTCCTGCATTTTGATAATCACTCAATGAACCTCTATTTGGAGCTGGACTGGTAGTTTCATTAGTAATTTGATTTGGAGTCAAACTTAGATATTTTTCCATAGTGGTACTAAAAGTATCAGAACATTCAGGATTTAACTTTGATTTAATTTTATTTTCCCATAAATCTTTCATAAAGTTTTGATAATTTTTGTAGTTAGAAGTATCAGCTCCTCCAGCAGCCATTAAATCTTTATAAACTTCTTCGTATGTTTTTTGAGTTCCGCCGAATGATGCTGTTGCTTTATATACATATTCTTTCATATAATTTTTAACTGCAGCTGTATATGCGGAATCTGCAACTTGATATTCTTTTAGTAATTTTTCGTATACTCCGTATTCTACAGAGTTTTTAGATTTTTCATAACCGTAATGAAGTCCTGATACTCTTATAACTTCAGGTTGAGGGTTTGCGTCAGTGACAGGAATATATTCATATACCATATCCCCTTCCCAAATTCTTTGCATGTCTTTATCAAATGCATAGACCTGATCTTGCTCAAAATAAGTTGTAGTTTTTTCAAGACCGTATGATTTTAGGAATTCTTCAAGAGCTTTCGCATTAAGCCCTTCAGTATCGCCTTCTTCAATTTCTTTATCTTCTGATGCTTTTTTAAATGCTTCTTGATATCTGGCTGTATCTAATTCAGAAACTAATAATTCACCGGATTTGTTAACAAGACCGTATTGGTTATTTTGCGGACCATAAGCTGTTAAGCTGTTAAATGTTAAATCTTGATATTGTTTTTCTCCAAGCTGGTTATAATTACTCATCATTAACTGGGTTTTGTTCAATGCAGCAATATATTCATCACTTACTTTAGAACTTTCGTTCGTAAGACGCATCTTGGCATTGTTAATGAGTTGTGATCTTAACTCATTATCAGCCATACGTGACGTGATAGATAATAATCTAGCTTGTGATGCTGCCAGTCCCATAGTTTACGTACTTTTTCCTTTCAAAATTTTAGTATCGTAATATATTCTTGCTATGGTTATCGGCTTTTTTGTGGATTTTCTTTAAATAATTATTATCTTTATTAACAATTTGTTACAAATTTTTTAAAGCTTTTTCAAGACGATCTAAACTTTTTTTTGTGGTGCCAATTCCACAAAGCAGCATTGTTGATTTTTCATTTGTAATTTCATCTTCAATATTTTCTTTTTCATACAAAATTTCAGAAAGTTTAAATCCTGAATATTTATTATGTTTTACAAGAATTTTAGTAGAATCATCTCCATAAAATTCACAATTTGTGCAGTTGGCTTTAAACTCATTAATATTTGTTATCAGGGATTCTATGGCTTTTTTCCCTCGTTTTGAATTGAGATAATTAATATTTGCTTCTATTGAGGCAAGTAAAGGATATGATGGTGATGTTGTATTGATTAAATTAAGTGATTCTCTAATATTAATATCGCAATTGCAGTGCAGTAAAGCCGTAGGATTAAGCCCTCCTGCAGTCTTGTGCAACGACTGAATTGTAAAATCTGCGATTGTAACTGCACTTTGCGGTAAGTTCTCAGAAAAAGGATACAAAGCACCATGAGCTTCATCTACGATTAGGTAAGTACCGTATTTATCACATAAAGTTTTAATTGTTTTAATATCGGATACTATACCTTCATAGGTTGGAGAGGTGATTATAAGAGCTTTTATTTTTTGCTTTTTAAAAAATTCTTCAATTTTAGAAGGGTTAACGGCTAGAGGAATCCCCCATTCAGCAGATATGTCTAAATCATAATAGATAGGATTTGCACCTGAAAGTTTCACTGCATTACGATGGCACGGATGAGCATTTTTCCACAGAAGTACGTTATCATTATTTTTAGTACATGCAAGAACTGCTGCTATTATACCGCTTGTAGAGCCGTTTGTTAAAAACAGTGTTGATTTTGTTCCATATATCTTTGAAGCTTTTGCCTCTGCTTTTAAAAGTGCCTCTTGCGGATTATATATATCAGTTTCCGAGATATCATACTTATAAAAGTTTCTTAGCTTATGGAATAAAAAGAATTTTTGAGCGTGTGACGGTGTTGTAAAAAGTGTTTTACGACATTTTTTCCTTAATGTTTGTATAAGACTCATAATTATTTATTTTTTATCTCAATACTTCTTTTGGTACAATACTGAATAAGAGTCATTTTATCTTTATTGGCATCGTATGCAAAACGTCCTGAGTGAGTATAGGTTCCGTCGTTTCCTTTTTCAATACGGATAGGAATATATCTGCAAGTTACGCTTTGAGCTTCTGATAACGGCAAGGTAATATAATATTCCCCTTCTATATTAACATTTGAGCTTGTTTTAAATTTCATACCACCTGCAGAAATATCAAGTGTAGTAATCGGATATTTATTGTCATTTTCAGATAATTCAAGCTCTAAAACATATTTGATACGTGTATATTGACGTCTTTGTAAAAATTTGTGCTTTGCTGGACTTGCAATCAACAAAGTATTTCCATCAATGGATTTTGGATAAGAATCAAAATATAGCGTACCATTTTTAGTTTCCAAATAGAATTCGCAATAATTACTCCTTAATATACCTTTAGGTTCATATTCTAATTCAAGAGTAAAACCATCTGCATTTACGTCGGTTATAGTACCTTTATTGGCAAATTTGAAATCTGCCGGAATCATTATTACGTGTTGACCTTTTTCTACTAATTCTCTCATTTCAAAATCCTCTCTTAACTTGTATAATTATAGCTTAATATTTAATTTTTGTCATCATCTTAATATAAGTTATATTGAAAATTTGTAAAAATAAGTTTATAATATGAATATAGGGTATTTATATGAATGAAAGGTCTTATTTATTAGATACTGCAGGACTCATTCTATGTATAATTATGATTAGTATTGTTGTAATACTCGTAAATGCATCTTCAAAGGATAATAATTTTAAAATTGATAATCCTGAATCAAATATTGAAGCAGGTTATAGCGTTGAAGAATCTTAACTAAAGAAAAGCCTCGTCCAAAACCGGCGAGGCAATACTGAGCAATCAGAAGAGTTGAGGATTTACATTTATATAGTATAACTTTGTATTCTCTAAAACATTGCCGGAAATAAGTAAATTATATTTCGCATTTATTCTACTATGGCACTATAATTTTAAAACTATGTTTTGCTAATAATTTTTTTGTAATGAACTATGTAAGGGTTTAAAAATAAATAAAAATGTGCTATAATCATTATATAAATAAAAAAGGAGGATGTATGCAAAAAACTTATATAGATAGAATTTCGGGGGGGGGGGCTACCAGCTAACAGTTATAGCAAGCATTTCCGACTTAGACCTCCTATTGAACAAAAAAGAGCAGAAAAGTAAGCCGTGCCAAGTGACACGGTGATTTTTGATGTGAAAAATGTTAGAATGAAAAATAGTGCTATAACGGAGGACTTATGAAAAAGAAAAACGCATTCACATTAGCAGAAGTGCTGATAACATTAGGAATAATTGGTGTAATTGCCTCAATGACATTACCGACGCTTGTTCAAAATAACAAAAATAAAGAAGTGGAAGCAAAGCTAAAAAAAGTATATTCATTAATGAACCAAGCAATACTTATGTCAGAAAAAGACAACGGCCCTAAGGAGTATTGGAATTTTAGCTGTACTCCTGACGAAGATGGAAATGTAAATGCTGATGAATGTAAAAATGGTATGGAAAAATACTTTCTTCCATATTTAAAATATACAAAAGCAGAAAATTTTGAAAACTCTTTAGGGTTTAATACGGCAGTATATTTTAGTGATGGTTCTATATTAGTCGGGAAAATTAATAAAGGTAATGTAAGTGGTTTGGATTTTTTCTTTTATCCAAATGGTAAAAATTTCTCTTCCGACAAATTTGGTTCAACCAGTAGTGATGGGACTCAATCTCGAGAAGATTGTGGTATAACATTTTTTGCTTTTAGATTTTCCCCTTCAGATACCACTACATATAATAAATTTCATTACAGAAAAGGATTTGAACCATACAAGTTTAAATTGAATGAACTTAGTGTTGATGAAATGACTGGAAGTGATGAATATGCTTGCACAAAGGATGCTACTGTGAAGGTTTGGTGTACAGTTCTTATTCAGCTAAATGGATGGCAAATACCGAAAGATTATCCTTTTAAAGTTAAATAACTAAAAAATCGGTCTTTATTCAAAGACCGATTTCTTTTTATTACTAAATGAATTATTCTTTTAAGAAAGATTCATAATTTCTTGCCAGCAAATGAGTCTTAACTTGATTAATCAAGTCTAAAGCTACACCGACCATGATTATTAAAGATGTTGCTCCAATACCTTGCAATGTTTTGATGTTTGTAATGTAACTTGCAAAAGATGGAACAAGAGCAATAATACCTAATGCAATAGCACCGATAAATGTTGTTTTTGTTAAAATTTTATCCAATGCTTCAGCTGTCGGTTTACCAGGTTTTACACCAGGAATTGAAGATCCGTATTTCTTTAGATTTTTAGCGATATCTTTTGGCTGCATGTTTGGCATAATTGATGCATAAAAGAATGTCAAACCTACAATCATTAAGAAATACAATACGTAATATACAATTCCGTCAGGACTCATATAATGTGTAAGATTCATTATAAAATCCTTTGCGGCTTCATTTTTGAAATTCATTTGCGAAATTAAACTTAGTACGGTTGATGGGAATAATAATATTGCAACCGCAAAGATAATCGGCATTACACCGCCCGGATTAAGTTTGAACGGAATAAATGAATTCATTCCTCCATATACTTTGTTCCCAACTTGACGTTTAGGATTTACAATAATTACTTTTCTTACAGCTTCCTGCATTATAACGATAAAAATCATTGTAACAAAGAAAATTGCAAGTAAAAGTAATAATCCGAGCTGCAACGATGTACTGTGCGATACCATTTGAGCAGTTCTTCCTGCATAAACAGGAATACCTGAAATGATACCGACGAAAATTATCAACGAGCCGCCATTGCCGATACCTTTTTCTGTAATAAGTTCAGAAATCCACATAACAAGCATTGAACCTGCTGTCAATACAGCTACTGAACTTATAAAGAAAAGATGGTGATTAACGCCCGGCATAATTGCACCCGGCAAATGTCTCATAAATATCATAAATACTAGTGACTGAAACACTGCAAGGACAACGGTAAATATACGCGTATACTGTGATAATTTTCTTCTGCCTGCTTCCCCTTCTTCTGTTTGCAATTTTTCTAAAGAAGGTATTACTACTGAAACAAGCTGAACGATAATTGAAGATGTAATGAATGGTCCGATACCTAATGCAAATATCGACACATTACCTAATGCACCGCCTGTGAATAAATCCAAAAATCCTATTATATTGTTTCCTGATGCAATATTTGCAAATACGGCGTTGTTTATACCATATAAAGGTAATTGTGCACCGAGTCTGAATACTGCAATCATAAGAAATGTAAATATGATTTTTTGCTTTAATCCAGAAGCCTGCCACATTGACATTAAATCTTCAGTTGAAGGCATTCTCATTTGTGCCATTATACTAACTCAACCTTTCCGCCTGCAGCTTCAATTTTAGCTTTAGCTGACGGTGTTACGTAGCTAGCTTTAACTGTAATTGCAGATTTTATTTCACCATTACCAAGAATTCTCAAACCATCTACTGAAGGATGAGCTTTTCTTGCTTCTTTTAAAGCTTCAATAGAAACTTCTTTCATACCTAAACCTTCAAGTCTGCCAACATTGATAGCTTCGAAAGTCATTTTTTTATAAACTTGGAAGCCTTTTAATTTAGGCAATCTTCTGTAAGCAGGCATTTGTCCGCCTTCAAAACCTCTTTTAGAAGCACTTCCTGAACGTTGTCCTTCTCCGTTATGACCGCGGCAAGATGTTTTACCGTGACCTGATGAACGGCCTCTGCCTACTCTTTTTGATTTATGTGTTGAACCTTCTGCAGGTCTTAAATCTTCTAATGATACCATTTCTGACATAATTTATTTTCCTTTTTAATTTTGTATGACTGCTCGCCTGTTGTTAGCTTTTGTTATGCAAGTTTGTCATTACTTGCTTTGCCAACCCTCACTTACGCAGTCAGCTAACTTATTAATCAACGATTTGTACAAGGTGTGATACTTTATTTACCATACCCATTATTGTAGGTGAATCGTAATGTTCAACTACTTGGTCTTTTTTTGTAAAGCCTAATGCTTTTACAACTTTTCTTTGAGCTTCTGAAGCTCCGATTAAACCTCTTACAAGTTTAATCTTTATTTGTTTATTTCCTGTTTTTGCCATAATTTTTTTCCTTTATTATTATTCTATTTCAAATTTTAAACACAATTGGAAGCTTGACTAGTTTAAAAGTTCAGCCATTGTTAAATTACGTTTTTTAGCAACTTCGCTGAACGGAGTAAGTCTTTTTAAAGCATCCATTGTAGCGTTAGCAGCATTTAGAGGTGATTTTGAACCTAAAGATTTTGACAAGATGTTGCCAATACCAGCAAGCTCAAGTACTGAACGAACAGCTCCGCCTGCAATAATACCTGTACCTTCTGAAGCTGGTCTTAACATAACTGCACCAGCACCAGATTTTCCTGTGATAGGGTGTGGAATAGTTGTTTTGAAAATAGGTACAGTAATAAGATTTTTTCTGCCGTCTGCAATAGCTTTTTGAATAGCAATAATAACTTCAGAAGCTTTTGCACAACCTACACCTACTTGTCCTTTTTGGTTACCGACAATAACGATTGCACGGAAGCTTAGTTTTTTACCGCCTTTTACAACCTTTGTTACACGGCTGATTTGTACTACTCTTTCAGTCCATTCGCTTTGTGGTTTTTCTTCTGTAGTTTCAATTTTTTGTTTTCGACCGCGGCCTTTTCTGCCTCTTGCAGGTTTTTCGTCAGTTGTTTGTTCTGCTTTAACTTCTTCTGATACTTCAGAAGCTTCGTTTTCAACAGTTAATTCTTCTTTGTTTTCTAAATCCATTGATTTTACCTTTCATAATTAAACAATTTGTATCTTTTTTATTAATTTGAATACGCCAAAAAACACGCTAAACTTGTAGCTATTTGAAATCGTATTCGTGAGTAACTTTTCTGACAAAACTAAATTAACATAGAAATATTTAGAAATCAAGTCTGCGGCTTAATTTTACTTAACCTTAAACGGATAATCTTTTGGAATCTGCCATCCATTAAGTTGAATAAGTGCAGTACACCAAACTTTATATGCGGAGGTTTTACTGCATGCATATTCATGACTTCCAGTTAATTCTTCCTTTTCTAAATTGTTAAGTCCTCGTTTGTAAGGTTCAAATCCTTTCCTATAATGATACTTGGAATTTCTATCATTCAATACCGGTGAAAATTCAAAAGCAAAAAATGTTGTTCCGCATTTTTCTCTGGTTTCTGTACCGTTATCGTCTACTGACATAAATTCTTCTTTGTTAAAATTTTTTCCGTTTGGATAAAAAAAGTAATCTACGAGCTGGGGATGAACTTTACCTATTAAAACGCTTCCATCCCCAAGGTAAATTGCAATATTATATCTTCCTGCGGCAGTAAATTCTTCAGTTTTTGTGTATTTAATATAAGGTAATATATATTTTTCAAAATGTTGTCTGCAGTCAGATGTATTTTCCTTATTTGTATCCTCCCCAAAATCGCAATACAGCCAATATTCTTTTGCTCCATTATCTTTTTCTGATAATAGTATTGCTTGATTCATTGCGGAATAAATTTTTTTTAATTTTGCCTCTACTTCTTTATTTTTATTATTCTGAATAAGTGCAGGCAGTGTCAGAGATGCTACTATTCCAATTATGCCTAATGTTATTAAAACTTCAGCTAAAGTAAAGCCTTTTTTGCTCATATTTTATCCCCCTATAATCCTTGCTATATACATGATTATAGAATAAAATCTCCAAAATAGCAATATTTTTATTCTGATTATTTGTTATATCTAAATTTATGGCAAAGAAAATGGATAAAGTTTTCCATAAAAAATTCGGGCAACGTATCAGATTTTTGCGTAAAGAAAAAGGCTTGACTCAAGAGCAGTTGAGCTTTGAGATTGATGCCGATAATTCATATATTGCTAATATAGAAAATGCACATAGAGATATACCGCTTTCACGTGTTAATAAAATTGCAAAAGCTTTAGGTATAAGTCTTAAAGACTTATTTGACTATTGAGTTTACATATTTAGCTGTCTTCTTACTTCAGGATTTAATTGTTTTAACAATTTACTAAGACCGCAGTCTTCATCACATTCCATTTTTATTTTTTCGTTAGAACACATTAGTTTCCATTTTAGACATGTTTTTAGGATATAAGGTTGTCCGTTTGGGGTGTATTTAAGTTCGGTTTTGCAATTAACGCATGGTTTAATGAGTTTGTAAGGTGCAGGACAGTATATTCCGTCTTTATTATTTTGCGATACAGCTTTTGTTGGTATTTTTGATGGCGAAATTTCCTCTGCAATAACTGCAGAAAATGCCACAATTGCGATAAAAAATGATATAAAAAGTTTTTTCATTTAGAAATCCTTTGATTACTTGCACTTGACAGAGTCTAAAGCATTATCAAGCATTTTTATCATGCAAGATTGAAAATGTTCGCATTCAGCCTTGTTTCTGGCTTCAAATCTCAATGTAAATACCGGTTCGGTATTACTTTGTCTGATTAGAGCAAAACCGCCGTCAAATACTATTCTCATACCATCAAGAGTGATAATATCATTAATTTTTGAACCGAAAATATTTTTATTTGAATTAACTTTGTCTATAACAATATTCAATATATCTTTTTTAAGTTCATTAGGACAAGGATATCTTACTTCAGGCGATGAATATACTTCATCAAAAGGCTTTAGTATATCTTGGATTGTAAAATTTGGATTAGACTTTTTATGTTTAGAAATTATTTCAATAATTCTGCAACCTGCATAAACTGCGTCATCAAATCCGAAATAACGATCTTTGAAGAATGTGTGACCGCTCATTTCACCTGCTAAGATTGCACCGGTTTTCTTCATCATATCTTTTATGTAGCCGTGACCGGTTTTGCACATAATAGCCTCACCGCCGGAATGATTAATTGTATCATATAAAACTTGTGAGCATTTTACTTCGCTAACTACTTTTGGACATATATTATCTTTTTTGCAAGTCTCAATTAAATCAAGTGCATAGATTAATAAAAGTTTATCTCCCGTTAAAAATTTTCCGTTATTATCAATTACACCAATTCTATCGCTGTCTCCATCGTATGCAATACCGACATCTGCTTTCTCTTTAACAACAGTATCTTTTAATACATCGAGAGTTTTTTCAACGCTCGGATTTGGGTGATGATTAGGGAAAGTTCCGTCAGGTTCTGAATACAACTCAACGACTTCGCAACCTAGTTCTTTATAAAGTTCTGGACCGACGATACCGCCAGTTGCATTTGCACTGTCTACTACGACTTTCACACCTTCACCTATTTGGCCGAAACGGGATTTCATATCTTTTATATAGTCAGGAATTATATTATAAGTTTTTACTATTCCTTTTTTATCTGAAATTTCTGGTGTTTCAAAGTCTTTAAAGGTATATTCTTTTACTTCTTTTATCTGGACTTCATTAAGGGTATGTTTTTCATACGTCATTTTCATACCATTGTATTCTTTTGGGTTGTGGCTTGCTGTAATAATACAAGCAGAAATAATATCATTACCTTCTGTTAAATCTTTTGGAATACCTACAACTTCTGAGTAATAACCTATCGGGGTTGGAGCAAGCCCCAAATCAATAACATTTGCACCGGTTGATGTGATACCTTCAATAAGAGCTTTTGATAGTGAAGGAGAATGGGTTCTTGCGTCCATACATACTGTAAACCACATATCAGCAGGGTTCTTCCCTGATTTTCCTTTTAAATATGCAACCAGACCTCTGCCGGTATGAATATATAATTCTTCAGTTATATCTTCGCCGTAAATACCTCTTATGTCGTTTTTGCCGAATGCGTGGTTATATTTTTGCATGTTAATTTCTCCCCTTAATTTTTTCATTATATTATAATTATAGCATGAAAAGATTTATTAATATAATCACAAATAATGAAGTTGTAGCTGCATGGATATTTATTTTACCTGCATTGCTTGGAACTTTAATATTTATAATAATTCCGGTTATTTGCTCTTTTGGACTAAGCTTTACGAAATGGGATTTGTTAAATCCTATTCAGTTTGTCGGGCTTACAAATTATCGCGAAATTTTTACAGAACCGTTATTCGGGAAAATATTTTTTAATACATTGGTGTTTGCAATATCAACATCTTTATTGGGGGTTATAATTCCGTTGGTTTTATCGGTTATTTTAAATAATAAAATTAGAGGTTCTGAATTTTTCAAAACCGCTTATTTTTTACCATTTATAACTCCAATGATTGTAATTGGTATTGTTTGGCAATGGATTTTTGATCCTAATATAGGTTTGTTAAATAAAGTGTTGCATTTGCATATAAATTGGCTGTATGATACGCATTGGGCACTTCCTGCTTTAATTATTGTATCGGTTTGGAAGTTAATCGGGTATAATATGATTATTTTTCTCTCATCTTTAAGCGGAATATCTAATAGTATGTTTGAAGCTGCCAAAATAGATGGTGCCGGATCTTGCAAAACCTTTTTGTACGTTACAATTCCTCTAATGTCACCTACAATATTCTTTGTCATTATAATCACTGCAATTAGTTCTTTTCAAGTATTTGATTTAATTTATTTGATGACTCAGGGCGGACCTTTAGATAGTACAAATGTTCTTGTATATGCTATTTATAAAAATGCTTTTGAATATTTTAATGTAGGGAAAGCTTCAGCTATTGCTTATGTTTTATTTGTTGTAATTTTGGTGCTTACACTTATTCAATGGAGTTTGCGTAAAAAACTTGTTTATAATGAAATTGATTAGTTATCGTTTAATTACCACATTTTTAAACATATTATTTTCGGGTGCATTATTACCCAGTTTAATCAGTTTTTCAAGTGCAAATTTAAGCGGATTCATTTTTTTATCTGATTTGTAAATAGTAACTTTTTCAAGTTTTAAGTCATCCATTACTTTTGGAACAACAACTCCTGATTTCGGGTTGTATCTTGCAAATGTTACATATGGATATCCGTCAACATCACCAACATCAACTCTTAGTTTTGTTTGAATGTAGTATTTTGCTGTATTTTTACGAGCTTGATTTAGTTTGTCAAATTTATTTTTTTCAATAGCATATTCTGCTATTTTTTTTAATGACTCTGAATTCAAATATCTTGCTTGAAAAGTTACAGCAGAGGAATTCGTTATATTAGTTGTTATCATTAATTTATTTCCTTATTTATTAAAAATATCGTTATAAATTCGGCTCGTTTTATCTGCTAATTTCAATATTAAATTGTAAGTTGCTTCTGCGGGGTTTTTAATTTTATCTGTTGTCGCTACATATATTTTTTTCTTTGCATCTTCTCCCACCCAGCTAAATTCTGTCTTTACAAGGTTGTCAGTTTTTAGATATCGGTGTTTCAAATGAAAAAGCCTTTTAGGTGCTTTTGAAAGATTATCAAATGCGTGATTAAGTTCATTTTCTAAATTGTTTGAAAGTGCATATGCTTTTACATCTTTTAGAGCAGGTGAAGATAGAAATTTTGCTTGAAAGCTTATTGCAGAAGTCTTGTCTATGGTCATAATTCTCCTTTTTTTAGACTAAACCCACTGAATGTTTTTTTTGCTATTTAAAATATGAATAATTAAAGAATGTAACATTATATCAAAATTTTTAAAGTTTTGTTTGATATCAGCCGTATTTTTATTTGTAGTTAAGGAGAATGTGTGTCATGTTTGATGATTTGAAAAAAGAAAATATTATCATTGAATTAAAGAATTTAGTGGATAAGGCGGACGAATTTAAGAGTGATATAGATTGCTATTGTGAATTTATGCGGGAAACTTTTCTTGCTACATCAGGACTAAATTAGCCGATAGAGGAATTTAATTTTAATGCAAATTTGTTGATAATTAATTTGTTATGAAAATTGTAATTATCGGCGGGGTAGCAGCAGGTGCAAAAGCCGCAGCAAAATCAAGAAGGCTTTTACCTGATGCAGAAATCAATTTATACACTGATGACACTCATGTGTCATATTCTGCTTGCGGGATTCCTTATTATATTGAAGGAAATTTTGAGGATTATAGGACTTTACTTGTCAGATCTCCTGAAGAATTTGCTAAAAGTAACATCTTTATCCATCTTCAATCTCGTGTTTCAAAAATTTTACCTCAATGCAAAAAGATATTAGTTGAGAACCTCAAATCAGGAGAGGCTTATCTTGTTGAGTATGACAAGCTTATTATTGCAACTGGGGCTTTTCCTTTTATTCCTGATATTAAAAATGTTAATCTCAATAATGTCTTTACAGTAAGACGACTTGAAGATGCTATCGCAATACGAGAAAAGATTTCTTCATCAAAAAACGCTGTTATTGTCGGGGGTGGTTATATAGGAATTGAAATGCTTGAGGCTTTTGTACGGCAAAATCTGCATGTTACATTAATAGAACGCGGACCAAAGATAATGTCAATATTTGACGATGATATGTCTGATTTGATTGCAGAACAACTTTCTTCTATTAATAAGGGAGAGTTTGAAATTATAACATCAGATTCTGTTATTGAGTTTACCGGTGATAATAACGGGGTAAATGGCGTTATTATAGCAAGCGGTCGTAAAATAGATGCCGATATGGCAATTATTTGTTCCGGTGTAAAACCGAATGTTAAAATTGCGGTTGAGGCAGGTATAAAATTAGGTGTGACCGGTGCTATTGAGGTTACTCCGCAAATGGAGACTAATCTTCAGGATATTTATGCTTGCGGTGATTGTGTAGAAGAATTTAACATAATTTCTGAAAAGCCTATGTGGCTTCCATTAGGTGCAAATGCTAATAAAGAAGGCAGGACTGCGGCGATGAATGCCTGCGGATTTCAAGATACTTTTGAAGGGGTGCTGGGTTCAGCGGTTACTCGTTGTTTAGGACTTACTATGTCGACTACGGGGCTGACTGAAAAAGATGCTCTAAAAGCAGGCTTTGAACCGATATGTGCGAAAGTAACCAAGTACGATAAAGTAGGATATATGCCTGATGCAAATAATATTACAATTAAAGTTATTGCTGATAAAAAAACTGGCAGACTCCTTGGTGCTCAAGGGGTTGGGGCTGGAGATGCCGATAAACGTATAAACACTCTTGCAACCGCTTTACTTGCTAAATTAACGGTTAAAGAATTTGTAAATAATGATTTGACATACGCTCCGCCTTTTTCTCCTACAATTGATCCGCTTTTAAATGCTGCACAATTTTTATTATCTAAGATTGAACGAGAGTCCTAATATACTTTGCAACTCCTTCACCCATTGAAAAACAGCTTGACTGGACTCTTAGTGCACCTTGTGCCATATAATCAGCAGACAGACATCTTCCAGCTACAAATAAATTGTCAATATCAGCTGACATTAAGCATTCTAAAGGCAGTTGATATTCATTATACGTTTTTAGAGTAGAATTATTTTGTTTGTTTGAATGTACATCTACAGGGTAGTCTGAGATTACTACAGGATGCTCAAACTTTTTACCACTCTTTAAGTCTTCAATAGTGTATATATATTTACCCATAATTCTCCGAGATACCCTTACTCCAAGCATATCGGCAATATTTGATATATATGCATTCTCAAATCCAGGAAAGTATTTTCGGCAAAATAATAAATATCTGTATATGTTCTGACGAGCAAGCAGCAAGGCTTTTGAGATGTTTTTAACCTCTAGTGAATTATTGTAATCTATAATTCTGGGACAGTTAAATGCAATAGTATCAGGCATTCCGGGTACTGTAAATATCTGAAAATAGTTTGTATCAAAGCGTTTTAATATACCCTTTTCAACTGCGTCATTAAAAATAGGCTCTAATGCCCACTTTTTGTCCTTATCCCACGTATAAGCTGTTGAAAGATGAATATGTCCGTCTATATGTTCTACGGTTGTAACGTTGCGGTCTTTATCGTAATCCTTTAACCATTCTGAAAATACTTTTAAATCAATTCCTGCCATCATAAATCTTAATGTTACAGGTTGAAATTCCTGTTTCTTTTCAAGAAATCTACAGTTTGCAATTTTTCCGATTTCACAATTTCCTGTTGCATCAATCACATATCTCGCCCCGATAGATACTGATAATTTCTTTTCCTCCATATCTATCTCATCGGTAGATACTGATAAAATTTCTTTAGAGATTTTAATACGTTTAATCTCCCTATTCTCGACTTTTACGCCTATTATATGAGTATCAAAAAACACTTCCACATTGGTTTTTCGCATTAGGTTGTCCAAAGCAATCTTAGCAAGTTCAGGATTGAACCACCCAGGATTGTTTTGATATGTAGTCTGACCTCCCAAAGAGTGTAATTCATTTATTAAATCAGCTCTAAAATCTGTGTTAATCTGGTTATTTCCTGATCTCATAACCGGAATGACAAGTCCTGATGTTATTGTTCCTCCCAGATGAATATTTTTTTCTATAATTAAAGTTTTTAGACCAAGTTTGCCTGCGGTATAAGCTGCAGCACAACCTGCAGTCCCTCCCCCAATAACTACTACATCATATATCATTATTTTCCCTCAATATCTAACAAATGCAGGCACAATTATAAAACTTTATTTGGTTTATTGCAACTTTTAAAGATAACTCAATAAATTTTATCAATTTTTATTTTTAAAATTTAAACGGGTAATCCTCAGGAATTTTCCATCCGTTTTCCTGAATTAGTGCTGTGCAATAAGCTCTATTTGCATTTAGATTACATCCATATTTACTATGATTAATCAAATCTTCTCTAGTAAGACTATTGCATACTTTTTCAGTTTCTCCCTTATCATTTATTTTTGTTTCACAAGTTAAAGATCTATATGGTTCTATTCCTTTGTTTTTGTAAATATCGCTGCTATTCCCGTTTCTATTGGCTTGGAAAGAAAATGCAAAGCTTTTATTACCTAAGTCAGCTCTTGTAAACTCTCCATTATCATTTTTACTACTAAATTTTTCTTTGTTAAAGTCTTTTGCAAACGGATAGAAAGATATATCATATCCGGATTTTATTATCATAACACTCCCGTCTGCAAGATAAATAGCACTGTTTTGATAGTTTGAATCAACGAAGTGTTCCACTTTTACTTCTTTTAAATACCCCTTCAAATAAGTATTAAACCAAGTTTCACAATCAATTTTTGTCGAATTAGGTTGTTGAAGCCCATCTGAACATGTTGCCCAATACTCTTTTGGGCCGTTTTTTAATTCAGAGAGTTTTATGGCTTGATTGGCGACTGAATAGAATTTCTGTAATCGTGTTTCTATGGTTTTCTTTTTATGATTGCTAATTACTGTCGGAAGGGTCATTGCAGCTACAATTCCTATTATGCCTAAAGTTATTAAAACTTCTGCAAGTGTAAATGCTTTACTCATCCATATCCTCCCTAATTTAAAGTTTTATTACTAAATAATTGTTATATTATTCTATTAATTGATGTATATATCTATTATTATAAAACCCAGTCGAATAATTGTCAATATAATCAATAATTTGTAAAATTTTACAAGGAGGGCTTATGACAGCCAGAGAGTACGTAAAAATTTTACTTGCTAAAGAAGGTATCACGTTAAAGGAGCTTGCTAGGTTAGCAACAGAAAACAGCTCAAAAAAATTCACTCTCGATGGACTTTCTCATAAAATGCGACTTGGAACTTTAAGATTTGAAGATTTTGAGCTTTTTGCCAAAATTTTAGGGTACTCAATTGAGCTAAAAAAGACGGACGAAAATTTATAAAAAATATATTATATCGAATAGTTATATACTGATAAAATTTATCTATTTGTTTTCTTTTGTTTTTTTGTAATTTTTTATAAACTTAGAACTTGATATTAAGTTTGAATTTTCAACTTCTGCTTTATGACGATTTATAATAGCCTCATTAAGGCTATCTAAATTTTCGTCACGATAAAATATACCTGCTTTTGTTTTTATAAGCCCTAAATCGTATTCAGAGAGTTCATGTTTTATAAGAGTTTTATTTTTAACAGCGATTGTGCCTGTAAATTTATTTAGATTTGGATTAAATATTTTTCCGACAAAAAATCCTGAGTTTAAAAATGCATTTCTTACAGCAGCGGAATTAGAGTATGTTAAAATCATTCCATCACTACTCAAATGTTTGTATAACTCTTTAAAAAAGTCAATTGTCCATAATGCAGGGCATTTTGCGGGTGTAAACGCATCTAAGAATATATAATCATACATTTCGTTATCAGATTCCAACTCTTTTCTTGCATCATTGATTTTCAGTTCAAAAATAAAATTGTGTTTTATAAGGCTTTTTAGACCTGTTTTATAGCTATTTGATATGTTCCGATAATATATATTATGTAAGAAGCTATATATCTGCCTTAAACCTAATGCAGAATACCTCTCGTTTTGTTTTAATTTAAATAAACGGAGTATATTCGGGTCAAAAAATTGCTTGTATTTTTTTGAATTAAGAATAAAATCCAGATCGGAATCCTCAAATATTTCAGGGTATTTTTCGGTAATTTTTTCATAAATAATTAAATTTATTTCATCGTAAAATTTAATTATATTTTTGGGCGGTTTATTTAACATTTTTGATATTTTTTCGTTTATAAACGGAAGTTTGTAATTCCTTGGTAATTTTTTTTTATTACAAATAATGAAAGGTGATAGTAATGCTAAAATTTTATCTGTGTCTATTGCCTTAATAAAAATATTAAAATTTTTATTTTGGTGAGGTTTGTTCTCTTTAGTTTTTAAAATTTTGTTATTGGTATATATCATATCGTTATATTTATTGTTCTTGATATTATTAGTATCTATCGTATCGATATAGTAATTTTCTATTAAAAAATTTATTGCACTTTTTGAATTATATCCGATGCCATAACAAATATCTAAAATTCTGATTTCAGATTTATTTTTAAAATTTTCGATTAAATTAGACGGCAGAATAAATTTTTCATAGGCTTCAGTAAGAGCACCATAGGTAGAATGATAAATATCATTGTCACTTTTTGAATATAGCCCTACAGAGCCGTCATTTGTAAAATAAGGGTAGAATTCGTACATATAGCTATTATACAGCCTGAATATCTATATTCAAATTTGTTAAATATCGCAATATATTAAGCTTTTTAAGGTATATTGGTTTATTTTTTATATTTATGGTACAATATCACAGTAAAATAAAGAGGAAGATATGAAAGTAAGTGTAAAAGTACCTGCAACTACAGCGAATTTAGGCCCCGGATTTGATTGTATGGGAATGGCCCTGCCGATATATAATACAGTGACAATTGAAGAAACCGTTCTTCCAGGGACAGGTGTTGAAATTAATGTGATAGCAGAAAATCAATCAACTGATGAGTTTTCGCTAGAACATATTCCAATGGATGAAAACAGTATAATTTATAAAGCAACAGAACTGTTATATAATTCAATAGGACAAACCCCAACGGAATTAAAAATAACAATTCATTCTCAAATTCCGATTGCCAGAGGTCTTGGGAGCAGTGCTTCTGTTATAGTCGGCGGCTTAATTGCTGCTAATGAATTATTAGGAAGACCTGCAGATGAGGCTGCACTGCTTTCTATTGCTACAGAGGTTGAAGGACATCCGGATAATGTTACTCCAGCGATTGTTGGAGGATTAACTATCACCTCAAGTGAAGATGACGGAAGTATTGTCTATAGAAAGCTTGACTGGCCTGAAGATTGGAATATTACTATTTGTATTCCTGAGTATGAGCTTGCTACCGATATTTCTCGTTCTGTTTTACCAAAAGAAGTTCCTATGCAGGATGCTGTATATAATGCTCAGCGTATGGGTATGTTTGTGCAGGCAGTTCATACAAAAGATTCTGCGTTAATGAAACTTGCATTAAAAGACAGATTGCATCAGCCTTATAGAATGAAATTGGTTCCGGGATTAGAAAAAATTGCAGAAAAATTGAAGCATGAAGAAAATGTTTTAGGCTGTGTGCTCAGTGGTGCCGGACCTTCTATATTGATAATTTCTGAGAAGAATAATCTTGATAAAATTAAATCAACTGTAAAAGAGGTTTGGAATGATTTAAATTTGAAAGCTGATATAATATCTTTGCCGGTAGAAACTCAAGGGGCAGTCGTTCTTAATCAGGATGATTAAGCATTTTGTCTGATGTAATTAAACTAAAATAATAAATACTTAAAATGTGTGTATTAATTATAGGTATTTATTATGTTTGTAAGTGTGTCTGACAGATGTGTCGGTTGCGGAATTTGTACGGCACTAAGTCCTGAAGTCTTTGATATGATGGGAAATTTTGCAATAGCAAATCAAAATAAAGTTTCAGGAAATGAAGAAACTTGTTTGGATGCGGCAATTAGCTGTCCTTATAATGCTATTGATATTCATGAAATTTAGTAAAAAAAAGGTTCGGCGGAGACCGAACCTTTTGATTTATTAACCTTGTCCCGTGTAATCCGGGATAGCATCTTTTCTTGAATCTTTTTCCATTTCTTTTGCTGAGTCGTATTGTTCCTTGACTGTTGCAAGTCTGGTTTCAAGATTTGCTTTTTCCATTGCCAATTGTTCTTCGAGATTTTGTAACGGTTCTAATTGCATTGTCCTAAACTGTTCAAATGCCTCATCCATATTGAATTTCTTCATTGTAAAGAACACTGAGTTATATTGCTGACCTTGTTGATACAGCATATTTGCTTGTTGGATTGCTGCAGCTTGAGTTGTATCAATTGTTGTACTACCATTAGCAGCTGTTGCACCTTGTAAACCTTGGAAAACACTTGTATAAAGACCGGCATTTGCTGCTTGCATTTCACTGTTTAAAACTTGGTTTTGACTTTGTTGCATGTTGGTAAGACGCTTCTCCATTTCACCAACTTGCTTTTGAACTTTGTTGTAGCGAAGCATTACACTGGTTAACTGCCGCTGTAACTGTAGCTGCAGTTTTTTCGTATACATTTTTAAGTATCCGCCAGTTAGTATACCCATGTCGAGTCCTTCGTGTTATTTATTCTCTTAAATATATAAAGTATATAACTAACTTATAATTGCCTTTTTAAAAAAAATGCGTAATATTTCTTTACAATTGATAGTCCAAATTGCTCATTGCATAATCTTAATTTTTTCTATAAAATTTAGTTATCTAAGGAGGGTTTATGTTAAAACAATATTTTACAATTAAAAATATAATATTTTTATTACTTGTAATTTTTCTAATATATATAATGCCGAAAGTAACCGGTATAGCTTTGTTATTTTTTGCTGCATACGTGATAGCTTGTGCTTTAAATCCTTATGTAAGCAAAATGCAGGAAAAATTCGGCAGAAATACCGCTGCAATTCTTGCTGTAACTGTATGTACTGCTGCTGTGTTTGCGTTGTTTATTCCGATTTTATTGATAGCGTATAAAGAAATCAGAACTTTTGTATTATATTTCCCGCAAAAGTTAATAGATATTATCCAATACCTTAGTACTTTAAGTTTATTTGGTCATAGGCTGTCAGATTTGATTTCCGTAAACAGTTTTGTAGGAGCTTCTCCTGATGTCGCCCAAAATATAGTCAACCATTCTTGGACTTTTACTATGGGAATATTCCAAATAGGTGTATTGATTGTTGCATTAACTATGATAATTTATTATCTTTTAGCTGATAAAGATTATCTTAAAGAAAAATTTATTGAATTCTTTCCCGGTAATTTAAAAGAGAAAGCCTCGGATATTTTGACAAATATCAGCAATAAAGTTGGCGGATACGTAAGAGCCCAAATAATTTCAATGTTATCAGTCGGTATAATGATGATGATTGTATTGGTATTGCTTGGAGTCGATTATGCTTTATTATTAGGATTAATCACCGGTATTTTGGATATTATACCGCTTTTAGGACCTACGATTGCTCTTGCCGTGATTCTGTTAATTGCTTATCCTTTGGGTATTGTTAAAATTGTTCTTATTATTGCAGGATTTTTACTTGTACAGCAATTGTCAAATTATATTGTAAGACCTATTTTATTTGGTAAATTTATGCAATTACACCCGTTAATGATATTTTTAGCTTTGTTTTTAGCTGAGCAATTTTTAGGATTTTGGGGCGTAATTCTCTCTCCTGCAATTGCAGCAACTGTTTGTGTTTTAATTGATGAGTTATATTTAGCTCCGATTAATTCTTGTAAATTAGAGGATAGTAATGAAAACTGCTGATATCTATTTATATAATCCAAATAACACTAAAAATCCTGAATTTAATATGTGGATGGCGTTTCCTGGTCCCGAAGCTTTTGCACTTTCTTCATTAGGATTTCTTTGGATGTATAAAAGTATAGACGAGTTGGAAAATGTTAACATAGAAGCGGTTTATTCAGATAGTGCAGAAATTAAATCTAAAATATCTGAATTATCTTTAATTGGATTTTCTTTTACTTTTGATACTGATTTTTTAACTATATTTTCAATGCTAGAAAAATATAATATACCGCTTAAAGCCAATGACAGAGACGAATATTATCCTCTTATATTTGCAGGAGGTCCTGTAGTGTCAGCAAATCCTATGCCATATTCAGAGTTTTTTGATTTTTTTATCATTGGGGATGGAGAAGACATAAACCTTCAAATAGTTACTCTTTGCAAAAATAGTAAAGATAAGTCAAAAACTGAACTTTTACAATTACTGAGCCAAATTGAAGGGGTTTTTGTTCCATCTTTAGAGCCTAAAAATGTTAAAAAACTTACCAAAAAACTTGAAGAATGCATATACACTCCGATAATAAGTGAGCGTGCTTTTTTTAAAAATACTTTTATCTTGGAGGTGGCAAGAGGATGTGCTAACCGTTGCGGTTTTTGTCTAGCTTCATATTTAAACCTTCCGCTTAGGTTTATGCCTTATGAAGATATTATTACCGCAATTGAGCTAGGCTTGTTACATACAAATAAAATAGCCCTGCTAGGTGCTCAGTTAAGTGCACATCCGCAATTTGATAAAATTTGTGAGCATATTTATAAAAATGTTCAAAGTGGTAAAAAAATAGAAATGAGTGTATCCTCATTACGTGTGGATGCTATTACTCCTGAAATTTTAAAAACACTTGTTGCAACAGGACAAAAGAATATTACACTTGCTATTGAAGCAGGAAGTGAACGTTTGAGAAAAGTTATAAACAAGCACCTTGAAGAATTTCAAATTATTCAGGCTGTTGAAATTGCAGTAAATGCAGGTCTGAAAGGCTTTAAATTTTATGGAATGATTGGTCTGCCTACCGAAACAAAAGAAGATATCGAAGAAATGATTGCTCTTGCAAGCAAGATTAAGAACAAGTATAAAGGATTTAATATTTCATTTGGGATTTCTACTTTTGTACCTAAGCCAAGTACTCCTTTTCAATGGTGTGGAAGAGAAAATTCAAAGTCTTTGGAAGCAAAAGCTGCTTATCTTAAAAAAGAAATGCATAAACTGGGTATTGATGTTTCTGTTTCCAGTGCAAAATGGGATTATTGGCAGGCAGTTCTTTCAAGAGGCGATAAATCTCTTTGTGACTTTGTATTAGAAGCATACAAACGTGGCGGAAAACTTGGTGCTTTTAAATCCGCAGCTAAACAATTTAATATTAATACTGATTATTTCGCAATTGAAAATTATGATTTTGATAAAACTCTACCTTGGGACTTTATTGATATACGTCCAGGAAAAGAATTTTTAATTAAAGAAAATAAGCGTTTGCTTGGTTACAGTGGTGTATAATCAGAATATACAAGGCTCTTCCAGCTTTCGTAATAGCTGATTTGAGTAGCACTGCCAGTTTTAATATAAATATGCTGTAGTGATGAGTGCGGAATATTCAATGCATCACAAATAGCAGCTTTTATTATGTCAGGATGGGTTACTATAATTATACGATTCCCTTCATTATTTTCTACAATTTCATTTATAGAATTTCCGACTCTTGTAATGAATTCACTTACAGATTCAGCATCCTCTGGAGTTCTTTTTTCAGGTTCTGAAATTAATCTCTGAAGTAAATCAGGTGATTCAATTTCAATTTGTTCAAAAGTTTTACCATTGAAACTTCCGCATTTTCTAGGTTTAAGCGACTCAATTATATCAAAATCTTTTTTGTATATTTTTGCAACCATTTTTGCAGACTGAAGACATCTTGTAGCAGGTGATGAATAGATTTTATCATTTTTAACACCTCTTTTGCGTAAATAGTCACAAATTTTTTCCATTTCCTCATATCCGTTCTCTGTTATAGGCGGATAGTTATCTACATCCGAAAATCTGAATTCATCAGAATATATTGTCGCTCCATGGCATATATAAGTTATTTTACATTTTCTGCTAAAATACATAATTTACCTCAAATCTTCATTTTTCTTAATTATATCACAGATTTCTTATTTTGTAGTAAAATATAATTATAAATAGATAGAAAAGAGGATTTTATGAAGGGAAAAGCATTCAAATTCGGAGATAATATTTCTACAGATCATATTGCACCTGGCAGACTTTTTCATTTAAGGTCTAATTTGCCTGAGTTTGCAAAGCATGTTTTAGAAGATGCTGATCCTGAATTTGCTTCAAAAATGTCTAAAGGCGACTTTGTTGTTGCCGGTAATAACTTTGGTCTTGGTTCTTCTCGGGAACATGCTCCGCAAATAATTAAAATAGCAGGCGTGGGTGCAGTTATTGCTAAATCTTTTGCCAGAATTTTTTACAGAAATTCTATTAATATCGGGTTATTAGCTATTGAATGTGATACAGACGGCATAAATGCCGGCGATGAGTTAGATTTGGATATTGAAAAAGGTATTCTTAAAAATCTTACAAATGGAGCTATAATACCTATTGAACCGCTTCCGCCTGTTATGATTAAAATGCTTGAAGATGGCGGACTAGTTGAACATATTAAGAAAAATGGCGGGTTTAAACTTTAAATTTGCTCTTTGGATTTACAATTCCATTTTTGCATTAAATATTTAATATAGTGTCTTTATAAATGAATTTATCGCTGACAGTTTTGTTTTGTCATTTTTAATAAGATTAATTTTTTTGTTAATTTCTGTCAGATAATCTTCGCAGGAATATTCTTCATTGAATTCAAAAAGCTCACTTAAACTGATATTAAGAACGGTTGCTATTTTAACAAGGTTATCAGGAGACGGAAAATATTTGCCAGTTTCTATTGAACTTATACTGTTAATTTCCAGTCCAACCGCCTCAGCTAATTTTTCCTGAGTTATTTTATTTAGTTTTCTATATTTTTGTATATTTTTTCCTAATTCTTTTTTTAGCTGCATCTTAGCCTCTAATAATATTTTACGTATCTTTTTAAATTTTCAAAACACAGTGTTGCTTGTAAAATATATTGAAAAATATATGTAATAGTTGTATAATATTAAGTGTTACTATAAATTAATCGGGAGGAATACAAATGATACATATAAAAAGGATGGGGTTTACTTTAGCTGAAGTGTTAATAACGCTAGGAATCATAGGTATAGTAGCTTCAATGACAATTCCAACACTAGTAGGAAAATATAGGAAGCAGGTAGTAGTAACAAGAATGCAAAAATTTTATTCGTCTTTTAATCAAGCAATTAAATTGTCTGAGCTAGATAACGGCGAAATGAGTACATGGAATATGATGGGGGGTGGAAATTATAATACCCCAGAAGGTTCTATTGAGTTTTTTAATAATTATCTGAAAAAATATATAAAAACAATAAAAACTGAATATTATTATGATACAAAAGCTCCTTTAGGCGGGATTAAAATGTATTTTAGCGACGGTTCTGCTGCTCTTTACGGAACTTCTCATGTACTTTTTTATCCTGTTGCAAGTGTTGATGAAGGAGTTGACGGAAAAGATACATTTTATTTTGTATTAGACAAGTCAAAAAGAATGCTGATACCTTATGGTCAGCACGATGCAGCAAAGGCTAAGAACCGAAATGATCTGATTAGTAATTCTACTTTTGGATGTGGCAGACAAAGTAATTCAAACAGACGTTATTGTGCTGCTCTTATAATGAATGACGGTTGGCAGATTAAATCAGACTATCCTATTAATTTTTAACTTTACATATTGTTCCGTCCTACTTGACATAAAGTATTCATCATTGTTTAATTATAGTACACCATAGTCGAATTTTCGTGCTGAAATTACTCTGGTGAGTGAAGCAGAGCCGAAACAAGAAGCAATTTTTGCCCTATTGAAAGAATGGCTCGTTGAACCGGAATGCGTAAGGGTTTCAGGATTCAATCTTCACAAATGATGTTACTTAATAAAGGAGAAAAAAATGCCTACAATTAATCAGCTTGTACGTCAAGAACGTAAAAAGCTTACTGACAAAACAAAATCTCCTGCTTTGATGGATTGTCCTCAAAGACGTGGAGTATGTACAAGGGTTTATACTACAACCCCTAAAAAACCTAACTCAGCTTTGAGAAAAGTTGCAAGGGTTAGATTAACAAACGGATTTGAAGTTACTTCATATATCCCAGGTATCGGTCACAACCTCCAGGAACACAGTGTTGTTCTTATAAGAGGCGGAAGGGTTAAAGACCTTCCTGGTGTTCGTTATCACATTATCCGTGGTACTTTAGATACTGCAGGTGTTGCTAACAGAGCTCAAAGCAGATCTAAATACGGTGCTAAGAAAAATGCTAAAGGAGGTAAGAAATAATGTCCAGACGTTCTAAACCAGCTAAAAGAATACCTTTAGCAGATCCGGTATACAACAGCGTTGATATATCAAAATTTATTAACCGTATTATGAGACGCGGTAAAAAATCATTAGCTGAAAAAATCTTCTATGCTACTATGCAAAAAATTGAAGAAAGAACTAATGAAAAAGCTATGGAAATTTTCCAAAAAGCTTTATCAAATGCAACTCCTCTATTGGAAGTTAAAGCTAGACGTATTGGTGGTTCCACTTACCAAGTTCCAATCGAAGTTAAAGCTGACAGAGGTTTTGCTCTTGCGTCTTCTTGGCTTATTGAATCAGCTAAAAAACGCAGCGGTAAATCATTTATTGACAAATTAACTAATGAGTTAATTGATGCTTCAAATGGTTCAGGTTCTGCTTGCAAAAAACGTGAAGATACTCACAAAATGGCTGAAGCTAACAAGGCTTTTGCTCATTACAGATATTAATATTATTATTAATATAAACAAAAAAATCCCGTCTTTTGACGGGATTTTTTATTTATATGAGCTTGGCATCATTTTCCGGTGTTGAAGTTGTTTTTATTCCATACACATTTTTTAGTGTTGATAATACTGATGGGTTAATTATATTTGGAGGACAGTGAGATAAATAAACATTCTTTGCTCCGTTTTCTTTTAATGAAATTATTTTAGTAATAGAAGTTGAGTCACATTTAGTTAAAAAATATAAAATTCTATCAGATTTTATAGAGATTTTTTCAAATAATTTATCAAGTATCCTATATGCCATTGGTAAACTTTTAACTATATTTATTTTTAAAATATTATCTGACATTTTCCCATAAGAAAAACTCAATACAAAAGTGCGTTGAGGTAATAGCCGCAGTAATGTGTTAAAATATTGTTCCTGTTCTCTTGTGTAATTTGAAATTCCGAGTATTAACAACTTTTCTATTTCTTTTGTTTTAAACTTTTCTGCGATTTCTGTAAGCTTTATTTCCAGTTGTTTTTGATTAAAGCCTATAAGCTCATCCTCTCTTGCTTGACCTTTAGCAAATCCTTTTGCAGATTTGGCAGATACAATTAATGGTTTAAAATTATTATTTACAATCTGTTCTATACCTTTAGGCTTAAATTTTTCTGTTGTAAAAATTCTTCCTCTGTAGACATACTCAAGATTTTGAGATGAATTGCTTGTGAGTAAGATTGCTCCTGGAAATGTTGCAAAGTCTAGTATGCATTTTTCATTGCATTTTCCGTAATGACCTTTTAAATTTTCATATCTTTTAAAGAATTCAAACGCATGTGCAATAAGTAATTCTCCGTGAGTATAAATATCTATTTTTTCTTGTTTAGCTGCATCAAGAAGCATTTTTAGTTCATTTAATGAACCGCCTGAAACCAAGATTGACTTTCCCTCTCGTGTTGAGTGCGAAACTAAGGTTTCATCAAATTGTCCATATTGTTCAATCAGTACATCGTATAGTTTAAGTACTGCATTGTCATTGATTTTTGAGAGTTCTTTTAATTTTTGTTTAATTTTCTTTTCAGTAATTTTATTTGAATTTAATAAATTTAGACCTTTTAATAGTGTTATTTCAGCATCATTAAATGATATATTATTATCCTTTAATTGCATAATATTTGCAGCAATCGACTTTAGAACGGATAAAAGAATATCATATATATTTTTCTCATGAATTGTCATTTTATTTGTTTTTTTTAAAAAAATTTTTTCACCTTGTGATATAATAGAGGATAACGTCATTTCCGGTTTAATTGAAATATCTGCTTTTAATTCCTTACATTCAAGGTTATTTTTTTTACATATATTTAAATATTGACGTTTTGTTTTGATTAGTAATGCATATTGTTTGCTTACAAGCCCTAAAAGTTCTTCATCAGTGTAGTCAGTTGTACAAACCAATGAGGAAAGTGTTTCTGCAATGTTCCCGCTTATTTTGCTAATGTCTTCATCAAATTTAATCAACATTAGTGCATAGTATGAAAGCTGTTTTAGGAAAATTATTATAACTTCCTGTAAAGAAGAAATTTTTGGTGCAATAGAGCAAGCACCTCTCGCATCACACTCATTATATTCGTTTATGTTATTTTTATCGTAGTTATAAAACATAGTTATTAAACCTTATTATTCTTTTTTAAGTAATCAATTATATCATCTGATTCGTACATACTAACTCCGCTTTTTATGTCAACAACAAACGGAACTTGAGCTTTTCCGCCTATTTTTAGTAATTCATCATAATAAGAGGGATTGTTTATTTCTTTAGGATTAAATTTAATGTTATTTTCTTCAAAATAGTTAATTACTTTCCTGCAATATGGACAGGTTTCCGAATAGTATAAATCGTACATTTTTATCTCCTTTTGCAATTATTATATTTATTCACAGAAAAATTATATCCCCCGATATGATTGCATAAGATTAATTTTTATATTAAACTTTATGCTATGGAAAAAAGAAATATATTGGTGGTTTTTGGTACTAGACCTGAAGTAATAAAACTTGCTCCTGTAATTTTGGAGTTAAAAAAGTACCCTGAAAAATATAATGTTATTATTTGTAATACTGAGCAGCAAAAAGAGCTGTCAAATCAAACACTTGCTTATTTTGATTTAAAAGCGGATATAAATTTAGATGTAATGAAGCCAAATCAATCATTATTAGAAGTTCAGACAAGAATTTTAAGTGCTTTAAATACAGTTTATTCAGAAAACAAAGTTGATGCTACTATTGTGCAAGGCGATACAATGACTGTTCTTTGCGGAGCTTTGGCAAGTTTTTATAATAAAATTCCTGTATTTCATGTAGAAGCAGGATTACGCTCTTATGATATTTATGAGCCGTTTCCAGAGGAAGTTATGCGGCAAATGACGTCTCGCGTTGCAGAAATTCATTTTGCTCCTACAGAAAAAAATCGCCAAGCACTTTTAAAAGAAAATATTCCTGAAAACAAAATTCATGTTGTCGGAAATACCGTAATAGATGCTTTATTCTGTCTTTCCAGTGATACAATGGAAACTGCAAAAAATTATTTTAAAGATTTAGGTGTGACAGTTGATGATAAGCTTGTATTGATTACTGCTCACCGCAGAGAAAATCATGGTGAAAGAATTGATAGAATTATTGATTCTATCAAGTATCTGGTTCAAAAATATGAGAATCATACTTTTGTTATCCCTGTACATCCAAACCCAAATGTTAAAAACAAAATTCACGAAAGATTAGGTCGTTTTAGTAATGTAAAACTTTTAACACCTTTGGATTACCCTTATTTGGTGTATTTAATGAAAAATGCTAAATTGATTTTAACAGATTCAGGTGGAATTCAAGAAGAAGCACCATCTTTCGGATGTCCGACACTTGTTATGCGATATGAAACAGAGCGTCAAGAAGGGATTGATGCAGGAGTATCAACCCTAGTCGGTGCTGATTATGAGAAAATAGTTATACTGAGTGAAAATATACTTTCCAACTCAAGAGAAAATTCAAGATTAAAAGCTTCCAATCCTTATGGGGATGGAACTTCTGCTATGCAAATCAGGAATATAATAGATAATTATTTTGATATATAATTTTTTATTTTTCTTTATATATAAAAAAATCCGCTTCATTATGAAGCGGATGATCAAGGATTATTATTTAGGTTAAATTATCTATCTCTTAAAATTTCCTGTTGACATATTCAAAAATGGTACAGTGTTGCCCATCATATATTGAGGGAGATGTCCATCCCATTTTTGAACAGCTTCATATTCAACAAGAGCTTTGTTTTGGGTAAGTGCATTTGCTCTGATTGCCATAGATTTTGCTTCAGCTTCTGCTGAAATAATTTTTTGTTTAGCTTCTTCTTGAATTTGGACTGTTCTGTTTTTAGCTTTTAATGCTTCTTGCTCTGCTGTAACTTTGCTTTCAATTGCTCGTTCAAAACCTCCTGAGTAATTTATATCTGTAATTTGAAACCCTGTAACGTTAATATATCTTGGTTCAAGTTGCTTTTGCAGTTTTTTCAAAATATCTACAGTAGCAGTTTCTCTGTTTGCAACCAAATCCTGTGCATTCCATCTCCCGATTACATCTTTGATTGTACCTTCGACTACTGGCATTAAAATATTATCAACATAGCCGGTACCGACTTCTCTATACATTTTATGAGCGTTTTGTGGCTGGAGATTATAATTTATTACATAAGATATTTTTGCCTGCTGGATATCTTTGGTGTATAAATCAGTCTCAATATAAGACTTTTGAGTCTTTACATCCATGTTTTTAATTTTTGAAATAAATGGAGTAATAAGATGAATACCTTCAGTATAACTTTGAGGTGAAACTTGGCCAAGAGTCACTTTTACACCTCTTTCGCCGACTCCTACAATCGCAATAGGATTGCAAATTATGATAAATACTATCAAAAGTACTGTTACCATAACCGGTGTTGCTAAATTTTTTCCTTCCATAAAATTAACCCTCTCTTTTATATAATTTCTTATTGTTGGTATGTAGTTAAATTGTTGTTCAATTTCATTAATATTAATTTCTTTTTTGATTCTTTTCTTTCTCCTGCGGCTCTTTTTCTTTTCCCACAGTTTTTTAAGGGAATCTATTAAAATAGTAATGACAAAAAATGATATAAAAATACCTATAAATACAATATCCGAATTCATATATAATTCCTTTATTTAAAAGCTAAACTAATCCGAGAACTGCAAGTATTACATATACAACAACAATTAGGACTGCTAATATACCAAATCCGCTAAGAATTGCTTTGCCGTGTTTTTGGTATAAGTTAACATTGAATAAATAACTGCAAACTATAATTACAATATTTGTAATAATTACAAGTGATAACAGTAAAAATAATACTCTGATTGCCATATTTTATCTCTCTTTTACTTCCTTATTTATTAACTACTCTCTGTAAATGTCTTATTGTATCAGCACGTCTTATTGCTTCTTTAACTCTAGGATTTTTGATTTTATAGTCTATACTAGGTATTGTTAAAAGTTCTTTCCTATAATTTTTATAAATTTCAATTTCTCTATCTCTCATGCTTTTTTGGATGGCTTCGGCAACATCTTCATGTGGATCATCTTTAATATTTTTGCTCATAAAGAATATTGCACTTAGAGCAATAAAAGCCAGAATACTCCATAAAAGTGTGTTACGTGAAATACTATCCGTTACAACTACAGGTGATGATGCTGGTGTATCAAATATTATATTTGAATTTGCTATGTTTTCTGCGTTCACATGAATTTTAACGGAATTTGAACCTGTATTTTCAACAATTACGCTGTTCGCATTAGATGTATTCTTATATAAAGTGCTAAGATTTGATGCGGCAGAAATCCCTTTTAGCTCAAGTGTAAGCTTATTTTCTCCTTCTGAATTCCTTTTTACAGTTGCAAGAGCATCTGAACGTAATATTATATTATATCCGCTATCTGTATCCTCTAAAATAACTGCGTTTAAAAAATTATCTCCTGCTAATGCCATTGTAGTAGCCAAGAAAAATATTGATACTATTAAAATTAGCTTTTTCATGATTCCTATTTCCCTAATCTTCACATAACAAGAATATATGTTTTCTTATAGGAATTCATCAATCATTAGTCTAAATTTTATAGATCTATAGATTTATATTTAATAGCAAAAGACCTCTAAATTTCTTTAAAGGTCTTCATTAATATATAAAATCGTGTTTCCGATAACTTGTATAAAACTTATAATATTATTTTTTGCTATTTATGTAAAGGAATGTTAAGAGAAAAAGGGCATGCTGAAATCGTAATTAATAAATTTTTTTTATATATATGTCACGAGAATGTTAATTAGATATTGAGGAGTAAAATATGAATTCGATTAATGCTAAATCTTCTAACAATCTTAATACAGGAATTAATCAACGTCCTGTTGAATCAGTAGAAACAGCAGGTTCATTGGCTTTTAATACAGAAAAGAGTTTAATTTCAATACCGCAATATGATACTTTTACATCTTCGAATCCTTTTGCACCATCAATTGATTATTCTAATTATTCTTCATCAGAAGGCACAACAGTTGCGTGTACAGGATTTTTAGCAAGCTTTTCAAGTGCTGTATCTACAATTGGCGGCGGTGATTGCGGATTTAGCGGCGGAGCATCTGCAGGTTTTTCAGGAGGATGTGCATCTTCATGCTCATCCGGCGGCGGATTCTCCTCGTTCGTATAATAAGGTTTGATGTAAAGAAATAAAAGAAAATGGATTAATATAGGCGGTTGATTTCAAACCGCCTTTTTTATTGTATTTTAAATATTATGGAAAAAAAATATTATACTTATATTTTGCTAACTGAAAATAATTCATTTTATTGTGGTTATACAGATGATGTTGAAAAAAGATTTAAAGCACACATTGAAGGAAAAGGTGCAAAATACACACGTGCTCATAGACCGGTTAAAGTTGTATACCAAAAAGAATTTGCAACAAAATCAGAAGCTATGAAAGAAGAATTTCGAATTAAACATCTTTCGCATAATGATAAGCTAAAATTAATAGATGCAGAATTGTAACAAATTTGTAATAAAAATCCTTATTTATTAAAGTATAAACTAAAATATGCCGACATTCCAATTAAGGAAATTAATATAAAGGGAACATGATATGGGAATGTCAGCAACACAAGCAAGATTATTGTACATCACAGCACAACTAAACAATTTGTCTTTACAAGGTCAAAATGTTTCAGATGCTAAGATTAGACTTTCAATGGATTCTGAAAGAATTCAAGAAAAATATACTCGTGCTTTGTCAAATAGCAGACTTTACATAAATCCAAATATCTTCACTGTTGATGGTGCATCTACTAAATGTGAACTAATTACTTTGGAAAATTTAAAAGCCCAAAACTTGTTTGTATATGATGGAAGCAAAATTCTTGGTTATACTTACGAAAAAGTTGATACAGGAAAAACAGAAACTGTAATTGTAGGTTATGAAGATGATTTGACAAAACCAATTTATCCTACAAAAACAGAAACAGACACATTTAGAGATCCTAGTAATTCGATTCCTGCATACGGGCCGGAAAGTTTAGATGCTATGAATAGTATTGTAGCAGCAACCGGTCTTGGTGAAGATGATTTAAAAACGGTATCTTATACTACGGTTATTGATGGTCAGGAAAAAGAAGTTAATGCAATTTCAATAAGATCACAGGCAGGATTTGATGCAATTATTGATCAGATGGGCAAAAATCCTGATGCTACTTCTCAAAACTACGTATTAGATTTAGATGACGGAGAAGTAATTGATTTGAGCGGGTATAACTGGCATGGTATTCCTGCATTCAAAGGTATTTTTGATGGTAATGGTGAAACTATACAAGGCTTAAATGGTGATTCTGGCTTCTTTGATTCATTATACGGTGTTGCGAAGAATATTAATCTTGAAGGTGCTAACGTAACTGCTGAAAGAGATGCCTTAGGTGCACTTTCAAACTATTTGGCTGATGGAGCGTCTATAGAAAACTGTAATGCTACAAATGTAAATATTACATGCAATTTAAAACCTGACACTACTTATGCTATGGGATATGTGCCGGAAAGAGCATCGGTTGGTGGTCTTGTAGGCTTAAGTAATGGTAACGTTAGCAATTCAAGTGTAACCGGTCAAATCAATGTTCCAAATGCAGACGACAGTTTTGGTTTTATTGGAGGTTTCATTGGTGCTAACACTAATATTGTTAAAGGTGAAAGTGAAATCAAAAATTGCTATTCAGATGTTGATATAAAATTAGGCTCAGGACTGGATTATTCAAATTCAATCAATAACTTTATCGGTGATGATTCTCACGAAACAACAATTAAGAATTGTGTTGCAATGGGTGCAATTACTAATGCTTCAGGAGCAAATATAAACGCATCAGATTTAGCTTGCAGAGGACCTGTTTTAGAATCAGATGTAACAAATATGATGGCTTTAGATACCAGAAATAACAATAACGTACTTTACTGGAGTAATTCAAAATCGCCTACTTATGATAGCGGTTCATCTAACAAGGGTGTTTTAGGTACTTCAGCAACAGAAACATTGTCTGATGGATCAAAAGTTAATGTTTGGATTCAGGAAGGCGGAGATGGGTATAAAGACCAAGAACAGGCAACATCTCAAGCAAATAAACTTCCTGTACTAAACTTAACAGAATTACAAGAAGATGCACTTGCAAAAGAAGATACAAAAGAAACTCCTGATACAACTCAACCTCCAATCGGTTATGAACAAAAACCAATTGAAAAAGAAGTACCTGTCTATGAGAATGTATTGGTTGAAGATAAGGATTTTGGCGGATTAACTTCATTAGAGCTTGAAACAGGTATCAGAAACGGGAGATATCAACTTGTATCCCCTGCCGCTGAGGATTCAACTCAAGGATTTAATATAAATGGTACAGATTATGAATTGGTTTCACTAGACAGCTGTACTGCAATAGTTGACAAACAAGATGATAATGCACTTGCTTTGGCTGAAGCTGAATATGAAAAAGGTATGGAAGCAATTCAAGCACAAGATAAAAGATATGAAATGGATCAGAAAAAGATTGATACTCAGTATGACGCACTAATTGCAGAAGAAGAAAGTCTAAAATCAGTATTAGATAAAAACGTAGAAAGATCATTCAAAACATTCGGTTAATAATAGGGTATAATATGACAATAGATGCAACAACATTAAAATTTAATACTACAATAGTTCAAGAAGAAAATGTAAAAAAAGATTCTGAACTATCTTCTTCGACTTCTGTAGTAACCGAGGATGCTTGGTTACTATCCATAACATCTCGATATAACAAAAATGCCCTAATGGATGTTGAAAGAATTATGACTGATGCTGATGTGTATGACGGAACTGTGGAAGCTGAAATTGACAAAATTGTAAGCGAAGCAGACCAGATTTCTGCTGTTTTAAAAGAAAATACTAATGTTTTCAACTCTCAAACAATAACAACTCTTGATCAAACTCTTAGAGCTACAACAGCTAAAACTATCGGTTTTGTTCAGTATACAGCAAAATCAAAAATTAATGCTACAACTGATACCTCATCTATAAAAAATTCTATTGTTGCAAATAATGAAAAAGAAAAACAACTTATTTCTGATGCAATTGATACTATGATTGAATGGTTGGATGATTACATAAATAATTATAATGTTCGTGTTGCACAAGGTAACAATTCTGGAGATTCTGAAGTTAAATTGTCTTTTCTACTTGAAATTAGAAAAGCAATTGAAAATTGTGACTTTGAAGTAGGATTCGGCACTGTAGGTGATACAATAATCGGTACCGATGAAAATGGTGAACCAATATACAAAGAAGATTATCAAACAAACTCTAATACGCTAGGTTCATACCAACCTAATTTACAACAATATACCAATGGTGAGCTTGTTGGTTATGATACATATCACTTGAATGCCCCATCTCGTAACATAAAACTTAATCCTACTTATTTTATGCCGGACAGAACATATACGAGTCTTGATGAATTAAAAGCAGCTGTTCAAAACGGTGCATCTGTTACATATTTAGATCTTCTTGTAGATGATGAAGCTTATAATAACTACTGCAAAACAAATTTAGCAACTACACTTTGGCATGAATTAATTCACTCAACTCACATTTACAATGAATTTGTAACCTACTATGCTACAGACGCTTTTGAAGATGATATTGCAGACGTACTGATTGAAGGTTTCTCAACTGAAACTATGAATTATATCAAACAAACATTCGTTGGTCTTGACAATGGTGTAACTTACTACCAGTTAGGTGTTACTCACTACTTTGACACTTACAATCAAATTGCGGATTGGGCATGGCAACAAATCTCAGAACCAGCACCAAATGGCAATAAAGAAGCATTTGATCTTTATATGCCAGGAGTTACCAAAGCTGAATGTGAAGCAGAATTGAAAAATTTTATGGCTACAGCGTAGAATCGTTATTATTCGTTGAATTTGACTGTTGTTGGAGTTTTTCTTGCTCCTTAGCCGCTTTTTCCTGTTCTTTTTGAAGTTTACGCTGAGCTTTTTCAGCATCACGCTGTTTTTTCTTTTCTAATTTTTCAGCTTCTTTTTGATCTCTTATAGCCTTTTGTTCTTCATATTTTTGAACTGTATCATTTTGAGTTGTAGAACCTTCTACTTTATTTTGATATTTGTACTCTTTTAAATCTTTTTTATAATCGGCATTCATTTGTTTAATAGTTGTTTTATATTCAGTTTCCATTTCTTTCAGATCAGCTTTTTCTTCTGCTTTTTTACGCTTTTCTTCTGCCTTTTCAAACCGTTTAGCTTGCTGTTCTTCAACTTGCAGCTGATCTGGCGGAACAACACCATCTTGAACTATTTTAAAGCCATTGATACTAATTTGTACATCTTTGTTATCGAATGAAATAAGTCTTGTCTGTTCACCTTTACTGTCTATGCTCCATGAGCCGAGAAATACAGGCTCTGCTCCTGTGTAAGCGTAAGCATAAGAAACTACCCTGTCCGGTTCATTAATATCAAATCCTAAAGGATATATATCCCATCGTTTATCATCAAGATTAACATCTTTGTATTGTTTCCAATAATAAACAATAGCTGCTCTCAATTCTTTCAGATCATAAGAAGTTTTAGTTGTAAAATCATACACAATAGCATTTGTTTGCCATATTCCATCTTTAGAATATCCGACTTTCTCTTTAACTAAAAGTTTTGTACCGTCAGTAGAAAAATCAATTGGAGTAAGCGTTCTAAAAGAATAATTATCCGAAATTGATTTATCAGTAGAAAGTATAGCATCGGGCCAGCGATGCATAACGTTTGCCTTCATAATTTTATTCAAATTAGTTTCATTTTTCTCAAGTGGTATAACGAATAAATCACACGCAACGGATGCACTTGATGGATAATAATAGATAGCAGGATAGACAAGAATTGAAAAGTCTGGAGATGTAATTCCCTGTTCATTTTGTTGCCTTTTAGCATAAAATTTTTGTTTTATTGACAGTTCGGGACTTCCTGGAGGATTATTATATCTTACTATTTTGTATGTGGGCTGGGGAACATACTTCATATCAGAACCTTTTTCTACTTTAGGAATTTCAATATCTAAAGTAGTTTTATCTTTGGGAGCAGAAAGCATTTCATATTCTTCAACTGTCATAAAGCCTGATGGATTCCTATCAAGGACTCTTTTCTCATATTTTTCCTTAACTTCCTGTTTTTGAAGATTATGAATATATCTCATTTCCTGTTCTCTGGCATCACCCTTAAAAGGAGCAGATATATTCTTTTTAATTTTGCTCATATCAATGTTAATATCAGGTAAATCCCAATCAGGCATTTCCCAAGCCAATGAAGGTAGAACAGTAAAACCTAATACCAATAGCACAGGAATATACTTCCTCATTCTAAACAAGTCCTTCTTTCATTGCCATTGCTGTAGCTTTAGCTCTTGTTCGAACATACAATTTTTGTAAAATACTATGCACATGAGTTTTCGTTGTAGAAATTGTGATACAAAGTTTATCAGCAATTTGAGGATTAGTCAATCCGTCCACGATAAGAGCTAATACATCCATTTCTCTTTCAGTAAGACCATATAAATTTTTACCGAGCTTATAATTAATTTCACCCCGACGCCCTTCTGTGACATTAGTACGTCTGATATTTGTTAAAACTACTTTTGCAATAGCAGGATCAAGCCATCCTGTACCTTCACTTACCGCAAGCACAGCAGAAATAGTCTGCTCTACAGTAGCACCTTTTGTTATATACCCGTCAGCACCTGCTTGAAATGCATCAAATATGTCATTTTCATCTTCTCTTGAGGTATACATCAAAACTTTTATTTCTGGATTTTTCTCTTTAATAAGTCTGGTAGCTTCAATTCCGTCAATAGTAGGTAATCCTATATCCATTATTACTAAATCAGGTTTTATTGCTAAAGCCTTATCAACCCCTTCCTGACCATCGACAGCCATATCTGTAATTTCAATATTAGGATTTTTGCTTAATACCACAGATAAAGCAACTCTAGCCATATCCTGATCTTCAATTATAAGCACCTTAACCATTTATTACCTGTCTTTCTTCTTTAACTACATCGGTTAACAAAAAGGTAAACTCGCTTCCTTTATTTAATTTACTTTCAAGCCAAATCTTACCACCATGAGCTTCTATTATTTGTCGTGACAAATAAAGTCCCAAACCAGTTCCAGTAGAACGTTTTTTGCTTGTACCTTGCGAAAATCTGTTAAATAAATTAGGGATATCTTCTTTTGGAATACCATTTCCATTATCTGAAACAGAGAAAATAAAATCGCCTGATTGAACTTTAGCAAGAATTTCTATTTCACCATCTTTATTAGTGTAATTAACAGCATTTCCGCATAAATTTATAATTACACGCTTAAGTTCAGCCTTATCTGCAAGAATTTCCGTCGTATCAGTAATATCACCTAAATCAAGCTTAAAATTAATATTTTTCTTAGCAGCTAAAGGTTTTAACTCGTCATAGCATTGAACTACAAGATCTTTCACTGAAAAAACAGTCTTGCAAAGTTCCAATTTACCGCTTTCAAAGCGATATACCTCTAAAAGTGCATTAACAAGACCTAAAAGATCTTCATTGCTCTTTAGCATAGTAGAAAGTAAAACCTCTTGTTTTTCCTCAACAGGGCCTAATGAGCCGTCTAAGAAAAATTTCAAAGTTTGAATAGCTGCTAAAAGCGGAGTCCTTAAATCATGTGTTAAGGTAGCTATAAAATCATCTCGCAGACGTTCAGTTTCTTTATGTTTGCTAACATCTCTTATTACTCCGACAAATTTATTACTTTCATCATTTATGGAAGCAAAGTTAATTTCAACTGGGATTTTACTGTCGCCTAATGAATTTCTTATATAGCAATCCTTAATAAGTAAATCGTTTGTATCATTGGACAGCCCCATAATATTTCCGTTAGAATTTTCTCTGATATTTTCTGAAAACTTGCCCATTGATGCTATTTCTTGAAATTTCTTTTTGCATAGAGCGATTTCACTTAAGCCAGTCATATTTTCACAAGCCGGATTAGCTTGTTCAATATTGCCTTTGGAATCTATTATAATAATTCCGTCAGCACAATAATTAATAATTCCTGATAATTTACTGTTAGCAACAGTTAAATCTTTAGTTCTTTCAGCTACAAGTTCTTCTAAAGAAGTTGAATATATCTCGAGCTGTTTTTTAGCCTTTTCAAGCTCATCAATTTTTTCTCGCAAATCACTCAGAATATGACTTCTTTCAATGCCGTTACGTATATTAAAAAGTAAATCATCATTATCCCAAGGTTTTTCAATATATTTATATAACCCTATTTCATTAATCGCTCTGATTGCATTTTCTTTATCAGCATAGCCTGTAAGTAAAATCATACTTACTTCAGGATAAAGTTTTTTTGCTTCTGTAAGGAATTCCAAGCCGTTCATTTCAGGCATTATAAAATCTGAAATTATGATATCAGGAGTATTTGATTTTAAGAATTCAACAGCTTCAATAGGATTGTTAAAACAGTTAATATCACTAAACCCTTCAACCTTTAGCAAAGTTTTGAAGGATGATGTTACCATTTTTTCATCATCAACAATTACAATTTTCCCGTCTATCATAATAATACTATGATACGTTATTTTTTATATATGGACAAATTGTTTACAAAATTGCAATAATTAAGGCGGTTCATAAAGTTTGAACCGCCTTAAAATTTTAGTTTGAATAATCGTGATGTTTATATTCTCGTTTTGAAAGTTCAATATCGATATGATAAAGAATTGACTTTTCTTCCCCGAACATTTTTAGTTTTTTGATTATTTCAAATACATTTGCTTCCTCTTCTACTTGTTCTGCTATATACCAGTCAATAAAGTTTCTTGTGGCAAGATCACACTCTTCTTCTGTCATCCCTGCAACGCATTCAATGCTTTCCGTGACAGTTTTTTCATGTTCATATATTTTTTCAAATACCTGTAGCGGATTTTGTAAATCGCATTCAGGTGCTTCAATTTGCTTTAATTCTACATTACCGTTTCTTGTTATTAAATAATCAAAAAGAATCATCCCATGATCTACTTCTTCACGTGCTTGAATTTTTGTCCAATTAGAAAATCCTTTAAGACCAATTTCGTCAAAATAAGCAGACATAGCAAGATACAAATAAGCGGAATGGAATTCCTTATTAATTTGTGCATTTAAGATTTCCTCGATTTTTTTATTAATCACTTTCGCCCTCCCATAGACCGTGTAAGTTACAAAATTCTAAAGCTTTTTCTTTCCCGATTTTTTCTTCAAGAAAGATTTTTGCTTCATCTCCAGGATGTAAATATTGAAGTTTTATTCTGTTTTTATCTTCAGAAATTGATTCAATAAACATAATATAATGATCGTCATTCATCGGATGAAGGACAGTGCCAACCTGAATTTCATAACCATTTTCTTTTTGAATATATACAGGTACGTGTTTTTCTGTAGCTACCTCATCCATTGTATTAGGTTTTAGCAATTTCATTGGTTGTCCGCAACAGACCAGTTCTCCCGCTCCGGATAATATGACTTGCACTAAGTTACCGCAGATTTCACAGCGGTACATTTCTAATTTTTCTGTCATAAATTTCTCCCTTTCATCGAAATATTATTCTCTTTTATTGCGAAATACATTCGACATCTTGACTAAGTAAATTAATTAATAATTCTTAATATATAGGCAAAATTATTTTTGTTTACTCTTAAAATAATATTATGAAAATTCAGTGCATTTCTTTTGGTTCTTATTCAAATAATATGAGTATAACTCCTGATATAGCAGGAAGTAATCGAGAATTTTTATATTACCCTAAAAAAAATGAAGAACATAATTATAAACCTCTAATACTAAAAATTCTCGGTTCATTTGCTGCGATTGCTGTTGGAGTAACTCTATATAATCTTAGAAAAAATAAAGTTCCTCTAAGTGTGGTAGATATAGAAGATAAATCTAAAGGGCTTAATTCTATTAATTTTCGCAGAACTGCAATAGAACTTAAAAAGAAAATTTTATATCCTATAAAGACTGAAACAACAAACAAAAAAGGAACATTCAATACAGGGCTTATTTTATCAGATACAAAAGATAAACCCTTAAAAGAAGTCTTATCGTCATTTAGCGAACATGCAGAGGCTCTTGGAATAAGAACAAAAGAAATACCTGACAATCTAAATAAACCAGAACGCAGAAAATGGGTATTCAATGCAATTAAAGAAGCTGAAAATCACTATAAGGAAACAAACCAATTTACCATAATAAACATTGGCAACCTTGACAACCTTGTTGATTTAAAAATTGTTAAAGCTAAAAACAGTGCAATAGAAGATAAACTTATCGAAATTAACAAAAATGTTTATTCAGGGATTGTTTGGACAGCTTGGACAAACAACACAAAATCAATACCAATGTATTATAATAATTTGCCTGTATTGGTAACCAAATTAATAGATTAAAGATTAAATTTCTAAATTAGTAAAAATTAAAAGCTCATAAGGCTCGTATCCGAGAGCATTGGCTATTTTCTCAACTACATCTAACGTTGGGGAAGATGAATGAGCTTCAATCTGTGTAAGAGTTGAACGTCCGATACCAGCCAGTTCAGCAAGTTTTTCTTGTGAATAACGTCTTTTAATACGTTCAAAACGAACTCTCGTTGCAAACTTTTTAGCTAGAGTTGATATATTGCTCATAATGCTGTTATATTAACACCTTGACATTATAACGACAATACGCTATTGTAGTAAGCATGTTGATATATTGACGAAGGGATTGTTATAATGACAATATTTTCTAAAAAAAATGCTTTCACACTTGCAGAAGTTTTGATTACACTTGGGATAATTGGAATAGTCGCAGCACTGACATTTCCACAGTTGATTAAAAAGTATAGATATTATGTACTGGAAAATCAATTTAAAAAAGCATACTCAATTATGCAACAAGTTGTGTTAACAGCCAGATATAATTTAGGTGTAAACAGTATGTATGAGTATTGCATACAAGTTGATCATCCTGGAGAGGATGCCAGTTATATAAATAGCGAAAAATGCTTATCAGCACTAAATTATGCATTTGTAAAAGAAACTACAACAAAACCATGGAATAAAGATGAGCACTCAATATCAAGGGATAAAGATTCCATTATGACATATAACAGAAAAAAAGTTGTTACAGAGGCAAGCGGGTTGGCTGGATTAACGGCATTATGGATTATGAGGCAAGCTCAAGACGGGTTGCTGGCTAATTTTAGAATAAACGGTTATCGCATAAACATAAACATAGACGTTAACGGAGTCAAAGGTCCAAATCAACTCGGGCATGATGTCTTTGTTTTAGTGATAGACAACAAAAAAGATATGGTAACAGGTTTAAAACAAAATAAAATATATACAGATGAAGAATTAGAAAATATGGATTTTGAGGAGGAATATCAAAAAGCACTGGCAGGATATCCTTGTAATATAAATTCAGGCTCAACTGCTAATGGAGTTGGGTGCGGCTGGTTTGCTATTAATGATATTAATCCAGCGACTGGCGTAAAAGGATACTGGAAGAATTTACCATAAACTATACAAATAATAAATTTTTATGATATAATAAACTTAGCCGTGCTCCACGGGGAATTGCAATCCCTCGACCCGAAGTTAATGCGGGGTGCAGAGTCTGTTGTGAGGGTTTGGTAAGCATTATTGAAAATTAAATTATTGTTGAGGTTTAAGGACAAGATGGCGTAAGCTGTCGAACCGTGTCAGGATGGAAACATAGCAGCACTAAGACAATCCTTGCGGGTGTTTTGTTTTTAAAAGTAGATAATTTAATCGTAGATATTTCTTATTGAATTCGATAGACAGAATGCACGGCTTTTTTATTTATATTTTATTTTCTATAAGTTTACATAGGATAAAACTTTATTTTTATAGCATTTCCAAATGGAATGATTTTATTATTTCATTATCTTTTACGAAAATATAAGCTGAAATATTTTTTGAACTGATTCAATCAATTTTGATAATAGTTTTTTAAAGAAAACTACCAGCAAATTTTAAAACGACTTTTCCGTAACAGCAAAATTTCAGAATAGTCAAACAGTATCTCAATTATTTTAATTCAGTTTCTTTAATATATCTAGGACGAGCTTTCACTTCTCTAAATACTTGACCCACATACTCTCCAATAATCCCGCTACAAAATATCTGTATTCCGCCAAATACGCATAACAGAATTATGGTTGTCGTCATTCCGTTAGGAGCATTGTTATGCAAGAATTTTTCAAAAACTGCCTCTACTCCAACAACAAAACCGAATAGTGCCATTAAAAAGCCAAGCACTGTTATAAAACGCAAAGGGACTATACTAAATGATGTAATACCGTTAAGAGATAATTCCACTAATTTTACAAAATTGAATTTAGATTTTCCTGCCATACGCTGTTTTACATCAAAATGAATGTAAGATGTTTTTAATCCTAATTCGTGAAAAAATCCACGAAGAAATAAGGCATTTTCATGATACTGAGACATTAACTCAAGTGCACGCTTACTTATCAGTCTATAGTCTGAATGATTTACAGGAATTTTTACGCCCATTAAATTCATTAACTTATAGAACAACAAGGCAGTAGTTTTTTTTAAAAAAGAATCAGTATTTCTGTCATTTCTAATACCTGAGACAATATCAAACCCTTTCATATACTCATCTACAAATCTCTCAATTGCCCATTCATCTTGCTGAAGATCTGCATCAATAGATACTACACAATCGCATCCTATGGCTCGCACTCCTTCAAGCCCTGCAATAAGGGCCTTTTGATTACCATAATTTCTAATAAATTTTTGTGCCTTTACTAGATTGTTTTTTGAATGAAGTTCTTTAATAATTTCCCAAGTCGCATCAGTTGACCCGTCATCAACAAGATATATATAACTGTCTGACTTGATTTTATCTTTTGCTATTAAAGAATTAATGACTAAAAATAATTTTTCGACAGTATTATTAATGCATAGTTCTTCATTAAAACAAGGGATAATTATAGCTAAAGTCGGCTTATTCATAAAAACCTCAATTCTGTAACAACTTGCCTAAACAGACGATTCTATAATATAATAATTAAGATTGGAGTGCAATAGAACATTAAGATGAATAAAAGACAATTTATTTTAAATGCTGATGATTTTGGAATGAGTTCTGATTTTAACAGAGCTGTTCTAGATGGGTATAATTATGGATTTTTAACAAGTGCAAGTATTTGTGCTAACGGCACTGCATTTGACAGTGCGGTTAACGAAATATTGCCTGAATGCCAGAATCTGGGTCTAGGAGTTCATTTAAACATAATTGAAGGAAAATCACTTACTCATGTAGATTGTTTGACTGATAATCATTCAAATTTTAATAAGGGATATTTGTGGTTTATTCTAAACAGCAGTAAAAAAGAAGTTCTTAATGCTATAGAAAAAGAATTTCGTGCACAGATTGAAAAAGTACAAAGCGTTGCAAAAATTGATCATATAGACTCACATGTACACGTTCATGCAATACCTGCTATATTCAGATTAACTGCAAAACTTGCTAAAGAATACGGGATTCCGTATATTAGAACTCAGTATGAAGAATTTTACGTTGCACCGAACGCAAAAAAGAATTATTCACCTGCCTTTTTTATAAATATTGTAAAAGTTAATTTGCTTAATATGTTTACAGCAAAAAATAAAAATACGGTTAAAGAATTCGGATTAAAGTCAAATGATTATCTGATTGGTGTCGGATATACAGGGATGATGGATTCAATGACTTTAGAATATGGATTAAAAGCACTAGAGGATACTAATTGTACAGTCGAATGTCTTATACATCCTTGTAAATATACTAGTCTGAAGTCTGACAGTCATTTCTCAGAATTTCAGCTTACACAAGATAAAATATTAAAAGATACAATTTTTAGACTTGGTTTTGAAATTACTAACTGTAAAAACTTATGAAAGAAAAAATAAGTATAGTAACAATTATTATTTTCTATATATCATTTTCGATATTTTATTTTATTAACTCAAACGTAAAGCAAGTCTTAAAAGTTATTACACCTGCTATCGTTCAAATTGATATAAATAATAACGGAATTGTTGATGAAGATGAAACAATATGTATTCCGAAAATTACCTCATACACTTCAAACCTTCAATATTTTAAGAATGAAATTAATACAATATCGACAGCTGACGGGCTTGCTATCGGGTATTTGGCAGATGAATTTGCTAACTCAATACTTGCATATAAAGAAATTAAATTAAAATATAATGGCATAAAAAAGCCGCAATGTACTGAAGCTGAACTATTTATTGAGAATAAAGATTATTCAGATTTACTTAAAAAATCAGGTTTTGCCATTATTGACGGAAAAGAAATTGATAAAAATGCTTTTGAACAAATTAAATTAAAGGCTAAAAAACTTCATCTTGTGATTTATAATCACACAAGTAATAAGTATCATAAATTAAATTGCAAATACGGACAAATTGCTCATGATGCGGTAGTTCTTCCCGAAAAAGATTTACCTGTTAATTCAACCCCTTGTAAATTCTGTCATATTAATGCGAGCAATAAAATTAAATCTGAAAAGAAAATATTATTACCTCCACCAACAATTCTGACTGCAGGAAATATAAAGGTTATCCTAACTGATTTTACAGAAATTTTAAAACCCGATTTGAACTGTAACCATTCTGTATGCAAGGAGTTTGTTTCTTTAGTTGATAATACAAAAGAAACTCTTGATATCGCACTATACGGCTGGACTAACATACCAAAGGTTAAAAATGCGATTAAAAATGCTGAAAAACGAGGAGTAAATATAAGAATAATTTATGATACACAAACTTCAAAAGAGAATTACTATCCTGATACTGAAAATTTTATAAAAGAGTTTAAAAATACAAAATCCGATGAAATACCGGAGAAGGCTTCACTTACAAATTATCTTATGCATAATAAATTTGCAATATCAGACAATAAAAAAGTCTTTACTGGTTCTATGAATTTTTCAAAAACAGGCTTTTCCGGATTTAATCAAAATAACATTTTGATTATCAGTTCGCCCCAGATTGCTTCTATTTATACGAAAGAGTTTGAGCAAATGTATTCAGGTAAATTTCACGATTTAAAGAAAAAAGCTTCTGTTTTAACTGTAATTAACTCAAACGGAATGAATATCGAAATTTATTTTTCACCGCAGGATAAAGCAATTACAAAACGAGTAATCCCGCTTGTCAATTCTGCACAAAAAACAATATATATCCCTGCTTTTTTAATAACACATAAGGAACTTACAACTGCACTTATAAACTCATATAAAAAAGGAGTAAATATAAAAATAATACTTGATGCCACGAATACCGGAGTAAGGCATTCGACTGTTAAAGAACTTAAACAAGCAGGCATACCTGTTAAAGTTGAAAATTATGCAGGTAAAATGCATTCAAAAGTCATAATCATTGATAATACATATCTGATTACAGGCTCTACAAATTTTTCTGACAGCGGTGAAAATAAAAATGATGAAAATATGCTTATTATAGAAAATCCTAAAATAGCTAAATTTTACTCGGATTATTTTGAATATTTGTGGAAAAAAATTCCTGATAAATACTTAAAATTTAACCCTCCAGCAGAAAGCAAATATTCTATCGGTTCCTGTTTTGATGGGATAGATAATGATTTTGACGGCAAAATTGATAAAAATGATGAGGGGTGTAAATAATTTTATTTTTGAACATCTTCAAAAGTAATTTTAAAGCCCAAAATTTTACAAATATAATCCATCTCAGACAGTTTTAAAGAATTGGTTTTCAAACGATAATTTAAGTTTTGCTGAGAGTAATATTTTCCACTGACTTCAGAGAGTTTTTCTGCAAGTTTTTTTAAAGTCCAAGCTCTATGAGCCAAAAGTATTTTCACAGTTTTATGTGAATCTATAATTTCTAAATCGTTATCTTTCATATTTTTTAATTATACAAATAAGGATTTACAATATTGACAAAATAAAACAATTGTTTCATTATTAAAAGTATGTTTTTATTAATAAAGGTATTATTTAAATTATGTAAAGGGAGAGAATATGAAAAAAAATACGGGATATAGAGCTTTTACGCTGGCAGAAGTACTTATTACATTAGGTATAATAGGAATAGTGGCAGCAATGACTCTTCCGACTGTTTTATCAAAATATAGAGAACAAGTAGTCCTGACAAAGCTAAAAAGAATTTATTCCGTAATGAATCAAGCTATAAAGCAGTCAGAGCTTGTGAATGGCGAATGTTTATATTGGGAAACTACATTAAAGCCTATCGACTTTTATAATAAATATTATAAAGGATACTTAAAAGTTACCAAAATAGAAGAAATGCCAGCTGGCAATGATGATGCTATTTTGATATATTTTGCAGATGGCAGTCTGCTTAAGTCTTTCAGACAAGGCAGAGATTATAATTTTATTATTGATCAAAAGAATTTTAAAAAAAATCCGAACGGATTATTAATGGGAAAAGATGTTTTTACATTTAGATTTAATAATAATTTAGGAGCACAAACGGCTGAAGCTGCAAAATATCATAAAGGTAAAGGGTTTGAACCTTACAAATATGCTTGGGAAGGTACTGAAGAAGATTTGCATAACGGAATATACGGATGTGACAAACTTATAAAATATACAGGACAGCAGGCTGATTATTGTACTGCACTTATCCAATTCCATAATTGGAGTATTCCAGAAGATTATCCTATAAAATTTTAGCTATCTGTTAGGAATAATTTTTGCTTCGACCTCTTTATGTGCATTAATTGAATTATTCAAACTTCTTGCAAGTTCCGCTGCAGTATTTGCAGTATAGAATTTTCCGCTTGTAACAAGTGCAGTGCATTCAAGCTGATCCAAGTCATCGGGATTGTCAATATTAAAAGCAATTACATCAATAGAAATATCTTTTCTTACTTTAATAAGCTCCATAACAAACTTACAAGGGCTTTCATCACAGTTTTCTCCGCCATCAGTGAGTAGTATAATATGCTTTTTTCCTGTAAATCCGATAAAATCATTTCTTACAGCTTCTTTTAACGAAAATGTAATAGGCGTCATCCCTCTTGGATGTACTGTGGACAATGAATTCATAATATTAAGACTATTGGCTTTCGTAATCGGAACTATCAAAGATGACGCTCTGCAGGAATCTATAGGTGTAAAACCCATTTTATGCCCGTAAACTCTTAAGCCAACTCTGCTTTCTGAACTTATTTTAGGAAGTATTTGACGCATAGTATCAAGCATAAGATCAAGCTTACTTACACCATCAAGATATTCTGTCATACTGTTTGAAAAATCCAATATAAAAAGAGTCATCTCTTGATTATCAGATGAATAGTTATAATTATCAGGTCTATATACTCCGTATTCACTTGCAAATACAGGCAAACAAATTAACATAAAAAATAAAAATATTTTCCTCATATAAACTAATTTATAGACTTTGAAAAATTTTTCTATCAACAAACATATAAGCCTCAGATTATATTAAGAAGCTATTAACATTTTGACAATTATTTATAAGTATAGTCTAATAGGTATAAGACTAGGGATAATTATGTATATAAAACAATTAGAGATAGATAATTTCAAATCATTTGCCAACCGATCAGAGATACCTTTGTTAAAAGGGTTCACTACTGTATCTGGGCCGAACGGATCAGGAAAAAGTAATATAATTGACAGTGTTTTATTTGCTTTGGGACTCGCAAATGCAAGTGAGTTAAGAGCTGAAAACCTGTCACATTTTATCTCAACATATACCAAAAGGAATGAAGCCTTTGTTAAAGTAACTTTCGGTGATATGGAAGACGGGCAGGATTTAAGTATAGCAAGAAGAATTCGCAAATCTTCACAAGGCTATGCAAGTACATATTATCTTAATGACAGTGTCACAACACTAACGAATGTGCATGCTATTCTTGAAAAATATAACGTAACTCCAAACAGTTATAATGTAATGATGCAAGGTGATGTACAAGGGATTACGAATTGTACTCCAAAAAACAGACGTAAAATAATAGATGAAATCGCAGGTATCGCAGATTTTGACCGCAGAATAGAACAAGCAACAAACGAATTAACTGATGTTGAACAAAGAGTAGAAAGATCTTCGGTTATTTTAACCGAAATTGATTCCATGCTTGAGCAATTAAAAGAAGAACGAGAAGTTGCAATCAAATATCAAAAATTGAGAGAAGAAAAAAACGGGTTGGAAAGCCAGATTACTAAAGTCCGTTTTTTTGATATAAAAAAAAGTCTTGAACAGGCTCACTCTAACATTCTTGAATTTACCAAAAAGAAAAAAGAAGAAGAGTTGAAAAGCAAAGATTTAGAAGAACGTTTGACACTTATCAAATCAAAATATCAAGAAGTATCAGCTCTTGTAAAAGAAAAAGGTGAAGCCCAGCAACTTGAATTAAAACGTCAAGAAGAAACAGTTAAAGGTGAAATAGACAGAAAGCAAAATGCTTTAAATTTTGCTGATAAACAGATATTAGAAAATATGAAAACCGTTGAAAACGCTAAAAACGGTATTGAGAACTTTAAACAAAAAATTGAAAATACTAAATTAAATATAAAACTAAAAGAAGAAAATATTGCAAAAATCGAATTAGATATAGTTGCAAAACGAAATGAATTAAAGAAAATTCTTGAAGATATGACAGGCTTGAACAGCACTGCTGAGCAGCATATTGAACGCAGAAATGCACTAAGAAAAGAGCTTGAAAATCTTCAAGATAATGAAACAAATTTGTTAAAAGAAAAACTTCCGCTTGAAAATGAGTTAAAAAATTTAACAGAACAATTAGCACTTGCTAAAACAAAACTTACTGAATTGGAAGAGTTAAAAGCTAATTTTACGTCTAATTTTGACTTAAAAAAACAGCAGGTAGAAGACCTTTCAAAAGAGTTACAGGACTTTAAGTCAATCCAGCAAAATACGCTCCAAGACCTTGATAAAACAAATAATGAAATAAATGATCTAAATTATAATATCCGTATGGCATATAATAAGCTTTCAAGAATGGAAGCTACAAAACAAATGGCACAAGCCGGTATGGGAAATGCCATAGATACTGTTATGAATGCTAAGTTACGAGGTGTTCATGCTCCGCTTGTTAAGTTAGGGAAAGTTGACAAGGAATATTCAACTGCTATGGAAGTTGCTTTTGGCGGCAGAATGGCTCATATAGTTGTAGACGATGAACATGTTGCATCAGTTGCTATTGAGCTTTTGAAATCCTCAGGTGGCGGTAGAACAACATTCATTCCGTTAAATAAAGTTCAAAAAGCTCCTACTCGTCTTTCTTTGCCAAAAGACAGAGGGGTTATAGATTTTGCTATTAATCTTGTAGACTTTGATGATGAGTATATCAATGCATTTTATTATGCTGTAGGTGACACAATTGTTGTTGAAGATATGGAATGTGCTAAAAAATTAATCGGTAAATACAGAATGGTCACACTTGCCGGTGAATTATTTGAAAAATCAGGTGCTATAACAGGTGGTTCTATGAGAAAAAGCGGACTCAGCTTTTCTCAAAATGATGATGCCGAATTAGAAGAATTCAAAGGGAAAGTAAAAGAACTTGAACAAAGGCTCGGAACTCTTGAAAATAAAAAGAATACACTTGAAAGTAAATTACAAACTATCAGACAAAATTATTCCGATGCCGTTAGTGAGCATTCAAAAGCTAAAGTTGAACTTGATAATATGCAGCGTAACTATGAAAACAGCGAAAATATTTTAACTGAAAAAGCTGAGTTTATTAAAAACGCAGAGCCTCAAATTACAGAATTAAATAAAAAACTTGATAAGTTAGAAGAAAAAAATATTCAGGTAAATGATAAAATCCTTGAGCTTAAAGAGCAAATCGAAGAAATTGAGAAGCTTATTAATGATCAGGATTTGAAAGATTTAAAAGAAAAGACTGAAGGTGTTGAACACGAGATTAAACGTCTTGAGGCTCAGTTGATGCAGACTCAAAACGACAAAAACGAATTCGAACGTGAAATTGCTTTCAATTTGAGCTTGATTAATACAAAGGAAGAAGAAATCACTGCAAAAAATGAAGCGAATGTAAAACTTGAAGAAGAAAAGGAAATTTTCAAAAAAGAAATTGAAGATTTAAATAAAAAAGTAGAAGTTCTAAAAGAAGAAATAGCAGTTATAGAAGAAAAACTCGGGGAACTTTTAAAACAGCGTGACGAAATTAATACTGAGCTTATGGATATAGAAAAACAAAAACACATAAGTGAAAGTGACATCGAAAAAATCGGTGAACAAATTGAATCATTCAAAGCTCGCCGTAGGGAATTAGAACCTCAACTTGATAATGCTAAAAAGGAACTTGAAGATTCAGGAGTTGAAGTAAATAAATTAGAGCCTGTAGAAATTTCTATCGAAGAAATCACCTCAAAAATTCAGCGTTTAGATAAAAAAATGCAAGAACTTGGTGATGTCAATATGAGAGCGTTGACGACTTATGACGAAAAGCTTGCACGACAGCAGGAAATTAAAGAACAAATTGATGTGCTATCAAAAGAACGTAAAGAAATTTTAGACAGAATGCATGGATATGAACAGTTGAAAAAAGAAACATTTATGAAAACATACAATAACATAAATGAAAACTTCAAAGCGGTATTTCATCAATTATCAGAAGGTGAAGGCGAATTAAAACTTGAATTTCCTGACGATCCGCTTAATGGAGGACTTACAATTGAAGCTCAGCCTAGAGATAAAAAATTACAAAGATTGGAAAGTATGTCTGGCGGAGAAAAAGCACTTACTGCATTAGCATTTGTATTTGCAATTCAACGATATATGCCGTCACCATTCTATGCATTTGATGAAGTAGATGCAAGTCTGGATACAATGAATGTTGAACGTATCGCCCAAATGGTGCAGAACCAATCAAAAGATACGCAATTTATAGTAGTTAGTCACAGAAAACCTATGATAGAATCAGCTAATAGGACAATTGGTGTAACTCAAAAAGAAAAAGGTATCACGAGAGTAACAGGAGTTAAATTAAGAGACTGATGAGTACAGAGGCAGTTACATTAAGTTATAATCAAATAGATTTACCTGAAATTGAAAAACATGTTGATAACGAAGGCATAGGTTTTCTTGTTAATATGGCGAAAGCCGGAAAAATCGATCCTTGGAATATTAATATTGTTGATATTACAGATAAATATCTTGCTCATTTGTGTGAAATGAAATCTCAAAACCTTAGACTAACCGGTCGTACACTTTTATTTGCTTCTGTTCTGTTGAATATGAAATCCCGTGTTCTTGACGGCGTCGATGTATTACAATTCCAAGATGAACCGGAAAATAATCTTGAATTTGATGATGACGGATTCCTTGTTGAGTACCCTGAGGAAGATTATATTCCAACTGCAAATGCAATGACTATTGATGATGTTTTGCAAAGACGTACAAGTGTTCGCTTAAACAGAAATCGAGTTGTCACATTGCGTGATTTGATCCGTCAATTGGAATTTTATGAAAAATTAGAGAAAAAACAATCTTTAAAACAAGCTCATGAAAGAGCTAAAAACAGAGTTCGTTCTTACGCAAGATTTACTCCTGATGATATTATTAATCTTGCTCATGAAGAGTATATTGAGGATTGTGTATTAAGATTAAAAGAAAATCTCTCTCAAATTTTTGAACGTGAAGATAAAATTGAATTAAATGAGCTTACGCTCCTCGGGATGGATAAAATCAGTGCATATATCGCTCTATTATTTCTATCAGCTGAATCAGATTATGATTTAGTTCAGGATGAATTTTATTCCGATTTGTATGTAGTCAGAGGTGAACATGGAACAGTTGAAAGCACGGATTGAGGCTGTTTTATTCACAACAGCACAGGCTCTTTCCATAAAAGATATAGCTGAAATTTTGAATGAAGAAGATGTGGAAAAAGTAGAAGAAGCCATGTTAGAATTAATTATGGACTATGCATCACGTGACGGAGCATTAGAAATTGATGACGAAAACGGATACATACTTCAGGTTAAAGAAGAGCACATGGACATTGTAGAAAAGCTTTGTCCTGTTGAATTAAAACCTGCTGTTTTAAGAACTCTTTCGGTTATCGCACTTAAAGAGCCAATCAGACAATCTGATTTAAAAGAATTAAGAGGGTCAAATGCTTATGAACATGTTCAAGAATTGCTTGAAAAAGGACTTATAAGCAGAAATCGTGACAAAAATGGCAGAAGTTATAATTTAAAAACAACACCAAAATTTTCTGAGTATTTTAAACTCAAGGGTGATACCCGTTCTTTAGCCAAATTATTGGAAGTTGATAAAGGTATTAAGGATAATGCGTAAGAAAATTTGTTTTTATTCCATAATGGCAACGGTTATTGTTTGTTGTCTTATTGTTGTGAATTTGATACCTGGATTCTTTTTTAAAAAAGGAATTTCTGAGCTAAATTCAAAAAATTATGAACAAGCTCATAAATATCTAAACGTCGCCAGAAAAATGAAGCCTAATAATAAAGAATACAAATATAATTATGTTATGGCACTTGCCGGAATCACACCTACTTATAATGTTCAAAAAGAAATGTTTGAATTAGCTAAAAACAAAATTGAAGACAGTTCTGCCAGATTAGCACAAGTTCAAGTTGACTTTTGGAAAAGGCGGCTTATGAATACTTATGGACATAACTACATAGAGCAAACTCCGTTTAACAATAATATTTTAAGATGGGATATATCAACATTTCCGCTGAAAGTAAGTATTGACTTTCCAATGGAAGATAATCTTCCACAATATTATCGTGCAGAAATCACAAAAGCTTTTTATCAATGGCAAAACTCAACATCATTTTTAAAATTTACTTTTGTTAATAACGCAAAAGATGCACAAATTGTAGTTAAGTTTTTACCATTACCTAAAAATAATTGCACAAAATCCGGTTGTAAATATGTTGTTGCCTACACCGAACCGACAATTAAAAATGATAAGCTCAAAAAAATGACTATAACAATGTATGATAAAGATGCTTACGGAAATTATTTTTCTGACAAAGAACTTTATAATACTATTTTGCATGAAATAGGACATTCTCTTGGAATTATGGGACACAGCTACAGTACTGATGATTTAATGTATATGTCAAATGAAGAACAGCAAAACAATAATATATACGTAAGATTTAGAAGCAGTTTTCAATATATTTCACCAAAAGATGTTAATACAATAACACTTTTATATAATCTGGCACCTGATATATCCAATGTTGCAATTGCTTCAATCAAAAAAGATAAACTTATATATCCGCCAATTATACTTGGAAGTCTTGAAGACAGACAAATGGATAAATTAAAAGAAGCCCAAAATTATGTAAAAAAAGCACCAAATCTACCAATAGGGTATATCGATTTAGGGATTGCTTATGCAGAATTAGGTAAAAGACAAAAATCAATACAGGCTCTAACAAAAGCACTAGAATTGTCAAATACTCCGGATGATCAATTTATAGCATATTTTAATATGGCAGTTGTTGAAATGAACATAGGAGATTTAGGTAAAGCTATGGAATATGCTCAACATGCCCAACAGATTAATAATACAGAAGAAGTTTCTGAGCTGATCAGCAATATTTCACATGCAGTTAATACTAAAAAAAAGCCTTTTGAAGATAATTTTATTTCTAACTAGCAAAAAACTATTTTACGTGTTTTTATATTCAAAAGGAGTATAAAATGGAAATATCAAAGGTTTCTTTTACTGGAGTAATTCCGACTAGAGTTTTTATAGATGGAAAAGAAGCAATTGAAAGCCAAAATATCCAAAAAGGCTGCAGAAAACTCATTGAAGTTTTAGCCGGGCCAATTAAAAATGATTTAAAAGCTCAAAGCATTGCTAAAAAATTTGCTGCAGTTGATAAAGATTATAGCTACTTTAGGGCAATAAATGGTTACAAACTGAAAATATATCAATATGGAAAAGTAATCAAAAAAACAGCTTCGGACTTTTTTAGATTTATAAATTCTGACAATAAAAACTTCATAATTACAGGTCCGCAGGCAGAAAAATTAGCTCAAAGCGGCAAAGAACTGGGTAAAGCAAAAGCATCTGCTAATCAAACAGATGTAAAAGACAGCTTTGAACTATTTCAGGCAAAACGTATATACAGCGAATTGATTAATAGATTGACAACAAATCGTGCTATTAGAGTACGAGAAGGGTATGATTCTTCTACAGGAAAAAATTTAGGGAAAGAAACTGTTTTAAATATATTTCTAAAATCTAATAAAAAGTACGGAAAAAAGAGTTTTAAATTGGAGTTAGACGGTATAGAATTTAAACCTTACGGTAAAAATTGATTTACAAATTCTTCACAAAGGCTTTAATTTAAATCACTTTTATAATATGTTTAATAAGTTGGCAGTATAACAAAAAAGAGGAAAGAAAATGTATAATGTTGCGATAATCGGTGCTGGACCTGCAGGCATTTTTGCCGCCCTTGAAATTATGAAACTGAAGCCTGAATGGAAAGTTGTATTAATCGAAAAAGGGGAAAAAATTGAAAAAAGAAAATGTCTTTTAAGAGAAGGCTGGGAAAAATGTCCAACCTGTAAAAAATGCGGTCTGTTATGCGGCTGGGGAGGAGCAGGAGCATTTTCTGACGGGAAATTAACACTTACTCCTGATGTTGGGGGACACCTTGTAGATTACATGTCAAGAGAAAAAGTAGAAGATTTAATTAGCTATTCAGACCAGTTATATCTTGATTTTGGAGCAACAGAAGAAGTTTTCGGAACTGATTTAAAAACTTATAAAGAACTGGAAAGAGAAGCAGTTCTTGCAGAATTAAAACTTGTATATTCCCCTGTAAGACATTTGGGAACAGAAAGAAGTCTTGATGTATTGAAAAATATGCAGGACTATTTAGCTGAAAGAATCACTATTTTAAATAATGTCTCTGCTAAAAGTTTAATAGTAGAATGTGAACAGGTAAAGGGAATTATTCTTGATAACGGTGAGACAATTTCTGCAGAATACACAATTATCGCACCTGGAAGAGAAGGGGCAGATTGGTTAACTCAAGAATTTGCAAAAAATAAAATCGGTATGGTCAATAATGCAGTAGATGTGGGGGTTCGAGTTGAGCTTCCAGCACCTGTGTTCCAACCGCTTACTGATAAATTATATGAATCAAAACTTATCTATCATTCTCCAACATTTGGAGATGAGGTAAGAACATTCTGTATGAATCCGAATGGAGAAGTTGTACAAGAAAATTACAACGGTATCTCTACTGTAAACGGTCACAGCTATGCTGAAAAGACGACAAACAACACGAATTTTGCACTTCTTGTAAGTGAAAAATTTACTGAACCTTTCAAAGAACCTATTCAGTATGGTCAACATATCGCACGTTTAGCAAATATGTTAGGCGGAGGAATTTTAGTTCAACGCTTTGGAGACTTGCTTGACGGTCGACGCTCTACTCCTGAAAGAATTAAATCTAGCGTACTCACTCCGACTTTAAGCTGTGCAACTCCCGGAGATTTAAGCCTTGTAATTCCATACAGACAAATGACAAGTATTATAGAAATGCTTTATGCACTTGATAAAATTTGTCCAGGAACGGCTTCAAGATATACTCTTTTATATGGAATTGAAGTTAAATTCTATTCCGCAAGAGTTAAGTTAACAAATGAGCTTGAAACTGAAGGCGTTAAAAACTTATTTACAATAGGTGATGGGGCTGGAGTTACAAGAGGTCTGATTCAAGCTTCAGCATCAGGTGTACATGTTGCAAGAACAATTTGTGCTAGATAGAAATATTTGATTTTTACAAAAAGACTGCATTAAAAGCAGTCTTTTCTTATAATAAAGGTAAGAATTATTGCTTGTATAATTTGAAAGTGATATAATTTAATCATGAATAATAAGGTTAGTTTGACGGCTCAAAATCGTTTAATAATTTTTGGTTTACTGTTAAGTACCATTTTGATTATTGCAATAGCGGTATTTGCAATTTTTAACATTCAAAAAAAACTAAACGAAGGGTATCAGAATTTCGGTCAGGTTCTCTCAAAGACACTGGCTATTGAAAGTGTTGAAATCACAAAAAATTTACCTGAAAATAAAATAAAAGAGACTCTAAAAACACATTCAGACAGTATTTTAAAAAGTCATAATGATATTGTATTTATTGAATTTAGAGATAAAAACGGAGATGTAATATATTCAGGTAAAAATGAGCTGTCCTCAACTAATAAAACCAACATAAGAGTAACTTCACCACTTACTGCAATAGGGGATACAAATCCTATAGGTTCTGTCACAGTCGGATTGTCAGGAAGTATAATCAGTCAAATTTCATCTACAACACGTGCATCATTGTTATTTGTATTTTCAGTTGCTTGGCTTGTATTTGCTTTTGTAATTCTTATAAATACTTATCTAATTACCAGAGAATTAAGAATTTTACAAAACGGAGTAAAGAAAATATCTTCAGGCGAATTCGGCTATAAAATACAGACTAAAGATGTAAGTTCTGAAATCGAAGAGTTATTTAATGCATTTAACGATATGTCTGCAAGGCTTCATATTTATGAAGAACAAAATATTGATAGAATAATGCTTGAAAGAAATAAATTTGAATCTGTTTTGATGAGTATTGCAAACGGAGTTGTTGTATGCGACGATAATGACAATGTGGTTTTGGTCAACAACCATGCTCAAACTCTTCTTGAAGTATCTGAAGAACAGCTTCTTAATACAAAAATTCAAGAATATATTGACACTTCAGGAAATGAATGTTTCAAAGATAAGATTGAACAATTTAAAGATACTCCGCTTGAGATTATTGAGAAAAAGCCTATTGAATTTAACATAAATGTAGATAAACGAGTAATAAAATCAATAATTTCACCAATGTTTACAAGAAACAAAGATTATGTCGGGTATATAATTGTCTTAATTGATATGACTAAAGAAGCAGAAATGGAACAAATGAGAGCAGGGTTTATTTCTAACGTATCTCACGAATTAAGAACACCTGTAACGGTTCTCAGAAGCTACATTGATACTCTTTACAATTACGGCAATGAATTTGATTATGAAACGCAAAAAGAATTTATCGGTACTATAAATCAAGAAATTATAAGACTTAATCGAATGGTGAATGACATATTAGATTTTTCACGTTTGGAAGCAAATACTGAATTAGAAAAAGAACCTAATAATATTGAACATTTGATAGAAGAATGTGCAAAACAGGTTGAAGTTTTAACTAAAGAGCATAATTTAAAAATAATTATTGAAAAACTCGCAACGCCGCCGGAATTTATCTTCAACTATGACAGCATTGAAAGAGCTTTGACAAATTATCTTTCAAATGCCATAAAATATTCGCCTGAAAATGGTGAAATAAAAATATCTTTGAATTATTCACCCGATAAAAATGAAGTTGAAGTTGCAGTAACTGATCAGGGTTGCGGAATTTCACAAGAACACCAAAAGAAAATTTTTGATAGATTTTATCGAGTTGAAAATAATACGCACACAATAAAAGGTACAGGTCTTGGCTTAAATCTTGTTAAGACCACTATCGAAAAACATCATTCAGGTCGAGTTTTTGTGCATTCAGAGCCTGGTAAAGGTTCGACTTTTGGATTTATCCTGCCTACACTGCCTGTTGAAATTACAGTTCAGTAGCAAAAATTTTTCTTTACAGGATTTATAGAAACCAGTAGAAAGGATATTTGTGAATGAAAGTAACTTTTACGTCCGCACCTCAAACTAATAAAAACGAACATAAAAGAAATAATTATCTTCAAAATGCAGTAGGTTTGGCAACACCTTTAATTTTCGAGACGGCAGTCGGTATGCCAATTGAGGTTGCTTGTCAGGATAAGCTTGTAAAAAGTGCAAATGTTCCTGAAATTGATAAATATTTAAATAAAGCTTTCCAAGAAACAAACCTCAAACAAACCGGACTTAAAATCAAAGCTTTTAAGGTAAATGATAATGTAAAATACCTCCAGAAGATTTCTTCGCTAATAAACGTCGAAACAGGTGCAAGATTTGGAAGAAATGCAGGTTATAATCCAATAGTTAACACTTTAATTTTACCATATAAAAGGCTGCAGGGAGCAATTTTTCATGAAATGGGTCATGCAATGAATAAAAACTTTAATCCTGCATTAAAAGCAATACAATATTTAAGAATGCCATTGTCAAATCTTGTATTACCTGCAATTACTATTACCGGTATTTGCACAAGTATAAAACCTAAATCTAATGAAAATGAACTAAGTAAGAGCGATAAGTTCAAAAACTTTATACACAACAATGCTGGCAAACTGGCATTTGCAGCGTCAATTCCAATTCTTTTGGAAGAATTTATTGCCTCTGCAAAGGGAAACAAGCTTGCTGCAAAGGTTATGCCTGAAAATTTGGCCAAAGCTGTTAAAAAAACAAATATATACGGGGGCTTATGCTACTTGATTTCTGCAACAATAGGAGCTCTAGGAATAGCTGCCGGAGTAAAAGTCAAAGATTATCTTGTTGAATTAAAGCACCAAAATAAAAATACCTTAACTGAATAATCCATTGATTTTATCAATAATTTCCTGCGGGTCAATTTCACCAGTGACTTTATTAATATCCTGTGCTATCTGATACAGCTTTGCAGCTTCAATCTTATCTCCTGTAATAGTAATAGCTCGAGCAAGATTAAAATGAGCTAGAGCATAATTAGGATTACATTCGATAGATTTTTTAAATAGCTCAATAGCTTTTTGAACCCTTCCTAAATCATCAAGATAAATAACACCCAAATTGTTATAAGCAATATCATAATTATTATCAAATTCAATAGCTAATTCATATTCTTTAATAGCTTCGTCTAATTCACCGTTCCCCCAATACAAAAAGCCTAGATTACAATGAATTTTCGGATTATTTGGTTCCAAGTCAAGTGCATTTCTATAGACTTGTAATGCATTATTAAAATCTTCTTTGTCATAAAAAGCACTTCCGAGATTAATATAAATATCAATATCCTCAGGCGTTTGCAAATAAGCACTTTGATAAGAAGTGATTGCTGCATCTAAATCTTTTTTAGATTCTTGATATACAAAACCTAATGTTTGGTTAATAACGCTTGTCCATTGCTTTTTAGGATTAAGAGTAACCGCAGTTTGAAAATGTGAAATAGCACCATCAATATCACCTTTAACAAACAAAATATTTGCTAAGTTTGAATGTACATCAGGCATATTAGGCATAATTTGAATAAGTTTTTGATAAATTTCAACAGCACTGTCATAATCACCAATTTCTTCATAAGCCTGACATAAATGGCGGTAAGCCTCAATATTCAAACAATCCAGCCAGATAGCCATTTTATATTCGGTAATAGCATCATCATATCTGCCAATAGCACAATACACATCACCCAACAGAGAATACAAAGGCACAAATCCCGGAGCTTTATCAATTGCAGCAGCATAAGTTTCAATTGCCTTTTCAAACTTTCTAGTCTGAACTAAATACATACTATTGACAAGCATCGGGAAAAATTTCATATAAGAAATAAATCGCCCTACATTTTTCAAAGCTTGAACATCAAAAGGTAAAGTTAACAAAGAAAGAATATACTCATATTGAGATTTCATTTTCAATTTAAAGGACTTAACCGAAGATACATTATAAAGATTTGAAAGTAAAAAGTGAGCACAAGAATTAGCAAAAGGCTTATATTTAATAGCCTTTCTGGCATTTATAGCAGCTTCCATAAATCTTGACTTCTTAGTATAAGTCTCAGCGAGAAGATAATACGCTTTTGCAAGTTTAGGCTTTTTAGAAATAGCCATATCCAAGTAATTGATAGCCTTATCCAAATCACCTTTATAAAAATGAGCTTGACCGATTTTGAAATAAATTTCAGCACTGTCAATATATGATTCCAAAGCTCTTTGATATTCAGTAATTGCCTCATCAATATACTGACAGGAATTATAAATATCAAGATGCCATGCAAGATATAAATCCCCTAGTCTTACATGCAAATCTGCATTAGTGGGGTCTTCCTGCAAACCGATTTGACAAAGCTCTATGGCACATTTGACATTACCGGTCTTATACTCTTTATTAATCTTCTTCTCTAACTGTTTAGTATTATTCATAATTATTCTTAAATTCTTGACATTTTCCTAGAAAATATTCATACTAAACATTGTAAATAACTTTATATAAAAAAGCAAGTTATTTAATAATACTTTGCATAAGTAGTCTGCCTTTTGAGATGAGCAGAACAAGGAGCAGATATGAAAGAAAATAAAATTTACTTTGTAGACGTTACAAACAGAGACGGGGTTCAAACATCAAGATTAGGTCTGGCAAAACTGGAAAAAACAATTATTAATCTTATGTTGAATGATATGGGAATTACTCAATCCGAGTTTGGTTTTCCAACTACAAAGCATGAAATCAATTATCTAAACGGCAATCTTGAGCTTGTTGAAAGAGGTGCAATTAGTACAACAAAACTCTCAGGCTGGATGAGAGGTATTGCTGAAGATGTTGAATTATCTTTTAATAATGTTCCAAAACTTAAAAACGTTAACTTATCTCAATCGACATCGGAACAAATGATTCATGGTAAGTATTTAGGTAAGAAAACTCCTGCTGATATAATTGCTATGACTCAAGAGGCAGTGAAGTGTGCAGTATCCAAAGGTGCGGAAATAATAGGTGTAAATGCTGAAGATGCATCGAGAAGTGATATTGAATTTTTAATAAAATATGCAAAAGCCGCAAAAGATGCAGGAGCCCAAAGATTTAGATATTGTGACACATTAGGTTACGAAGATCCTAAGACAACTTATGACAGAATTTATAGAATTGCTAAAGAAACTGATATGGCAATTGAATTGCACTTCCACAACGATTTAGGGATGGCTGTAAGCTGTTCTGTAATGGGGGCAAAAGCTGCTATTGACGCAGGAGTCGATGCTTATATTAATACAGCAATAAACGGCATGGGCGAGCGAGCCGGGAATGCGGATTTGGTTTCGTGTCTTCTTGCAATTCTGAAATCTGCAGGATTTCAAGACAAATACCAAATTGATCCTAATATTGATTTAAGCAAAGCATGGCAGCTTGCAAAATATACATCTTATGCATTTGGAGTTCCAATCCCGATGAATCAGCCTGCAGTTGGAGATAACGCTTTTGCACATGAATCAGGAATTCATGCTGATGGCGCATTAAAAGATCGCAGAAACTATGAGCTTTATGATTTTGAAGAATTAGGACGCGGCGAACCTGAGATAATTGAAACAGGCAGAATGATTACAACAGGCGAATATGGCGGTATTAAAGGTTTCAGAAACGTTTATAACAATCTTGAACTTGAGTTTAAAGATGAACATGAAGCAAGAAATATCCTTGAACTTGTAAGATATGCAAATGTTCATACCCAAAAACCGCTTACTTCAAGTGAATTAAGATTTATCTATTATTATCCTGATATTGCTGCAAAAATCATGACAGTAGAGCCGTACTATGAACCTCAAGGTGCTATTAAAGAACGCATTGAAACAGCACAAGCACCTAAAAATATTATTTAATATGTCAATAGAAAAAGTAAAAGAGTATTTTAAACAATTCAATAAAGAAAATGATATATTAGAGCTTAAATACTCAAGTGCTACTGTAGGGTTAGCCGCTGAAGCTCTTGGAGTAGAGCCTGCGAGAATTGCTAAAACACTATCATTCAAAACAAATGACGGAGCTATTCTTGTTGTTGTATCAGGAGATAAAAGAATTGACAATAAAAAATTCAAACAAACTTTTTCAATCAAAGCTAAAATGTTAACTCCTGATGAAGTCTATGAATATACAGGACACAAGATTGGAGGAGTTTGTCCATTTGGACTTCCTGACAAGAATATCAAAGTATATTTGGATGAATCATTAAAAAGATTCAAAACAGTTTATCCTGCCTGTGGAAACGGAAATTCCGCGATTGAACTTACTATGGATGAAATGGAAAAATTTAGCAAATTTACAGCCTGGATTGACGTAACTTAAAATTTGGACTTATTTTAGCCGATAAATTAATTAAAATTGACTAATTCTGAAAGCGGAACTTCCAATATATCTGCAATTAAAAACAATTTCCTAAGACTTATATACTCCTTGCCCGTCTCAACACATGCCAAATGTTCGCGTGATAAATCTATCATCTCTGCGAGTTTGTTTTGAGATAGCTTTTTTTCTTTGCGGTATTTTTTTATATTCTGCCCCAAAAGTAAAAGTCTTGACATATTTCTATTTTGCAACAATAATATAGATAAATATATAAGATATCACCTTACAATTTAATCTATGAGGAGTATAATTATAAGTAAACAATTTATAACCCAAAATGCTTTTACACTTGCAGAAGTTCTTATTACGCTTGGTATTATCGGAGTAATTGCAGCACTAACCTTGCCTGCAGTAATAAATAAAACTCAAAGTAAAGAGCTTGAGACTCAATATAAAAAAGTTTATACTGAGCTAAATCAGATAGCACAATTATTTAAAAAAGATTATGGAATTAGTGTTTCTGAGTATACTCAAACAATGGGGTCAAACGGAGGGAAAAAAGTTGTCCCACTTCTTTTAAAATATTATAAAGGCTCAAAGTTAATTGATAATACAACATATTCTTCAACAGACAAAGATGGAAACAAGAAAAGCGTTAGATACAATATTTACACTATGGATGGAACAAAATTAACGATGGGACCTTGTGATGATGTCGGATTTTATTCAGAAAACGGGGGCAGAATTTATTCTTTTGTTGGAGATACAATATATGAAGGTGATGACGGACCGGTTGTATGTGTTGATATAAATGGGATGAAAAGACCTAATAAATATGGCTATGACTTACATATATTTTATTTTACAACAGATGGATTTGTTTTACCAATGGGGCAGCCTCACAAAGATAATCCAAGCAGTACAGGTGTTGGGGATAGCAATTCTACCAATTTCTTTCTTACTGGCAAAGAATATTGCAAAAGTACTTCTAATGTAAAAAATCAGGCAGCATGTGCGTATTATGCTATGCAAAATATAAATCCGCAAGGAGAAGGCAATTACTGGCAGGATTTTTTAGGGAAAAATAAATAATTCCATTGATATCAAATTTATTTTTTATGATAAAATAATATCAACAATAAATAAGGAGATATGTATATGGGAATGACTTTGGCTGAAAAAATAATTTCTGAACACGCAGGACACGACGTTAAGGCTGGGGAACTTGTTATCGCTAATGTTGATGTAGCAGCAGTACAAGACGGAACAGGACCTTTGACAGTTCAGGAATTTAAAAAGCTTGGTATCCCTAAATTGCACAATCCTGAAAGAAGTATTCTATTTATTGACCATGCATCTCCAAGCCCGAGAAAAGAATTATCTAACACACATACAGTACTAAGAGAATTTTCAAAGGAATATGGAGCTGTTTTATCAGATGTAGGAGCAGGAGTCTGCCATCAAAGACTCGTCGAAACTTTCGTAAACCCTTGTGAAATTCTTGTAGGTGCTGATTCCCATACCTGCACATCAGGTGCATTAGGGGCTTTTGCAACAGGAATGGGTTCTACTGATATTGCTGTCGCAATGGCACTTGGAAAAACTTGGTTAAAAGTTCCAGCAACTTTTAAAATTGAAGTAACAGGCAAATTTAAAGCGGGTATTTGTTCAAAAGATTTAATGCTTCATTTAATCGGTATGATAGGAGCAGACGGTGCTACTTATAAAGCTTTAGAATTCTGCGGTGATACAATTGACAATATGTCTATGTCAGAACGTTTCACATTAGCTAATATGGCAGTAGAGGCAGGAGCTAAGGCAGGTCTTTTTGTTGCTGATGAAAAAACAAAAGAATTCTTAAAATCCAGAGGCAGAGCAGATAAGTTCAGAACATTAAAACCTGATTCTGATGCTGTTTATGAAAGAATAATAAAAATTAACGCAGAAGATGTTGGACATACCGTTTCTTGCCCTCATACTGTTGACAATACAAAACCTGTAGAAGAACTTAAAGATATCAAAGTAAATCAAGTTTTTGTAGGAACTTGCACTAACGGACGTATTGAAGATTTAAGGACTGTCGCAGAAATTTTAAAGGGTAATAAAGTACATCCTGATGTTAGAATGTTAATTTGTCCTGCCTCGAAAGATGTCTATATCCAAGCACTTGATGAAGGATTAATTAAAATATTTGTAGAAGCAAATGCAACGATTTTACCGCCTGGGTGCGGACCTTGTGTAGGGGTTCATGCAGGAACATTAGCTGACGGCGAAGTTTGTCTTGCGACTCAAAACAGAAACTTCCAAGGTCGAATGGGGAATGTGAACGGATTTATATATCTTGCTTCACCTTATGTAGCTGCTTATACAGCTTTACGCGGATATATTTCAGCCAAATAATTATAATCTTACTATAAAAAATATAATCCATTGCAGGTATATTTTAGCCTGTTCATTTAAGTTGAAAAATTCCTTACTATTTGAGTAGGGAGATTTTCTTATGTCTTCACATAAACTGCAATATCGAAAACTTACTTTAGATGAACTCGTCGTGTTATCACAGCAAAATGATTTTAAAGCTCTTGAAGAATTAATCAGGCGAGAGCAAAGAAATGTGTTTGCAACATTTTCCTATCTGACAAAAAAACGTGAAGATGTAGCAGACCTGACTCAAGAAGCATTACTTCGTGTTGCGAAAAATATTCACTCATTAAAAAATCCAAAACATTTCAAAAGCTGGCTTAATCAAATTGTTACAAATCTTTTTTATGATGAGCTAAGAAAAGCATCAAGAAAACCCGACATTATATCAATGGATGAAGAACCTGATGAAAATACTAATTTTTCTTTAAAATCAATTATTCCCGATAAAAAATGTAAACCCGCAGAAAAATGTATATCATCAGAATTGGAGCAAATTATAAAAAATGCAATAAGGGCTCTACCTGAACAATTTAGAATTGTAATAGTTCTGAGAGAGTTGCAGGGATTAAGTTATGAAGAAATCGCAGAAGCAACAAATACGACTGTCGGGACTGTAAAATCAAGAATTTCACGAGCAAGACTAAAATTAAAAGACGGATTAAAATCTTATATATAAAAGGAGTTATATTATGAATCATGAACTAAACTGCAATCAAGTAGTCACTCTACTCACATTTTATATCGAGAATAAGCTTGATGAAAAGCTTAGTCACTGTGTCAGGGAACACTTAAATAAATGCAAGAACTGTCAAGAAAAGTATCTTAAATTAAAAAGAATTTTAGAAAATTTCTCAGAAATCCAATCAAAAATAAATGAAGAAGAAATATATGATATGAAGCAATATGATACAACACAATATGCAACTTTTAAAGAAAATCTTTCCGCATATGTTGACAATGAATTAAGTGACAATGAAAATATTAAAATTAAAAAAATTGCAATATCAAATCCTCTTGCAAGAAAAGATTTGGAAGAAGTATATGCGTTTAAACAGTTATTACATTCATCTTTTAATAAGACAAAATCAAATTTAAAACAGGATTATGCAAAAAAAACACTGGAAAAAATGTATTTAAACACACAACAAGAAAAATTTAACCCATTTTACAAACTTGTGGGCATATTTTTTGGTATTATCTCTTTTATGATTTTAGGAATAATAACGATTTTACACTTTTAAACCTGAAGCCTTTGCATAAGCACGTCTTTGATATTCTGCCATAGAAATACCTCTAGGATGCTCTAAATTTTTCATCTGTTTGTCATGCATTTTAGTTAAAGCTAATTTTTGTTGACGAGCGGCATATTCATTTCTCAATATTGGTGTAACCAAGTTGCATGAAATAATTGAACCTAACAGACTGGCCGCAACATCAACTCCATTTTTGAAAGGTTTAAATTGCTTTTCTATTTCATCAAAATTTGACAATTTTGTAATATCAAAATCCCACTTTCCAATAGGTGACACATCCTTTGAATTTTTAAGAATTTTAATTCCTGTTTTCTTTAAATAATCAAGTATCGCAGGGGTAGTTAGTTTACCTGTTTTAACAAGTTTTGATGCAATAGCTTTCACGGAATTTGTAATTGCATAAAATGAAACAATATTCACAGCAGCATCGGCAATTTCTTGAGGAATAAGAAAAACTTTTTGTTCTTTTGAGATTTTATCGTTGAATACAACAGCAGCTACCTGTGCTGCAGAAGATAAGATCCAACCTAAAACACCTGTGTGAACAAGCATTTTTCCCGGCTGCTCACCATACTTTTCCAAAATAACATTTTTAAAGGTACCGCACTTTTTAGAAACCCACTGAAAAGCATCATTCATCAAACCGGAGTTTTTCATTTTTTACCTCCGGATTTATCTTCTTCTATAAGTAAATTAGTAATAAATTTTGTTAAAGGTGCATCAATAATAAAGTTAGTAAATGACATAACAACCAATGCTACAATAGTACCCATAGCATTTTTATATTGATCGTAAGCATCTTTTGAAACTTTTGCAGCATTTGAAGGCTTAAACATTTTTAAATCCATAGCTTTAATACAGGCTTTACGAATAAGAAATCCTGTTAAAGTTCCTGCAATAACTTTTCCGATTGTCCTTGCAACAGAGACTTTTCTTGTTTTTTCATCAACATTTTTGTTATGAGCATCAATCGCAGGCTGCATAAAAATAGCTGTAGCACCGAGTATAAGTCTTTGCTCAGCAGAAGAACATTTTCGACCAAATTTTTCAATCCAGCCAATCATATTATCACCTGCTATAGGTTTAAAATTTGGAATAGCATTATAGACTCGTCTGCCTGCATTTTTAATACTTGAGGTAAATGAGTTTCCAAAGCTTATTTTAGATATTCCGTTTATTGACGCCATACTACTACCCAAATCAATAAAGATAATAAAGTCCCAAAATTGCCTAAAAAAATAGTAATTTTAAGAAATTTTTACAATATTTCGGTAACAGTAATTATATATTAAAAAAGATTTAGAGAATAGCCCCCTTTGGTACAACAGTTACACCATTTGGTGAAACATGAAAGCCCCGTCTTAAATCTTCTTCTCTATCATACCCTATTCTAGTATTAGGCGGAATCTTAACATTTTTGTCGATTATAGCTCTTTTAATTCTTGAATATCGTCCCACATCAACATTTTCCATCAGTATACTTTCATAAACTTGAGAGTAGCTGTTTACTCTTACCTTAGGAGAAAGGACACATCTTGAAATGCTTCCGCCGGATACTACACAGCCTTCTGATACCATAGAATTTGTAGCCATACCGACTCTATCTCCTTCTTGCCATATAAATTTTGCAGGCGGATAGTTATAATTAAATGTTCTCAAAGGCCAATCTTTTGAATACAAATTCAATTCAGGATTCGAATCCAACAAATCCATATTCGCTTGCCAATAAGCGTCAATACTACCTACATCTCTCCAATAACCACGTTCAGCATCGGTAATCCCAGGAAATTCATTGTTTGCAAAATTATAAATATAAATATCTCTACCTTGATTTAAAAGCATTGGAATAACATTTTTGCCGAAATCATGACTTGATGATTCAATACGCTCATCTTCATTCAAAGCATTCAAAAGAACATTTTTGTTAAAAATATAATTTCCCATAGACGCAAGACACTTATCAGGATGACCTGGAATACATTTTGGTCTGTTTTGAGGTTTTTCTACAAAATTAGTCAATTTCCAATTATCATCAACTTCAATAATTCCAAATTCAGAAGCATCTTCAATTGGAATAGGAATAGCGGAAATAGTTAAATCAGCATTTTTATTTTTGTGGAAATCAAGCATTTGAGATACATCCATCTTATAAATATGGTCTCCGCCAAAAATACAAACATAATCAGGATCTTCATCAGTTATATGAAAAACATTTTGAAAAATAGCATCAGCTGTCCCTCTATACCAATCAAGTCCGGTTCTCATCTGTGCAGGAGCTAAATCAACATATTGATTTAAAAACGGAGATAATGCCCAGCCTCTTGTTATATGTTTATTTAAAGAATCTGATTTATACTGGGTTAAAACCTTAATCTTGAAAAATCCAGAATTGATAAAATTATTCAACACGAAATCAATAATTCTGTATCTTCCTCCGAACGGAACAGCAGGTTTTGCTCTATCCTTAGTTAACGGAAGCAATCTTTTACCTTCCCCGCCTGCCAAAATCATAACCAATGCATCATCTATAGACATATTAACCCTCTTTTCAACTGTATATATAAATTATACACAACTAAATAAAAAAATGCACTAATTCTTAATAACTATTTTTATTTACATCTTGTTTTTTTATCCCACTCTAAATCGTTGCAGTGCAGATAATCCATATTTTCATTCATTATAACCCACGCTGTGCAATACCTGCATGTTCAGCCAAATGATGTATTACAACTAGAATCTGAAAGTTTTCCTCTGGTATTTCCTTCTGGAACAATCTTATCTTTGTATATGTCAAAATAAAAAATATCTTTGCCCAAAACATAACGATCCTTTGTAGAATTTGGCAGAGCAACTCCGACTACAAGACATTCTTGTGTATTACTGCAATTAGACATAGTCCAACCGAAAAAAAGTCGAGTTCCATCAGCTAATATCAAAGTTGGATCCTTATACACACCTTCTCTACTGGTTATATTACCGTCCAGTTTGTAAACTAATTTACCTAAACAATTAACACCTGCATCACAAGATTTTACCACTTTTAGCTGCTTTGCAAACAAACTTTTCATATATTCGGTATTCGTGTAATCAAGTATTGTATCGCCGTTTTCATCTACTTCATCTGTCGAAGTATTTGAAGTAATTAAACATCTAAAGGTCCATATTCATTAATTATGTTCAAGTGTGCATGCTGCAGCATTGAATATAATTTCTTTAGTCTTACTACAATTTGTTTTTCATTATTTTTTTGAATTAGTGCAGGCAGTGTCATTGATGCAACAACACCGATTATCCCAAGAGTAATCAACACTTCTGCAAGCGTAAATGCCTTTTTCATAATATCCCTCCTGTTATAACAATATTATAACCTACAGAAGAAAATATTTGGCATAATAGTTATAATATTGTTACAATATTATATAAAGAGAGTTATGATAAGAAAAATAATACAAATAGGCAACAGTTGGGGGGTAATAATACCATTGCCCATACTGGAATTATTAAAAATCAATCCCGTTAAAGATAAATTGGAATTTTCCGTAGAAAAGGATTGTATAATAGTAAAAAGAATTAAAGGCTAAATAACTAAGGTTTTTCAGCAGAATTATTATTACAATGCGAACTGCAATTTCCACAACCGCCGGAGTGGCATTTAGCGTTTTCAAACAGATCGGTAAAATCAAATACTTTATCATTTAAAATTGCATCAATAACTTTTGGATAAAGAAAATTTTGTAAGTCATGAATTTCTGTTTCAAACTCATCATAATGAGTAGTATTACCTATTAAAACCGGATATTGAGCTAAGATTTTCCCGCCATCAGGTTCATTAGTAATCCAATGCACAGTAACGCCTGAAACTTTTACACCAGCCACAAAAGCCCTATATATCGCATCTTCACCCTTGAATGCAGGAAGTAATGATGGATGAATATTTATAAATTTTCCAGATTCAATTACTTCTTCGCTCAAATTATGTCTATAGTCTGTGAGAACAATTAAATCAAAATTATTTGAGCCAAAATATTCAACATTTTCTTTTTCAGGAACATGTTTAAATGAGACTCCTAAATTTTTAGCAAGAAAAAGCAATTCTGAATTGACATTATCTGATATCACAGTAATATCAACATCTTTGCCTTTGAAATATCTATAAATATTTTCAAATAATTCAACTTTATCAGAACCAAGAATCGCTATTTTTTTCATGTAATCCTCCTAAAAATCAAAGTTTACAATCTTAATAAAAAAAAAGAAATATAACAAAAAAATATTTCATAGGACTTTATACATGCAGATTATAATTAAAAAGGAGTATATATGCAAATTCAAAATGTACAACAAACCAAAAATTTTACCCCAAATTTTCAATCTATAAAAACATTTAAACTTCCTACAAGAGAAGTGTTAGAATGTGCAACAGGCAGAGTAAGCTTAGAAACACTTGAAAATCCGAAAGGGATACTGTCAATTTTCTCTCAAATACATAGTATTCCAATGAAAAGTTTAATGGATCTCCATGAAGTTCCTCTGGGATTTAATATTTACACTGTATCTACAGGCACAATGATTAAAGCAAATAATCCTGAGATTTTAAAAATTTCACAAAAAATAGATGAAATGCCAAAGTCAATTCAACTTCAGGAAATTAAAAACATTTCAAATAGGATAGGTAATACATTAAATGTAGTTATTGATGACAATATAAAAACATACAGTGTCATAGACGGGAAAATTTCAGTCGGAAAATCACATAAATAATCAAATTTAGAAATAAAAAAGACCGCTTAATAAAGCGGTCTTTTTATTATAAACAAAAAATTAGTGACATAAAGCAAGCAAAATACCTGCTGCAACACCGGAACCGATAACACCTGCAACATTTGGTCCCATAGCGTGCATTAACAAGTAGTTTTGAGGATTAGCCTCTAAACCGACTTTATTAGAAACACGTGCAGCCATAGGCACAGCTGATACACCTGCTGAACCGATTAACGGATTGATTTTTTCCTTTGAGAACAGGTTCATAATTTTAGCAAATAATACACCTGCTGCTGTTGCAAAACTAAATGCTAATATGCCAAGTACAAGAATAAATAGTGTTTGAGTAGTTAAAAACTGTTCAGCTGACAATTTTGAACCAACAGAAAGTCCTAAGAAAATAGTCACTATATTAATTAATGCATTTTGCATAGTATCAGAAAGTCTTTCTACAACGCCGGATTCTTTACATAAATTCCCGAATGTCAAAGCCCCGATAAGAGGACAAGCATCAGGTAATAGGATTATACAAAGCCCCAGTACAACAAGCGGGAATATAATTTTTTCACGTTTTGAAACTTCTCTCAATTGTTTCATTTCAATTTTACGTTCAGCTTCTGTTGTTAAAGCCTTCATAATAGGAGGTTGTATAACAGGAACCAAAGCCATATAAGAATATGCAGCAACAGCAATTGCACCTAATAATTCAGGAGCAAGCTTAGTTGTAACATAAATTGAAGTCGGACCATCAGCACCACCTATGATACCAATAGCACCAGATTGAGGCAATGTAAATCCAAAACAGCAAAGAGCAAGAAGTAAAGCTCCAAAAATACCGAATTGAGCTGCACCACCTAATAATGCTGTTTTAGGGTTTGCAATCAACGGACCGAAATCCGTCATTGCACCAACACCCATAAAGATAATCAATGGGAATAGACCCTGATGAATACCTGCTTCGTAAATAATTCCCAAAAATCCGTGAGGACCAGCAATATCTGCTACAGGAATATTTGATAACAAGCCGCCAAATGCGATAGGAACCAACAATAGCGGCTCAAATTGTTTTTTAATACCTAACCACAAAAGGAAGCAGCATACTACAAGCATAATCGGAGAACCGAATTGGTGCAAGAATTGCTCAAATCCGTTTGTGATAGAAGGATCAACCGGTTGTACAAAATTAGCAAGACCGGTAGATTGCCATAATTTTATTAAACTGTCTGTAATATTCATTTTTCTATCCTTTTCAAATTATGATTAAACTAACCGATAGTAACCAATACGTCACCGGTTTTAACTTTACTTCCTACTTCAATTTCAACAGATTGAACGGTACCTGATACAGGAGATTTAATTTCTGTTTCCATTTTCATAGCTTCTACGACAGCAATTACATCGCCTTCAGAAATACTGTCACCGTTTGAAACAAGAACTTTTAACACGTTACCTGGCAATGCAGCCTTAATAGGAGTACCTTCACCGCCTGCTGAATGAGTATTTGCTTCAATACCTGCTTTAACATCAATATCATAAAGTTTTCCGTTAACAGTAGCTTTCTTACCTTCAATAGCAACTGCATATTTTTTACCGTTAACAGAAACTGTATAACCGTTTGGTGTATCAACTTTAGGTTCATTAGCACCTTTTTCGCATTTTCTGACACCAATAGTTGCTTTACCTTCCAAGAATAAAATACCTTTTTCTTTACAAGCTGCAGAAATAAAGATATTCTCATCATTTACAGGAAGACCTGCTTCTTCAAGACGTTTTGTAGCAGCTTTAATACCTTTAGTTTCATCTTTATCATTTAAGTCAACAACTAATTCTGTAGTTGGTTGAAGATTTAATTGTTCGGAAGCAATTTTGATAACTTCAGCATCTGGTTCACAAGGAGTTTTTCCAAAATATCCGAGAACCATTTTTCCGTAACCTTCAGCAATTTTTTTCCAAGGTCCAAACATAACGTTATTAAAAGCTTGTTGGAAATAGAATTGTGATACTGGAGTAACTGATGTTCCAAAACCGCCTTTTTCAACAACTTCTTTCATAGCAGCAACGACTTCAGGATATTTATCCATTAAGTTGTTATCACGAAGCATTTGAGTATTAGCAGTTAATGCACCACCCGGTAATGGGGATTGGATAATCATTGGGTTTACTGCCAAAGCTTCCGGAGGCAAGAAGTAATCTTTCATGCATTCTTTAAATACTTCTTCAGTTTCAAGAATTTTTTCAATATCGATACCGAGATCGTATTCAGTACCTTTTAATGCGTGCCACATAGAAACAATATCAGGTTGTGCAGTTCCGCCTGATACAGGTTTCATAGACAAATCAATACCATCAGCACCGCCATCAAGAGCTGCAAGGTAAGCAGCAAGACCAGTACCTGCCGTTTCATGAGAGTGGAATCTGATGTGAGCATCAGCACCAAGAATTTCTCTTGTACGTTTAAGAGTTTCATAAACTTTTCTAGGATTTGAAGTACCGGAAGCATCTTTGAATGCCAAGCTGTCAAAAGGAATACCTGCATCAAGAATGTTTCTTAAAACTTTTTCATAGAAAGCAACATCATGAGCACCTTCACATCCGATAGGTAATTCCATCATTGTGATAGTAACTTCATGTTTTAGCCCGTTATCTCTGATACATTGACCAGAATAAATCAAATTATTTACATCGTTCAAAGCATCAAAGTTTCTAACAGTAGTTACGCCGTGTTTTTTAAACATTTTAGCGTGCAAATTAATAATATCTCTTGGTTGAGAATCAAGACCTACTACGTTAACACCACGAGCTAATGATTGTAAGTTGATATCAGGACCAACAGCAGCTCTGATTTTATCCATAGTTTCAAATGCATTTTCGTTGCAATAGAAAATAGGTGATTGAAATCTCGCACCACCTGCAACTTCAAAATGTTTAATACCAGCATTTACAGCTGATTGTAAAGCAGGAATAAAGTCATCTACAAATACTCTTGCTCCGTAAACAGATTGGAAACCGTCTCTGAATGAGGTATCCATAACTTTAATCAGTTTTTTTCCCATAGTTTTATATCCTTTCGTAATTAATACAAATATTATCCCTGAGCTCTCGCAACTGCAATAGCAACAGCGATTGCTTCGTCCTCAGATACATTCTTTTTAGTACCTTTCTTTTCAACAACTTCCACTTCTTCAGGGAAAAGTTGATTTAACCATTTTACGACTACAGACATACCTTTCATCGCAACTACCATAATACAAAGGAATGCAAATACAACCCCCATACCAATTCCAAGGAGTATGCTTCCTTCTTCTAAATGTAGAATAAATTGTTCCATCATAATATATCTCCTATTGTAAGTACAAATTCTTTATTATTTTTATCAATAAGCACAAGCTCACCATTTCCGGTAATTGACTTGGCAACACCTTTTAATTCAGAATTAAAAAGCTTAACTGTGATTTCTTTTCCAAGAAAGCATGCTCTTAAAATATAATCGTCCTGAATAAGCTCAAAACCACGATTTAAAAAGTTGTTATATTCAGAGAAAAAATAAGAGCACAAATCTTCTCTAAAAGCTCCAGTATCAACATCTTTGTTAATTTCCATATTTAAAGCAGTAATATCTTTATCTTTAACCAATTTAACAGACTCATTATCAGCACGCAAATTCACACCTATCCCAAGAGCAAGACCTTTAAATAATGAACCTTGCATGACAGTTTCAGAAAGAATTCCGGCTATTTTTTTCCCGTTTACCAAAACATCATTCGGCCATTTAATTTCAGGTTTTAAACCATAATTTTCAAGTACTCTGCATAAAACAACTGCCAGATACTGAGTCAAATTAGAGTAAATATTACTAAACATATTAGAAGGTTTTAAAACAAAGGTCAAAAATAAGTTACCCTCACCTAAATCCACCCATTTACGTTGTAATCTTCCACGACCGTTAGATTGCTTTTGAGCATGCACAACCGTCATATCGCTAAGTTCATCAATGTGAGTCTTAACGTACAAATTTGTAGATTCGACAGTATCTAAGCTGATCGTTTCCATAACTCCCCTTCTTATACAATTTCAATATGTTATAATTCTAACGCAAACAAAAAAAATTTGCGATTTTTTTTTTATGAGTTAGAATAAAATCAAAAAGAGGGGAATTTACATGAGTCAAATGGGTCATTGGGTTTATAATACAGTAATTGCAGGGCATCAAATGAGTTTTAATCTTGATACCATTTTTACCATGTGGTTTGCCATGGGAGTAATTATCATATTTGCAATTATAGCTACCAGAAAATTAACCCTTATTCCTAGTAAATTACAAGCTTTATGTGAAAATATAATGCAGTTTTTCTGGGGTACACTTGATACCATGATTCCGAATAAAAACAGACAGCATGTTCCTTTAGTTGCTTCCTTATTTTTATTTATATTATTTGCAAATTTAATGGGGCAATTACCTCTTAGAATTATACATTTAAAAACCGGTGAATTAGCATCGCCGACTAATGATTTAAACTTGACTGCAGCAATGGCTATTATTGTACTTGTATATTATTTATTCATGGGATTTAAAACAAAAGGTTTAAAATATCTCTTGCATGAATTTAGCTTTACCGGCATAATAATGGCACTTGTTGAGATATTAGAGATGATTACAAGACCGTTAAGTCTTGCAATCCGTCTTTTTGCAAATATTTTTGCAGGAGAAATATTAGTATCTGTTGCATTAGGTTTATCGGCATATTTATTGCCTTTACCTGTAATGTTATTTGAGATACTTGTAGCGTTTATTCAGGCAACAGTATTTATGATGCTCACTATTGCTTATATTTCATCTGCGACAGGAGAAGAACATTAATATTTTAAACACAAAAATAAGGAGAGAAAAATGATTGACACAAACACAACTATGGAATTAGCAAAACTTGGCGGCGGTATTGCAATCGGATTTGGTGCAATCGGAGCCGGACTTGGTATCGGATTTGCTACAAAAGGTCTTATGGATGCAATTTCCAGACAACCTGAAATTGCAGGTAAAGCTTTCGGTTTCTTCTTGCTCGGTGCAGCTTTATCAGAAGCTTGTGCTCTTTATGCATTCGTAGTAGCAGCTAAATTAATAGGACTTATGTAATAATGGAATTCAATGCAACATTTTTAGTTTCAATAATAAGCTTTGTCATGTTCACGTGGATTATGAACATGATATTTTACAAGCCAATCGGCAGTATAATCTCTGAAAGACAGGAATTTATTAATGAAACAACTAAAGTTGCACAGGATATATCCAATGAAGCAGATAAAATAACAGCTGATAAAGAAGATAAACTTTCAAAAGCTAACGAGAACGCTAAAAATTTGATTAACTCAAAGGTTGCTGAAGCAAAAGAAAATGCTAAAATTAAAACCGATGAAGCTAAACAAGAAAGTAGCAGTTCTATTATCAAAGCTAAAGAAGAACTTCACTCTCAAGCTGAACAAACAAAAGAAATTCTTAAAGGTAGCGTTAAAAATCTTGCAGAATCAATTTCTCAAAAAATACTGGGAGAAGATTGCAAAATTGAGTCTGCTAATGATGAAATTATAAATAAGGTAATCAGTTAATATGAAAGAATTTTTAGAAATATGGGATTTAATAGTAAAAAGTAACACTTTTAATTTTGTATTACTTGTGGCAATTTTTTGCTTTATATTCAAAAAAATAAATATTTCAAAAATTCTTGAAAAATTACAAAACGACATTATAAATGCAATTGAAAATGTTAAAAACAGCAAAAATATTGCAGACCTAAAATTATCTAAAGCTAAAGAGTCTATAAAAAATCTTGACAAAGATATTGAAAATCAAATGGCTCAAGCAAATAAAACTGCACAATCTATTGCTGATACTATATTTCAAAATACAGATAAAAGTATTGAGTTAATTAACAAAAATGTCGATAAAGTAATTTCAACTGAAGAAAAAAGCCTTTCTTCTGCCTTAACTGAAAAAACGGCTCAAGCTGCTATTCTTATTGCTCAAAACCATATTATTACTACCTTAATAAACAGACCGGATCTTCATGAAAGATATATTAACGAAAGTATACAAGAATTAGACAGGATACAGTTGATATGAAAAATTCAACAGAAAAAATTTCAATTTCCGCAAAAAATTATGCCAATGCTCTAATAGAAGTTGTGAGAGATAAAAAATCAACATTTGATGAAATCAGTAAAGACTTTGAAAATGTCAGAGAAATATTGAATATGTCACCTGAATTGCGTGAAATTCTTAATAATCCGACAATTTCATTACAGACACAGACTGATATCGCAATTGATGTATTTAAAAGTGAAGTAAGCATTATTATGCTTGATTTTATTAAAATCTTAATTGATAAAAAAAGATTTAAAGAATTTTCTCAAATATATAGAGCATATCTTGAAAAGCTGAATGAAATATCCAATATTCAGCAGGTAAAGGTTGTATCTGCAATTGAGTTGAGTGATGATAAAAAATTACAAGTAATAAAAAAACTCGAAGAAAAATTAAATAAAACAATCAAACCAGAATGGGAACTTGATGAAGATATAATTGCAGGTTTAATTGTTCAAATCGGAGACAATATTGTAGATATGAGTCTAAAAAATAGACTTTCAAAACTTAAAAAAGAATTAATGTTAAAGTAACAGATAAGAGGTTAAATATGGTACTGATAAAACCCGATGAAATAAGTTCAATAATTAAAAACAAAATTGAAAATTTTGAATCTAAAACAGAAATTGCTAATACAGGCACCGTCATAGAGTTAGGCGACGGAATTGCAAGAATTTACGGATTAAATAATGTAATGTCAAATGAACTTGTAGTCTTTGATGACGGCAAGGATACGCTCGGAATTACATTAAATCTTGACGAAGACAATGTGGGCGTAGTAATTCTTGGTGAATATACTCAGATTAAAGAAGGTATGACAGTAAGAACAACAGGTAGAATTGCTTCAGTTCCTGTTGGGGATGGGCTTATCGGAAGAATTATAGATCCAACCGGTAAACCTATTGATGGTAAAGGTGATTATGAATATACAAAAACGCGTCCTATCGAAAGAGTAGCACCTGGTATTGTCACCAGAAAGTCCGTTCATCAACCTTTACAAACCGGATTAACATCTATTGATGCATTGACACCTATAGGTCGAGGTCAAAGAGAACTTATTATCGGGGACAGACAAACAGGTAAAACTGCAATTGCTGTTGATACAATTATCAACCAAAAAGGTAAAAATGTTATTTGTATATATGTTGCAATCGGACAAAAGGCTTCAACTGTAGCTCAAATTGCAAAAACACTTGAAGACCATGGTGCTATGGAATATTCAATAATAGTTTCAGCGACTGCAAATGAATCTGCACCTTTGCAATATATTGCACCATTCGCCGGAGTTACAATCGGTGAAGAGTTTATGGAACAGGGTAAAGATGTTTTAATTGTATATGACGATTTGAGTAAACACGCTCAAGCGTACCGTGCTATGAGTTTACTGTTAAAAAGACCGCCTGGACGTGAAGCATACCCTGGGGATGTATTCTATTTACACTCAAGACTGCTTGAACGTGCGGTTAAGCTTAATGATAATTTAGGCGGTGGCAGTATTACAGCTTTGCCGATTATTGAAACCCAAGCTGGTGACGTTTCAGCTTATATTCCAACAAACGTAATTTCAATTACGGATGGTCAGATATTCCTTGAAACAAACCTGTTTAACTCGGGTGTACGTCCTGCAATTAATGCAGGGATCTCAGTATCCCGTGTCGGCGGTGCGGCACAGACTAAAGCTATTAAACAAGTAGCAGGTAAATTAAGACTTGATTTAGCTCAATTCAGGGAATTGGAAGCTTTTGCACAATTTGCATCTGATTTGGATCAAGCGACTAAAAATCAATTATTAAGAGGCGAAAAATTAACTGAAGTTCTAAAACAACCTCAATATAATCCGCTAAGTGTTGCTGAACAAGTAAGTATTTTATTTGCTGCAAACGAAGGATTGTTGGATGACGTTCCTAATAATGATATCAACCGATTCAAAAAAGATTGGTTCGTTCATTTGAATGCAAATTTAAAAGAGTTAGTTGATAATCTGAATGCAGGAAGTGCACTTTCTGATGATGATAAAAAACAATTAAAGGAAAGCATTGAATCATTTAAGAAAACTTTTTAAAAGGAGAGTGTATTATGAAATGCTATAACCATCATGATAGAGATGCTTTTGCTATATGTCAGTATTGTGGAAAAGGTTTATGTCTTGAATGCCTTGATACAAGAAATGACAGTATTCTTTGTAAAAATTCAAAGACCTGTGCTATCAAGTCAGATCTGGTAAATCAAGCTTACAATCAACTTTCTAATAACAAGAATATATTTTTGGCTATTGGAATTTTATTTGTTATTTTTGGTATCATAGGACTTATTATGTCATTACCTTTAATCGCAAACATTCCCGGAGTAGTCGGCATTACATTCGTTATAATTGGTATTATTTATATAAAAAATGCTTATTCAATGAAAAATAAGGTATAAAAATGAGTAATCTTAAAGATATTAAAAACAGAATAAAAAGTGTTGAAAGTACTAAAAAAATTACACGAGCAATGAAAATGGTTGCAGCTGCAAAAGTAAAAAAAGCTGAAAGCACTGTAAAAGCATCAAGGCCTTTTACTGCTGAATTAAATACCATGTTCAAAAAATTATTAAATTCAGTTGGTACATATAGTGCTCATACACTTAAAATAAAATCTGCAGTTGATAACTACCCTGAACTGCTTCAGGTAAGACATATTAAATCGGTCGGGTTGCTTGTAATAACTTCAAACAAGGGACTTGCTGGGGCTTATAATGCTAACGTTATAAGAAAAACAATTAGCAAAATTCAGGAATATAATGAGCAAGGTATTCATGTACATTTATTTATAATTGGACAAAAAGGGATTTCTGCCCTAAAACGCAAAATAAACAATTATGATTGTGAGATTGCACAAACCTACCTAAATGTAGCTAACAACCCATCAGGGAATGCTTGTTTAATGGTAGTTGAAGATTTAGCGGAATATTTTGTTGAGAAAAAAATTGATAAAATTGAACTTGTAACAACAAGATTTAAAAACATGATGAGCTATTTTGTTGAAGAATGGGAAGTTTTGCCATTAAAAACTCCGGAAGAAGATTACGAAAGACTTCATGATAATATAGTTGATCCTATTATGGAATTTGAGCCGGATATGCACCATATTTTGCAAAAAATAGTTCCTATGTATGTAACGAATATAATTTATCAGGCAATGTTGGAAGCCCAGGCTAGTGAATTAGCGTCCAGAATGACTGCAATGTCTGCTGCGACATCAAATGCAGAAAAAATGATTACATCATTATCTATTGAATACAACAAAACAAGACAGACTGCTATTACTCAAGAGATTGTTGAAGTTGTATCAGGTGCTAATACGCAAAATAATTAAGCTCTTAGGAATTTGTCTTTTTCAATTATAAAATTAGAAGTAAAGTTTTGAGCTTTGTTAGTATCTACACTTTTTTCGTTTGAAAGAGCTGGTTGCTTTTGAATATTTTCTTTTGAAGCTAACTTAGCAAGTCGTTTTGCTTCATTCTTTCTGGTCATATAATCGTTTATCTTAGGAATTCCCCAACCTAGAACAACAGCTGAATAAGCATATCCAACGAGTTGTGCAATATTTAAATTACGCAATTTAACTCTTGTCAGCTTATCTTCTTTTGGTAATAAATTCATTAATTCACTAAATTTCAAAGCTTTACCATCTTTAACAGTAGATATTCCATGCTTTTTAAGAGCAGAATATAAAACCTCATCACGAGTTTTTAAAGATGAATTTGTCATCCACTTAAAGAACCCTTCCCCATCCTGTTTAGCCATATTAATCAAAGAACCGCTCTTATCAAGAAGTTTTGCTGTACCTTTTGTAATAAGACTGCCAAGAACAAGCAAACTTAAAAATCCTAAAGTATCCTTTACTGCAGATTCTCTAAGTTCATCCTTATCTCTTGCAGAAAATAATCTTGAAGCGATAGTGATACCATATACCATTTTTAACTGATTTATAGTAGGCATCATCCCTTGGAATTGTACCTTCGATAATAATTCTTTAGGTTTTGTTGTGATAGTTGCAATTGCAGCTGTTGCAAAAACTAGTCCTGATATAATTTTTTGCATCTTAAAGCCAAATGAATTATCTTTTTCTCGTCCAGGTACACCAACAAAACCGTCTTGACCTGTTTTCTTCTTTGTCAAATACATATTTAACGGCTGTACCGATACACCGAATAAAGTAGCAAAACCAAGACCTGCTGCAGCTCTATTGATATTAAATTTTCTCAGAGCTTTAACGTAATCATTTGACTTAAGGTCAGATGCTTTTTCAAAAATTGTCTTAACATTATCAGTTTCAAAAGATTTCATAACATTATAGATATTAGAAATCATATTCTTTAGCGAAGTTTGAGATTCTTTATTGAAGCCTGTTAATTTAACAGTTTTTTCAGCTCCTGTAGAGGAAGTCATTATAGAATATAAATATTCTTTTGATTCTTTGTCTAATTGTTTAAGATTAGGGTCATTAAGTTTTTGGTATAACTTATCAACAAACTCATCTTGAGTTTTTTCATCGAGTTTTACCCAACCTTTTTCAACTTCAGCTTCAGAATTTCTGAATTCAAGGTTTTCGGCAATTTTTTTCAAAGTACTTCTTAATGGATTTTGAGCTTTTTCTATATAAGACTCGTTATGATATCCTGATAAAATATCAATAGTGCCGTTATCAGCAAAAATATGATTAAGATTAAATCCATACTTATCTCTTAAAGTATAAGCTAAAGCAGCACCTGCAACAGTACCATATACACCTACCATTGCATGGTTAAAAGTTCCGGCAGACTCACGACGCCCAGTCTCAATACCTGCTAAAGGTCCCCTGTTTGTAAAATCATAAATAGTACGAGGAAGCACCATCGTACATATATCCATAGTATTTGCCCCAACAGCCTGATTAACGTCGAAAAACCTTAATGCAGTAGAACCTGCTACAGCTGCTGTATCGACAAAGCCTTTAAATCTTATATTTTCATTATTATCATTTTTGCTATTTACTAATTTCGGGGATACACTTTGGACTTTCATTATTTTTCCTTTATGAATTAAAAAATGCTTGAAAAGCTGTATTTTTAGCTATTTTTAAATTACTTGAATTTGGTAATTCCTTTTTTATTGACACATTATTTTCATGAGAATTATTTTTGAGTTGTTCTTTTTTCAATGCTTCCATTTTTTCACGTTCTTTTTTATTAACTTGAGTTCTTGTATATACAGGAATGAAAATTCCTAATGAAAGCAATGAGAATGCTATATTACCCAATTGACAAATTGAACGTAAATTTTTATTTTTGGATCTTAACGCTTCATCTTTAATAGCCATTATTTCATCAGTAGATTTAATTGATGTATGTTTAGCCCAATTCCAGAAGCGTTTGAACATATTATCACCATCTTTAGAATTTTTCAAGCGGGTAAGTAATTGAGAACCGTTAATATACTTATCAAGCAATGTAGCAATACCTTTTGCTGCATAGTCACCTAAGAAATAAAAACTTGAAAATGTCGCAATATCTCTAATTGTATTTTCTTTCAATTCATTTGAATCTTCAGCCGCTGCAATACGACTTGAAAATGTTGCTGCTGAAATAATTCTTGCCTGATCCATTGTAGGGAATATATTCTTAAACTGGAACATCTTCAAACTCGGTCTGTCCATCCACATTGAAAGCCCTGCAACCCCTGCCATCAATGGAACTGCAAAGAATTTTTGAGCTGTTAATTTTCTTTTTTCTTCAGGAGTAAGAACTCTTTCCTTGTTATCATTGTATATAGGAGCTCCCTTTTTACCAGATAGTTTATGAGTAATCCATCTGTTAATAGGTTGAGCTGATATTGCAAGCGGAATAATTACCCCAAGACCCGCAGCACTTTTCCAGTTAACAAGTTTTTTTGCCTTAGAAAAGTATTTCGAAATATTTGCATCATCTAAATCAATTTTTACTATATTATGTAAAACCGTCGACAAACTATCACACAAGGAACTTAGATTATTAGAAAAATATCCTTTATCCCCTGTAAATTTTATATTTTCAGAAGCACCTACTTTGTTGACTATAGCTTGATAATATTTTTTATTTAATTTCTTATCCGGTTTGTCTGCAACAAGATTTTTTGCCCAATCCTTTAACGTATTAATATATTCACTGTCATCAGCCAATATATCTTTAAAGTTTTTGATACCGCCTTTATCAATATCATCTACAACACCTGAAAGATTATCAAATGTATTTTTTAAAGTATTAAATACACGTTCTTCTTTATTTGCACCTTTAGACTCTTTATAAAATTTTTCAATCTTATTTAAAGCATCACCGTTTGCCCAACACCAAGAAAGTCCGGCTTTGTTTTTTACAAAATCTCCCATTATAGGTTTTTGCAACACAGAAGCAACACCAGCTACAATAAAACTCGGAATAATACAGTTAATAATTAATCCGGAAGATTCTCTTCTAAATGCTTCAAACCCACCAATTAAATTGAGCTGTCTTTTCTCTTTTTCATTACCATTTTCATCTTTTTTCTTTGAACCTATAAATGTTTCAAAATAAGTACGTGGAAGAATAGCGGTAGACAAATCCAAGAAAGTAACATTCCACATAGGCTCACGTTCACAAGCCTGAATACCTTTTAAAGTTAGCTCACCCAAAGCTTTTAAAGGAGTATCCACTAAGCCTTTAAAAGCAGTTTGCTTATTAAAATTCTTTTTATTGTCCTTCTTAGGGGCGTATTGTTTTGTACCTACACTAATCTTATCAATCATAAATATTTCGTCTGGAATTTTTGTTGTCTAATGTACACTTAATTATAACAACACTACAAACAGATTAAAAGTAGTAAATAAAAAAAGTTGCGTCTACACAGCTAAATGTAAAGAGAATATTAAGAGTAGTTTTTGCATTTTTATTTAAAAATAAAGTATTTTTAAATAAATTTATTAAATTTTTACAAAAAATTTAATAAAAAAAAGTCTTATTGAGGCAAATTTTACAAAAAATTTCTAAAAAATTTTTGTTAAATTTTGTAAATTTTTATTAAATTTCCGTTAGCAAATATAGACAAAGTATATAAAAAACAGAATGAAATACATGCTTAGACTTAAAAATCTAAAAGCTCTCCGACAGACATATTAAATGCAGAAGCTATTTTTAAAAGCGTAAGATATTTAGGCTCTACAATTGCCTGCTCAATTCTTGAAAGAGTAGATGGCTCAAGCCCGTTCTTATAACATAGCTCGGTAAGTGTATACTTTTTAGACTTTCTTAATAATTTTATTCTTTCACCGAGTCTTTTGAGTTCCACAAAATCATTTTCTTGCATACATGCAATTTTAATGTTAATATATCGGCAAAATTTGCATGCGTGCAAATTTTATGTTAATATGTATTTTGCATACATGCAATTCATAATACTTGATTTATAAGGAGGTTAAATGAAAAATAAAGCATTTACATTAGCTGAAGTACTTATAACATTGGGGATAATCGGAATTGTTGCAGCAATGACACTGCCTTCACTAATTCAAAAAAACGCTAATAAAGTAGTTGAGACAAGACTAGCAAAGTTTTATTCAGGGATTAATCAAGCAATCAAATTAGCCGAAGTCGATTATGGAGATAAATCTTACTGGTATCAGGACACAAACAATATTGATACTGATGAAGAAGGTAAGCCTATAAATGGAAGCACAACTGTAGAAAAATGGTGGAATAAGTATATTGCACCTTATATGAAAACTATAGAAATAAAATATGATACCAACGGACTTCCAATTTTTATATTCGCAGATGGATCTTCATTAAAAGCAAATCAAACCAGTGCAATGAGAGATTGGATATTTTATACCACAGATAGAGATAAATGCATAAAAAAATACGGCTCAGAAGATGAAAGCAGAGGAAAATGCTCTTTTCCATTTCTTTATGCACCAACAAATGAAGCATTTCCGCATCACTATAAAAAAGGATTTGAACCTTATAAGGCAAGTTGGGACGAAACAAAACAAGGCTTATATGACAAAAACGGCTTAGGGTGCAATAATAATGAAGGTAAAATGAATAAAGTCTTTTGCGGGGCATTAATTCAGTATAACGGATGGAAAATACCGGATGATTATCCATTTAAGGTAAGTTATTAACGAATTCGACAGCTTGTTCTTTGGTAACAACATCACCTGATAATTGAGCTTCATGAAGAGCATTCATTATTTCTCCAAGCTTTTTGGAAGGTTTAATATTTAGGAGGTTCATAACATCATTACCATCAAGTAAAATAGGCAAAGGCTCCAGAATATCTTTAACACTCAAGTAAAAATTCAAAAGTTTATTTAGGTTTGAAATATTTTTTTCAACCATTTCATCAGATACAGCCTCCCCGCGTGCTGATAATCTATCAGCCTGAGCAAGGATAATGTTATCAATAGAGTTATCTTCCATCTTTCTAACGTATCTCATCATAACTTTTTCACCGTTTGGAGAGTTATAATCAACTTCAGGAGCAGCCATAACCTGAGATGGGTATATGTGATTTCTAATCATAGAAGATATATAATCTATCTGCTTATTAGAAAAATTCATATTTTTCAATAATTTAACAGACATCTTTGCCCCAACATCATCATGTTTTATAAATCTATGTCGACCTGTATCTTCTTCAATTGTCCAAGTTGAGAATTTTCCAATATCATGTAAAAATCCAGCAAGTTTCAAATGAGCTAACCTTGAAGCTCCACCGAAATCAACTTTATCCATATGTTCTCTCACAACATCAGGAGCACTTTCATAAATTAATTGAATTTGTCTTACAGTTTCTACGGAATGATGAAACAAATCCAAATGATGGTGAGTATTTGGAGGTACTTGCTTTAATTCATTTACAACAGGGAAAATCTCCTCTAAAAGCCAGGTTTTATTCATATTCAAAAGAGCTTTATCTGCATATTTCCCGCCAAAAAGCAAAACTAATTCATGAACAATGCGTTCAACAGCAGGCTTATGGATTAGTTTTACGAATTTACAAACAGCATGAATAGTATCAGGAGTAAGCTCAAACCCAAGTGTTGCCTGAAATCGATATACCCTCAAAAGCCTCAAAGGATCGTCTTCAAAATTATGTTCATTGATATAGTTAATGGTGTGGTTATGAATATCAGTCACACCGCCGCAAAGGTCAATTACTTCAGCAGTTCTTATATTCACTGCAACAGCATTAATCGTTAAATCCCTACGCATTAAATCTTTATGCAATGAGCCTTCAATAGGATTTGTTATATCGATATAATTAATTTTATCAGGTAAAACTAGACGATAGATTTTATTTTCTTCATCAAGAGGAACATAGACTGCATCAAAAACTTTTTGTAACTTTAGTGCAAAATCTTTTGCATCTTCATCTACAACAATAATATCTTTATCAAAGCTGTCCTTACCCATTAGGAAATCCCTAACAGTACCGCCTACCAAATAAATTTCGTTATTACAGGAGGTTATAATTTTAGATAAGACACTATCTGATGCAATTTTAGTTTTGATTAGAGTATTCATAAATAATATTTCCTAACGCTACGATTACTGCTGTTTCTGCTTTTAAAATTAAATCACCTAAAGTTAACATAGGGATATTATTCTTTTCAAAGAATTCAAATTCCCTATCAGAAAAACCGCCTTCAGGCCCAATTATAACGAGAAGACGTTCACCTTTTTTAATAGGATTGTGAAGGCAATATGAATGCAAAGTCAGATTTGTACGTCTTTCACAGAAAGCAATAACTCTGTCAAAAGACTTTTCTCGCATGAGGTTATCCAAAGTCGTATAATTTTCACAAGTAGGAATATCGGCTCTTTCGCACTGCTTTGAAGCCTCATACATTATCCTTTGCCACTTTGCTATTTTCTTTTCGATAACGCTTTTATTAAGACTGCAATTATCAGTAAGAATAGGATATACTGCTTCGGCACCCAATTCTGTGGCTTTTTCAATAATGACAGACTGTGCGTCACTCCGAAGTGGACTTTGTGCAAGACATAATCTAAAATCAAGGTTTCTAGCAGATTTATAAGAAGTTTCAATTTTCGCTGTTATCTCCCTGTTCGTAATTTGTTCAATAACAGTTTCGTATTGAATTTTATTTTCGTCAATTAAAAGTAATTTTTCACCGACTTTAGAGCGCAAAGACTTTGCAATATGCTTATAATTATCTTCGTCATCAACTAAAACATATCTGTTATTTACATTTTTAGATTTTATGAAAAAATGCGGCAAAATTAATCCTCCTTAAATCATTTTATAAGATAAAATACCGTCTTGCAAGTAACCTTTAGCACCAATCGGAATTGTTTGTTTATCGTTTGAATGTGTAAACTTAAAACCGCCATAGGCAGGAATCTCCAAAATCGAAGCAGCTTCAGAAAAAATCTCATATAACCAAGACTCATCACCGCAATCCAAAAATTCACCAAACAAAATTCCCTTGCAATAAGTACGAAACTCTTTTATATTTATAAGTTGATTAAGCATTTTATCAATTTTATAAGCCGGCTCATTCAAGTCTTCAACGAAGAAAATAAAATCCTCATCAGGAATAAAATCAATTCCGCAAAGAGAAACAATTGTAGAAAGGTTTCCCCCCCATATAATACCCTCTGTATTTCCTGAACATAGTGTATATGTAGAAAAATATTCTTCAAAACCGCCAGACATTACATTAAAAAATGATTTTGCAGTAAAATCGGTTATATCATTAAAATCAGATTGAGCCATAGGGCCGGAAAAAGTAATTAAATCTGAATGTTTTGCCATCATCAATGACAGTGCCGTAATATCAGAAAACCCGCAAAAAATCTTTGGATGTTTGCGAATTAAATCAAAGTCAATAAGTTTAATAAGCCTTATTGAACCATATCCTCCTCTGGCACAAACGATAGCATTAACAGAGTCATCAAGAAAAGCTTCATGCAAATCCTTAACACGTTCTTCATCACTACCTGCCATATAGCGGTTTGATTTAAATATATTTTTACCGAGCTTAACCCGTAAGTTATGGCGTTCAAAATAAACTTGAGCTTTTATAATCTCGTCATACTCAACGACACCGGCAGGAGCTATAATCGCTACAGTATCTCCTTCATTCAAATATGGAGGTTTAATTAAGTTCATAATTCACCCTTTTTAATAACTTTTGTTATATTATTAATATCATGAATGAAAAATATATTCCATTATACAGAAAATATCGTCCTCAAAGATTAGAGGAAATCGTCGGACAAGAACATATAAAAAGAGCTTTGACCAACGCAATTGCGATGGATAAGATTTCGCACGCATACCTTTTTACAGGTCCGAGAGGAACAGGAAAAACATCCACTGCCCGTATTTTTGCAAAATCACTTAACTGCAAAGAAGGCCCTACAATAACCCCTTGCGGTAAATGTGAAAACTGTATTGATATTACAAATTCTGTACCGATGGATGTAATAGAAATCGATGCTGCGAGCAACAGAAAAGTAGAAGATGCTCAAAACATCTTAGAAAAAGTAATGTATGCACCTGTAAACAGCAGATACAAAATTTACATCATAGATGAAGTCCACATGCTCTCTAACACTGCATTCAACGCACTTTTAAAGACACTTGAAGAACCGCCTAAAAATGTAATTTTTATTCTTGCAACGACAGAAGTTCACAAGGTTTTGGATACCATTAAAAGCCGCTGCCAAAGATTTGATTTCAGGAGAATTACTACAGATGATATAGTAAAACATCTAAGATATATTTCTGATAGTGAAAAAATTAATATTACAGATGATGCTCTGTTCACAATAGCAAAAAATTCAGCAGGAGGAATGCGAGACAGTATAGCACTTCTTGACCAATTAAGTATATTAGACGGAGAAGAGGCAATCTCTACTGATGATATAAATAATCTTCTGGGGAGATTATCTTTCGATACCCTGCATTCACTTTCAAATGGAATTACATCATCTAACCCACAGGGAGCTATTGAAACTTTAGAAAAAATATATAATTCCGGCAATGAACCTGCACAAATTTTAACAAACCTTTTAGATTATTTTAAAAATCTTTTAATTGTTAAAAACTGCAAACCGGAAATTGTATTTGAACTCACTCAACTGAATGAAGCTCAAATAAAAGAACTTCAATCTCAAGCAAACTCACTTGATACACACCAGATTACATTCCTTATTGACAAAACTGCGGATTATATTAAAGAGGTTAAAACCACAAATAATCCAAGACTATGGTTAGAAGTCGGGGTTATCGATCTTGCAAACTTGGCAGAAAATACCTCATTAATAGAACTTCAAAACAGATTGTCAAAACTGGAAGGAGGAATGCCTGCTCAAACGGTTACGGCATCATACAAAACTCCTCCAACACCTGTTTTAAACAGACAAAAAATAAAAGAGCTGACTGAAGATAAATCAGTAAAACATATTGAACAAAATACTCAAGAACAAAAAAATATTGAACAGTCAAAAACTGAAACCATACAAAATGAAAGTCAAAAACAAGAAGATTTTTCGCCAATGCCTAAGGCAAAATCAATTCCTTCTGATGATATAACAATTTTATGGGGACAATTATTGGAAAATATTTCAAGCCCACCTACAAGAGCATTACTGAAACAATGGGCTAATCCTGTCAAAATTTCAGCGGAAGAGACCGTACTTACAATGAAAAATGAAATTTTCCTAAACCAAATTCAAAACGGTTCAAAAAAGCAATCTCTTATTGAAGCTATAGACAACCTGTTTGGGCAAACAAATTCAAATGTTGTAATAAGATTGCCATTACCTGATGATGTAGCAGTGAAGGTGCCTCCCAGGCAATTAAGCCAGCCTAAGACACAAATACACCAAACGGTAACAGTTGAGACAAATGAAAAATCCGAGGATGTCAATGAAGTAGAAATTGAACAAATTAAAGAAGATATGGCATCTGAAAATTCTCAAGAACCAAATAACAAAGAGTATAAAGAGACACATTCTGATATGGTTAATATGGTCGTAGACCTATTCAGCGGGAAAATCATTGACTGATTTCTACTGTTTTAAATTTAAAAGCTTGCATTGTATCTGAAAAATAATCTTCACTCATGCCCGCCTTAAGCTTTAAAGATTTCAAGAACTCTTTTTTATTATCTCCGAAATATTCCCAAACAGCAGGCAAATATACAGCTTGATATTCACCATCTCTTATAATTAAACCGTCTACAAATGGCGTAAGATTTTTAAGTAATTCACTTTCATTAGAAAAGACTATTTTGTAGGGAACAGACAAAATTGAAACTGAAATTTTTAAAAAATCTAATTCATCAATAGATAAAGGTTCAAATCGAGGATCCTTAAAGGCAGCAGAATGAGAGTTTTCAATTAAATCAAGAATAAATGGTCTATGTGCAATAGCAGACCCCATGCAACCTCTAAGCTCTCCGTCTATCTTTAGCGTGACAAAACTGGCACCTGCTTCTTCAAATACAGACGGGTAAGAATTAATTTCAAAATCACCTAATTGTAATCCTGAACTAATACTTTTTTTGCATATATCTAAAATTTGCACAGAATAATATTTTTTCAAATAATCCGCATAATCACCCTCATATAAAAACCAGCTTCCATACCCGACTACTTTTGATGAATCACCAGTTCTTTTTGCAGAATTTGTCAGCCCTAATCGTATAAGACTATAATTAAATACTTTAGCAAACTCAACAATACCACATATTCCAACAGCACCACATGCCTGCTCAGCATCAAAATTTTTAAGATTACAAGTTTCAATCATTTGAGCAGTATAAGTATCAATTTTTACAGCTTCGCGTTCAGGATAAAAATGGCTTAGATCAGAGGATATCACGAATGAAGTATTTTTATCAGTCCAATATTTTTTAATCAATTCCGCAATATTCTTATAATCTTCACATCCATAAAGTACAGGAATAATTTTTGCATTTGGAAAAAAATATTTTATAAACGGTAATTGAACATCAATAGAATGCTCATTTTGAAAAGCCTCATCATTAATAACAAAATTTTTTGCCAGTTCATCATCTACACTGCAATTACCGAGAGGAGTTTCAAATGCTTCAAAGGAACAACTAACACATCCATATAATCTTGCATAGTGAGATGGAGCAAAAATGAAAATTCTTTCACTATTAGGATTTAAGTACCTGTACCCTTGCAACGCAAGCTCACCTGAAAAAATATATCCTGCATGAGGAACAATAACGGCTCTTGAAAAATATCCTATACCAACAGAAGTTTTTGAATAAAAATCATCTAACAATGCTAAAAGTTCTTTTTTGTGAGAAGGATAAAATTTTCCTGCAATAGTATTCTTTTTAATCTTCATAAAACCAATTATAACTCCAGCTTAATCATTATCAATCGGATAGTAAGTTAATAAAATATCAGGTTCAAAGGTTTTTATATTTTCAATATGAAATCTATTACAAAGATTGATATTATCAGCCCTTCTAAAATTAAAACAAGAAAGCCCGAAATTATCCCCCAGAATTTTTGGTGCAATGAAATGATAAATTTTATCGGTAAATTCTAAAGCTGAACCGTTTAAATGTCCTCCTGCTTCTATAAGCACACTCTTTAATCCAATAGCATATAATTTATTAAAAACGAATTCTAAATCAATAGTGCCACCGTTAAGGGGAGCTTTTACAAACTCCGCACAAATATCAGACTCAGACAATTCAATTTGTTCATCATAAAACACTATAACTCTTTTGTTTTTATAAATTTTATAATCATTTTGAAGAGTCTTTAAATTTCTGTCAATAATTATATTACACTTATGCCCCATAGAAGGATTATCAGCAATTACCGTGGAAGACGATGTAATAATAGCGTCATACATATTTCTAATAACTTTTACTTCACTTCTTGCACATTCTGAGGTAATCCACTTTGAACTCCCATTGTAAGCTGCAATTTTACCATCAAGAGTTGACGCGGTTTTTATTGCAATAAAAAGTTGGTTTTTAAGCATATTTTTTATAAATATTTCATTTAAATATCTGCATTCTTTTTCCAACACACCTTCTATTATCTCAATTCCGGCATCTTTCAGTTTTTTAATACCATTACCTGCTACAATCGGATTAACATCACGCATTCCAATTACGACACGCTTTATGCCATATTGAATAATTAAATCAGCACAAGGAGGAGTTTTTCCATAATGCGAGCAAGGCTCAAGATTCACAACCAAAGTTCCTCCGATAGTCTGATACGGTTCTAATTTTAATAACGCATCACGCTCTGCATGATTTTGACCGTATTTCTTATGATACCCTTCTGAAAGCAAATTCCCGAAACTGTCATATACTACGCACCCGACTAATGGATTTGGAGATACATTTCCATATCCCATTTTAGCAAGCTCAATACAACGTTTCATTGATTTTTCGTAATCCATAGTTGTATTTTATTATAAAAAATGGTATTTTAATATAGTATTTAAATTAAAAAATAAGGAGAGCATAATGGTTGATTTGAAATACATAGGACACAGTGCATTTGAATTTACAGCTGGTGATAAGTCTATTCTTGTTGACCCGCTTGTATCAATTAATCCGAAATATGATTATAAAAAGTCGAATGTTGTAGATATTTTTGTAACACATGCACATGCAGATCATCTGGGAGAAGCTGTAGAAATAGCAAAAGAAAAGAAAGCTACAATTACAGCAGTACCTGAAATAACAAATCATATTGCAGAAAAAAAATTAAAAACACGTGCAATAAATCTTGGCTGCTGGTTAAACTATGATTGGGGAAGAGCAATATTTCTTCCTGCATACCATTCAAGTTCATTTGCAGATGGCACATACGGTGGAGTTGCAGCAAGTATTCTTTTTGACATTCAAGGTGTAAGAATTTTCCATGCCGGTGATACCTGTCTGAATTCTGAATTTAAAACATATAAAGAGCTATACAGACCAAATATTGCATTACTTCCTATAGGCGGGAATTATACAATGGATGTAGAGCATGCAGTTGTTGCAGCAGATTGGTTAGGTGCAAAAACCGTGATCCCTATGCACTACAACACATTCCCTGAAATTCAGGCTGATTTGAATAAATTCTTACAACTAATGCAAGTGAATAATACTCAATGCTGCATATTAAATCCTGAAGAAATTAAATAGTAAAACTATTTATTAACCAAATAACTGAAATATTACCACTTATATTTATTGTTATTAAAATAAATTAGTGGTAATATTTTTTTTGAAGAAAAGAGGGTGTTATGGATATCTTATTTATAATAGACAGAATTGAGTTAAAATATTTTGAATTTAACAATCTTGTCACAAACTTTTGGCTGATAAGAGAAATGCTTAACCAGAACAAAAATGTTTATATTACTACGATAGACAAGCTATCTGTATATAAAAATATTGCTTATACTCATTGCTATGAAGCTTATGAAAAAAATGGAAACATTTTTTATGACAAACAGGATATTCATAAAAAAATAGAAGACTTTCAACTTGTTATGTTCAGACAAGACCCGCCTGTGGACTTAGACTATATAAATTCAACCTACGTATTCGATTTTGTTGACAGAAAAAAAACAACCGTACTAAATGAACCAAGAGCGATAAGAGATTTCAATGAAAAACTTCATACGATAGAATTTTTAGAATTTATGCCTGAAAACATTGTCACAGCATCTAAAGCTGATATAATAGACTTTTTAAATGAACATGAAGAAATTGTGTTAAAACCTTTAAACAAATGTTTTGGAGCAGGAGTTATGTGCCTCAAAAAAGGAGATAAAAATACTGCAGTAATCATAAATTCAATGACAAATAATCAATCAACACTCGTAATGGTGCAGAAATATATTGAAAAAGCCAAATATGGCGACAAAAGAGTATTATTTTTAGGGAATAAAGTTCTTGACTACTGCGTACAAAAACTGCCTTCAAATGATGATTTTAAATTTAATGAACACTGTGATGCAAATATAATAAAAGCAGAATTAACCGATATAGAAAAAGCTAAATTTACTCTTGTTGCAGAAAAATTAAATAAAATGGGGATTTGCATGGCGGGTCTTGACGTAATTGATGGTAAGATAATAGAAATTAATGTCACAAGTCCATGTTATTTCATAAAAGAAATAAATAATCATTTTGGCTGTGAATTAGAAAAAGAAATTACAAGCTTTATATTGTCAAAGTATGAAACAAAAGAATTACAGCCCAGCTTTAACGTCCGCTAACAAATGCCAATATTCAGGACTAATAAGATTTTTAGCTTTACGCAGAGCTAATAGTATATCATTATGATTAGGAATAGAAGCTTTAACAGCAGCACAGTATAATTTGTTCCAATACTTTACACGCTCTATTTGAGTATCACGGTCGTCTTTAAAACTAATTTGCGAAATCTTATGATAATAACGACGAGCCACCTTATTTTCAGAAAGCTCCTGCATTCCAAAAAGAGGTTTTATTCCGCCGTAATCTATAACACGTCCTGCGACTTCGTTATTTTTATTAGTTATAAGATCGTCATGAAAAAGTCCGTACTTATGAAGATTAATTTTCTTCGTAATAGGTGGCATAGCAGTATCTGAAAACTCAGACAGTCCAACATTGTTTAACGTATTCAAGTAATAGATATCAATATAATCTGAAGCACGCATAGGATGCCCCGCTGCTCGTTTTATAAATTGAGTAATATTACTTTCCGGACCGACACCGTTATATTTGATTTCATCAAACATCGTTTCTTTGATAAGTGCCATAAATTTATCTTCTTCATTTTTCATCTTCATTTTACTGTATATTTCAAGCAAAGATTTTTTATACAGCTCTTTTTCACTAGGAGGAACAACCTTTGCAGAAGCATGATCTAATACATTAGTAACTAACGGCAAGTATTCTTTTGGTTTAATACTTTGAAAATAATTCTTCATAAGTCCAAGAAGAACGTTTATCTGCCCCATTGCTGATTTTGGAGATTTAAAACTAAGCAATACTTTTGGGTGAATAATATCTCTATCTTCTTCATTCAACAGACGCAACTTAAAAGTATTCTTATATTTACCTTGGTCAATATATGATAATTCGACTCTATCTGTACCTTTTATGATTCCATTTTCAACAAAACGTTTTTGCAATACTGCACCAGCTTTTTCGGCATAAGAATTCAGCACTGATTTATCTGGAGTAAAACGCTTACGCATTTCAGTAATAATACGAGGGATACGTTCCGGTTGAATATTTAGTTTTGCAATTTTGGGCAAAAAAGCATTAATTAAGGAATTAGGTTTCATATTTCGACCAATTTCAATTTTTAATTCTTCAATTCCTGCAAGAATTTCATTTGCTTCGTTCAAAGCCTCTTTTACCGAAGCTATTTTCTTTGCATTTGCTTCTTTTGACTTTGACTTAAACAATTCAAAAAAATCTTTTGGCAGATTACCGACACTGCCATTTTCTCTGGTATATACCTGACTTAACTTGTCCAAATAATCTGGATTAGAGGAAATTCTTTTGGACATAATGGAAGTCAAACCTTGAAATGAAGTACTTTTATTGTTATAGTTAATATCTTTAAAATTATTTATTTGCACACACTTTACCTGCTATTTACATTGAATATAAAAAAACGTAAATATAAAAAATTGCACAATCAGCACATAAATATTAAATTTTCTTAACCTATTTAACTCTTGAAAAAACTTCAACATTAACATCATCAAAAGTATTGGTATTAAAATAAGCACAAGATGCAACCATCGCAGCATTATCAGTACAATATTTCATAGGAGGTGCAAAGACTTTAAAACCTTCATTTTCAAGATTAAAAATCTTTCTGCGTATTTCGGAATTTGCAGCAACCCCACCGGCAATAACAACCTGTTTATAATCTTTTTCCAGAGCAGCTTTTTTAAGTTTTTTCAATAAAGTAGAGGACACACATTCCTGAAAACTGGCACAAACATCTTTTACAACATCTTCAGGTAATTCTTCAGACTCATACTCTTTTTTTAATTCTTTAACTAATCTTAAAACTGCAGTTTTCAAACCGCTAAAACTGAAATTATATCCATCTACTTTTGCTTCAGGCAAATGATAGGTCTTAGAATTTCCTTCTTGAGCCAATTTATCAAGTCTGGGGCCACCAGGATAAGGTAATCCTATTAGTCTTGCGACTTTATCATAAGCTTCACCAACCGCATCATCAATAGTTTCACCTAAAATATACTGCTCAGAATATGATTTTACATCTATAATCTGCGTATGTCCGCCACTAACCAATAAAGCCATAAAAGGAGGTTTTAATTCTGTATCAATGTAATTACCGCATAAATGAGCATTTAAATGATTTACCCCGATAAAAGGTTTGTCATAGACTAAAGCAAGAGCTTTTGCAGCATTTAAACCTACTAACAAACATCCTACAAGTCCAGGACCGACTGTTCCTGCAAAAGCTGTAATATCTTTAGGCTCAATACCTGCAAAGTCTTTTGCCTGATTAAAAGCTTCCTCAATAACAATATTAATAGAATCTAAATGTTCTCTTGCTGCTATTTCAGGAATAACACCGCCAAACTTTGCGTGCGTTTTAATTTGAGAAGCAACAACATTTGCAATAACTTCACGTCCGTTTTTAACAATAGCACAAGCAGTCTCATCACAGCTCGATTCTATTGCCATAATATAATTATCATATCCGCTCTCCAAGCCAACAATTACGGGAGTTTTACTAAACAATTTTTCTTTTATCATTTTCATAGTATTATTATAATACAAAAATATTTAAGGAATTATAGAAATGCAATTTTTAGACAAAACAAAAATAAGGATAGTATCAGGACGCGGCGGTAACGGAATGGTTGCTTGGCGTCGGGAAAAATATGTAGATAAAGGCGGACCTGCCGGAGGAGACGGCGGAAAAGGCGGTGATGTCTATTTAATTGCAGATGAAAATATGTCCACATTAATGGACTTCAAATACAAATCCGTCTTCAAAGCCGAAAGCGGAGAAAACGGAGGAATAAAAAACTGTCACGGGCGTTGGGCAAAAGACTTATACATAAAAGTTCCCGTAGGTACAGTTGTTAAAGATGTGAAAAGCGGAAATATAATAGCAGACCTGACAGAACATGAACAAAAAGTCTTGGTAGCAAAAGGCGGAAGAGGGGGCAGAGGCAATGCAAGATTTGCTACTGCACAAAAAAGAGCACCTCAATTTTGTGAACCAGGTGAACCGCCTATAGAAAGAGAATTAATACTTGAATTGAAATTAATAGCTGATGTTGGGTTACTTGGAATGCCAAATGCAGGCAAGTCCACATTTATAAGCAGAATTAGCTCAGCAAAACCCAAAATTGCAGATTACCCATTCACAACTCTTATTCCAAATCTTGGAGTAGTAAAAAAGCCGTCAGGAGACGGATACGTTGTAGCTGATATTCCGGGGCTTATAGAAGGAGCATCTGAAGGTGTCGGACTCGGTCACGACTTTTTACGCCATGTTGAAAGATGCCGTTTTCTTGTACACATAGTTGATACAACAGAAGCTGACCCTATCGGCAATTATGAAAAAATCAATTTAGAACTCTCGAAACACTCTGAAAAATTGGGAAATCTATATCAAATTGTTGCTCTTAATAAGATTGATTCAATTGATGATGACAGAAAGAAAGAATTATATGAAGAATTTAAGAAAAAATCTAATGATGTATTCTTAATTTCTGCTGTCACCGGCGAAAATATTGATTCACTACTTAATCTTATGGCAATAAAAGTTGACGAAATTGAAAAACCTGTATCTGAAATAATTATTGAAGAAGACTTAGATGCCTATAATAATGACGACAGTGCATTTGAAATCTCTAAAGTCGCCAAAGATACATTCGTAATTGTAGGCGGTAAAATAGGCAGACTTGCACAAGTAACAGATGAAAGAAATACGGAACAAGTGATAAGATTTCAAAATATTCTTACAGGAATGGGGGTATTTGATAAATTAAAATCAATGGGCGTAAAAGATGGTGATACAATCATTGTCGGACACTTAGAATTTGCATATTATGCAGACGAGTTTTACGGATAAATAGCAAAATTTTTCTTGTTTAAGTTTTACACAGACAGATGAGCATGAAAATTACCAGTATAAAACCATACACAATTACGTCATTTAAAGCTTCCGATAAAAATAATCAAAAAAATGAGCAGAATACTAAAGAAACGCTCAATTACAAAAAAACTGCTATCTACATCGGAAGTGCTGTTGTATTGAGTCTTGCTGCATATTTTATTTTTAAAAAGGTAAATAAAATAAAACAGACTCCAAACGAAAAAATACCTGCATCTAAAACAACAACCCCCAAAACAAAAGAAACTGATATTCCAAAGATTGAAAAAAAAGAAAACATAGAACCATTTGAACAGAATATAAACGAACACGACAACACTCCGCCTGTAGCACCGCCAAACCCCGAATTTAAACCTAACGTTGGTCCTTTGCCTTATACACCGAAAATTTCAAAAATTGAGGATTTTAAACCATATTTTGATGGGGAATTTGAAATACAAAAAAAAGAACTAAAAAATGCAAATACAACAACTTATTTTAAACAAAACGGCGACGAAACATTTAAAGATATTTTAGTATTCAATAAAGAAAATAAATTATTCCGCAGAATCACCCAATACTTTAATAAAAACGGTCAAATGTGGTCAAGAGTATACCAAGGAGATGAGTCAAAAATATTAGAAAATCCTAAAAACTTTCCAAAAAGTATCTATGATTCGGATTTTCTGGTAAAAGAATTCTCCGGAGAAGCTAAAAAGCCTATTGGAGTAAGTGACATAAGTAAAGGCTATGAAAGACTTACAAGAGTTGCAAGACCGGACGGTACAGCTAAAACATATCAGGGATTTTTCAACAAGAATAAAAGATTACACGATTATACGATATATTACGAAAAGTTTAACAACAATCTCGGATGCTTTGACAGAATAAACGAATCTCAACCCGAGTATGTAATAAAATATAATTACGCTTACAATAAAGATGGTAAAATGACAGCAATTGCCAAACAAGATATCCTAAAAAATAATGTCTGGCATGGGATATATCAAAGCTCAGGATTTGACCAGTTCCCTATGTATATTAATTTAAAAGATGGTAAAGGCTTTAATGAATTTAAAGGAAATCTCGATATTGAATACCCTGAATTCAATCCCGATAACTTCTAAATTTGATATTGCATTTTTGGTTTAACTAAGTTAAAATTAGTTGAAAAAGGGGATATTATGAAGTGTTATAAATCTAAATGGATATTGACATCTGAGGATCAAGTTCTTGAGAATATGGCTCTTGTCGTAGACGAGGGTAAAATTATCGATATAATCCCTAACAGTCAAGTTAACTTTGAAGAAAAATACGTAAAAGAACTTGGCAATGCTGTAATCACTCCGGGATTTATTGATTTACTGACTCAATTTCAATATACCGATGAAAATAACACCACAGCTCATGGTCTAAAAAATAAAATTAAAAAATTTTTCATTAACCTTAATGAAAAATACACATTTGCAGGAGTTTCACAAAACTCATATTCACGCAAATGGGCAAATATACTTGCAAAATATTTTGTAATGGACAGAAATCAAAAAATTAAATCTTTTGAGGATGGCGTAAACCTTTCAATAAAAGCAGGGACTACCTGTGTCGCTCAGGTATCAAAAGAATTTAAATACTTTGATGTCATAAACAAAATGCCGATTAAAACATATCTTTTCTTTGAAGTCTTTGCTGACACTTCTATGAAAAGCAAAAAACAATTCAAAGAAATTCGTGCAAAAGTAGAAGATCTTGTGATGCATAAAGGTGAAAACACCCATATCGGAATAATGCTTAACTCAATATCAGGAGTTCACAAAAAGCTGTGGGAATTATTCTCTAAATACTGCAGAAAGCATAATATGCTTCTAATGACAAGATTTGCAGAATCAAAAGATGAAATAGAATGGCTTGAACATAATTTTTCTGATATTGATTTACTTCACAAGTTTATGGGTATGAGAAAAATTACACCTTATGAAAAAGACTTAAATCCCGTAGATTACCTTAACAACTTAAAAGTACTTACCAAAAAAGTTATAGTCGCTAACGCAAATTATACAAATGAAGAAGAATTAGAGGCTCTTGCTCAAACAGGTGTTAAATTCATATACCAACCATCTTATAATGAAGAAATTTGCAATAGAGGGTACTCTTTAAAAACTATTTTAAAATATTTTCCTCAAAACTTCGGTTTCTCAACACAGAGCTTCAAAGCTGATAAAGATTACAGCCTGCTAAAAGAAGCGGTTGAAGCAAACAAAGATGGTGACTTAGACGTCGTTGAACTGATTAAATACCTAACTATTTATCCTGCTAGAATTCTAAGACTGGATAATTCTACAGGCTCAATAAAAGTAGGAAAATGTGCCGACTTCAACGTATTTAAGCTAGAAGAAGGCGAAGACTACAGAGATTTAGTAAAAAAACACAGCCCTTATGCAACTTATGCTAACGGCAGAAAACTTGTTAAAAGAGGAGATATCAGATACACATTATGACAGTAATTAATGAAAAGTTTATTGTCCATACTAAAGGTAATACCGAAATAAAAGATATCACAAGACAGGTGCAAAATGCAGTTTATAAGCATAATTTGCAAAACGCTGTTGTACATGTCTATGTTGCAGGAAGTACCGTATCAATTACAAATATTGAATATGAACCGGGACTTTTAAAAGATTTACCTGAAGCTCTTGATAAAATTGCACCTGTTGAAAAAGATTATCATCACGATGAGACCTGGCACGACGGTAACGGTTATGCACACATAAGAGCCTCAATTGTTGGAAATAATACCACCGTCCCGCTTATAGACGGGGCCTTACAACTCGGTCAATGGCAGCAAATTGTTTTAATTGATTTTGATAATAAAGCAAGAACAAGAACCGTATACGTTCAAATACTATACTAATCACTAAATTTTAAAAGAGCTTCAATATCTACCCCAAGAGCATTAGCAAGCTCAAGAATCTTGCCTAATGACATATTTTGACGTCCACACTCGATACAAGCTATATAATTAGAATTTACATCAAGAATTTCCGCAAAATTTTCCTGAGTTAAATCTCTTTTAATTCTTTCAATTTTTACATTCTTCCCAAATTTTTTTAATAATGTTTGTTTATCCATAAGTTATAATTATACAAACGTTGACTTATAACTAATATAAAGTTATAATATATATAAATATACATTATAAGTAATAGTCGGAGGATAAATGAATAAAAATGCATTTACGTTAGCAGAGGTGCTGATTACATTGGGGATAATCGGTGTTGTTGCGGTTATGACTTTGCCAATAATTAAAAATAAAGCAGAAAAACAAATTCTAAAAACTCAATATAAAAAAGCTTACAACACAGTTTCAAATGCACTTGCAAGAAGCTATGTAAATAATGGCGGCACATGGTACGATTGTTATTATCACATTGACAGAACATGTTTAAAATATGAAAATGGAGAATGCGTAGAAAGCTTTGGTTATAGCAATAATACACAATGTAATGAACTCTTCAATGAAATGAAAACAATATTAAAAGTAATCAAAGTATGCAATAATAAATCCTATGAACAAGGTTGTATACCAGATATGAAAGGAGCTGATACAATTTATACAACCGAAAATCCTGATAAGGATCCAAATGACTTACCAGGTTCCGTAACTGGTGTAGCAAATTATTCAGAACAACGCATAAAAAATACAAATGCAACGTGGATTCTAAGTGATGGGACTATTATGGGATTTTATGCGGGAATGCCTTGGCGATTGTTTTGGCTTGATATTAACGGACATAAAAAACCAAATAAATGGGGATATGACATTTTTGCATTTTCTGTGGTAAGTGATGGACAACGCACATATATAAATGCTGATAGTAATAAATCACTCGTCGAAAAGGGAGGCAAAACAAGTGCTCAAATGTTAAAAGAGCTATACGAATAAAAACACTCTTGTAATTAATTTATGTTCCTGATAAAATTATAGCATTGTAAAAAATCACTAGAGGGGATATAGATATGAGTAAAAGAGTTTTATTATGTATTATGGATGGCTGGGGTATTAGTAAAAATCACCCTGAATATGATGCGACTAAACTTGCAAATCCGATACATGTTGATGAGTTAGAAAAAGATTACCCGTCAATCACAATACACGCAGATGGCGAATATGTAGGATTACCTGAAGGGCAAATGGGTAACAGCGAAGTAGGACACCTTAACCTAGGTGCAGGAAGAATTGTTTATCAAGATCTTTCTAAAATTAACAGAGCAATCAAAGACGGTTCTTTCTTTAAGAATGAAAGATTTTTAATGGCAATTAATCACGCTAAGAAAAATAATTCAGCACTACATATTTTTGGACTTGTATCAACAGGCGGAGTACATTCATCACTTGATCACTTAATGGCACTAATCAAATTAGCTGCAGATGAAGGGTTGAAAAAAGTTTACGTACACGCATTCTTAGACGGACGTGATACACCTCCTCAAAGTGCTTGCACATACTTAGAAAAAGTAGAAGAAGAGTTAAAGAAATATAATCTTCCTCCTGTTGCAACAATTATCGGAAGATACTATATAATGGACAGAGATAATCGTTGGGATAGAGTTGAAAAAGGATATAACGCTTTATTATTAGGTGAGGGCGAACATAGTGCGTCAGCTTGTGAGGGAGTAAAAGAATCTTATGCAAGAGGCGATAATGATGAATTCGTACTTCCAACAGTAATTGGCGGAGAAGAAAGCAGAATTCACGATAATGACGCTGTAATTTTCTTTAATTACAGACCTGATAGAGCAAGAGAAATTTCAAAAGCTCTTATGTTTGAAGATTTTGACGGATTTGAAAGAAAGAAAGTCCTAAAAAATATTTGCTACATTACAATGACAAGCTACAATGAAGACTTCACATTCCCTGTAGCATTTCCAAAGGAGCATCTTGTAAATATATTAGGTGATGTTTTGGAAGCAAACGGCATAAAACAATTCAGAACTGCTGAAACGGAAAAATATGCTCACGTTACATTCTTCTTTAACGGCGGAATTGATGAGCCACAAGCTCATGAAACAAGAGTTTTGGTACCATCTCCAAAAGTTGCAACTTACGATTTGCAGCCTGAAATGAGTGCTCCGGAAGTTTGTGACAATGTATTAAAAGCAATCGAAAACCCTGAATACGGATTTATCCTCGTAAACTTTGCAAACCCTGATATGGTAGGTCATACAGGTGTTATCGAAGCTGCGACTAAGGCTTGCCATGTTGTTGATGAGTGTGTAGGTAAAATTGCAGAAGCTTGTAAGAAAAATGATATCGTTATGCTTCTTACAGCTGACCACGGCAACAGCGAAGTTATGGTAAATGCTGAAACAAATAAACCTCAAACAGCTCACACTACAAATAAAGTTCCGTTTGTAATAATCAACGGGCCAAAAGATCTCCAACTAAAAGAAGATGGAGCATTATGCAATATTGCACCTACAGTGCTTGAGCTTCTTGATATTAAAAAACCTGAAGAAATGGAATGTGAATCATTAATAAAATAAAAACAACGAAAGATTGAAAGTATGACAGAAGAAAACACCTTAAATATCGATTTTACATTGAAAAAGAACAATATTGATGAGTTATTTTTTAACCTTTCAGAAAACCCTGAAGGATTTAAAAATAAAGATTTCAGATACACACTGAGTCTTATATATCAAATTGTAGAAGATGAATTTAAGGATGTTTTCGTAAGTCCGCATTCACCTGCAAGAAATACAAATTTCTATCTGGTAAATGAAAACGGTAAACTTTCATTTTTCGTAACTCCGACAAACAATTTTGAATATTACCTAAAATCAAAAGGTTCATTATTCCGCTTTAAATCACAAGTTTTGGGAAATGAAGTCGGATATGCAATGAGCCTTGATTTGGTTATGGACTATTTCGGCGGATTTGGCGATATTATTGATATGGAATCACTCACCCCGACTTTTATCTATATGAATACCCTCGCACATTTCGTTATGAAGTTAATTGAAAAACTATATTTCATTCCGACAGTAAAAATAAAAGGTTCAATGTTCAAAATTGTGTATGAACCGATTATTCCAAACCAGCAGGTTGCAAGAATTATCAACCAGTTTGAAGAACATATTCCGGAAAAGCTTTTTATCAAGGGGGAAAAACCTGAGAATTTTGTAAATGATTTTATTCATAACTATATGAATTATGTTATTTATAAATTTTTAGGTATTAAGGCATATAAGTTTAAAGATGTGAAATCAGGAACTTATATGATAAAAGACCTTGAACAAAAAGCTCAAATGCGTGGAGTCGATATAGCAGAGAATATTTCACAATGGTTCGATGAATTATATCTCGGAAAATATGACGTAATACCATTCTTTAAAATAGATAAAGTTGAAGACGAGCTGTTTAGACTAAAAGTCTACATCAAAAATCGCAAAACTAATGAGAGTGTTTTAATAGATGATTTATATCACAAAGATACTATTTTTGATGCTCAATCATCAGATATTGCAAAAATCGTTGAAAAGCAACTAAACTATGCAATACGTTATATGCCTGAACTGGAAGATTTATTTGAAGATGAAGAAAAACTGGCACTTGATTTGAACTTAAATGAAGTCTACAAAATCATTACACAGACTGCATACTATCTTCAAAAAGCCCAAATTGAAGTTATTTTACCAAAAGAGCTTGTAAATATTGTAATTCCGAGAGCCTCAATTAATGCAAAAGTAAAAGCTTCACGTTCAAAAGATTTAGCAGACTTATTCAATAATACATCATCATCTAAGATGTCATTAGAGGATATTCTTGATTTTTCTTATGAAATTGCAATCGGCAACGAAAAAATTTCACTTGAAGAATTCAATAAACTTGTAGAAAGCAGTAACGGATTAATAAAATACAAAAATAAATATGTACTGATTGATAAAGAAGAAAGCAAAAAAATCTTTGAACAAATTGCAAAAGCAAACTTTAAATCAATGTCAAGAATGGAGCTGATACATGCTTCCATGTCAGGACAATTAGCTCAGTATGAATTTGATTATGATGATGCATTTGCAAGAGTCATTCAGGACTTCACAAAACCTATAGAAGTAACTCCGCCTGAATCTTTAAATGGGGAACTCAGACCTTATCAGCAAACAGGGCTAAAATGGCTTTGGACAAATGTATCAAAAGGTTTTGGCGTATGTATGGCTGATGATATGGGACTTGGTAAAACAATTCAGATTATAAGCTTAATCCTTAAAATGAAAGAGGAAGGAACGCTGAAAAAACCTGTACTGGTAATTTGCCCGACTACATTGATGGGTAACTGGATGAAAGAATTACAAATGTTTGCCCCAAACCTTGATGCAGTAATCTATCATGGTGCAGAAAGAAAGCTGGACGTAAATCATGATGTAATACTTACAACTTACGCAATTATGAGAATTGATGTCGAAGAGTTGAAAAAACATACTTGGGGTATGGTAATTGTAGATGAAGCTCAAAATATCAAAAACCCTGATACCGCACAGACTCTTGCTATTAAGACGTTGAAAGCTGAAGTAAAAGTTGCTATGACAGGTACTCCTGTAGAAAACAGACTAACCGAATTATGGAGTATCTTTGACTTCATAAACCAAGGATACTTAGGCTCACTACGGGAATTCCAAAAAAGCTATGCAATACCTATTGAAAGATTTAAAGAAAATTCTCGTGCAGCTAAATTAAAAATGTCAGTATCACCGTTTGTTCTAAGACGTCTTAAAACAGATAAACACGTTATTTCAGACTTACCAGAAAAAATGGTACTCAACGAATACTGCTACTTATCAAAACCTCAAGCAGTTCTTTATGAAAAAACTCTTAATGAAATGATGGCGAAGATAAGTGAATTCTCAGGAATCAACAGACGCGGAAATATATTCAAACTTATTACAGCCTTGAAACAAATCTGTAACCACCCATATCAGTTCTTAAAATCAGGTGAAATGAGCAGAGAGCTTTCAGGGAAAATGGATAAATGTATTTCAACAGTCCAAAGTATTATTGATAATGGAGAAAAGACGCTTATATTCACTCAATATAAAGAAATGGGCGACATTTTAACAAAAGTAATTACAGAAGAATGCGGCACAGAACCTCTATTCTTCCACGGCTCACTCACCGTACCTCAACGTGAAGAATTAATTAATAAATTCCAAAACGAAGAAGACTCAAAAGTAATGATTTTATCATTAAAAGCCGGAGGTACGGGTCTGAACTTAACAAGTGCAACAAACGTAATCCATTATGACTTATGGTGGAATCCTGCGGTTGAAGATCAGGCAACAGACAGAACATATCGTATCGGTCAGGATAAGAATGTAATGGTTCACAGAATGATTACTTTAGGGACTTTTGAAGAAAAAATCGACGAAATGTTAAAAGCTAAGAAAGAACTCGCTGATCTTGCTGTATACGAAGGTGAAAAGATTATTACAGAACTCTCAGACGAGGAAATCTATGAAATCTTTACTTTGTCTGCATAATTATTTTAACAAAGGATAATCATCAGGGACTTTCCAGCCATTTTGCATAATTAAAGTTGCACAACCCCATTGTCTGTTTTTAGTGCCGCAATCTTTTACCAGTTGAGAATGTGCACTTTTTGTACCATAAGTTGTTATCCTTGCCTCATCGGGAATTGCTATAAACAAAAAACTATTTATCCCGTCAAAACTGCCATTTTTGCAACTTTTGTAATCAATACAATAGAAAATATATATATTGCCAAGACCTTCTGAACCATCAGGTTTTGTACCGGAGTAATAGCTATTAAACCCGCTTCCGTCAATAAAGATTGCTTTGTAATATGTATTACTTTTGTCAAACCCTTCTTCATAAATTGTTTTTATATATTTAGTGATATTATCTCTGTACCATGCCGTTAAATATTCGGAGTCAGTCAATGCTTCTTGTTTAAATATAAGTTCTCCTTTTTCGGCTTTTGAGCGTACTAAAGCCTGATTCATGATGGTATAAAATTTTGCAAGTTTTGACGCGATAACCTGTTTTTTGTAATTATTTATCACTGTAGGTAAAGTCATTGCTGCTACTATTCCTATTATGCCTAAAGTTATTAATACTTCGGCTAAGGTGAAAGCATTTATCTTTTTCATAAGTACTCCGTTCATTTTTATTACATGCTTTTCTAAAATTTCAAACAAAAATCACCGTGACACTTGGCACGGCTTACTTTTCAGCTCTTTTCATCAAATCGGAGGTCTAAGTCGGAAATGCTTGTCCTAACTGTTAGTTGGTAGCCCCCCCCCCCGAAATTCTTTCTATCAGCGATTTTTGCATATATCCTCCTTTTATAAATATCAAATCATTTTTCAATTACTATTATACATTATTTTATTACATTCTGCAACGTAGACTTGTAATTATAAATTTAGCAAGATAGAATTTCAGAAGAAAAGGAAAATAAAATGAGAATAGATACAAATACCCCAATTAGAAGAAGCCCGAATTTTAACGGAAGCTGGATAGATAAAATTGATCAAGCACTAGGTAAATTAATAAAACCAAAAGAATTTTTAACCAAAGAAAATCAAGTTTCTGTTACAAAATGTGCAGAAATAGCACATAAATTTTACAATCCTTCAACTCCTGAAACTGTTAAAATAAGCGTTAAAAACGGGAATAAAGAACTTGAATTTTTATATAATAATTCGGCCTGGCACAAAGTTAGATTATTAAAAAAAGGTGAAGAATTAGACGAGTTTGAAATCATGCATGTAAAAAAAGACAATGATTTTGCGTTTTATTCGACAGGTACATATAATTGCAGAATCTATGATGAAAAATTCATAAAAAAATATAATATTTTGCTTGCTGATTGGCTGCCAAGACTTATAAAGAAATATGAAAAAACTAAGATTCCGCCATCAACTCTGAAATAAAACATTAAAATTTATTAAATTGTAAAACTGTATAACGACAATGTGATATACAATTAAATTTTGTTGTATTATTATATAATGATAAAGAGGGCTTACTATATGAAAAAATCTTTTTTTGCAATAATTAGTTTACTCTGTATTATGACACCTGCGTTTGCAGACTTCAAAGAGCATTTTGATTTAGGACAGCAGTATCTTTCGAACTATCAATATTCAGGAGCTGTCACAGAATTTAAAAATGCACTTAGAATAAACTATTTAGACAACTCTGCCAGAATAGGGCTTATAAATTCATATTTAGCAAGAGGAGCCTACTATGCTAATAACGAAAAAAGTTGGGAAAAAGCCGCAGATGACTACAGAAGTGCATTATTTTATATGATGTACTACCCTAATTCAAATCAAGCAAAAAGCTCCGCTCAAGGAATAGCTCCTGTTACAAATAATCTTAACAAGTGTCTGTCTGTATTAAAATTCAATACAAGCCCTCAATCACGCTATGAAACAGCCAAACAGCTTCGTGCAGAAGGCAATTTTGCAGCTGCAGCCTACGAATTCAACCAATCACTAGGGGATAAAAATCTCATAAAAGACAGTTACGAACAAATCGGTGATATTATGAGATTACTGGGCAATGACCCTAAAGCAGCTGAGTATTACAGAAAAGCCATTTCCGTATCACCAACGGATATCCCGCTTAGACTTACCTATGCAAAGCTTCTGGATAAACTTGATCAGGAAGAAGCCGCAGTTGAAGAATACAATTATATATTAACAAAAAGCATTGATAATAAAGATGTTCTATACTCATTAGAAAGAATTTATAAGAAAAAACTTGAAGCCAATCCATCGGATTCAGACTTGACATCTAACTTAGGTGCAATTTTACAAAAACAAAATAAACTAGATGAGGCTCTAGCATATTACAAAAAAGCCGAACAACTTGATCCTTCAAATATCAATACAAGAATAAATGTAGGCACCCTTTATCAACAAAAAGAAGATTATAAAACTGCCATTATAGCTTATGATTCAGTTTTGATTTTATATCCGGATAACCTGAATGCAAATATCTATAAAGCTCAATGCCTAGCTGCATTAGGCAACGTAAAAGAAGCACAGGCCGCATATAAAAAAGTGCTGGCACTTGACCCTGCAAATACTGAAGCTCAAAACGGAATATTTGAAAGTGCTAAAAAATCAATGCCCGTAGCTCAATATATCGAATACGTCAAAAAGAATGCAAACGGACAGGATATGTCAGGAATGCTATATACTTACGCACTTGACCTTCACAAACAAAATAAACTTGATGACGCAATCACAATTTATAATGAATTACTAAAGTCTGATACAACAGGTGAAGTTTATATCAATCTTGCCATAGCACAAAATCAGAAAGAAAATTATGACGCAGCTATTAATACACTAAATATCGCCAAAACAAAATTCCCTAACAATACACAAATCGCGACAACAATGGGTAACATTAAAGAAGGAGCAATGAATGCTAAACTTTCACAAGCTGCTGAATATTACAACAATAAAGAATATCAAAAAGCTATAACAGAATACCTAAAAATACAACCGGCAACAGTAGATACAATGCTTGGAGTAGCCTCTGCATATCAAAATATGGACGATAACGCTAATGCAATTGAATACTACAAAAAAGCTCTATCCCTAAAACCAACAGACTCTGAAATCGCATACTATATAGGTGCTTTATATGCAGATGATGAAAGATATGTAGATGCTGAAACATACCTAAAAAAAGCAATAGCTCTTAACAAAAATAACCAACAAGCTCAAGAACTTTTAGGACAAATTCAAGAACAAAATAAAGCTACAGCTCTCAATGATGCAATAGAATTTTATGATGCTCAAAAATACGATGAAAGCCTTGCATTATTAAATAAAATCCTAACCTCAGACTCAAATAATACTTATGCACTGTACTATCGCGGTATGATTTTTGATGCTCAAAAGAAATTAAATGAAGCAATCGCCGATTTCAAAAAAGTTCTATCTCTAAATTCTACAGACTTTTTAATACTTAACTATATGATTGCTGCAGATTATGATACACTTGAAAAATATAAAGAAGCATATAATTACTATTCTGTATTTGCAAATTCAAATGCTCCTGATGATGAATACAAACAATATGCAAAAGCACGCATGGAAGAATTAAAACAATATGTCAAATAATATAGTTCACCACTTAATCCAAAGCAGAGTATCACTTGCACCAATGGCAGGTATAACAGATTATGTACTAAGAAGTTTGATAAGAAAACATTCAAAAAGCTGTCTTTTGACAACAGAAATGATAAGCTCTGAATTTCTTGCCCAAGTAAAAGGCGGCGACATTATTAAAAGAGACGAAAATCATTCTCCGATATCTTATCAAATCAGCGGGCATAAACCTCACCTAATGAAAGCTGCAGCAGAATACCTTAGCCCTATTGCAGATATGATAGATATAAATATGGGCTGCCCTGTAAATAAAGTTGTAAAAAGTCAAGACGGCTGCTCATTAATGAGAAATCCATCGTTGGCTGCAGATTTAGTAAAAGCCGTAAAAGACGGCACAGATAAGCCGGTAAGTGTAAAATTCCGACTTGGCTATACTTTTGATGAATTAAATTTTGTAGAATTCGGACAACAAATGCAAAAAGCAGGTGCGGAATTTATAACAATACATGGCAGAACCCGTTCTCAAATGTATTCCGGAAATGCCGACTGGAAAAGTATAAGAAAACTAAAAGACAATATTGATATTCCAGTATTTGCAAACGGAGATATCACATCTATTGAGACAGCACTAGAATGTCTTGAAACATCTAAAGCCGATGGAATTGCAATCGGTCGAGGGGTATTAGGAGATCCGACACTTCTATATAGAATTGAACAATATTTACATAAAGGTGAATTTATACAACCTCCAAGCTTAGAAAAAAGACTTGACATGCTTAAATGGCACTTGGATGAAGAAATTAAACTCAGAGGAGAAAAAGTCGGCATTAAATTTTTCAGAAAATTTTACCCTTATTATATCGCAGGAATAAAGAATGCTGCGAAAATTCGCAGCATTCTTGTAACCGAAGATAATTATGATAATATTTTAAAAACTTTAGACTTATTACTTTCTGTTTAAATTATTGCTTACATAATTATAAAAAGATTCAGACTCTTCTTCCATAGGAAATGCTCGTTTCGGGATTATTATAGCTGAACTTTCAGCTACATAAGCAAGATAAGACTTTTTAGTATCATAAATATCAATAATATCTTTCCATTTATACAAAGCAGAAATATTCTTTCCACTACAGTACAACCCGTCATCCTGCGGAGTAATTTCAATATCCAACGACTGATTTTTTAGACCGTTAAAAACTTTACTAGATTCTGCGTGGAAAAGATCATTTTTTGAAATAATCCAGGCTACCAAAAAGATAACAGCCCAAGTAACAAAAATAGGTAAATTCATATTCCAGAAATGATCAGCAATACCGTCAAGCAAAAGCCCAGCAAAATCAGACTTTAACAATTCCGTAAATGTCATTGAATACTCTCCGCTTACATAGTGAAATGCCTTAAAGAAAAAATTCACTTCCATAGCTACACTAAACAAAACGATAATAAAAAATAATATAATCAATGGTCTGAATTGTTTAAAAACAAATTTTCTGAGTCTTGGAATTTTTCTTTGATATTTAACATAATCTCTGCAATCATCTAAAGTTAAAGTATACTTAATTTTATCCATAATAAAGCACCTCTTATTTACCTACCTGATTTCTACCGTTATTTTTTGCATTATACAAACGTTTATCCGCGGAGTCAATGATATCAGATGCAGATTGACCGTCATAAGGAAAAGTAGCAACGCCCAAGCTGATTGTTACAGACGTTTCCTTATCATTTGAAAGTTTAAATTTTTTATCGGAAATTCTGTGACAAATTTTTTCAGCAGTAGAGTACGCAACATCCTTACCTGTATTCGGCAAGATAATACTCATTTCCTCACCACCATATCTGCAAACAATATCAGTTGCACGAACATTTTTCTTTAAAGTTTGGGCGACTTGACGTAAAACAGCATCCCCAGCTTGATGCCCAAACGTATCATTAAACTTCTTAAAGAAATCTATATCCAAAATAATCATAGAAAATTCTGTTTCATATCGTTTAGAATTTTCAATTTGTCTTTTCATTTGTTCTTGAAAATATCTGTGATTATAAAGCTCTGTAAGTCCATCAGTTGTAGCAAGTTTATATTGCTGTTCAAAATCGCGAGATTTAATGAAATATTTAACAACAAGTGCTGAAATAAAAGCAACAAGAGCTAAAATTAACGGATATACAAGCTCAATCCATAAATTAAAGAATTTCATTGCATAATAAGAAGAAAGAACATATATTAAATAAATTGATAATGAAGCTAAAGATGCAACGAAAGCAGAGGTTAACTTCATAACGATAATACCAGTTAATACAGCGAGTATAACACCGGCAATTACAGTAACTATTTTATCAGTTTTTTTAATGAAATTATTATCAATTAAATTATTTACATAAGTTGCCTGAACTTCAACTCCCGGATAAATACGACTTACCGGAACAGTTTTTATATCAAATAAACTGGAGGCGGTTGTTCCAAAATAGACTATTTTATCTTTAAAATCATAATTTTGGTTTTTCAATTCTCCATTGACTATTTTAATAAGTTTATAAAGAGGAATATGCTCATAAGTCGCCGTCGGCCCATACCAATTCAAAATAGCACTTCCGTCTTCATCTAAAAATATTTTCCTATCACCTAGTATCAAATTAGAATTTTTATCAATAACTAACTTATCAACAGATAAATTACCCTTTGATTTAAGATACTGCATACCTACCTTAAATCCGAGCTGAGGGTAAAATTTATTTTGATATTTAACGAACAAAGGCATTTTTCGTAATATTCCGTCCTCAGCACGAGAAACATTTATCATTCCAATATTAGAAGTAGAATCTAAAATACCTTGTAAAATTAAACGGCAATTTTTGTATGTTTGATTATTAAAATCAACATTTTTTGACAAATTATCAACATCAACAGAGATTTTCTCAGGTAATACAGGAGGAATTCTCAAATCTGCAGGCTGATTATCTAAATTCATAGCTGTAAAAAGATTATCATACTTTTTAAATGAATTAATTAAAATATTATCAGCTTGCGGTTGACTTTTCATGGATTTAACGAACATTAAATCGAATGCAATACTTTGAGGATTTTGTGTTTCAATATAATCAACCAATTTAGCATAAATATCACGAGATAGAGGCCATTCGCCATACCTATCCAAAATATATTCATAACTAGCATCATCTACAGCAATTATTACAATATTCTTATTTGGCAGTTTTGCCTTATTATTGACCATGACATTTTGCCTTAAGTCGAAAGTTCTGTTTTCTATAACATTAATAAAAGCATTAAAATTTGCACTTTTGACACTTATAAAAATAACCAAGCAAAATAAAAATAACCAAATAGTATATAGAATTTTCTTTAGCATATTAATTTTATCCTAAATCTATATTATCAGTATAATTGATAATAGAAGATTTGGCAACAAAATTTTTAACAATAAACCTTTTTTCAAGAATAAAATTATTTAGCTTTAAAATTTCTGTAGAATAAGAAAGTTCATCGGGATTTTTAAGATAGCGGAGCAAGCATTGTTCATGTAAATTCATATTATCAAAACCACCTATAAAAAATACGCTAAACAGCAACAGATTTATTATGTCAAAATAAAAATATATTCACATCAACTTTTTATATAATATTAACCTAAAATTCTCATGCAAACAGAGGACAGAAAAGGTACAAAACTTCACATCTTATCAAAAATTGACTAAAATATGAAATCTTGTACCATAAATAAAAATAAACTTATCGCATTAATCTATTATAATTGGCGGCCGCTCACCATCAGCAAGTCCGCCACCAGAAGACCCGCCTCCTGAGGATCCACTGCCCGAAGAACTTCCGCCAGATGACCCACTTCCTGAGGAACCGCTGCTTGAAGAGCTTCCGCCTTGAGAACTGCCAGAAGAAGAATTCTCATTTGATACTATTCCACTCTTAGGCTTACCATCACCATACAATACATACATTCCAGCCTCAGTAGCAGGCATAATCATTCTATCATACAGTTTTACAGGAAATATATCTGTTGGTACTGATACAATACAGCCTGAATTAGAAGTGGTAGAGTCACATGCTACCGTTTTATTAGGGTTTTTTCTTCCGTTAACATCAATAACTCCATAGCAAGGATTATTTTTGGTACAAGAAGCTGCTGATTTTTCAAAAGTTAAAACTGCTCCATCATTAAAATAAATAGTATAATTATTACTTGCACCAAAAGAAGCACTACCACTTTGCCAAGCATCATTATTTAAGTTTTCTAACATCTTAGTTCGCTTCTTAAATATGTTATAAACAGATGCAGACTTTCCATCAGTCTGTAAAGATTGATTTGTTTCATACGCTTGACTAAAATCATAACCTGAAAGCGACACATTCAAAGCAACGGCTTGCGATATAACTGATAAAGTTTTCTTAAATCATGATTGAAACTGTTTACCTTGAGTAAAAATTTTCAAACTAGGTAACGTAATCGCTGCAACAACTCCAATAACACCAAGTGTAATTAGCACTTCAGTAAGTGTAAAACCGGACAGAAAACAAATTGAATAGAATCTACAACTCTTTCCTAGCTTAGATTTGAGCTGCCCCATCCCAAAATCCACACTGATACTTGTTTTTTCATTTTATACCTCCTTCATATTACATTTCTTATTATATACTATATTAATATCTTTTTCAATACATACTTGCACTTTTATTTTTCCGTAGTATTATATAAATAGTCGAATGTAAATTAATATCAAGTTTGGAATCTTGAGAAAAGGAAAGAGGTAAAATAATGAAACAAGGTATTCACCCTGATTATAAGAAAACAGTTATCAAATGTGTATGCGGTAACGAAATTGAAACAGGTTCAGTTGTAGATAATATAACAGTTGAAATTTGTAACGCTTGTCACCCGTTCTATACAGGTCAACAAAAAATTCTTGACTCTGAAGGTCGTGTTGAAAGATTCAATAAACGTTACGGAAACAAATAGGTTAAATATTAAGTTTTTTATTAAAAAATATTTACAAAATACCACTTTTTATAAAAAAGTGGTATTATAATATTATTATGCTAAACACGGTAGATAAAAGTAGTGCTGAAATTAAAGATGAATTTAAAGCTCAGTTTTCATCAACAATTTCACCAAAAATAAAACAGTTTAATAAAAAAAGGTTTATTTTGGCTTTAGAGGGGATTATTTCCCTAATAATTCCTGCTGCAATGTATTACATTTTTTTCGTATTAGAACATCCAGCAACACCGAAAGATAGCACCATTGCCATAGCCAGTATTATAGTTTGCGGTTCGTTATTGCCGATTATATCTCTTTACTATTATTTTTGTCCTGACAAAATTAATGAAGAAAAAGATATAACTTCAAATGTAATCAAATTAAACACTTCGTTCAATAAAGCTTTGTTTGAGCATGGTGAACATTGCACAAAAGAGAGTTTGGAACTTGAAGAGCAAATTCTTTCTATGTTCAGAATAAAGAAAAGTAATTATATATCCAACCTTAAACAAAATCAGCTTATTGATAAATTAAAATCGGCATTAATATTTCCGAGTTTTGATAAGCTGACTCGCTATAATGCAAGAATTACATTAGGCGGGCTATTTGTACTAAAAAACACAAATGACATAGGTACAAAATATTCAACTACAAGAAACGGTTGTTCTATTACAATAAGGGAAAATTCCTTCTTCAGAATGAAACCAAATGACTATTATTTAGTTCTTCTTTTTGGAGGATTTATAGTACTTGCAGTAGCTAATTTTATGGCTAATAACATTACTTATTTCCAAACTATTGTTGCTTATATATTCGGAATGACTCTTTTACTGTCATATATCATTATGATATTTGTAAATTCTGCAGATCAATATAAGGGTGTAATAATTGAAATAATAAAAGAACAAAAATTTTATGACGGTCATGCCGTGCTTATACCTTATAAAGATAAATCAAATAAAGTTGCAGCTAAATATTTAAGAAAAGTAAAATCCCCAATACAAACATTCAATTTATATATAAATAAGACTAATGAACCAAATATTTTGAGTCCGATATTTTTCTCTTTAATAGAAAGTATAAGATTAAATTTTAAGGCAAAGAATATAAAAACTTCCATTAAAGATAACAGTATAATTTTCTTTATGGAAACTTCATCAAAAAAACTCAATGTTTTTGATTGGACAAGAGATATGGAAAATTCTAAAACCTATGAACCATTCATTAACAGACTGTTATCTATATTTAATATTACAGATTATCTGTCTAAAAAGAAATAACTGTGATATAATAAAATAGAATTTTGGAGGTTTTATGGAAGGAAATAATCAACCGGTTGTAAATCTTATATCGAAGCCGGAAAATATGTTGAAGACAGTCTATACTGCTTGTAGAACATGTTATAGTGCAGATTATCCGATAAATATTTATGAAAGCACTGATGATAAAGAAAAAATGTTAAAACTCATTGAAAGAGTAATTTCATCAGGACATTATTCAACAATAGAACATATTCAAGTAAGCTTTGCAATATCAAATGTATCAAGAGCATGTACACACCAGCTGGTACGTCACAGACACATGTCATTTTCTCAAAAATCACAACGCTACGTAAAGGAAAAAGGTCAATTTGACTTTATAATTCCTCCAACAATAGCTAAAAATGAAGAACTCAAAAATAAATTTATTTCTTTCATGGGTAAAATTTCAGAACAATATCAAGAGTTTGTTGATGCAGGAATACCCGCAGAAGATGCGAGATTTGTACTACCAAATGCGGCTGCAAGTTCTATGGTTGCAAGTTTAAATTTAAGAGAAATGATTCACCTTGCAAACTTACGACTCTGTACTCGAGCTCAATATGAGATAAGACTCCTTGTCAAAAAAATGTGTGATGAATTAATAAAAGAAGAACCTTGGCTAAAACCTTATTTAGTACCAAAATGCGAGAGATTAGGCTTCTGTGATGAAGATAAATCTTGTGGAAGAATGCCTACAAAATAATAATTATATGATTAAAAACAAAAATAAAAAAAGCTCTCAATTTGAGAGCTTTTTTTATGCTTTTAAGAAATTAACCATTTTTAGCATATAGAGCCAAAATAAATCTTTTGATGGCATTGGCATCTTATTTTGATTATGCGTAATGTTATCAACAAGACTGTTTAAATATACCTCAAGATTGGTGTAATCTTTCTGAATAAGATTATACTCACTTCCATCATTAGGATTATTAGGATTTAACCCGTTTCTACGTTCCCACTGATCAGGAATTCCATCACCATCAGTATCTTTTGGAGCTTTTAAGGAATCATACTTTTGATATCCACCAACATCTTTAGGAGAATCAATTATTCCACCGGAACTACCCATTGAACCTTCATGAGGGAACTTATCAGTAGTAATATTTAATACAAGACGTATATCAACATCATCTTTCGTTTTTGAGGCACCAGCATAACGCAGAACATTTTTGAAAGCTCTATCTGCAGAATGCAAAGTCACCGGAGCATGGAAGAATTGTCTCCAAGAAAGATAAGGATTTTTACCTTCTTTTATATATTGTTGGTTAGGATATACCCCCATCCAATTATCGTTTGTATGCAGAGGGTTGTTATAAACAAAATTACCGTAAAGATATAAATTAGGGGTATTTGGTGTATTATCAACTTTTTGAGTATCCTCATACAATCTTATAATCTGACTGCGGGTAGGAAGCAAAGAAGCAGGTCCGCTTTTATAATAATTATTAACCAAATTAAATCTGCCTTTAAGAATACCCTCCGAAGAATTATCCTCCCAATTTATGATTACATTGTTTCTAAAATCAACTAACTGCATAAATGATGAACTTTTTAGACTAATGTTTTCAAAATACGGATTTTGTCTGGCATTACTTACGAAAAGATTGTGATGGAATGAGGAAGAAAGTCCGCCGAGCTTGGCTCCGGCACCATTATACCCTTCACTTGTTCTATTCAAAGCCTCACTGATAATACACCATTGCATTGTTAAAAGTGCATTGCCTTGAATATTTATATTTTGCATAGTAGACCAACTAATTGAACAGTGGTCAATCATAATTCTTTGTCTGTTTTGCACAATCAAAGCCGAATTTTGACTCGCATCTCCCAAACGAAAACGTAAAAATCTTATAATTACATTATCAGCATTTATAATAAACGGATAATTTTTAATACAAATTCCATCCCCCGGAGCCGTCTGACCAGCAATAGTTATATAACTGTCTTTTATTTCAAGAGGAGCATTAAGCGATATAATACCTGAAACGTCAAAAACAACAGTTCTACGTCCTTTTTGAGATACAGCATAACGCAAAGTACCTTCTTTATATGAATCTTCAAGAGTTGTTACATGATAGACTTTACCGCCACGCCCACCTTGAATATAAGCCCCAAAACCTTCAGCACCGGGAAATGCAAAATAAGTTTTTGGCACAAAAATCATCATTGAAATTACAAAAATAACAGCTAAAAACAATATCGAACCGATTAAAATGAGAAAAAACAAATTTCTTTTTGAAATAGATGACTTCATACTCCCCCCATAAGTTTAATAAAATTTTATAATCTTTTAGCCACTCAGGCAAAATATTTACAATTATATACAATAATGATTTTTATTTAATATATAATAATAATATCAAATGTGAAACATAGGGGATATGCAATGAATATTAATAAATATACAGCCTTAATTTTAGCGTGCTTGTTTATATTTAATTTTATTACGCCAATTACCATGGCTGAAAATGCAGTTCAAGAGATAAAAGAAAATCAGAAAATTAATATATCTTTAACTGAACGAGCAATTCCGGAATCAATTGAAAAGGAAATGAAAGACTGTATAAAAAAAATATATGGAGCAGAAAATGTCGAAGATATTTATTCTCACATATATATGCTTGCCCAAAAAGCAAAAGCCCAAAGACCTGAATATCTTTTAAAAGATGACTTAAACAGACCGTCAGATTGGTACAAAGATGAAATAATATATATGTTTTATGCAGACCAATTCGGTGTGAGTTCAACAATAAAGCCAAATACCTTTAAAGATACAATAGGAATGCTTGATTATTTAAAAGATTTGGGAGTGACAACCATATATATCCTTCCATTTGCAGATTCACCTATGTGTGATGCCGGTTTTGATGTCAGAAACCCGAGAAATGTAAGAAAAGAATTAGGCGGACTTAACGAATTTAAGCAGTTTATTTCTGCAGCCAGAGAAAAAGGCTTTAAAATAAAAGCTGATTTAGTATTAAACCATTTTTCAGACCAGCATGAATGGTTCAAACAAGCTACCAACGGAGATTTAGATAAACTTCATTATTTTGTTGTAAAAGATAAAATGCCGGAATTTACCAAATATAAAGATGAAAAACTCGGCTGGGTTGTAGAATATAAAGAAGAAGACGGAAGTATTTCAAAAAGAAGACTTATTTTCCCTGAGCAAACTGAACACAACTATCGTAAAATAACAGTAAACAATCAAGATTATTATCTTTACCATACTTTTTATCCGTTCCAGCTTGATATAAACTGGGAAAACCCTGAAGTTTTATACTACAATCTTGAAACAATAACTTTTTGGGCAAATTTAGGTATTGATATATTCAGAATGGATGCAATTCCATATTTAATGAAGGAAAACGGTACTAATGCCGAAAACTTGCCAAGAACACATGAAACAATTAAATTACTTAGCTTATTTTTACAAGCAATAGCTCCAAGATCAGTTATTCAAGCTGAAGCTTGTCAATTACCAAGCAAAATACTTCCATACTTTGGCAAAGAAAGAACAATCAATGAAACCATTGCAAATAAAGCAAAAGAACTAAAACGAACAGATGAAGTTCAAATTGCATACCATTTTCCATACATGCCGGCAATTTGGGCATCATTAATTACTGCAGACAGCAAATATTTTTGGAAAGCTCACAAACAGACTCCAGACATTCCATCTACTGCATCTTGGGCTATATTCTTAAGAGTCCACGATGAATTAACCTTAGAAATGGTCAATAAAAAGACGAGGGAATTAATCTATGAAGATTTGGAACCTAAAGGAGCAGAATTTAGAAAAGGGTTCGGAGTCAGCGGAAGAATGGCTAATTTCCTTGATAACGATCCTGACAGAATTTCAATGGCGTTTTCGATTCTAATGTCACTTCCGGGAATTCCAATCATTTATTATGGAGATGAGATAGCAAGCCAAAACAATTTCTATAACGCAAAACGATTTGCACGTTTAAGAGAAATGAAAGAAAAAAATAAAAGTAGCAAAAACGGCACAGAATTACTCTCCTACTTTGATAGCAGAGATATAAACCGAGGAGCAATCAGAGCAAAAAATTTCTATAACGCACAACAAGACAGTAAAGTATATAAAAGAGTAAGACAACTTATTAAAGTAAGAAAAGAAAATCCAGTAATTTCAAGAGGGTCTTTTACCCAAGTAAAAACTAAAAGTCCTGAAATCTTTGCATATACAAGATCATATAATGATGACAAAGTAATTATTATAAATAACTTATCTAATAAAAAAATACGTGCGGAAATTGAACTACCGACAGATTCAATCTGGACAGGCGATAAAGATATAATGCTTACTGACCTGCTAAATAAACGTAAAATAAAAGTTTCAATATCTACAACAAACAAAAAAATGACAATGCTGCTAAGACCTTATGATACCGCTTGGTTAAAAATGGACAATCAATAACTCTTATAACATTGTCATTTTAAAAATTTTTATATTTAAAAGAATATTTCTAAACTTTTAATCCTGCATTATATGCTTGCATCATAGCAGGATTATTTACAATATCTCCAACACCTTCAGCACCGGCACCAAGGATAGTTCCTTTTAATTCTACACCTGCAAAACATGAAATCCAACCTCTTATACCGTTTGCAGCAATATCTGCTGAATGAGGATTTGTATCGGCGGAAGTTGCAAGAAAATAAATATCCTTAAATTTATAATCTGAAGAATACAAAGGATTACCTCTATCTAAAAGAGTCTTTAATTGACCGGACATCTCATAATAATAAATAGGACTTGCAAATGCAATAACATCGGCATTTTTCATTTTTTCAACCACTTCGTTAGAATCGTCTTTAATAACGCAAGTTTTTAGTGTTTGACAAGCCATACATCCTTTGCAAAACTTTATTTCTCTATCACGGAGAGTAATAAACTTTACATTATTACCGCCATCTTTAGCACCCTTTGCAAATTCTTGAGCTAAAAGTTCTGAATTGCCGTTTTTTCTCATTGTAGAAGATATTACTAAAACATTTTTCGCCATATTTCACTCCTTTACGCTGAAATTTTTTCTTCTCTTAATATCACTTTTCCGGAACAAGGCACTACTGCATCTTCCATTATAATCTCATCCACAAAATCTGCAATAATTTTACCTGATTTTGGATTTTTAACTGATATTATACTCCCTTTTATATCTGCATCAACATCTGAATATTCAAAGGCAAAATCAGCTCCTTCCATTGTACAATTTATTAATTTTAAATTTTTACAGTAACATAAAGGCTGAGTACCAATGATTTTACAATTAATTAAAGTAACATTTTCTGAAAACCACCCCAAATACTCACCCTTTAAAATAGAGTCTTCAACAAGAACATTTTTACTATGCCAAAAAGCGTCCTTTGTATTTAACTCTGAATTAGAAATATGAAGATTTTCCATATATTGAAATGAATATTTTCCACTCATTTTAATATTACTAATTTCAACATTTTTTGATTCAAATAAACAATATACAGCCTCAATTTGCGAATTGGTAATACATAAATCCGAACATTTCCAACCGAATTCATCTGATAAAATCGCACATTGATTTATATTAACATGACTACACTCTCTTAAACATTTTACTCCTGATATTTTACAATCCTCAATTAATCCGAAATTTGAATACCATAATGAAGCTCTGGTCTTATCATCCATCGAAGATGACAGCAACTTAAATTTATCAGCATGCCATAACGGATATCTAAGTGAAAAATTACAAACTAAAATATCGACATTACGACATTCTTTTAATACAGATTCACCATCGGCTTCACCAGCAAAATTACAATTTACGACAATATAATCTTCTAAATTATATAATGCACGTTCGTCATCAAATGTTTTATTTTCAATTTTACTTCTCATAGTTTTAACTCCAATAATTAGGATATTACAAATAATATCAATTATTTTGTTTTAAATGAAATATTAAAAAATCAAGACAATCAATTTGTTTTTGATTTTTATGCAATTCATCCAATAACTTGCAGCGATGGTCCGATAAAAGTCTAAATACTTCCTGATTGTAAATATCAGGTAATAAATTAAGAATTTTATCTATTGTTAAAGGATTACAACCTGCATCTTTTAAATTTTGCAAAATATTTTCTTTATCCATAATACCAATTATATTAATTTAACTTGTTATACAAAATATCATCGACAGGTTCAAGCCATTCATTAGACGTTTCAGTTCCATCAATTTCAACTGCAATATGAGAAAACCAACTGTCAGGAGCTGCACCATGCCAATGCTTAACATTTGCCGGAATATTTATAACATCACCAGGCAGCATCTCAATAGGTTCTTTACCCCATTCTTGATAATAACCACGACCGCCGATTGCAATTAAAATTTGCCCCCCGCCGTTTTTTGCGTGATGAATATGCCAATTATTACGACACTTTGGTTCAAATGTGACATTAAACATTTTCACTTGAGTTGAAGAAATAGGAGCTAAATAACTTTGACCGATAAAGTACTCAGCATAAGCATTATTTGGTTCGCCTATAGGAAACATAATTGATGCTTCATAATTATCTTTGTCACTTTGTCCTTCTAATGGCTCTGTCCAAACTTCTTTTGCTAAATTAAAAGCACTCCATGCCTTTGGCCAACCTGCGTAAAAAGCTGTATTGGTTATTATTGCAGCAGCTTCTTTTTTAGAAACTCCATGATTTTTAGCATTTTGAAGATGATATTTTAATGATGAATCCGTAATTCCCTGTGAAATCAAAGCTACAACGGTAATGATACTTCTGGTTTTTGCATCAATATCCTGATTATTCCAGTTTTCACCGAATAAAATATCATCATTATAATGAGCAAAATCAGGAGCAAAACTTCCTAATTGGTCTTTTCCTGCAGTTTGTACTATTTTTTTCATAGAAGGACTTCCTTTCATATTTGAATTAGAATTTGATATTGCCATATTTGAGCCTAAAATAATTAAAACTAAAATAACTATTACTTTTTTTATCATTTATAATCCTATTCTTTATATTACCATTTATATTATTTACTATGTTATGCAAAATAGCAAATACTTATATTGTATTCTTTGATATACTTGACAGGCATAGCAAAATTATATATTATTTGTTTATGGAAATAAGAGTTTTAAGATACTTTTTAACAGTAGCAAGAGAAGGATCTATCACAGGGGCAGCGAATTACCTGCATCTTACCCAGCCAACTTTATCCAGACAATTACAAGATTTGGAAAGAGAATTAGGACAAAAACTTTTAATACGAACAAATCACAGCATAAAACTTACACCGGAAGGAATGATTTTAAGGAAACGAGCTGAAGAAATTTTGGATATGGTTGAAAAAACAGAAAATGAATTTTCTTCCCTTAAACAAAATATAGCAGGAGAAATTCACATTGGCAGCGGGGAAACCGATGCATTCAAAAGTGTAGCTGACATAATAAAAGAAATTCAAAAAATTTATCCTAATATTATTTTCCACATATATAGCGGAATATTAGAAGATGTTGTTGAAAAAATTGATAACGGACTTCTTGATTTTGGAATCGTTATGCATCCGGAAGACTTATCAAAATATAACGTAATAAGCTTGCCTGATAAAGATGTTTGGGGAATTGTAATGCGAAAGGATTCTGCTCTGGCAAAAAAAGATACCATTACATTAAAAGATTTAGAAACTTTACCTTTAATTCTATCAAGAAAAGCTTTTAGAAAACCGACACCTGATAATGAATTTTTCAAGTGGTTTAATGAGAATAAAAATAAATTAAATATTGCTGCTACACATACCCTTTTTTATAATGCAGCAATCATGGTTGAAGAAGGCGTTGGCTACATGCTTACACTAAATAATCTTGCTAACACTTCAAGAACTTCAAACCTCTGCTTTCGGCCAATAAAACCTGAAATTAGCACAGGTTGGGCAGTAATTTGGAAAAAATATCAGGTATTTTCTCCGGCATCCAAAATTTTCATAGAAACAGTGCAAAATAAATTTAAAAGTTAACACTTTAAACGGATTTAGGATAATCAAATAAACAAAACTGAAAAAAATTTAAAATAATAAAAAACGGATAAATAAATATCCGTTTTTTATTGGCCTTGGTGGGAGTCGAACCCACGACCACCGGTTTAGGAAACCGTCGCTCTATCCTACTGAGCTACAAAGCCTAATCAGGAAGTAATACTTCCCTAGGTTTTTGCAAACCGGCTGTCAACCGATTTCATAATAACATCAGCATCTTTAATAGTCAAACATCAATCAATCCGCAACTTCAGCTACTAACAAGGTTTCTGTAAAATATGTCTCGGCCGGTTTTATAATTCTAAAAGTATAACCCAGATTCCAGCTTTCAATTAAAGGTTTTATATGCAAATAATCATCAAGATTATGATAAATACTTAAGAGTAATACCGGTTTTTGGGTATTAATGGTCTGCTCAGCACCTTTAAGAAATTCTTGTTCAAATCCTTCTATATCCACCTTAATTAAACCGACTTTTATATTATTTTGTACTACAAAATTATCCAATGTAGTAGAATGAATTGAATTCTCAGAAACAATCGTCGAGGTTCGCACAGAAGAATCGTTACCATTAATGTACAATACACTATCTACCTCTCTTCCCAATGCTAAATTAACAGGTATCACATTATTTAAACCATTCAATTCTATAGTCTTTTTCATTAATGAAAAATTTTCTTTCGAAGGTTCAAAAGAATAAATCTTTTGGTCAGTATAATCAGAGAAAACCAATGCAGAATCTCCAATAAATCCACCAACATCTATAATATCCTTTTGTCTTATTTTATCCAGAGATTTTAATTTATTAATAGAATGTTTGTGATAAAAAACACTTGATTCAAAATGATTTATAGGTAACTTATATTTATCATATACATACAAATTTTCATCCAGTTTGAGTATTTTAGACTCAAACATTCTGTAAAAATTTTTATGTATTTTTTTAAAAGATTTCATTTTTTTTAATAAAGAATTTATACTTTTCTTATCCTTACATCTATAAAAATCTAAAACAAAATCCACAGTTTTAACACTTTCAGGATCAAGGTTTTTAATTAAAGCTTTATAGTCATTTTCAAAGTCAGTATTTGGATTACTTCCCCAAGCTGAAACCAACGTATTAAAAAAGAAAGCGCAGGATCCAGGTAGAAGTTTTGGGAAATTTTTATTAAAATACCGTCCGTAACAAACTCTAATTTTAATACCTAATATAGTAAAAATTTTCCAATAAGAATCCCCTTTTACGTTAAATAGCAAATTTTTCAAATTCATAACTCACTCCTCCTAAAAAATGTGCCCGACGGGAGTCAAACCCGTGACCTTCGGCTTCGGAGACCGACACTCTATTCAACTGAGCTACGGGCACAAACTATGACTATACTAGCATAAATAAGGCGGTTTTGAAAACCGCCTTAAAAATTTTTATTTCATATAATCAGCTGCATTAATTGATTTACGTTCAATTTCATTTTCTACCTCAAAGAACGGTAATTGCTTAATATTTAGCATTGATGCAAGTATTGAACCAGGGAAAATTTCCACGGCATTATTCAATTCTAAAACAGAAGCATTATAAAATCTTCTAGCAGCTGCAATATGCTCTTCTTGCTCATTATATGTCTGCATTGCCGTAATCATAGTTTGATCGGATTTTAATTGAGGATAATTTTCAACAGACACCAATAACTGCCCCATTTTACCACTGATTATATTATCAAGTTTTAATTTTTCTTCTGCACTACTCAAATCCGCAGGCAATTGGACTGCTTGAGTTCTTAATCTTGTAATATCCTCTAATAAACCTCTTTCATGTTCCATAAATTTATTTGCAATAAAAAGAACATTAGGTATTAAATCGTATCTTTTTTTCAACTGTACATCAATACCTGCAAATGCTTCTCTAGCCTTATTCTTCTTCTTAATTAATGATACATAAAAAGAATATACAAGATACAAAAGAATAAGTAATACAATAATTGATAATGTCATTAAAAATCCTCCATTAAGATTAATAAATATCTTTTCCATATATAAAAAACCTCAAATATAATTATAACATATTACATAAGCACTGTCTATCCTTAAACCGGTCTGATAACTACTTACCGGCAACGACAACAGTAAAATCAGTTTCTCCGCAGTAATAGTTTACAGGCTCATACACAAACTGATAACCAGTAATAGAAGGAGACTTTTTCTTCAACCAATTAAAATATTCGTTTGTAACAATATTTGAATGAGCAATAAATTGAGTATGTGTTTTAGCAATATGACCCGTACAAGAAACATTAACCCCTGCAGCAGTCAATTCATTTTTAACAACTTCAGCCTCATCAGTATTCTGACTAGAATACATAACACCTGCCGTTAGCACCATATTTTCTTCAGGGTGAATTTTTTCTCTATAAATAAGCCTGTTTACAACTTCTTGGGATTTTTGAGGATCTAAAATCCAATAGCTGATATATCCTTTTTTATTTGGAGCACCAGGTAAAGTTGCGATTTCAATTTTATCCATATCAATATGCTTAGTCAAAGCTGCATACTGAGAAAGTTCATACAAAGACATATTTGTTTTCACGTACTGTTTGGTGACATTAATAATGTCAGGGATTTTTGTAATGGTTTCAGGTTTTTGCAACTCAGCCAATAACCCTCTTAAAAACCATTGTTGACGGTGAGTTCTGCCAATATCCCCCAGAGCATCATGTCTAAATCTTAAATATCCGACAGCTTGCTTTGCATCAAGTCTATGTACACCTTTTGTAAGGTCAATATGGAGATTTCCGGAATAATCATGATATCTCATAGGCTTTTCAACATAAACATCTACACCGCCTAAAGCCTCAACAATTGCCTTAACCGCATTATCATGCACCATAATATATCTATCGATATGTACACCTAAAGTATCTTCCACGGTTCTAATAGTCATACCGACACCACCGATTGCATGAGCTGCATTAATTTTTTGAATTCCATGATTATCTGGCAAATAAACTTTGCTATCTCTTGGAATTGAAATAGCATTAATCGATTTTGATTTTGGATCAATATTAACAAGAATAATAGTATCTGTTCTTGTTCCTGTCCACAAATCATTATCATTATTGCTCGCATCAACACCTAAAAGTAAAATATTTTGCCTTTTTGGTCCAAAAGGCATTGAAAATTCAGCTTTTTCTTTATTACTATTATCTTTATTTACAATATTAAATATTTTAGTTACAAAAGAATCTTCACCGAACTGTTCTTTCATAAACTCAGCATTACCCGCAAAAATAAATATGGCACAAATAACACATATAAAAATAATAAACATGAAAATAACCGCTCTTATAAAAGCTTCTTGATCTTGCTGATGTTTTTTCATCCTGTTTAAATAATCATTTCGTTTGGAATTTTCATCGGCTTTATGTTCTTTCGTTAATTCATCATTTGAGTTAATTGTCATATTTATTTTCCTCTGTCTGTCATCTTATTTAAACATTTTAATATAAAACTTTTTTGAAGCCATACAATAAACTGTGTATTTTATCAAAACACTCTAACTAAAAATAAAGAAACGAGAGTGAAATACACAGCAAGACCGACAACATCAATAGTTGTTGCAATCACAGGTCCCGAAGCTACAGCGGGGTCTACATTTATTGATTTCAAAGCAAAAGGCGTAAACGTACCAATAACAGTTGCCATAGTCATATTTATTGTCATAGCGAGCCCGACAACCACACCTAATAAAACATTATGCTGCCATCCCCAAGTTGCAAAAGTAACTAAGATACCGAATAGCCCTCCGATTAAAAATCCGATAAAGGCTTCTCTTAAAATATGATGAAATGCCGAACTCAATGTAACCTGTCCTGTAGACAGACCTCTTACCATAAGTGTAATACTTTGAGTCCCGATATTACCACCTAAGCCTGCCAAAAGCGGCATAAATATAGCAATAATAGGCAAGGCTGCAAGAGTATGTCCATAGAAATTTGCAACATTAACCGCAACAAACTCACCGAGCAACGTAATAAAAAGCCATGGAGTTCTTGCTCTAATCGCATTCAAGATATTTCCAGAAAGGATTTCATCTTCATCTACAACCTCAGTCGAAATACCTGATGACTGGTAGATTTCTTCTGTAGTTTCTTCTTCAAATAAATCATGGACATCATCCCACGTAATCATACCCTTTAAACGATTATATAAATCAACTACAGGGAGAGCATTGTATTGATATTTCATAAACTCATCAATTATATAATCGCTATAATCATCAACATGTAATTTTACGATATCCGAAATCATGATATCTTCTACTTTTTGATTAATAGGAGAAGTTAACAGTTTACGCAAGGATACAACACCCATAAGGTGATTTTGCTTATCTGTAACATACACATAATAAAGTTCCATATTATCCTGTTCAGCCTTAATCCTGATATGGTTCAAGACATCCTGAACACTCATATCCGAGTTTACAGTTAAAACAACAGGATTCATAATACCACCTGCTGTATCCTCATTATAAGTAAGCAACTCCCTTACTTCTTCGGAGAATTTATGAGGAAGCTTATCAAGGTAAGTTTCACTTTCATCTTCTTCCATATCTCCAAGAACGTCAGCCGCAGCATCATGAGGTAATCTCGTTAAAATTTTAGACGCTAACTCCTCATCAATATCACTTAAAAGCTCTACCTGAGTCTGAGCAGGCAAATATTCCATTAAATCTGCCGCTTTGTCAATATCAAGCAACTTAAAACACTGAAGTCTTTCTTCAGGTTTTAACTCCTGAAATATATCAGCTAAATCCGCAACGTGATACCCATTGAGTTCTTCTTTTAGCTGCTCAATAGTTTCATCATCCATTATTTCGCGTAGACGTTCGATTATGTTCTCAATATTAATCATAGGATTATTATATTACAAACAGAAATTATGGTATCACTCCCATTTAATTTTATAATCCAAAACTTCTGCAATAAGCTTAGCATCATAATAACGTAAAGAACCACGTGCTAATTTATTATTCAGACTTTGTGCCGTAAACTTTAATCCGAAACGCTCATTTAATTTTTTAGCCACTGACTGATAGGTTTGTCCTCTTGCAACCATATAAGAGCGGATTTCATACCTGATATCTTTGAAAAAATCTTTATCTAACCCTTGAGACATAACAGATAAATTCTAATATATAAGATAAAGAAATGTAAACGAAAATAAGCTAATGTAAACGATTTATATTGTATTTTATATAAATACGTATATAATATACATGTATATGAGATTGTTTATTAAACGGGAGGAAACATGAAAAAAGTTGGCTTTACACTGTCAGAAGTATTAATCACATTAAGCATTATAGGTATAGTAGCCGCACTCACTCTGCCAACACTAATTCAAAAACAACAAAAACAACAAACAATAACAGCCGTTCAAAAAGCATATTCAATAATGAACCAAAATTTAAAAATGTCTATTGCAGAAAACGGTACACCTGAAAATTGGATAGGAAAAGATGAAAGTCCAAATTATGCAACAACTATAAATTATTTCAACAGATATATCAGGCCATACTACAAGATAGCCAATATATGCACAGGTGCAACTGCTGGTGAATATAACAATTCATATTACAAAGCTTGCGGATATAAAAGTATTTATACGAAACGTTCAGGAGGCTGGGAAAATAATGACATACTTGGTCAAAACGGTAATAGGACAGTATTTGCTACTGCTGATGGGATAATTTATTTCTTTTATCCATACACAAACACAACATGTACCGAAAAAGACACAAGCACTCCGGAAAATCCACAATATACATGTATTGCAAAAACCGGAGGTTCATTCTCTATCACAGTAGACATAAACGGTCCTAAAGGACCTAACACTTGGGGAAAAGATACATTCGTGTTTTCTCTTAATGCTCAAAAAGAAACGATAATGCCTCATTGCTACGAAAAAAGCTTAGAAGATATTGATAAAGATTGTAGTAAAGAAGCATTTGAAGGCGGACAATGCTGTGCTGCAAAACTAGTAAATGACGGCTGGAAAATGAAAGAAGATTATCCATGGTAAAAATTCTCTCTTGTTCATGATATTATATGACTACAGGAGAGAAAAAGATGATTAAAGATTATTTTTTAAATGAAATTGAAACAGCTATTGAAAAAGCTATAAAAGATAATAAACTTGGAGAAATGAAAGAATATAAAAGAGGGACTCTTTCTACTGAACGTCCTAAAAATGCAGATTTTGGAGACTTTGCAATAAATGTTTCCTCTCTTGCAAGATATGCCAAAATGGCACCACCGATGATTGCGAATACTATTCTTGAATATATTAATAAAGATGATAATGAATATACTGTAGTTGCAGGATTTATAAATTTTAAAACAGGTAAAAAAATCCTTGTGAATTCAGTAAAAGAAATTTTTGAAAAAGACAAAAACTACGGCAAACCTGAAAATGTAAAAACAGAAAAGATTTTACTTGAATACATTTCAGCCAACCCGACTGGTCCTTTCCACATCGGTCACGGCAGATGGGCAGCTATGGGTTCTGTATTAGCAAATCTTTTAAAATTTTACGGACACGAAGTCTATCAAGAATTTTACATCAATGATGCAGGCTCACAAATCAATAAACTCGGCAACTCTCTTGCAATAAGAATAAGACAAGAACTAGGTGAAGATGTAGATTTTCCTACAGACGAAATTGAAAGAAAAAATTATTACCCTGGAGATTACTTAATTCCTGTTGCAAAAAAATATCTTGAAACACATAAAGGCTTGCCAGAGGACGTAAAAGAACTAAGTGATTTTGCAAAAAAAGAAATGGAAGATCTCCAAAAAGCACTTCTTGATAACTTCAGAGTACACTTTGATAATTTTTATTCAGAATTATCCCTGCATAACTCCGGAAAAGTTGAAAAATGTGTTCAAAAACTAAAAGACAGCGGAAAAATCTATCAAAAAGATGGTGCAGACTGGTTCAAATCATCCGACTACGGCGATGATCAAGACAGAGTAATAAAAAAAGCTGACGGCTCTAATACATATTTGACCGCTGATATTGCATACCATATTGATAAATTAGAAAGAGGCTATGACAGATTAATAAATATCTGGGGTGCAGACCACCACGGATATGTTGCAAGAGTAAAAGCTTCAATAGAAGCTCTCGGATATGATCCTAATAAACTAGAAGTTTTATTAGGTCAGTTAGTAAACCTTGTTATCAACGGCAATGAAGTTCGTATGGGCAAACGTAAAAATATGGTTACACTGGAAGACCTGATTGATGAAGTCGGAGTTGATGCTACAAGATTTTGGATGTCAATGAGAAACATTGATACAACTCTTGATTTTGATATTGAACTTGCAAAAACAAACAGTGACGAAAACCCTGTATTCTATGTTCAATACGCACATGCAAGAGCCTGTTCAATATTAAGAAACGCCACAGAAGAAAAATTTAATACAGAAACCGGAGAAAAAACGCCAGCTCCACTTGCAAAAGCAGAATTAGAAGAACTAATTAACAACTACACGGCAGAAACAATTCTTCCGACACTCGAAACTGCTAAAAAGTTAATACTTAAACTTGAAGAGTACAAATCAATGATTAAGACATCAGCTGAAACAAGACAAGTTTATACAATATGCAGATATGTACAAGAATTAGCTGCAGAATTCCATTCATTCTACAATGCAAATCGTGTTATATCCGATGACAAAGAAATGATGAAAGCAAGACTTGCATTAGTAATCGCAGTGAAAAAAGTCTTAAACAATGCACTCGACCTTCTTGCTGTAACCGCACCTGAAAGAATGTAATTAAATTTTAATTGAATAAATTATAAAAATTCAAATCAACGTCTTAACAAAGTTTCTAACAGCGTTAAGACGTTTTTTATCGTCCTTAAAAGCAGAAATAAGAGAAATTATATCAGAATAAATTTCATCATTGGAGTGCAAAGAGTCGAATTCAAATAAATCAGCAATCTGTATCTTTAAAGCCTCCACAATTTTTGTCAAATTATCAGCAGACGGAAAATATTTGCCCGTCTCAATTGAACTTATACTTGTCACATCAACGCCAATAAGTTCTGCCAGCTTTTCCTGCGTAAGATTTCTGTATTTTCTATACTTTTGTACGTTTTGCCCGAATAACTTTTTTAAATTCATCTCTACCTCTTTTAAATATTTTATATTTATTTAAAAGATTTAACATTGAGCAAAACTCATAATATATATAGACAAAATTAAGTTTTACACTTATAATATAAAAGTAAAACTCATAATTAGGAGGTGAAAATATAAATGAAACTCAAGATTTATCAAAACAAAAATGTAGCGGGATTTACGTTAGCAGAAGTATTAATTACACTCGGGATAATTGGAATTATATCAGCAATGACAATTCCGACATTGATACAAAACAATAGAAATAGAGAATTGGCAGCCGGTCTACAAACTGCATATTCGGAAATTCAACAAGGCTTAAATTTAATGAGTGCAGATAAAGGTAATACAGTAACACCCTCAGATTATAACAATAGGACAATCCAAGGAACATTTTATAAAGATTATAAAAATTATTTCAAAAAAATATATGACTGTGGCACTGACAACCCTGATACAACAATATGTATGGCACGAGCAAGTAATACTTCCGACGAAAATAACTACAATAATGACCTGACTTACAAGACATATACAGGCAGAACACTATATACTAATCCGTTTGATGACGGACAATTTGTGCTAGCAAATGGTATGCTAATCCTAATAGAAAACCCACAACAAATTGAAGGTGTAAGATACCCCATATTTATTTCAGTTGATATAAATGGAAAACGTAAAAAACCAAATAAACTAGGACACGATTTATTTACATTTCAGCTTATGGATAATGGAAAGCTCTTACCAATGGGGGCAAATGGTACAAAATATCCAGAATCAGAATACTGCAAAAAAATTTCGACATCAAACATTAATGGAATTGGATGCACAAATAAAGCACTAACAGACAAAGAATATTTTAAAAACCTGCCAAAATAAGAAAAAAAGACCGATTTTAAGTCGGTCTTTTTTTCTATAAACCTCAATTATAAAACCGGAACATCTACAGGTTCGACTAAAATTACATTAAGGACGTCATTTGCATATATATTCACATCCTCACCTTTTCTTATTAAGTCTGCGATACTATCAACAACAAAGTAAGCACCGCCCCCGACAGCTCCGCCGATAGCACTCAAAGGTACTGTAACATATTTTGCAGGCCCGTCATTTACAATATCATTTCCCCACTCTACACAGGTAGATGTAATTTCTTTTGTTTTATCCCAATTTTTCTTTACGGCATCCCCATAGCCTTTTGTGGTAGTAATTCCACCATCATAAGTCATATCGGTTCTGCCGACAATATTTAAAGATAGCGGTAACTGTCTGCCGGTAGGCGTAACTACATGGTCAAAATCTAAATATAAAATTGCCCCCTTAGACATTCTTCTTGCAGGAACAATGTCTTTTACACTACCTCTTACTAATGAACCTGAGGGGAGAATTACATCAGAATCTGCAGTTTGATCATTCAAAAGAATTGCTGAAAAATCCTTACCTGCTGAATTTACGGTACTCAAAGGATTTAGCATTTGAAGCTGGAATTTGGTACCTGCAGGAATACGTTTTGTTTTAGCTTTAGCATTGAAAGGTGCAGCAAATGCACATTGTGCCAATAAAAACACTGATAATATTATTGCAAAAAGTTTTATTTTCATAAATTAGCCCTCCTTGTATTATATATATTCTATTTAAATATAAAATAAATGCAATATGTTGCCTTAACTAAAAAAAATTGATATCATCATCTTATGGCAAAACTTGAAAAAATACAGGAACTACAAGAAATACTCCATGAAGACAGCGAAAACTTTCAGGCCAGAAGAGAATTGGCTCTTTTGCTTTTGGATAACGGATTTACAAAAGAAGCACTTCAGCATTTTATGTGGTTAACAAAATATTTTCCTGAAGACAGCCAGCTTTTTTATAACATTGGAATAGTATACGAAAAACTAAAAAAGTTTGATAAAGCTAAAGAAGCTTATCAAAAATCCATAGAATATGCACCAGAAGATACTGACGCCTACTATAATCTCGGACTTGTTTATACAGAGCTAAAAGAATATGAAAACGGTATAAAATGTTTTGAAAAAGTTTTGCAAAAAGATATTGATGATTCAAATTCTTATTTTAATTTAGGTATTTGCTACCTAAAACAAGGAGATTTAGTCAATGCAATGATGAATTTTCAAAGCACACTTGATATAAACGATCAGGATTTATATGCTCACTTTTATCTTGGTAATATTTTAAAAGAAATGGGTGATAAGGAGGCTGCTGCGGAACAATTTAAAAAAGTGCTTGAAATTTCACCGGACTACAGTTGGGCATATTATAATTTAGCAGTAATTGACTTTGAAAAAGGATTTTATGAAGAAGCAGTATATAAACTGGAACAATCACTTAAATATAACCCTAAAGACTTGGAAGCTTATATAAACTATATTAAAATTATGGCAAAACAAGGATTATATGACAATGCAAGAGAAATAGCAGAGCGGGCAATTACAGAATTTCCAAATGCAGGAGATTTATACTACTATGAAGCTCAAATAGATAAAAAATTAGGTAATCTTGATGATTGCAGAAAAGAATTAAATCTTGCAATGCAATATTCGGATAATCTTTGTATTCCTCAAAAACAAATTCTTGATGAATTAGAGGAAATTTCAGAATAGGAGTATTTCTAAAATAAATAAGATACCGCTTCTGCAAAACCATCAGACTCAACGTCACTAACTGTAGCATTTGCATGAGATTTCACAAAATCTTTTGCATTTCCCATAGCTAAAGCTAAACCATTTTTAGAACGTATAAAATCAAACATTTCGATATCATTAGCAGAATCTCCGATTACCATAGCATTTTTCGGATCGATTTTTAAAACTTTTAATAAGAAATCAATAGCTTTATCCTTTGTTACCCATTTATTTTGAAATTCAAGCATAGAGGAACTTGAAGGTTTTAGAGCTAAATCAGGTACATGAGCAGACTCAAAAGAATCAATTACATCAAGTTGACGATATTCAGGATGAGATGCTGCATCTAATTTAAATATTGCAGCCTTTTGAAGCCTTTTATTTTGGGCAAAAAGTTCATCAAATGATTTAACTCTTTCTACCAGAGCATTACTTTTCCAAGGAAACTGGAATTTGCTGACAGAGTAAGGTTGATCGTCAAAATACATTATAAGATGTGAATTTCTATCATTTGCCCTCACTGATTTAAACCATTTTGCAAGGCTTTTAGCTACTTTTTTTGAAATAGAATTTGTGAATATCGATTCAGAATTTTTATTTACTAACTCTCCTCCCTGCAAAGCAATAGTGTAGTTAGGAGAATGCGAAAATTGGTTGATAATCGGAAGGGTATCTCCATAACAACGTGCAGTAGTAAGGACAATCGGTATATTTTTTTCATGCAAATATTCAATAGCTGCAAGAGTTTTTTTCGTAACAAAATCATCACTTGCACTCAATGTTCCATCTATATCTGCAAAAACTATTTTCAAATTATTTTTAAAAGTTTTTTCAAGAGAATTAAGATTTTTAACCCCAGCAAATGAAACTTTTTTTTGCGTATTACATTTTATTGAATTCAATTGATAATTTGAAACTTTTGATATTTTCATAAAATTTAACTTTCTTTTGATATTACATATATATTATTAAACAAATTTAAATTTCTGTTACTATCCATATTAGCAGAAATATCTTTTATTATACCGGTTAATTTATTTTCCCGAAGGATTTCTGAATAAGGCTTATCAATTATAAAACTTATTAAATTTTTTAAATCAATATGCTCAATTTTTTCAGGAAAATTCAAATTAAAATATTGTCTGTATAAGTCAAATTTAATATTTTTATTATAAAGCAATTCAGCAATAAGATCTTTTTTTGAGATTTCATTTTCCGCTTGATTTAAATTTGCAGAAGATAAAGGATTATATTTAGCTCTCAACTTTGCAAGTATACAATCTTTTCCGCTATGATGAACTATCAAAGCTCTGCCGTTGTCTGATAAGCTGTTATGTATTTTTATTAAAGAATCCGACAAATTATCTGCATAATATAAAACATGAGATGCAATTATAAAATCATATTTTTTATTAATATCAGAATTAAAAAAATCTTTTTTATCAGAAAATATTTTGACATTCTCAGGTAATTGAACAAACCTGTGATTAAATTCCTCCAATAAATTTGAATTTACGTCAATAGCATCCAATTCAACCTTTGCAGTTTTAAAATTATTGCAAAAATCAGTAAGGAATTTTTCTGTCAATACACCATTACCGCAGCCAATATCTAAAAATTTTACCGAAGAATTATTTATATGAGTTTTAAAATCAGGACGTAAAAAAATTTCTTTAAATTTATGAGCAATTGACTGTTTTTCATCCACAAATTTTAGATAAGCTTTAAACCATTCATCATAATTACGATTTAAAACTGCACCAGAAAAAGGTAAAAAATCCATATTCGGAAGCTGCCTAAAACTTTTCTTTTCGGAGTATACCTTTGCAGAATCTCCGCAATACACCTGTTTTTGTTTAATTTTATAATCTAATCCTGATAATGGTAAAACTAACATAATCATAGAAAACTTAAACAAAAATTTTTTTGCCAAAAACAATATAAATTCATCATTTATAATCTTTTTTCAGCGTGGTAAAATATAACCATAAGATTAAATATGAGGAAGTAAGTATTATGAAAATGTCAAAATTATTTGTACAAACTCTTAGAGAATTTCCTTCAGACGCTGAAGTAGTATCTCACAAAATGCTTGCAAGAGCAGGATACATAAGAAAATTAACCTCAGGAGTTTACAACTATTTACCCTTAATGTGGAGAGTATTAAAAAAAGTTGAAAATATTGTAAGAGAAGAAATGGATGCAGCAGGAGCTCAAGAGCTTTTGATGCCGTTTGTACAGCCAAAAGAATTATGGGAAGAATCAGGCAGATGGGATGCATACGGTCGCGAATTAATGAGACTAAAAGACCGCCACGACAGAATTATGTGCCTTGGTCCGACTCACGAAGAAATTATTACGGCAATTGCACGTGACGGACTAAAATCATATAAACAAATGCCGGTAAACTTATATCAAATTCAATCAAAATTCCGTGATGAAGTGCGTCCTAGATACGGACTCTTACGCGGACGTGAATTTATTATGAAAGACGCTTACAGCTTCGATACTTCAGAAGAAGGCCTAGATAAAGAATATCAAAATATGGCTCAGGCATACAAAAGAATTTTTAACCGTTGCGGTCTTGAAACCAAAATGGTTCAGTCTGATTCAGGAGCGATTGGCGGAAGCGTATCACACGAATTTATGGTAATCACTGATACTGATGCTGGCGAAAACGACGTATTCTATTGCGAATGCGGATATGCAGCAAATTCAAACCACGCAGTATCTAATCTTCCTGAAGCTGTAGTTGATGGAAAAGATTATTTTAATGAAACAAAAATAGTCGATACTCCTGAAACTCATTCAATAGAAGAGTTAAGCAAATTCCTAAATATCCCATCTACATTAATTTTAAAATCATTAGTGTACATCGTAGACAAAAAGCCTGTAATAGCTCTAGTTAGAGCTGATAAAGCCGTAGAAGAAACAAAATTAATGAATGCAGCAGGCGGAATAGATGTTAGAATTGCATCTGCAGCAGAGATTGCAGAACTTATGACGGATCATGGATTTGATGCTGTACCAGGATTTATCGGACCTAAGGGGATGAATGATATCCAAATTATTGCTGATGAAACAGTCCGTGATATGAAAAACTTTGTCGTTGGTATAAACCAAACCGACAAACACTTAGTTGGTGCAAATTTAACTGACCTAGATATTAAAGAACTCAAATATGCTGACATCAGATTGGTCGAATCAGGAGAACTTTGTCCTGAATGTGGAAAACCTCTAAAAGTAACTAAAGGCATTGAAGTCGGTAACATATTCAAACTGGGTACAAAATATTCTAAGCCAATGAATGCCGTATATCTTGATAAGAATGGAAAATCTCATCCATATATTATGGGTTGTTACGGTATCGGGATTTCAAGAACCGCAGCAGCTGCTGTTGAAGCTCATTATGATGAAAACGGTATAAAATGGCCGATTTCTATCGCACCATACCATGTTGTAATTGTACCTGTGAATATCCAAGATACACTTCAAATGGAAGTCGCTGAAAAAATGTATGAGGAACTAAAAAAAGCAGGTGTTGAAGTCGTACTTGACGATAGAGATGAACGTGCAGGGGTAAAATTCAAAGATGCTGATTTAATAGGCTTCCCATACAGAGTCACTGTAGGGAAGACAATCAACGAAGGTCTTGTTGAATATAAAACTAGAGAAACCGGTGAAATTGAAAAAGTTACACCTGAGACCGCAGTAGAACATCTGATTGAAATAGTTAAAAACATCAAATAACAAAAAAGCCTGCATATAAAGCAGGCTTTTTATTTTTTAACATTTACTCAATTATTTAAGGTAAATTATTAAAATAATCTTTATCAGTAAGTGCCTTATAAGTACACGCAATACCGTTTTGAGGATCTGATGAAGTTTGAGAACAATATTTATTTAGATCATCAAAAACTGTTCCCTCTGCACCCATAGGTAAGAGTTTTCCGGAATCATTCATTATTTGGAATGTAAATAAATCATGTCCCCAAGCATTCGGTTTTTTTTCATATCCGTTTATATCTACAGAAATCAAAATACTTCCAATACCTGAGGATCCATCATCTATAGAGGCAATATTATCTTCTATTAAAATAACAATACCATCAGCCAAAATAAACTGACCATCATCAAAAAAATATGAAGATACTTTCCTTTTTTTAGAATATGTTTTATAAGTATTAATAATAAAAGTTCCGCTATCATCAGTAGAACCTGATATACAATTGTACAAACCACAATCTTTTAAAATTTTAAAGTAATTTTTATAACTGTTTACAAATGACCTATTTGAATAGGTATTCCTTGTCGCTACAAACCCTTGGTCACTATTTAAACGCAATAATGCCTGTTGAATAACTGAGTAAGATTTTTTTAATGCAGTTTTATATTGTGCATTATTTGTTCGATTTACAAGAGATGGTAGAGTCATAGCAGCTACGGTACCAATAATTCCAAGTGTTATCAGCACTTCTGCTAACGTGAAACCTTTGTTCATGCATCCTCCTTAATATTTCTTAACTAAATGATACTTTATTTTTATTTTGTTCATTATATATTAACATAATAACATATTAAAATATCAATATCAATATATTAACAAATGACTTATAATTAAAAAATGGCTATAAATATAGATATTGATACAAAAACTGACATAAATGAGCTTGTAAGGCTGTTGCTTTTCAGAAACAGAATTACTATTGCAGAACTTGCAAGACGAATGAGCGATTTGAGCGGAAAAGAATATTCCCGCTTTAACGTACGAGCTAAAATTGAAAAAGGGTCGCTAAAATTTTATGAAATGATACTTATTTGTGAAATCTTGGGATATAAAATTGATATTCATGAAAAATAAAGATAAGTATAAAAAAGAGAAAATCATTTTTTTATTTTTGGCCTAAATAGCAATTTTTTTTACCTTCTGTTTTAAGAAAAATATGAACACAAAATTTATCCCGATAAATGATATAGATATAAAAGCCCTGCAAAAATCAAGACAAATATTTTCAGATTGCTATTTAACAAGTACTCTGCATTCATTATGCGGAAATAAAGCTGGAAAAATTTTATTAAAAGAAAATATTGCACATAACCTTGCCACTAATGAATATAAAATACATTTTCCGGGACTCAATGCTCAAGAAAAAGATATATTTGTAACACAAAAAGAAATTGACAATCTGTATTTAACAGATAAATATGCAAATATTATTAATCACAATTTTGAAGAAAATCCTATTCAAAAAGCAATAGAAATTGCCATGAATAAACTTATAAAAAAATTTCCAAATATTAAAAGCATAATATGCAGATACGCAGACTCTGTAGAAGATTTTGAATATAATTTTCCATCAACATTTATGAAATTATTTGTCGGGGAAAAACCAATTCAATTAAATGAACAAACACTTAAAATGACACTTAGATCCAAAAAGAAAGAAGCAATAGAACTTTTAGAAAAAATAGGAGAAGCAAATGGTAATTTTAATTTTGTAACAGGCACAGGATTTAAATTCAAAAGCAAATTCGATGACTGGCATTGTTATGCAATTAAAGATGTAGACTTAAATAACGACCTCATAACCATCTATAATACAAGAGAATGCGAAAGTATCAGGTTAAATACAGAAACGTTTATTAAAAATTTCAAATACCTGACAGGCTTTTTAAATATAAATAAATAAGCTCTGCTATTTAACTTTAGAAGCTTCAACATCCTTCATAGAAATATTAAATTTTAAAAGATAATACCCGCCAATAATTGTAAGAATAATCATTAACAAAGTTTGGTGAACAGTCGACACTGCAAGAGCAGTGGATTTTTCTATTCCAAAAATACCCAAAGCCATAATGTATGCGACCTGGTAAGGTCCTAAAAATACAGAAGTAGAAGGAATCATAGTTGAAAAAGAAATAAGACTCAAAACAAAAAGTCCGGCAGAGAACCCAAGCCCCAATCCGAAACTATCGACAATCAAAAAAGCAACATAAGCCTCTATACCCCAGACAACAAGGCTCGTAAAACACGCAAGCCACCAATAACGAGGATAGTCTAAGACTTCAAACCCCTCCATAAAAGATTTTGTATAACTGCAAATTTTATCAATTGAATTCACTGCAACTTTTGAAATTTTAGCAGGTAATTTCACTGCAAAAGCGGACATTTTATCGCATATAAAATCAATTTTATTAAATTTAAATACTAAATAAAAAACAATAAGACTACCTACAAATAAAACTCCGATTCCATAAGCAATATGCAAAATCCATTGCTGCTTACAATATAAAAGAATTGCAGCAAGCAGCATAAGGAATACGCTTATACCGTCAAGAGTTCGTTCAAGGATAATAGAGCCAAAGACTTTCATTTTCTTTTCACCTTTAACAGACCCTAAATAATATGCTCGATAAACATCTCCGGCTCTTGCTGGCAAAAATATATTCAACATACTCCCTACAGTAAAGACTTCTCCAAGATGAAGTGATGAATATTTAGAATCATTTAAAAGCAAAGCCTTCCAGCGAATTCCCCTAATATAAAGAGTAAGAACATATAAAGGGACAATAAGCCATATATTTTTAAAATTAAATGACCTAAAGGTGTGTAAAAGCTCACTCCAGTCAATCTTATAAAAAATCAAACAAAGCAGCAAAATTGTTATTAATAAAGCTACAATCTTTTTTTTGCTCATGGTACAATCTTATCACAAAAACAACAGGACAATATCATAATGAAAATTTACCCGATTACACCATCAATAAAAACTTGTAAAAAGCAACAAAACAAGACTGAATATAAGCAAAATCACACAGAAAATATGCAAAATGTTACATATTTTCCAAATTACAATCAAAACATAGTTTTTGGAAAAAACTTAAGTTATAATGATTTTTTAGTCTCAATGAGAAGAGTTTACAAAAACAAATCTTTAAAAAATGTTGTCTTATCTACAATAAATGATAAAAACAACTTTATTGGCAGCGGATTTTCCGCAAATGCTTATGATATCCCCGGAATTTCCGATTACATTATAAGAATTGAAAGGAATAAATTTACTCCGCAAAATTTTATAAACTCAACAATTAGAGAAGAAAAACAAAATGAGCTTGCACCGAATTTTGGGCAATACATCGCAACTAACGGGTTTGGATTTTATATAAACAAAAAAGTTATAGGCGAAAGTCATTCCCTACCTGATTGGTCCAATGCAATCCAGAGAATTCAATCAGGAGAAGATATCATTCATCGTGACGCTAAACTTTTCTTGAATAAAATTAAAAATCTATCAGAATTTCCTCAAACCAGTTTTGATGAAATTGCTAAAAATATAAATTTATTAAACAAATACACAGAATCAGAAATTGACATAATTAATCCGAATAATCTGATAACAAATAACAATACAAAACATATAGGAATAATTGATTTATGGTATAAGCACATAGATAACGGTTCTCTTGAACCATATAACGGCACTGACAGCCTTATTAATCTTATGCTTGACCCCTTTATTCATTCAAAAGTATACAATAAATTAAGCAATACCGATAAAGATAAACTCATAGAATACTCAACCTTAATTATTAATAAAGCTCTTGAAGCAGGCAAAAATACCGGTCTTTCACGCACGAAAGATAATGCAATGATGATATATAAAGATTTTGATACTACACGTTCAAAACCTTTTGCAGTCCCTGCTTACAAGGAGTTTTTAGAAATATATAGTGATATATTATAGTCATATTGTAATTTAATTTTTTTTTGCTAACATAAAAATATAATGAAGATTAATTTTACCTTAAATTTGCATTTACATCATCATAACAACCTGAAAAGGCTGTAGAATTGATGTTACGCAAATTTTAAAACTTTTAGGTTCAATTCTTTTATAAAAAACGGCCTTTTCAGGAACCCCGCGTGAATTGGTCTTAGTAAGCACATAAAAGAATTGGAGAAATATTAAAATGTCAATAACAAGTATTATTTCAGCTATAGGAAACAACAGCAGCATATACCCCCTTCTGGTAAGAGATTGTGGAATTGAAGTTCCGACAAAAGTTTATCTTACATACAAAGAAAATAAAAACGATAAAGAAATCCAAAAACTTGCAACAAGAGAAAGATTTTTGGATGAATACATAGGCTCAGGAATTTGGCTTGGAGCAATTCCTTTTTTAAGTGCTATTATAAATAAAATAATTAAAAAGTTAGGCTTCAACCCTGATATCAACTTGAAACTTTTAAAAGAAGAAGAAGCTCAAGGCTTAGAATACAACATCAAAAAATTTGAAAAAATTGCCCCAGATGCAGTGAAAGACTTAATCAAATTACGTGATGCAAAAGCTAAAAAAACTTATCAAATGCTATTGGGCTCAAAATTCTTAGCCTCAACGATTATCCCGATTGTCATGATTGGTTTTATATTACCGAAACTAATATTTGCATCTTCAGCTAAAAAAATAGAAGAACTTAGAAAGGCAAAACAAAATACTCAAGACAAATCATCTCAAAATGAAAATATCATTGGTCAAGTAAAATATCAAACTTCAAAAACTCCTTTTACAGGAAACATAATGTCAACACTTGCTAACTTTTCAACAAAAGAGAAAATGGAAGTAATAGACGGCGGATATGCATTCGGAAGAATTGTAACCGCAAGAAAAGGCCCTGACGGAAATCGTAATGAAGCAAAAGATATTGCCTTTAAAATGGCAGGCATGATGTACCTTAATTATGTAGCACCAGAACAAATTGAAAAAGGAATGAACTATACAACAAAAAAAATATTCAAACTAAATACAAATCTGGATCCGCTAATCTTAGCCGATAAAAATTTCATAGAAGAAATTAAAAACGGGAAATTACTTTTACCAAAAAGCGATAACGCAAAAGACCTTTTAGATTTTGTAGATAATAATCCTAAAAGTCTGTTTGTAGAATATGCCAACAAATTTGAAAAGATAAAAATGCTTAACGAAAACATACGCGACCCAAGAGCTTATGTCGATATAAAAAAACTGGCACAATTCAAAAATGATATAGAAGAATTTGCGAAATCAGCACAATCTTCAAAATCCGTAGAAAAGCTTGCAAAACGAGCAAAAGGAATAAAAACCTTTAACATTCTTGCAAATGTCGGCCTAAGCAGTTTCTTACTGGCATATTGCCTGCCGAAAGTACAATTTGCATTCAGAAGACTGGTAACAGGCTCAGAACTTGAACCAGGTATTGTAAATGCTAATATGAAAAATAAAAATAACCTGTGCTAAACACAGGTTATTTTTTAAAATTTTAACGGATAGTCATCAGGGATCTTCCAACCGTTTTGCTGAATCAAAGCTGCACAATAAGCTCGTTCATTTGAAACAGTTTCACGACAGCCTATAGAACTATCATTTTTAAGTTTTTCGATAGTCCCATCCCATTTAACTTTATAAGGTTCAACACCTTTTTTATAATGAAATTTTTGATTTTCTTCAAGAGAATATGGAGCGAAGAAAAAAGTAAAATATTTTATACCGGAAATTTTATAGTTATTTCTGGATTCTCCTGCAGAAGTATCGGCATCTGCATTATAATTTTCAAAACTTCCCGCCTCAGGCCAAAAATGAAAACTTAAACCTCCAATAAGACATAAACTGCCATCAGGAAAATAAACCATAACACGACCAGTCACATCATTCACTTTTAAACCAGAATATTTAAGATAAGGTTTTAAATATTTATCAAACCAAATAGATGGAAGTATTTCACCATTTTGAGCATTATCATCAGGATTATCAGTTCCCAGTTTCTCCCAATATTCTTTCGGACCATTATCCTTCTCGGACATTTGAACAGCCTGATTAATATTTGAATAAAACTTTGCTAATCTAGTTTCTACAATCTTTTTACGATAATACGATGTAACATTTGGTATAGTCAAAGCTGCAACAACACCTATCAAACCTAAGGTTATCAATACTTCGGCCAATGTAAAAGCTTTCCTCATTTTCATTTTATCCTCCTTTTATATACTAGATTTTTCGTACAAAAAACACCGTGTCATTTGGCACGGCTTGCTTTTCAACTCTTTCTTTACATCGGAGGTCTAAGTCGGAAATGCTTGTCCTAACTGTTAGTTGGTAGCCCCCCCCCCCGAAATTCTATCTATTTGCGTTTTTTGCATACATCCTCCTTGTTAATATATTATACATAATATTATAATATATAATTTGAAATTTTGCAATTAAAAACGATAGGTTGAGTTTTACACAACCTATCGTTTTTATACTTTTATAAATTATACCATAACAAGTTCTTTAGTCTTACTGATAAATTCTTTATCAAGAATTGAGCTTTTAATTTCAGCTAAATCTTGCTGCATTAATCTTCTTGGAGACCCTTCATCCATAGAATGATTTCTTAGCAAATAAGACGGATGGAAAATAGTCATTGCCTTATATTCAACACCATCCACGCTTACAGTCATCCATTTACCTCGAACTTTTGAGATAGTTTGTTTTTTATCAAGTTCAATAAATGATTTTAAAGCAGTAGCACCGCAAAGAATAATAGCTTCAGGTTTAATAACATCAATTTGAGCTTCCAAAAATTTACGACAAGCTGATTTTTCTTCATCAGTAGGAACTCTGTTTTCTGGTGGTCTGCATTTAACTGTGTTTATAATATACAAATCATTTTGACGAGAAATACCTGCTTCTGAAAGAAATTCATCCAATAGCTGACCGGCACGACCAACAAATGGCATGCCCATCTCATCTTCCATTTCTCCGGGAGCTTCCCCAATTAAAACTATTCTGGCAGTAGATGGATTTCCATCCCCAAATACTACATTATTTCTGGTTTTTGCAAGCACACAGCCTTTACAGCTTTCACACTTCTGTCTTACAATCTCCAGGCACTGACTCTTCATCTTTTCTCTCCTCTTTATTATTTTTAAATAGCCCAACATTATATTTTTTACAATAGCGTTTTAATTCCTTCATAACAACATCCGAAAGTATGAAAACTGCTATCAAATTCGGAACCGCCAAGAATAAAGTAAATGCATCTGAAAGATTTATAATACTTTTAAAGTTCATGGCTGAACCGATTACAATGAATATACAATATATAACCTGAAAAGTTCTTGTTGTCAATTTTGACTCACCGAATAAATAGTTCCAACCCTTAATTCCGTAATATGAGCCGCATAGCATTGTTGACAAGACAAAACAGCTTGCCATAAAAGTTAACAAAACAGGGAAGAAAGGACATACTGTACCAAAAGCTTTTGATGTTAATTCAATTCCAGCAAGCCCTGTATTTTGAAGATATACACCACTTACAACAATCACAAATGCAGTAGCGGAACCGACAATTACAGTATCGACAAAAGGTTGAAGCATGGCGATAAAGGCTTGAGCGACAGGTTTACTTGTCTTAACAGCAGAAAAAGCAATAGGAGCAGTTCCAAGCCCTGATTCGTTTGCGAACATAGCTCTTCTAAATCCCCAAAGCATGCAAGCAAACATTCCGCCTTCCATTGCTCTTGGTTTAAAAGCTTCTGTTATAATTATATGAATTGTATGCGGCAAATGATGAATATTCATAAGACATACTACAAATGCAGATGCTACATATAAAGTACACATAGCAGGCGTAACTTTTGATGTAAACTTACCTATCGCCTTTATCCCGCCGATAATTGTAAAGTATGTAATTATAGCTACAATCAAACCTAACAACCAGCTTTGATTAGCAAAAAAACTATTCTCACCACCGGTAACTTCAGTAATTTGAGTTGTCATAGCATTTATCTGAAATAAATTCCATCCGCCTATCATTGCAAAAATACAACACACAGCATAAATTTTTGCAAGATAAGGAGAAAATTTACCAAGAATTTTATGATTTTTTAGCCCTGCTTGGATGTAATACATCGGTCCGCCTGCAACAGAGCCGTCTTTATTAATCTGACGAAATTTTAAACCTAAAAGTACTTCCGCAAATTTTAAAGCCATAGAGAAAAATCCGGCAATAACCATCCAAAAAATAACTCCAGGCCCACCGACAGACACAGCAGCTGCAGATCCTGCAACATTTCCGATACCTGCTGAAGCTGAAATTGTCGCAGTTAAAGCTTGAAAAGATGAGACTTCTCCTCTTTTCTTTTTTACGATGATATCTTTATGCTCATAATTTTTGGTAATAAGTTTTAATGCATGCTTAAATCCCCATACTCCAATAAATCGGGTACGGAACGTAAAATAAAAAGCAGCAATCATTAATAATGCAATAAGAAATTCAATCCTCACCCCATGAATTGTCACGTGGCTGAATATAATCCCTGAAATCTTATCGGCTATCGGTGATAAAAAACTATCTATCGCACTATCTAAATTCATCGTAGTTTAATTTTAGCACAAACATGCCAGTTTACCACCTAGGGTAATCATCCTTAAATTCCCAATTATCAATCAATAGTAACCTAGTACAATTTCTTACATGATTTTTACACGCTTTAACTACATCTTCACGATTAAAATTGCTTATTGAAGTAACACTTCCATTATCTTCATATTCATATAGAACAGCAGGAACAAAATTGATACCTGAATAGAATAAAAAAGTATTCTTCCCATCTGCATGATTATATAAACGATTTTTATCTTTATATTCTTCACAATATTTAAAATCAACACAATATAGAATATGAGTACACGCAGTACCTGCAGCACAACCCTCATCCTTAGCTATAAGCATCCCACTTCCATCTAAAAATTTTACTTCAATACCAAGTGCAGTTTTTGCAACCTTAACAGTCTTAAGATAAGACTTCAAATATCTATTATACAAATCAAGCATTTGCTCTGGAGTTGATCCTGATAATAAGATATCTGCTCCCTCTACACTTGAATTTTCAAAATTGCTTAATGAAATTGCTTGCAGATAACTTGTATAGAATTTTTTCAGGCGAGTTGTAGCTACTTTTTTATCATATTTAGAAATTAGATTCGGCAATGTCATTGCCGCAACTACACCTATTATTCCTAACGTTATTAACACTTCTGCTAATGTAAAAGCTCCTCTTTTCATACACATTTCTCCTAAGATTTATTACAATTATTTATCACTTATCATAAATATATTATTAGAAGTAATAAATAATATCAATCATGTAATATCTAAGTTTATAATGAAAAAATGATAGTATTTAAACTTGATGATTTAATTTGGCAGCACAGAACAACTGCCGATGATATTTTCAAAAAAACAGGCATCGGCAAATCAACGCTCTCAAATATAAGAAATAACAAAAATATAAACATCAGTATTCACACAATGGATAAGTTGTGCAAATACTTCAACTGCAGAATTTCAGATTTAATTGAGTTTGTTCCTGAACACAATTCGCAAATATAAATACAATTATATGCAATTATATAAAATATTGATTTTACCTGTCAAATTTTATAAAAACAGTTTAAGACTCTAATAAAAGACTTATTATTTATTTTACGCACCTTAAACCGTTTAAACGCGTATATCCTGCAGAACCACAAGCTCCACTTCCCATATTGCAATTGTGATACACTCCACCCGGCTCCCAACCAAGTGCCCAGTATTCATAGGACTGAAATGGAGCTATCTTACCGCTTGATGCAGCTTTATACATAGCTTTTAATTCGTCCGCTGTCGGAAGGGACAAACCTTTTGATTCACAAGTTTTTTGAGCCGTATACCATGTCATACGAGAACCATTTGAACTAGAATTATACTTACTGTCAGATTCAGAAACCTCTACGGCAGTGGAGTCAATAATTTCAACTTGGATTTGTGCAGCCCTACATCCTGTATCACCGGTAGCAACGCAGTCAATAGTTACTAATTCCGGACCTCTGCTTATTGTAATATCAGCACCAACAGCTAAAATATCTCTTCCTACCTGATTAGGTTTTCTAAAACCGTTTAAATCAAGAACATAAGAAATACATGAAGATGGATCTGTATTTTTCATATTATAAGGATCCACAACATCACAGTCCGGATTCCAAGAGATAATTCCAACTAATCCATCAGCAAATCGGATACCTACATTATCAGTATCATAATCCTCCTTCCCAAAATTTTTACTTTTGGACAAATCATCTGGAGAAATAATTTCCTCACCATACTTTATATCAGAAGGGAAACAGTCAGTTAAATTATTTGATTTACATACTTTTTGCAATTTAAAATAATCTTTAAAAACTGAAACAAATGCTTCTGTATCCTCATAAGGACCAAGCTTATATGCTAAAGCCATATGCTTGGAAGCTTCTGTGAGTCTTTTTGTAAATATATCAAAATGTTGTTCATAAGCTGTGCTATAATACTTTTTTATAAAAACTGGCATAACTAATGCGGCAACAACGCCTATAATACCAAGAGTTATAAGAACTTCCGCTAAAGTAAAACCAAAAAACTTTTTCATAATCATCCACCTTTATAAAATTTTAAGTAATCTTACTATAATTTTGTAAAATATTAGTTTAACAGCATTTGATATTTAGAAAAGAAACCACAAAACATCATTAATGTTATTATACTCAACAATCAACTATCCAGTAAAAAAATATTAATAGTAGCTAATACAATTATAACATATTATTTAATAAACATGCAATCCCCATAGCTAAAAAAACGATATTTATTTACAATAGCTTCTTTATATGCTTCGAAAATAAATTCTTTCCCTGCAAGAGCTGATACCAACATCAAAAGCGTAGATTTTGGCAAATGTAAATTTGTTATCAAATTATCAATTACCTTAAAATCATAAGGCGGATATATAAACAATTCAGAATGGTCATGGCAAGCACAAATTTTGCCATATTTTTGATAAGCAGTCTCTAAAGTTCTTACAGTAGTTGTTCCAACTGCAATAAGCTTTCTACCATCATTTTTGGATCTATTAATAATATCTGCAGCCTCTTGGGATATTTCAAAAGTCTCGGAATGCATTTTATGCTCTAATACATTTTCGCATTTAACAGGACGAAAAGTTCCTAAGCCAACATTTAAAGTTACATAGGCAATCTCTACACCTTTATCTTTCAATTTCTGCAGAATTTCTTTTGTAAAATGTAATCCTGCAGTCGGAGCAGCCACAGAGCCTTCATCTTTCGCATATACCGTCTGATATCGTTCAAAGTCGAGTTTTTTAATTTCATCAGTCTGAAGTTTTCTTTCAATATATGGAGGAAGAGGAATATTTCCGTTTCTGTGCAAAACCTCAAGAATATTTTCGCCTGCATAAATTAACTTTACGAGCCATTCTCCATCATCCTCAAGCCTTTTTATAACTTCAACCGATAACTCATCGCTTACTTTTATAACGGTACCGGATTTAACCCTTTTAGATGGTTTAATTAAAACCTCCCAATTATCATTTTCTTTTTGTTTTAAAAGGAAAATCTCAATCCTGGCACCGGTATCTTTTGTACCATAAAGTCTTGCTGGAAGAACTTTTGTATTATTTAAAACCAATAAAGAATTAGGCTCAATTAAATCTACAATATCGTAGAAATGCTTATGAGAAATAGAATGCTTGTCACGATTAAGTACAAGCATTCTTGAATTTTCACGTTTGTCAGCAGGGAGCTGAGCAATTAATTCTTCAGGTAAATCGTAATCAAACTCTGACAATAACATTGAAGCCTACTTTTTATTATTCTTATCATCAACGATTTCAGCTTCTATAACCTTAGATCCGTCTGATGCTGAAACTTTTTTAGCAGCTTCTTCCATCTCCAACTGTTTATTAATAACAAGAGTTTGAATAACCTGTACAACATTACTTACAATCAAGTATATGAATACACCTGCAGGTATTGGAACAATTACAAAAGTACCTATAATCATAACAGGCATAAAAGTACTCATCGACTTTTGTATTGCTTCCTGAGTCGGATCCATATCAGCTTTATTCTTATTAGTTTGTGACATAATCAGTTTTTGAGATAGCCACATCGTTATACCGAATATAACAATAAGTGCTAAGATATCCCAATGGAACTCTTTCTTAATTTCAACAGTAGGAACAGATGCTATCAAAAGCCCGTCTTTACGATTGAATGTAATCTTTTCCATTTCTTTAGTATTAATATCAGTTATTGTAATCTCAGCTTTTTCAATTTTTTCAAGCTGACTGAATTTCAAATCCAAATGGTCAAGACTCATTTTCAAATCAAGATTTTCACCAGGCTTAATTTCACCTTGAACTTCTAAAGCTGTCTTTGGTTTTGTAATCTTAACATTATCAAGTACTTCATCAGGCAAATAAACTTTTGCAACTTTACCCGGAATAAAAGTATCATACTTTGATGTACCCATTACACCATCGTTTGAAATACCGGCACTTGCTCTTAATGTTGTATCAAGGCGGTCAATGAATAAAAACTTTGAATTACCCGCAACCTGAATAAACGCAGGATTCATCAATGCTGAATACAACAAAATAAATATCGGCATTTGAATTAATAAAGGCAAACATCCGCCCATAGGATTGAATTTATGCTCTTTATAAAATTCCATCATTTTTTGCTGCATAACCTGAGGATTAGATTTATATCTATCCTGAATAGCTTTTAATTTTGGCTGAAGCTTTTGCATCATCTTCATAGAGCGTTGCTGTGAAGCATTCAAAGGCCATAATGCAGCTCTAACAATAAGCGTCAACACAACTATCGCAAGGCCGTAGCTTCCTACAAATGAAGCCAATATCTTTAATATTTCAATAGTTAATCCTACAAAATCCACTTTTCCCTAATCCTCTCTTAATAGTGTAAAATCTTTCCATAAAAGCTTAATATAAAAATAGAGTCAAGTCAATAAACTTGTAAAATAGCAATTTTTTATATGTTTAGATTTTAATATATATAGTAAGGGAAAATACTGTAGGAGAAACATTTTGATAGGACAAGTTACAGGTAGTATAAATTTTAGAGCAAACACAACGACTCCAACACAACAAACTAATATAAATTCAAACAACAATGCAAAAACTAACTTAAATACGACAAAGCCTGATGAATTTGTAAAAAAAGAGGATAAAAAAGAATTATCAACAAAACAAAAAGTAGGAATTGGTGCAGGAATTTTAGCCTTCGCAGGATTAGTCGCTGCCGCAATTTTCACTAAAGGTAAGACTTTAGAACCTGCCAACTTTGCAGAACATATTGATTTTGTAAAAGCTAACACTATTGAAGAAGCTGTCAACTTTGCCAAACAAAACTTTAACATAAAGACCTTTGATTTCGGCGACGATTTAGAAATGGCAAATTGGGTAAACGAAGGCCTTGTAAATATAAATAACAGATTTAAAGGTAAAGCCAATATCGTTAAAAAATTAAGATATGCAACAGATGATGAAATTGCAAAGCAGACAAAATCTGATGGCAGAGCAGGAATAGCTTGGTGTAACAGTTTTCATCAAAAAGATGATAACAGTCACATTATTTTTAACAAAGATTATATTAATAATTCTCAAACTTATTTTCAAAAATTACTAGAACAATTAAAAATAAACCCTAAACTTGAAAATAACGAAATATTAGCAGGATACATTCCTGGTGGAGATAGAAATACACATAACCAAATACTAAAAATCTGTGATAAAATGCTTAAAAAACCTGAAGAATTCAGCAGATTTGAAGCTTTGCAAGGTATTATGCTATGCGACGATTATCTTCAATCTCTTAAATATTTTGATGAAAATAAACTATCAATTCTGCAAAACAAAATTCTAAATGATAAAAAATCTATAGATATACTAAAAGCAAATAATATATCAGTTAATTTTGAAGATTATAAAAAACTAAAAGACGAAGACCTCAATTCAAAATTAAAAGAAATTTTAGCATTACTTATTGACGTAAACCCTGTTACAAATACGGCTACAGTAAGAGGAAACAGCAAGTTTGATGTCCTATACCATGAAATGGGACATCACCTACATTCAATGAATACATCCATAAAAGAATTATTATGGGGACGTCTATCTAAAAAACAAACTAAAAAATTCATAGCCGATGAGACAAAACAGCAAACAGCCTCAAAAATCTCTTGGTATGCTAAAACAAATCCAAAAGAATTTGTAGCAGAATGCTTTAATGCTCTTTGCTCGGGACGTAAATTACCTGATGATGTTATGGAGCTTTACGAATACTACAAAGGTCCGATAATACCTAATATGTAAATTATCCTTATGACATTGCATTAATATAAACCGCAATAAAAAAACTCTCTATAATAGAGAGTTTTTTAAATGGTCGGGATGACACGATTTGAACGTGCGACCCCCTCGTCCCAAGCGAGGTGCGCTACCAAGCTGCGCCACATCCCGACGGGGGTAATTTCAAACACTCATTACCGAGTGCTTCTTTAATATAACCTAAACATTTTTTTCCGTCAATAGTTTTCTTTTATAATTATTAATTTTTACCACTAAGCTTATTTTCAACTATAGAATACTTAGTTGCTATTCCAAGGCCAATACCGGCTAACAGATAAGTGAGCCAGGCTGTAAGATAATTTCGTTTTAATGCACTTAGATTGACTTTTCCTGATTTAATTTCATTTGCTAAAGTCTTTTTAGCTTGTTTAATACCCCTTAAAGACGCTTTGCCTTCTTCTATAATTGTTGGTAAAAATGCACTAAAGCCAAGTAAACCGGCATTTCTTTCCACAAAATTAGGCTTGCCGTTTTCTTTTTTACCGAATTTTGACATAAGCAATACTGCTAAAGGAACTACTGGGGCATAACGTCTTGATTTTTGCATAAATGACCAGAATTTACTTTTTGAATTTATAGCATGCCCAAGTTCATGAGGCAGGAGGGATGGCTTAGACATTGGGGCAACAGCTAACCTCTTCTCGGCAGAGAAAAATGCATTTTTTCCTGCGGCTACATCATCGAGTGCAACACCATACTTTAGAGATAACCTATCCATATTTTCAGGACTTATATATTCTACAGTTACATCAAGCTTATTATTCTTTACCATATCATTTGAGACACGGCGAACGTTTTCAGCATTTGTAAACTCCTTACCATTTACAAGCCTGTTACCTAACCAACGCGACATCTTATTTAAAGATGATGATAATACTTGCAAAAGCCCTGCAGTTAAAGCTGTTTTAGCATAAGTTTCTCCGTTATCATTACTACCATAATTTCCATAGCCATGAAAACTGCGTTCATAAGGTAATTCTTGATAATAATTTTGATTCGGATAAATTAAATTCGGATATCCTATGCTTTGAATAAATGTCATGACTTCTACACCTGTATATTTTAAGATAAAACATCTCAAAATTTTTATTGCTCTGATTTCTGATTTTTTTACAAATCTTATCAAAAATTCGTGCTACTATAAAAATATGAAACATACATTTGAACAAAAAGTTTTTTATTCTGATACAGATGCCTATGGAGTCGTCTGGCATGGCTCTTATCTAAGATGGCTTGAAATGGGTAGAGTGTATTTGTGCGAAATGATGGGACATAATCTTATCGAGCTGGAAAATCAAGATATTGTACTCCCTGTAACAAACTTGAATATAAAGTACAAAATGTCTGCAAGACTTAATGATGAAATAGTTATAGAAACTGAAATTTCAAAATTTAACGGACTTTCTGTAACTTTCAAACAATCAATTTTCTCAAAAGAAACAGGCAAAAAATATATAGAAGCTGAAGTAGATGTTGTTGCAATCTCAAATGACGGTAAATTATACAGGAGAATGCCTAAAATTCTGGCAGACTGCTTCGAAAGGGCGTTAAAATGTCCGGTACTCGTTTAAATAAATATATAGCATCCTCAGGATTATGCTCACGAAGAAAAGCTGACGAGCTGATTGAAACCGGAAGAGTTCTTGTAAACGGGAAAAAAATTACAGAACTCGGCTACATTGTAGACACAAAAGATAAAGTTTTTGTTGATAAAAAGCTTATCCATCCTGTAAAGCATGAATACTACAGGTTCTATAAGCCTGCCGGATACATAACAACCGCAGATGACGAAAAAGGCAGAAAAACAATTTATGATCTTTTACCTGAAAGCATGACCCATTTAAAACCTGTCGGAAGATTAGATAAAGAATCCACAGGATTATTAATTTTAACCAATGACGGAGATTTAATAAATGAATTAACTCACCCGTCAATAAAAGTTCCAAAAGTATATCTTGTATCAATTAACGGAAAAATTCACCAACATGAACTTGAACAATTAGCTAACGGAATTGAAATAGAAAAAGGCAAAATTGCCTACGCCGATATATCTGTAATTGAAATTGATAACGAAAAAACAATGATGCAAGTAACCTTATATCAGGGATTAAACAGACAAATCAGAAAAATGTTTGAATACGTAGGATATGAAGTCAAATCACTTAAACGAATTCAACACGCTACGATTTCTATTCAAGGACTAAAACGCGGAGAAATAAAACCTATAAAACCGCAGCAAATAAAAGAGCTTAAAAACTTTTTAAATAGGATTTCTCAAAATGCTTAGATATGCTCTGACCGGGAATATTGCATCAGGTAAGTCAACCGTACAAAAAATACTTGAAAAAAAGGGATTTAAAGTACTTGATACGGATAAGGTAGCCCATGAAATCCTAAAAACATCTGATGAAATCAGAATAGCGTTTCCGGATTGCGTAGAAAACGGAGAAATTTCAAGAGAAAAACTTGGGAAATTAGTTTTTAATAATGACATATCAAAAAATAAACTTGAAAGTATCATACATCCTCAAATTCGAAATAGTATTAAAGAATTTTTTGATAAAAACACACAAGAAAAAACATGTTTTGTTGCAATCCCGCTTCTTTTTGAAGCCGGTATGACAGATTTATTTGACAAATCTCTTCTTATTTATACGGATGATAAAATTCGCGAGGAACGCTTAATTTCTAGGAACAATTATACACTTCAATATGCACATCTGAGAATGAATGCTCAAATTTCACAGGATAAAAAGAAAGACCTGTGTGATTATACAATTTTCAATAACGGCAATCTAAATGAACTTAAAATTGCTGTTGATAATTTTGTCGCTAAACTCTAGACCGGAATAAATACTCTTGCACCATTTCTTATATTGTTTGTTACTCCATCGCTGACAGCCTGCCCGTTACCAAGTGTTACTTCTACGTGACCAGCTTCTTGATCATAGCCTGCAACACCTTTATCATATACTAAAATACAACCAGCTGGTAATGAAGATAAATTTAAATTTTTTGTAGATACTTCTTTAAAGTTAGGATTGCGAGAAAGAATATTGCTATATTCACAACCATTACCTCTTTCACCAGTTCCAAGACCTGTTCTATCAAGAGATTTCCTTACGTATAAGGCACAATCACCTCTAAAACCTACAGCATGTTGAGCTACATCTTTTGCTAACGCTCCACCCTTTTCAGAGTTGTAACCTGCTTCATTTATTTGAGGTAAATTAGTAGAAGTATTAACTTTAACATTTCTAACTGCAGATACTGACTTAGCAGCTCTGTTATTAGCTGTTAAAGAAGAAAATGTATTAAAGAAATTCTTTGTAATATTAGTCGTAGCATTAAATGTATTCAACAATGAAAACATATCCATTGTATGCAATAACATTCCAAAGTTAGGCATGCAAAAACCGCCAAAGAAATTGTTAAATCCACCAAAAAGCGGCATAGACGGCACATACCCATAAGATGGAAATCCGCAAACAGGAACAGACGGACAAGGAGGAAATGAGGTTGGGAATGAAGGTGCACAACCAAATCCAAAACCGAATAAAGAACCGTTATAAAAATTATTTCCACCCATACAAGGTGTTCCATAATTTCTTGGTCCAAAGAAATTGTTTTGAATATATGTGGTATGTCCTATAGTTCTAAACAATTTTTATATCCCCTTATATCCCCTGTGTATATATAAAGTAAATTTTGATATAAAAATTGCCTAATGTTAACAAATATTAAAACATTATAATAGAAGCTTCTGCTTTGCCCATATCTACCATATTTAGAGCTTCATCACAGGACTCGGTAATCAAATAATCTTCAGTAGTAAATCCAAATAAATCTTCAAGGTTTAGAGATGTATTTAAACTAAAAACATAAAACTTATTTACATTTTTCATATACAAACCGAAGGAAGCACCTTTTTGCAATTCCTTAATAAAATCATTCTTTAAAACCTTTTTAGAAAAACCGTCAAAAATGATTTCTTTCATATCGTAATGAGCTTTTAAAGTTTCTAACAGAACATAAGGTTCTATCCACTTTTTTATAATATAACTTGACATTAGCCTACCTCTTGAGCTTCTTCTTGGATTTTAAACTGCATTTCATAGAGTTTTCTGTAAATACCATTCTCAATCTGCATTAGATCCTCATGAGTTCCCAATTCCGCAAGTTCTCCCTCGTTTACAACAGCAATTCTGTCGGCATTTTTAATTGTAGAAAGTCTATGAGCAATTACGAAAACTGTTTTATTTTGCATAAGATTATCAAGAGCTTTCTGGACTATAGCTTCCGATTTGTTATCCAAAGCAGAAGTAGCCTCATCAAGAATAACAATTGGGGCATCTTTTAACATAGCTCTTGCAATAGCAACACGCTGACGTTGACCGCCTGATAGTGTTGTTCCCCGCTCACCGACATAAGTATCTAAGCCTTTATCCAACGTCGCGATAAACTCATCAAGATGAGACATTCTGACAACTTTATCTATATCAGCCTCACCGGCATGCTCATTACCCATCATAATATTATCTCTAATTGTGCCTGAGAAAAGGAAATTATCTTGAAAAACAAATGAAATTTGTTCTCTTAAAGAATTTAATTCAAATTTTCTTATATCAACGCCATCAATATTAACTGATCCTGATGTAACGTCATAAAATCTTGGAATAAGACTGACCACAGTACTTTTACCGCCGCCTGAATTACCGACTAATGCTATAGTTTCGTTTTTTCTTACATATAAGTTGAAATTTTTCAAGACAGGAACATCTTTTACATACTCAAAACAAACATTTCTAAACTCAATAGATTCTTTTAATCCATGAGCCTGAACAGCATCAGGTGCACTCTTAATATGAGGTTGTAAATCAAATAGCTCAAATACACGTCCCATGGCAACAAATGTTCCCTGAAGACTTGTCAAAGTATTACCTAGTGTTTTAGTCGGCTTATACAAGAGTAACAATGATGTTACAAATGAAGCGAAACTACCTGCTGTCATCTCACCAGAAAGTATAAGATGGTTTCCGTAAGCCATAACTAATGCAATACCGATAGAACAGACAAAATACATAATCGGAGACATCCAACCGACTCTTTTGGTTAAAGACATTGCTAAATCAAATTGTTGGTGAATTTGATTTTGGAACTTTTTATTCTGATCCTCTTGCAAATTATAAGCAGCCATAATTTTATTTCCTGCAAAAGTTTCGTTAAAATTAGTTGTCATGTTACCGCCAACAACCATACTTGCATTAGAAACAGATTTTATTTTTTTCCTGATAAATATAACAGGAGTAATTGCAATAGCCATTATTGTACATCCGATAATAGCAAGACGCCAAGAGTTATATAAAAGAACACCGACTAACCCGACAAGGCCAAAAAATGTTGCTATAAAAGACTTTAGACTTTCAATAATACTTTTTGAAGCAGCATCAGGATCAGACAAAAATCTTGTCAAAACAAGCCCTGATGAATTTACATCATAAAACTGAGGATCTAAATATGTAAGTTTTTTAAATAAATCAATTTTTAAAGAATTTGAAACCTTTTGTCCTGTCCAATCAGTTAAATAGTTACTTACATATTTTAAAACACCTTGGAACAGTGCAAACCCAACAATACCAAAAGGAATTATCGCTGCAAAAGTTGCCTGAACATGAATAGGATGTCCCATTACCATATAAACCTGTTCAGGGTTACCGTTTACGACCAAATCAAGATAAGGTTTTAACGACAATGCTACGACACCATCCAATAGTCCTAACGGAACGGCTATTAGAACATTCAATAAAGCCCTTCCCAGGACAGGTTTGATATATGGATAAATCTTTTGCAACAAATATCCATATTTAAAAGCATCCTTTGATATTGTATTCTTTAACACATATTCCATATAATAAAGTCCTCTGCAAAATATTTAATACTATAAAATTATACATTAAAATAATATTTTTACAAAAAATTAGTATTTATGCTAGAATTAAGAATATAATAGGAGAGTTAATTTATGCAAATTTGTGTAATAGGAACCGGCTATGTTGGCTTGGTTGTAGGAACATGCTTAGCTGAAATGGGTAATAATGTCATTTGTGTCGATAATGACATAAAAAAACTTGAACTTTTAGAAAAAGGTATAATACCTATTTACGAGCCAGGACTGGAAGATTTAATAAAAGTCAATGTCGATGAAAAAAGATTAACTTTCACGTCAGATTTAGACCCTGCTGTTAAAAATTCACAAGTTTGCTTTATAGCAGTAGGGACACCTCAAAGTGAAGATGGTGCAGCTGACTTGCAGTATGTAGAAGCTGTTGCTGAAAGTATAGGCAAAGCGATTAACGGATACAAAGTTATAGTAGATAAGTCAACGGTCCCTGTTGGCACAGCAGAAAGAATAACAGAAATAATTAAAAAACATACTGATGAGGATTTTGATGTTGTATCAAATCCTGAATTTTTAAAACAAGGTGCTGCAGTAGATGACTTTTTAAAACCTGACAGAGTTGTAATAGGTTCAAATTCTCAAAAAGCAACTGAAATTATGCAAGAGCTTTATGCACCGTTTTTAAGAACAGGCAATCCGGTCATTATGATGGATGTAAAGTCTGCTGAAATGACAAAATATGCAGCAAATTCATTTTTGGCTGTAAAAATATCTTATGCAAATGAAATAGCTAATATTTGCGAAGCTGTAGGAGCGGATGCAGAAATGGTAAGAATAGGCATGTGCTCAGACAAAAGAATCGGTTCACAATTTCTATTTCCGGGACTGGGCTATGGAGGAAGCTGCTTTCCTAAGGATGTAAAAGCCCTTTTAAAAACTGCAAAAGATAATAATTGCGGATATAAACTCTTAGAATCTGCTGATGAAGTTAATAAAGAGCAAAGAGTTTTATTTATCAATAAAATTTTGGCAAGGTTTAAAGCAAATATTTCCAACATGACCTTTGGAGTTTGGGGCTTAGCATTCAAACCGAAAACAAATGATATGCGTATGGCACCGTCAATAACTATTATTAATGCACTTCTTTCACTTGGAGCAAAGGTAAAAGCTTATGACCCAAAAGCTTTTGATTTTGCACGCAATTTATGGGGAGACAGCATTATTTATGCTCAAAACGCTTATGATGCAATAGATGGAGTTGATTGCATGCTCTTGCTTACAGAATGGAATGAATTCAGAAGACCTGATTTTGACAGAATAAAAAGTCTTATGAATACTCCGATAATATTTGACGGACGTAACCAGTATGATCCTGAAAGGATGAACAGAAGAGGTTTTGAATACTATTGCATAGGAAGATTAGTAAAATAGACTTGACTTTCAAAAACGATTACGATAGATTAGTAAATGTGGCAGAAATGTCAAATTAAGAATTTAATAGAAAGTGTGCGGGCCTGTGGCGAAATTGGTAGACGCACTAGACTTAGGATCTAGCGCAGCAATGTGTGAGAGTTCGAGTCTCTCCGGGCCCACCATAAAAAAAGATTTCCTTTTCGGAAATCTTTTTTAGCAAAAAATATTATTTAGGGATGTTTTATCATTAACAATTTACAATATATGTGAGAATAAAATGATTAGCAGAATATCTGAATCAAATACTAGTTTCACAGGATTTGCAAAATTTAGCGGGAATTACAAACATGCAAAAACTGTAGCTCAAAAAGTCAAAGAAAATTTACCCAATAGTTTTGTATTTTCTGATAAAAAAATATCAAAAGACAAAACATACTACATTATAACCGGCAAACATAAAAATAAATTTATTAAACTAATACGAAAAAATAATTCAATATTCTTAAATATAAAACAAAATATTGAAAAATATATGGATGAAAAAGCAAAAAAACTAAAAATCAAAAAACTGGAAAAGCTTCTTGATAATAATAAAAAGTTGGAAATTTAATATTAGTTTCTATTTATAGACATTTATTAAAGCAATTAGCATAGTTATATCGTCATCTAATTTAACGTAGTCATCATCTGAAATAATAATTAACTTTGAATTAAATTCTTTAACAAACTCTGTACTCACAGCTTTATCACTAGGATACTCAGCAAGGTAAAGATATAGAGCTTTTGCTTTTGCTAAATAATCCAAATTAAGTTTAGAAGATGCATCATCTTTTTTTGAATACTTTTTCTCTAATGCAACTATTTGGGCAAATACAGAGTTTTTATCTTTATGTTTATACAAATAGTAATCTTCTCTGAACGATGTTTGATGCTTTGACAAACGACCAGAGTCTGAATTTATAATCGCTCTTAATACAGTTTCATCTTTTTTTTGCTTTTCGTTTTTTACATCCGCACAGAATGCAGGTAAAGTAATAGTTAAAATCAACAATAATAGTAAAATCTTTTTCATTTTCTCTCCTAACAGCATTACTTTTCCAAATTTTCAATAATTTCGGGGTGGGCAGAATTTGAAAGTTTAATTTCATAATATTCATTTTTATCAATATTTACACCCATTTTCTTCAGATTGCAAACAGGCTTCTTTTTTCGGCTTTTCTTCAAAATATTATCAATAAAACTTTTCATACAAATATTTTAGCACAAAGTAAACATTTATTAAAAGGCTACTTGCAAAATTAAACCGTTTGTACTACGATTACAATACTTGCGTGCGTCGGTATATTTTTGTGGAAAATATTCATAGCCGATTAAGGAATTTAAAAATAGTATTAAGTAAAATATAAAGGAAAAAACAAAATGAACCCTATTATTGATGAATTAGAAAAACCTTATATGGAAAAAGAAGTTCCGGACGTAAATCCGGGGGATACCGTAAGAGTATTTGTTAGAATTGTTGAAGGTAACAAAGAAAGAATTCAGGCTTTTGAAGGTACAATTATCAAAAAGCATGGTTCAGGAATCAACAAAACTATCACAGTAAGAAAAGTATTCCAAGGTGTTGGTGTAGAACGTGTATTCTTACTCCACTCTCCAAGAATTGAAAAAATTAACATCGTTAGACGCGGAGACGTTAAACGTGCTAAATTATATTACTTGAGAGAACGTTCAGGTAAAGCAACAAGAATTAAGGAAAAAATTGAAAGAAAATAAACTTCATATTCACTGGTATCCGGGACATATTGCAAAAGCAGAAAAAAAGCTAAAAGAACAACTTTCTTTAGTGGATGCAGTGATTGAAGTTATAGATGCAAGACTGCCGTTATCAAGCAGTTATACGAATATTACGGGGCTGTTAGGTAACAAGCCCCGTTTAATTTTGCTTAATAAATCTGATTTAACCGAACGCAATGAAATAAAAAAATGGATAGAAATACTTGAAAAAAAATATAATAGTCCAGTTCTATTATGTGATGCAAAAAATTCCAAAGATTTAAACAGCATAGTAAAAAAAGCAATAGAACTATCTGAGCCAAGAATTCAAGCAATAATGAAAAAAGGACTGTTAAGACGTCCTGCAAGAGTTATGGTTGTTGGAATGCCAAATGTAGGAAAATCAAGCATAATTAATAAACTTACAAAATCATCTAAGACAAAAATTGGGGCAAAAGCAGGAGTTACAAGACAGCAACAGTGGGTAAGAATTAACCCGCAGTTGGAACTTCTTGATACTCCAGGTATTATTCCTATGCGACAAGATGACCAACAAGCTGCGACAAAACTTGCTTTTGTAAATTCAATTTCAGAAAACGCATATTCAAACGAGCCTGTAGCTCAAGAATTATTAAAGTTGTTAGATAGTAAATACTCTACAGAAATACGAAATTATTACGGAATAAATGATGAAGAATTATCTCTTGAAAATATTGCAATAAAAAGGAATTGGCTTACTACAGGCGGGAACCCTGATATTACGCGCACTGCAATTTATATACTTAGAGACTTTCGAGATGGGAAAATAGGGAAATTTATTCTTGATGATATGGAGGAATAAGTGAACACTATAGAGACTTCACACATAATAAAATTATTTGAATTCGACAAATCTCAAGGTAAAAAATTTCTTATAGGAACAGATGAAGCAGGCAGAGGACCTGCAGCAGGAGGAGTTTTCGCCAGTGCAGTATATTTTCCGATAATCACAGATGAATTAATAGAAAACCTCTCAATATTGAATGACAGCAAGCAGCTTTCCAAAAAGAAACGTGAGGTTTTATATGACATTATAAAAAAAGAAACAATAAATTCAACAATTTGTATTGAAGTAAAAGAAATTGAAGAAATTAACATCCTTAATGCCTCATTAAAAGCAATGAAACTAGCGGTGGAAGATGTAATTTCTCAAATAAACCATCAGGATAAAAAAGAAATTTTGACTCTTGTAGACGGCAATAAATTTATAAAGGATTTTAAATATCCGCAAAAATGGGTTATAAAAGGTGACAGCACCTCAGCTTCAATAGCTGCAGCAAGTATCCTTGCAAAAGTTTCCCGTGACAGATACATGGAAGAATTAGACACAAAGCATCCTCAATATAATTGGGCAAAAAATGCAGGATACCTAACCAAAGAACATTTGGCGGCTATTGATAAGTATGGACTTACCGAATTTCACCGCCCTTCGTTCCTAAAAAAACATTTTGATAAACAGGAACAATTAAGCCTGTTTTAGTAAGTCTTTATACATATTTAAATACTCTTTTGAACTTTTTTTCCAAGAAAAATCAGCTTCCATAGCAGATTTCCTCATAGCGTCAAATGTATATTTATCTTTATAAACATTCAAAGCACAATTCACTGCAGACACCATATCCCGGCCGTTATACCCCCAGAATTTAAATCCTGTAGAATCAGCAAGAGGATATCCGATAACCGTATCTTCCAAACCTCCGGTAGCTCTTACAACAGGTAATGAGCCATAACGCATCGCAATTAACTGACTTAAACCGCAAGGCTCAAATTTTGAAGGCATCAAGAAAAAGTCACTGCCTGCGTAAATCAGATTTGCAAGATCAGCTCGATACCCGATATAAGCTCGTATATTAGATGAATTATTAGAAAGCCAGATTAACAGGTTTTCATAATCCGAATTTCCGCTACCCAAAAATACGAAATCTGCATCTGCTGACTTTAAGGCATCTTCCGCTTCTCTAATTAAATCAAGTCCTTTTTGAGGTACAAGACGTGATATAAAAGCAAATAAAGGTCTTTCAGGATTATAAGCAAGACCGAATTCCTCACAAACTTTCTTTTTATTTTCTTCTTTATTCTTAACAGATTTTATATCGTAATTTTTAACAATAGACTTATCTTTTTTAGGATTAAATACATCATAATCAATACCGTTAAGTATTCCTTTTAGTTTATACTGAGCACCTCTTAAGGTATAATCCATACCTTCACCGTATTCACCTGTCAGAATTTCTCTTGCATAATTAGGAGATACGGCAACCACTCTATCTGAATAGTTAATTGCACCTTTCATCCAATTAACTTTACCGTAATGCTCTACCCCCCATTCATTATAGACAATATCTTTTCTCATATTCGCAAAATCAAGAACATCCTCAAACCATACCCCTTGATAAGCAAGATTATGTATTTCAAACACAGTCTTAGTATTTTGCCAATATTCATCATATCTGTAATTACTTTTTAGATAAACAGGTATCATTGCAGTATGCCAATCGTTAGCATGAATAATATCGGCTCTGAAATTCAGGAGTTTTGCATATTCCATAACAGCAAGAGAAAATGCAATATATCTTTCATGTTCATATCGGGGATCAAGCCATTTTGGATAAACATCCTGAAAACAAGTAAAGTACCAATCATTATGAACGAAAAATACATTAATATCAGTATCAGGCAACTTACACATAAATAATCTGAATTTATGCCCCATATTTCCAAAAGTAAGCCACAAATCTGAGTTTTCAAGTTCCTTTATTCCGAATTTTTCTTTATTAATACACCCGTGAAGAGGAGTAAAAATAGCAATTTCAGCATCTTTTTCTATATACTTAGGCAAACTGCCAATCACATCAGCCAACCCTCCGGCTTTTGAAAAAGGAGCAACCTCAGCTGCGGCAAATAAAACTTTCATTATCCCTCACTTTCATTTTCTGCATTCTCATCAGTTGAATCATCAGAAGAAACTAAATCCTCACTATCCCCTTCAGCAGATTTTTTATTACCGGTGACATCAATACTTACATGTTCTACATTACTTTTTGGAACCAAAGCTTCTTCATCAGGATCTTCTAATGGAATATAATGACTAGGATCAGTATCAAAATTAAATGTAATACCATGTTTTGCACATAAGTACTTAGCTTGAGCTAAACATATCTCTGCACTTTCATCCTTACCTCTAAATCTCAGAACTTTGTACATATTATATTTGAATAACATTAACAAGTACTCATTCGACCCGTCAGTTTTTTCAAGTTGAATAAGCGAATTATTAACAATACCGTATGTTACGATATATTTCCCCTGAGCTAGATTTAATTCACTCATAACATACCAGGCAATATAAAGAAGATTGGTCATACCGTTTTCATTAGCAGTTTTAATAATTCTATAAATTATTAAAGATGCTTTTTGGATTGAACCAAGTTTAAGATAACAATATCCTATCATTAAATCTGCGAATAATTCAAACTGGTATAGACCGTTACATTTTGCAAGAACCTTTGCTTCATAGATTTCTTCTGCAAAAACATTGAAGTCATGTGTACATCTTGTAAACGCTTCCAAAATATGAAATATAGCACCTGAAAACTTATCAGCATTAGATAACAGCGAATTATCATAATTTGGAGTTCTACCTGCAAGAAAATCTTGTAATGCAATAAAAATATCATAAGAATGCGGAACTTTTGTTAAATCAGTTCTTACAATATTTAAAAATTCCTGAACATTACCTTTTAATTGAAATACGTTAACAGCTGCAACATAACCAATAGTATTAATAACAATAGTTTCAAATTGTTCTACCGTCATATAATCAGGCTTCAATTTTTCTAAGTTTTCCTGATTTACAACATTTAAAACTCTATACCCTAAATCAAGACAATCCTCCCAAGCACCGATATTGAATAGAATTTCAACATGGACTAATGTCATTAAGAAGAAATAATGATTAAAATCCGTAGCAGCAGGGTCAATTGAAGCATTAGGCATCATCGAAAGTACTTTATGCGTCAATTCAAGAGCATGCATATAATTACCGGATAACAAACACCCCTGAATCATCTTATTGCATAAAGAAACAATTTTATCAGTATCAGTTGTATTCTCTAAATGAGCAAGAGTTTCTTCAGCAATTGCAAAAGTATTTTCAGGAACATAATCAAACAAATTATTAGAAATATTTTCATACAACTCTAATTTATAATTATCAATATCCTCTTGAGCTTCTTCATCAGTATTCATATCTAACAGCTTCAAAATACGATCAGCACAATTCAAATATGAATTGAAATCCCCAAGTGAAATATTAATTTTAGCTAACTGCTCCCACTCTTTGAATTCTGCTTGGTAATCACCCATTAAACTATATAAATAAGCCTTTTCAGGAGAAGGCATTGTTGGGATAAAGACTTTTTCAAACAATACTCCTGCAATCTCTTTCAACATGTCTTGAGAAAGAGTTTCAAGTAAATTTTCCCTTAAAATATTATAGTTAGGGAAATACATACAATTATTGTAAAAATAAATATAACCCATCTGTGACAATTGCTCAATTACATCCGTTAAATTCGGAACATCAAGACTTTTTATTGTATTTTGGTCAATTCTAGGCCCTAATAATACGACCTCAGCTAAAAACTTAATAGCATCAGGATAATCCTGTAATAAATTTAACCTTCTTTTTACCAATTTATTTAAACTCGACGGAATAATAATTGTCTTAGGATTAACCAAATTAATAGCATCATCCGTAGCCTCAAAAACTCCGGATTCAATCAAATATTGAATTGCAATATCAAGAAACAGAATACTTCCGAAAGAATATTTAGCAATACGCTGAAAGTAGAAACTATCCATTATATTTCGGTAATATTCTTTATTTTCTTCTATCATTTTTTCAAATGTAGTAGGCTTTAAAGTTATTTCAGTATAGTAATTTTTAGCTAACAGAAAATGAAGATCTCTGTGTAGAGAAAAATCCTTATCATATTGAATTAAATAACTAATATCAAGCTTTTCAAAAGAATCATAAAGATATTTTAAAACATCATAAGAGCTGGCATCCATTTTATCAAAATTTTCGATAAAGATTAAAGTATTAGGAATTGCCTGTAATAAAGTCAAAAAGATATCGAAGTAAGTATATCTGGTATCTCTCGATTCATCAATATTTCTCTCATTTAAAGTAACCAAATCCTTAATTAGACCATCGGTATCAATAGACTTAAACATTGAAAAATCATTTTCTGAAAATAATTTTTGAGAAACCGTATATTCAAAAATAGCCGAAACCAAATCTCTAAAGAATGAATATGGAGAATATTTCATTTCCTCATAACAGGTAACTGTAATTATATTTTTGTATAAATTTAAATCAGCAATAGTAGTTACCAATTTCAATGAATAAGGAACATACAAAGGATCTGTTCTAATAGCTAAAATACCTTTAGGTACAGTCTGAAGCCTGTTTATAACATGATAAAAGACATCAATATTCTCAGTTCTTATAAAATCGCAAGCAATCTCATTAAAATTAATAGTCTCAATATCATAAATAGAATCAGGGTCAAATGGTTTTTCCATTTTACTTAAAGCTTCACCATCCAACTTATCCTGTTCTACAAGCAAATTTTGCACGAAATTAGGAACTTCAATTTCCTCATCTTTTTCGTCTAACTCATCATAATTAATAATAATCAATTTAGATACATCAGCCTCATAAAAAGTCACCATCTGACCTTTTACCATAACAGAATTCAAAGGTGAAAACTTAAACTCTGACCCGATAGCATCATTAATATTATTATCGACAATAACCTGAAAAGAGTTCATTAACTTGGATCGTTCATCAGTACTTTGATTAACCATACTGATATTAAAGCCTGAATTGATATCATAGGGATCATCTTGAACTGTTCTTTTCATCAAAAACATATTACATCTGACAGAAGCATTTTTCTTATTAGTCAAGCGATAATTCATTTTTGTAATTTCTGTCAAAATTTGGATAGCAGTATTCATGGCAGTATTTGCAGAACTGTTAAATGTATAATCCTTATAAAAACGAATCATATAGGTATTACCAATAATCTGCCTTCTTACACTTGCTTCTTTAGCAATATCAGCAATAATCTTGTCTAAGTTCGCTTTAAATTTATTTAAAAGTTTTGCAGAGCCAAGCAAAACCTTCATTTCACTCATATTAGGAAATTCTATTGTTAAAGCAGTAAAGTTATCGGTATTTGATTCGTTTAAAATTACACTTTGTTCAGTACTAAAACCGCATTTCTTACACTTTTTATCGCCTGTAAGGTTAATTTTTCCACACTTATTACATTTGCCGATAATAACATATCCGCATTTTTTACAAGTGTTACCTTTATTAATTGTTTTACAAACTGGGCAGACGACTTTAAGAACCTTTTTACAGTTCGGACAAACAATGGTCTTATCATCAATTTCTAACCCGCATTTTGGACATTCCATAACTCAAATATACCACGTTGATAATACTGTGACAAATCTTTACACTTTATTAATATTCGGGTACTGTAAAACAGTACCCGATAAATTTATTGGTAAGAAATTCCTGCCTCTTTCATTCTTCTGATACACTCTTTTATGGTATCAACATCCTTAGTTAAAGCAACGCGGAAATATCCTTCACCATAAGACCCGTAACCATTTCCGGGCGGAACAACCACATGAGCCTTTTCTAACATTACAGTTACAAATTCCTCAGACGTCATACCTTTTGGAACAGGAAGCCACAAGTAGAATGTTGCCTTAGACGGTTTTAATTTCCAGCCTAATTCTCCAAAGCCTTTTTCAGCTGCATCACGTCTTTCCTGATACATTTTATTCAAATCTTCAATATACTTCTTATCGACATTGAATGCAGCAGTCGCAGCCTGTTGAATAGCTTTAAAAGTACCGCTGTCAATATTATTTTTAATAGTACCGAGAGCTTTTACAGCATCAGCATTACCACAGACAAAACCGACACGCCATCCTGTCATATTGTATGATTTAGAATGAGAATAAAACTCAATAGCAACATCTTTTCCGCCTTCAACTTGCAACACGGAAGGGGCTTTATAACCGTCATAAGTCATTTCTGAATATGCCATATCAGAACAAAGAAGAATGTCATATTTTTTACAAAAATCAACAGCTTTTTTGAAAAATTCCAAATCTGCAACCGCACCTGTCGGGTTGTTAGGATAATTTAAAAACATAATCTTAGATTTCTTGGCAATATCTTCAGGGATTTTATCAAACTCAGGAAGATAACCGTTTTCTTCCAATAAAGGCATTTGGTAAGGAGTACCGCCAGCAAATATTGTAGCATTGTGATATACAGGATAACCAGGGTCAGGTACAAGCGTATAATCCCCTTTATCAACAAACGCAAAGAAAATATGAGCAATAGCTTCTTTTGAACCTATATTACAAAGCATTTCTTTATCAGCATCAAGTTCAACACCGAAACGCTCTTTCATCCAGTTACAAGCAGCTTTTCTGAATTGTTCGGTACCGTTGTAAGGCGGATAATCATGATTTTTAGGATTATCAATAGCTTTATGCATTTCTTCAACTACAGGGGGTAGAGTAGGCGTATCAGGATCTCCGATACCTAAACTTATAATATCAATACCTTTAGCTTTTGCTTCTGCAATTTTTCTATCAATTTCCGCAAACAAATACGGCGGAATTTTTTCCAAACGTTCAGATACTTTCATAGCTTCTCCTTCTTAATATTTTTCCACTCGATTAATTTTATGCTATCATAAAAATAAGGGAAAAACAATGAGCATAATTACAGACGACGACAAATCTCCAAAACGGATTGACATAAATCAAAAAAACCCGAATACAAAAGCTGAAACGATTGATTATGACAGGAATTTTGAAAACTCAATCCGACCAAAAAGCTTTGATACTTATATCGGTCAATCTGCACTAAAAGAGACCTTAAAGATAACAATAGCGGCAGCAAAGAAGCGAGAAAAGCCGTTGGATCATCTTTTGTTTTACGGGCCGCCAGGACTTGGTAAAACAACTCTTGCAGGAGTAATTGCAGAACAAATGGGTGTTGAAATAAAAATTACATCAGCCCCCGCTCTTGAAAGACCGCGAGATATAATCGGAATTTTAATGTCACTAAAAGGTGGAGAAATTCTGTTTATTGACGAAATTCACAGACTTAACAAAGTTGCGGAAGAAATTCTATATCCTGCAATGGAAGATTTTTTCCTTGATATGACAACAGGTAAAAGTCAGACCGTAAAAACACTTCGAGTTCCGCTTCCGAAATTCACCCTGATAGGTGCTACAACAAAAGCCGGAGAGCTTTCTGGCCCGCTAAGAGACCGTTTTGGAATAATTCATAGACTGGAATTCTATACAGAAGAAGAATTATCACAAGTAATAAAAAGAACAGCCGGACTTTTGGAAATTGAAATTTCTAATGATGGAGCAATTGCAATTGCAAGAAGATCAAGAGGAACTCCAAGAATTGCAAACAGGCTTATAAAAAGAGTAAGCGATTACGCATTAGTAAAAGCTGATGGAAAAATCAATGAGAATATTGCAAACCAAGCTCTGGATACATTAAAAATTGACGGATACGGGCTTGATTCTACAGATAGAAGTTTACTAAAAATGATTATCGAAAAATACGACGGGGGACCTGTCGGAATAGAGACACTTGCTGCAGCATTAGGAGAAGATGTAAGAACGTTAGAAGATGTATGTGAGCCATTCTTATTGCAAGCAGGACTACTACAAAGAACGCCGCGAGGAAGAAAAGTTACCCCTGCGGCATTCAGGCATCTTGGTTATAAAAATGCAATCGAGCAGCAAAACTTATTTTAAAATTCAAATTGCTGTCCTTTTGAATAACTTTCATATTCAAGCTCATCTTTACCGCTCAAAATATTTATTAAGCTTTTTGCCCCTAAATATGCATTTGAAACATGTGTACCCGTTCGATTAACAAAAAGTTGATACACATCACGACCGAACTGATTTGGATTTTTAGGACCGTTAACATCAAAATAAAAGTATCCACATGTACTCGCTGTGTAAATAACAGGTATCTTTTCTCCATTTTCATCCAAAACCGGTCGTCCATACTCATCAGTTTTATAAGTGGTCTGCTTAGAAACACAATTTTCCCGTTTAGAATTGACAACAGAAATATACTCACCATTTGGAAGAATAATTTTCGGATATGTATTCAAAGAAGTTACACTTGCACTATTATCTGTATCAAGCTGCAATGTAGCATACTTTACATCATAATAGTATTTTTCACAGCCATCTTGTGAACTGTTTTTACAATAAGTCGCACCTTTAAAATATTTAAGTAAGTTTTGTGCAACAACACTGCTATTATCTGTAGTATTGAATAAAAAAGAATTATCTCCAACAACTCCCAAATCCTGTTGAGCCATCAAAAGAGCATTTGTTAACTCTGAATATACTTTCTTAGTACGGGAAATTAATTCTTTATCCTGATTTTTTTGAATAAGCGTCGGCAAGGTCAAAGCGGCAACGATACCAATAATACTAAGCGTAATCAATACTTCTGCCAACGTAAAAGCATTTTTCTTTTTCATAAAACCTCCGTTTGTATATTTTTATTACTCGTTTTTCAAAAATTTTGCATCACAAATCACCGTGTCTTTTGGCACGGCTTGCCTTTTCAGCTCTTTTTTTCAATCGGAGGTATAAGTCGGAAATGCTTGTCCTAACTGTTAGTTGGTAGCCCCCCCCCCCGAAATTCTATCTATTAGCGATTTTTGCATACATCCTCCTTTTTGTATCTATATTCTAATTTTAACATATTTTTTTTAATTTAACAATTATTTAAATAAGATATAAATTAAATTGACAACAAAAAATAAAACTTGTAGTATATTCTGAATACAAATTATTATGTATTGTTGGTTTAATTTAAAGTATTGAAAGGGGTTTATGATGAAAAAATTATTGGGTTTAACGGCAATGCTAGCTTTTTTAGGAATTTTAGCTCTACCTGCAGGTGCTGAACCAGTCAACGGATTTATTTATAAAAATGCAACCGAAGCAGGTGAAGGATTTAGTCAAACCGGTGTATATAAGACAGGAAAAGCAGAATGCAAAAGTTACTTTGCTCTTGTAGCACTTGGCAATTGCAGCGTAAATGAAGCGGCAAAAAACGGAAAAATCAAAAACGTCAGCTACTTTGATACACACACAAGAAATATTCTGGGATATAAAAAAGTTACTGTCCAAGTCTATGGAAACTAAATTTGAACACTAAACAAAACAAAATCTCCTGAATATCCTCAGGGGATTTTGTTTATGTTAAAGTTAGACAAAAGGAGATTGGTTATGAAAAAATTTATTATCTGGCTTTTTTCACTTTTCCTGCTGGGTTGTCCTGCATTTGCTGAAAACAATACTGAATTACCCTCTGAGACAGGCATTGTAGAAAGTATTCAATATGAAGATGTACAAAATCTTGAGCAGGGCAATAATAATGTAAAACAGGTTGCACTAGTAAAAGTTCTAAGCGGAAAATTCAAAGGCACAGAAAGATTAATTGATAACATGCTCACAGGAAATCCCGCTTATGATATAAATCTCAATAAAGGTGATAAAGTTATACTCCATGTCGAAAAAAAAACAGATGAAATAATTGATGCGGATGATTTAGATTTTTTCATTGCAGATGTAAAAAGAGATAATGCTTTATTATTTATATCAAGTTTATTTGTGATATTACTGCTTTTAATAGGGCGAAAAAAAGGAATTTACAGTCTTTTATCAATTATAGCTACAGTTGCATTAATATTTTTTATGCTTATGCCAATGATTTTAAGCGGCTTTTGTCCTATTGCATCAGCTGTACTTGTTGGAATTTTATCTACAGTAATAACCATTTATCTTGTAGGTGGATTTAATTCAAAAAGTTCTTCAGCAATAATCGGTACATCATTAAGTCTAATATTTGCAGGCGGGCTTTCACTTTTGACTATTTTTCTTGCACATCTTACAGGATTTGCGGGAGAAGAAAGCATGTTTTTATATTCAGCTCATCCTGAGCTTAATTTTCAAGGGCTTTTATCAGCTTCAATGATTATAGCTGCACTTGGAGCTCTTATGGATACCGGTGTATCTATAGCGAGTGCAATTAATGAAATTTATGAAACTGATAAAACGCTTTCAATGAAACAATTATTTAAGTCCGGTATGAACATTGGAAAAGATGTAATAGGAACAATGTCTAATACTCTGATTCTTGTATATTTAGGGGCTGCACTTCCGCTTGTACTTCTATCAGATAATATTGATTTGCAAAAATTCTTTAACCTTAATCAGGTTGCAACTGAAATATCTTCAGCCCTAATCGGGAGTATTGCGATACTTTTATGCGTACCACTTACAGCATTAATCAGTGCTTATTTGATAAAAAATCAAAAAGACAAAGTCGAATTTGACTTTGATAAATAAAATAACCAATTAAACTACTAAAAAAGGAGAGTCGTTTAGACTCTCCTTTTTTTAGCATCATTGCAATAATTACTTAGAACAAGAACAAAGACCGCAAGCTTGAGATTTTAAAGCTTCAGCCTTTTCAGTTCTTTCCCAAGGAACATCAATATCAGTTCTGCCCATATGACCATAAGCAGCTAACAGTTGATAGAATTTACCGCCGTTTTTAGCAGGCAATCCGCGTAAATCAAACTGTTTAATTATTGCAGCAGGTCTTAGGTCAAAGTTTTTAGCAACAAGAGCTGAAATTTCATCATCTGAAATTTTACCTGTGCCGAATGTATCAACCATGATTGAAACAGGTTCTGCAACACCGATAGCGTAAGCTAATTCAATTTCACATTTTTCTGCTAGCCCTGATGCAACAATATTTTTAGCAACCCAACGGGAAGCATAAGCTGCAGATCTGTCAACTTTTGTCGGATCTTTTCCAGAGAAAGCTCCGCCCCCGTGACGTGAATAACCGCCGTAAGTATCAACAATAATCTTACGCCCTGTTAGTCCTGCATCACCTTGAGGACCGCCAACTACAAATCTGCCTGATGGGTTAACTAAAATTTTAGTTTCACTGTCTAATTTAATTGTTTCATTTTCGAATACTGCATCAATTACGTACTTTTTAATATCATTTCTGATAATTTCTTGAACTTTAGAATTATCAGAAACACCATTAATTTCAGGGTCATGCTGAGTAGAAATTAAAACAGTATCAATTCTTGATGGCTTTCCGTCTACATACTCAACAGTAACTTGTGACTTACCGTCAGGTCTTAAATAAGATAAAATACCTTGTTTTCTAACCTGAGCAAGTCTATAAGAAAGTTTATGAGCCAAGCTGATAGGCAAAGGCATCAATTCAGGAGTTTCATTACAAGCGTAACCAAACATAATCCCCTGATCGCCTGCACCAATATTTTCAGTTTCTGAAACTGATGTATCAGCATTTTCACTTCTTGATTCAAGAGCTTTATTTACACCGCCAGCGATATCGCAAGACTGTTCATCAATGCTTGTCAAAACTGCACAAGTATCAGCATCAAAGCCTCCGCCTGATGCTCCTGAATAACCGATATTTTTAATAGTATTTCTTACTACTGAAGGAATATCAACATAACAATCAGAAGTAATTTCTCCGCAAACTAATGCCATGCCTGTAGTAACCGTAGTTTCTGCAGCAACACGTGATTGCGGGTATTTTGTCAAAAACTCGTCCAAAATTGCATCAGAAATCTGATCGCATACCTTGTCTGGGTGACCTTCCGTAACGGATTCGGAAGTAAATAAAAAGTTTCTTGGTGTCATTTTACAATTTCTCCTTAATTTGTTTTTGTACCGGCCGGTAAGTTTTTTAATTCCAACCCGGCCACATCATTAAGCACCAGTTTACAACTAAAAATTTTTAAAATCAAATAATGTATTAACTTTCCTTAACGTAAGAGACGTTAACAATAACATCTTGTTCCGAAACAGAAACAATAGACCAACGAATGGGATTAATGCTTCTTGCAAAAAGCTCTCGTTCAATATCACTATTATCAAACGGCAAACAAATATTCAGTTTTACATTTTCGGAAATAATCATATACTAATTATAATAAAAACATGCTATAATATAAAAAAGAAACGGAGGACTAAGATATGCTAATAGCTTTAAAAAGTTTAGGGGGGGGGGGGTAAACCCACATCACAAAAGGGATTCACACTCGCTGAGGTTTTAATTACACTTAGTATAGTAGGTATAGTTGCAGCAATGACTCTGCCGATATTAACAGCCAAGTATCAACAAACTGTTCTAAAAAAACAATTTTTAAAATTTTACTCCAATTTGCAAAACGCTTATTATTCAGTATACGCTGACTACGGTATGCCAATGGAATGTTATAGTGTCAATAGAGGTCAAAACAATTCAGATGGCTCAGCAAATGTATATCAATCCCAATGTCCAGAATTTTGGGATGAAGTATTTTCAAAACTAAAAGTCATAAATACCTGCAAAGGCAGAACCTGTATTCCAAGTTATAAAACAGACACTGAAGTTATTGCTGCAGGCGGCTCAAAAGGTAATCAAGCTTGTCCGCAAATATATAGTCAAGCTGCATTTAATGCACAAGGAAGTGCATACACATTATATGATGGAAGTTTTATTTATGTGAATACTACATATCCTGAATACGGAATTGACATAAACGGAAAAAAAGGGCCTAACAAATGGGGCTATGATGTATTTTATATTCGTAACCTGCTACATAAAAATCAAATTATTATATCAGACGGAGTATGTGGAGGCATGTGGGAAAAAGGCGGAATGAGAATTAAGGATTACCTCCTTGATAATAAAGAATATGACGGGAACAAAAGTATTTGGTGGTAAACAAAAAGAGGGGAATTAAGCCCCTCTTTTTTATATTTGTATAAAAATTTTACTCAACCGTAACTGACTTAGCAAGGTTTCTTGGCTGGTCGACATCTTTTCCCAAGAACTCTGCTATATAATAAGCCAAAAGCTGCAAAGGTATCATTGCAATTATTGGTGATAGTAATTCCTGTACATCAGGCACTTCTATAATATTTTCAAATAAATCCTTGAGTTTTTCATCTTTTGAATTTGTCAATGCAATCATACGTGCATCACGAGCTTTTGCTTCTTCACTATTTGATAACAATTTTTCATAAACAGAACCTTTCATCAAAATTGAAAGTACAGGCATTGTATTATCTAACATAGCAATAGGACCGTGTTTCAATTCACCAGCAGGATAGCCTGTTGCATTTATATAACTTATTTCTTTTAGTTTTAAAGCTCCCTCCAGAGCAGTTGGAAAATTAATTCCGCGAGCAATATATATAAAATCTTTTGTATTTGCGTATACTTTTGCACAATGCTGGATTTGCTCTTTGTTTGAAAGAATTTGCTCAATTTTTTGCGGAACCTGCATTAATTCAGCTTTTAAAGATTTTAAATCTGATTCTGCAAGACTTCCTTTTATTTCTGCCATATACATAGCAAGAAGATAGAATGATACAAGTTGAGCAATATAAGATTTGGTAGCGGCAACAGATACTTCAATACCTGCATTAACAGATAATAAACTGTCAGCTTCTCTTGCCATAGCCGAATCAGGTCTATTGGTAATTATCAAAATATGAGACCCTTTGGCTTTAGATTGTTTTATAGCAGTCAAAGTATCAGCAGTTTCACCGGATTGAGATACCCCGATTACAAGAGTATGGGAATCTGTCACCGTCTTGCGATAAATATATTCACTTGAAGCCTCCACATCTACAGGAATACCACAGAAGTTTTCAATTATATACTTACCAATCATCGCTGCATGTAAAGATGTACCGCAAGCTATAATCTGAATTCTATTCAGATTTTTTAAAGTTTCTTTAGTTAAATTAACCTCATTCAATACAACCGGCTCATCACAAGAATGCATTCTGCCTACCAGAATATTTCTTATTACATCAGGCTGTTCATGAATTTCTTTTAACATAAAGTGTTTAAAGCCCATTTTGCTTAATGCAACAGGTTCCCAAGGTAATACTTCAACCTTTTGAGAAAGTTCAGTTCCGTTTTCATCAATAAGCTTCATTGAATTTCTTGTCAATGTAACAATCTGATTATCAGCCAGATACATAGCTTTTTTAGTATGTTTAATGATAGCAGGGACATCTGAAGCTACAAAATATTCGCCTTCTCCAATACCGACTAATAAAGGAGCATTTCTTTTTGTGGCGACGAGCTTATCTTTTTCGTCGTTGTGTAAGACACAAAGTGCATAAGCACCTTCAATTTCCTTTGTTGCCATTCTTACAGCTTCCGTCAAATCTTTAGTTTCTGCATATTTTCTTGCAACCAAATGTGCAACAACCTCAGTATCGGTTTGTGTTTTAAATACACAACCTAATGCAGTTAATTTCTCTCTCAATTCTTTGTAATTTTCTATAATTCCATTATGTACAAGTACGAGATTTCCGCAGTTACAAGTATGAGGATGTGCATTTAATGCTGTCGGGGCACCATGAGTTGCCCATCTTATATGTCCGATACCTATTGTAGCTGAAGAGATTTCTGAACGATGAGGCATTAATTCCGCACTCAAATTTTCTAATTTTCCGACAGCCTTATAAACTTTTATCTTATCAGGACATCTTACGGCAATACCGGATGAATCATATCCTCTATATTCCAATTGTTTTAGCCCGTCTAATAATATATCTACTACAGACTTATTACCTATATAACCTACTATTCCACACATATCTTAGTTCTCTCCAATAAAATTATTGACTATATGGACATTATATCATCAAAATTTATTTTTTTTATTTCCTTATAAAAGTTTTACATCATTATAACTTGTCTGAAATATTTTTCAAAAACGCTTTAGTTACTGCAATAGCATTTGATAAACCTTCTTGTGCTATATCCCCCCATAATTTTGAATTAGACTTATTCGGAACTTGTATACTTTCAGTTAATGATATAGCTTTGTAAAATAAATCAAAAAAGTCCTGTGAATTATTTAAATCAACAGAAGCTTTTTCAGCATTATTAATAAATCTGTCTTCATTTTTAAGAGCATAAGCTTCAAAATTTTTATGAGTATCAAAATCACGCCACTTTTTCAACACAGTACCTCTTTCAACATGTTGAGGCTGTGTCACATCCTGCAAAAAGTGCAAAGCTCTTCCTGCATGAGAAATCGCTTCTTCTCTATCCCAATTCACAAAATCACTAAAATTGACAACATGTTTAGTATACTGGGCTAATGCATTATTGTTACCGAAGAAATCCAAGAAACTTTCTCTTGGTCTAAACAACATCGGTGGATAATAAAAATGATTATTCCCTTCAAAACCTCTTTCATCAAAATCAGGCATAATCACTGACTTTGATAATAATGCTTTATAATCCCTTAGTTTTGGCGATTTTTCGACAAGCATTTCTGTTATTTTTTGATGAGTTTTATAACTCCATCCAAAATTTGTCTGGCTATTATATTCTGAAATCTTCATTTACACACATCCTTCTTCTTTTTTCTATAAAATAGCACAAACCGACTCTTTCATTAATTGAAAAGTTAAAGATTGTAATATTAATTTATAAAAGAAAATTGAATATTATTCTATAAAACTAACACTTTCAGACAAATTATTTTTAACAAGAACTAGTAATTCTTCAGGAGTTATCTCTAATGCCTCTGCAATACGCCAAAACGTTGTAAACTGTAAATCGGATTTTCCAAGCTCAACATCCGACCATATTGACTTGGATACATTCAATTCATTAGAAATAAGACTTATGGATTTGCCTGTTTTAAGCCGCAATTCTTTTACGGTTTTGGCAACCGCATGTAACAAAATATCCCTCTTGTGTTTATTCTCAGCTTGCATAATTTTCATACTAATGTTATGATGAATGCGTTCTGTTCGAAATTACCTACAAGGAGGTTTTATGAAACATAACGCATTCACTCTTGCAGAAGTACTTGTAACTCTCGGAATTATAGGAGTAGTTGCAGCAATGACATTACCAATAATAATTGCAAAATATCAGGAAAAAGTACTGCTGATAAAAGTAAAAAAGACTTATGCACTAATACAGACAGCACTAAATAAATATAAAGCAGAAAAAGAAGTCTTTGACATTACAGGATTATTTAATACAAGCAATACTTCTGATGAAACACTCAATAATTTTGCAAAATACTTTCAAGTAATCGAGATATGTAAAAGCACAAATCACACAGGATGTCAGGGGACATACCAAGTCAAACCGAGAACAAAAATAGCTGACGGCAACGGTAATACCACTTTTACAGGAATTTACTATCTTTCAAGATTTGTGCTTGCAAACGGGAGTATAATCGGCATAATGCAATATCCAAATTGTTATGAAGTCACAGAAACCGATGTAGTTGATGAAAACGGATTTGCAACAGGTGATAAAAAGCAAACAATAAGAACTTATTGTGCAATATTATCATACGATGTAAACGGAAAAGAAAAACCAAATCAAGTGGGAAAAGATTATTTTTGTTTTGGGATAAAAGAAAACGGAAGCATATATGATCCAAAAACATCTTATTGCGGAAGCATAACATCAGTTTTAGCTGAAGACAAACTAAACGATACAGAAAACTATAGTATCGGAATTTTTAAATAAAAGAGCCTCATTTAAGAGGCTCTTTTTACTATGCTTTTCTAAAAACAATCTCATCATTATCAACATCAATGATAAGCTTATCCCCCCTTAAAAATTTCTGGGAAAGAATTTGTTTTGAAAGAGGGTTTTCAACCATCTGGCGAATAACTCTTTTCAGCGGTCTTGCACCATATACAGGATTAAATCCTCTTGTAGCAAGCAATTCTTTAGCTTCCTGAGTAATTTCAAGCTCGATTTCCTGATCTTTCAACAAACGACGCAGGTATTCCATTTGAATATCCACGATATTTGATAATTGCTCAAGTGTCAAAGCTCTAAAGAAAATAGTCTCATCAATTCGGTTCAAGAATTCAGGTTTGAACCTGCTTCTCAAAACTTCTAAAACTTTTTCTTTAGTTGTCTCAAAGTTTGAAGTTGAGCCTATTGATTTTAGAGAATCTTCAAGAATTATATCAGACCCGATATTTGAAGTCATAATAATTAAAGTATTCTTAAAATCGACAGTTCTGCCTTTTGAATCAGTCAAACGACCGTCATCAAATATTTGGAGCATAATATTGAATACATCAGGGTGAGCCTTTTCAATTTCATCAAAAAGCACAACAGAATAAGGTTTACGACGAACAGCTTCCGTCAATTGTCCGCCCTCATCATACCCCACATATCCCGGAGGAGCACCGACAAGTCTTGAAACATTATGTTTTTCCATATATTCAGACATATCAATTCTGATTAGAGCATCTTCATCGTTGAACATAAACTCAGCCAATGACTTTGCAAGTTCAGTTTTACCAACCCCAGTAGGCCCAAGGAATAAGAAAGTACCGATAGGACGTTTAGGGTCTTTTAAACCTGAACGAGCACGACGAATTGCATCTGATACGGTTGTTACAGCTTCATCCTGCCCTACAAGACGTTTATGAAGAACATCTTCCATATTTAACAATTTTTGAGTCTCACTTTCTACGAGTTTACTTACAGGGACTCCTGTCCATTTGCTTACGACTTCGGCAATATCATCTTCATCAATTTGTTCTTTTAAAAGTCTGTTTGCAGACTTTTCCTGAGATTGACAAGCTTTAAGCTGTTTTTCCAAGTCAAGAAGTTTTCCGTATTTCAACTCGGCAGCGGTCTGCAAATCAGTATTACGTTCAGCTTCTTCTATTTTAGCTTTTACTTTTTCAATTTCTTCTTTAATACCTGCTTCACCGACTATAGAAGCTTTTTCCGCTTCCCACTGAACTTTTAATTTTGAAATTTTTTCTTCATAATCGTTAATTTGCTTAGTTAAATCGTCAATTTTGGCAATAGCCTCAGGGCTATCTTCTTTTTTCAAAGCTTCTCTTTCGATTTCAAGCTGAATTTTTTGACGCATCAAGGTATCAATTTCTTCAGGCATAGAATCAATCTCAATTCTTAAAGATGAAGCTGCTTCATCTATCAAGTCTATAGCCTTATCTGGAAGAAATCTATCCGTGATATATCTGTCAGAAAGCTTTGCTGCAGCAATCAAAGCACTATCGAGAATTCTTATTCCATGATGCACCTCATATTTTTCCTTCAAACCTCTCAAGATACTTATTGTATCTTCAACAGAAGGTTCTCCAACTAATACAGGTTGAAATCTTCTTTCCAAAGCAGGATCTTTTTCGATATATTTTCTATATTCGTTAATTGTTGTAGCTCCGATTGTTCTTAGCACACCTCTTGCAAGCATTGGTTTTAAAAGGTTTCCAGCATCCATAGAACCTTCTGTAGCACCTGCTCCAACAACCGTATGAAGCTCATCTATAAACATTACAATTGAGCCGTCAGAATCTTCAACTTCTTTTAATACGGCTTTCAAACGTTCTTCAAATTCACCTCTGTATTTTGCACCTGCAACTAAAGCCCCCATATCAAGTGCCACGAGCTTGACGTCTTTTAAGCTTTCAGGAACATCGCCTCGCACAATACGTTGAGCTAAACCTTCAACTATAGCAGTTTTTCCGACACCTGGTTCACCGATTAAAACAGGATTATTTTTAGTACGTCTGTTTAATACTTGTATAATACGACGAACTTCTTCATCACGACCTATTACAGGATCTAATTTACCTTTTCTTGCTCTTTCCGTTAAATCTGTTGAATATTTTTCAAGAGCTTTCATATTTTCTTCTGCATTTTTATTATCCACTTTTTTATTCCCTCTTATTTTCTTCATAGCATTTAAAACTGATGATGAATCTACATTATAACTTTTAAGAATATTCTGAATATTTGACCCGTCCAACAATGTCATTGCCAGCAAAATAGCTTCAATCCCAATATATTCATCCTTAAATTTATCAGCCTCTTGTTTTGCTGTATCAAGCAATTTATAAGTATTTCCCGATAAAAACAATTGCTGTGCATTTACCGGACCCGATATCTTAGGGAAAGACTCAACATTTGAGACAATTTTATTTATAAACCCTTGGTTTAAAAGTTTTAATTCGGTCAAATAATCCTTAATAAGCCCGTTATCTTTAATCATAGCAAGCATTATATGCTCAGGCTGCAGTTCTGAATTTTTATATTCATTCATTAAAGCACTTGAAGCATATAGAATTTCTTGCGAATAATTTGTGAATTTGTTAAAATCAACCATATAATCAACTCCATTAAAAATCATCTGCACCTTATATAAGGTATCTTTATTTTATATAATTATTTTAACGTTGATTTCAACAAAATTATATGAAATTAATCTTTATTTAATTATTTATCGATAATTAATCTGCCACCCTTCACTCATAATTCTGGCAGCACAAACCTCTCCACCATATTTAGCTTTAAGATTACAGGCATTTTGCCTACCAGAACCCGTCAATTCTTCGTAAGACCAATCCCAACCATAGGGTTTTATTGAATTATTAACTATAACAAAGAAGAATAAATCATATCCCGCTTTATTAGGACCTTTCATACCATTAATATCTACGAATATCTTTTGTCCATGATCAGCCCTTACAGGATTTAGACCTATGCAGATACCATTAGTGAAAGCTAAAGATCCAGTAATATTTCTTATAAAAGGAGTAGTTATATAAACATCATCTAGCCAAGTATATTGAGATGAATTATCAGTTTGAGCATTATGCAACTTAAAATTTTTATCATAACACAAAGCTAGCGTACTTTTCTGTGCTAAACCATAGTATTTGGCACCTTTTATCTCGGGAATAATGTATTTTTTTATTATTAATTCAGCATCATCCCATTCTGCCCAACTGTCAATATCACCATTTTTGGCTTCTGCCATCTTAAAAGCTTGGTTTATGACAGAATAAGCAGTTTTTAGTCTCGTCACCGTCTCTATTTTTTCATGTTTAGCCTTAAGTGCAGGTAAGGTCATAGCGGCGACTATACCAATTATACCTAAAGTTATTAATACTTCCGCTAATGTAAAAGCTGATTTATCCATATTATCCTCCTTATATGTTTCCAAATAGAAACATGTAATTAAGAGTATAACATTATATTTTAACTAACGCAAGTGTTATACACTATGGAAAAGTTTAATGGATAAAACACAAGAATATAAAACTCAATTTGGGAAAGCTCTAAGACGTTTAAGAAAAGAATATACAGGGAAAAGCTTAAGAATGTTCTCATACGAATATGATATTCCTTGTGCTACACTAAGCAGAATAGAAAACGGACAAAGAGAAGCTCAGCTCACCACATTAAAAAGAATAGCAGAGGGCTTTGGGCTGTCTTTTGCAGATTTTATTGACAAAATAGAAAAAGCAATGCCTGCAAAAATTACACTAAAAGATGAGTAGCTCACAGAAATTAAGTTGTTAGTTTTTTATTTTTTTGCTAGCATTTAGACATAGGGATTATAATATAATAAGAGGATAAAAATATGTCAGGACACTCAAAATGGTCAACCATTAAACATAAAAAAGCAAAAGTAGACTCACAAAGAGCAGTAGTATTTCAAAAATACTCAAGAGAATTAATAGTATCAGCAAGACTTGGCGGGCCTGATCCTGCAGGCAACTTTAGACTTAGAACAGCAATAGAAAAAGCAAAAGCTGCAGGATTGCCTAACGATAACATCAAACGTGCAATCGAAAAGGGAGCAGGTGCATCAGGAGCTGAGAATTATGAAGAATTAACTTACGAAGGATACGCACCGGGCGGTGTAGCTGTAGTTATAGAAGCTATGACTGATAACCGTAACAGAACAGCAGGTGATATCAGAAGTTATTTCACAAAATATAACGGTAGTCTGGGTGCTACAGGATGTGTTGGCTGGATGTTTGACCAACGCGGGGTTATAACTTTTGATGAGAGCGTTAATTTTGATAAACTGTTTGAAGCTGCAATCAATCTTGATGCACTTGATGTTACAGAAGAAGATGATCAATATAAAGTTTTAACAACAGTAGAAAACTTCCAAGCAGTTGTTGAAGGCCTTGAAAAAGAAGGATTCAAGAGCGAAAGTGCAGAACTTACAAGAATTCCTCAAAACACTGTTGAAGTTACTGATGAAAAAACCGCAGACCAAATTTTAAAATTGTTGGATAAAATTGAAGAACATGACGATGTCCAAAATGTCTATGCTAACTTTGATATATCTGATGAATTAATGCAAAAATTAGAGGGTTAATTTTGTTAACGGAAAAATTGAAAATTCTAACCAAAACGCTTATCGAATGCGAAACTACAGATGATGTTGTAAACTCATTAAAAGATTTGTTCGGAAGAATGGTTAGAATTTTTATTTTTGATCCTGATATAAATACTCTAAGGAGTTTTTCAAAGCATTGGAAATTATCAGAAAATATGGATATTGATTTTGATAAAATTTTCAATGGGGAAATTAGCATAAAAAACAACACTCTATACTTTCCGATAATGAAAAAAAGCAGATTTATCGGATTAATTGCAGTTGAAAAATATACGAATGAAATAAAAAATTTACTGGAGATTGCAATTTACAGTATTTCGCTAAAAGTTGAAAACATAATACTTTCAACTAAAATGCAAAAAGACGTAGAATTTCACGATTCAATGAAAAATATTGCAAAAATTATTGAAACACAGTACGAGCTTAATTATATAGTACCAATAATCGGAGAAATTCTCGACACTTTCATTTCAAATCATCTTATATATATATTCTTAAAAGAAAACGGAAAATTCAAACTTGAATGGCCCGCTGCTTGTTTAGATAATAAAATTATGCAAACCCTTAAAGCTCTAAAAGCTGACAGTACACCTGTAATTTCAGAGGATCAAAAAACAGGTTATTTCCCGCTTGTTAACGAGAATTCACTAATCGGCTGTATAGTTACAAAAAGAATGGATTCCCCGTTAATTCCAAGAGAAATTGAATACTTGCAACAACTTACAACACAAGCATCTACTACAATCCATAGAGCAAACGTATATGCTGAAATTCTAAAACATGCAACTTTAGATGCTTTAACAGGTTTCTATAACAGACGCCAGATGGAAGAACGTATAAAACAAGAAGTAGCAAGTGCAAAACGTAAACATACATCTTTATGTGCAATTATGATTGATATTGATTATTTTAAAAAAGTAAACGATACATACGGACATGCAACAGGGGATTTTATATTAAAGACTGTATCTAAAATTATGCGTTCACAATTAAGAGAATATGATATCGCAGCCCGATACGGAGGAGAAGAGTTTGCAATACTTTTGCCTTTTACGGAAGAAGATGAAGCGGTTATGGTTGGTGAGAGATTGAGAAAATCAGTAGAAAGCAGAGTTATTGATATAGAAAAAGTTAATTCAAAAAATAATACGAAGGCCATAAATATCACAATCAGTCTTGGAATTTATAAATTTAAAAACACGGACAAAATTTCTGACTTGCTTATAAATGCGGACAAAGCACTATATAATGCAAAAGAGACCGGAAGAAACAAAGTAATAGTATATAAGGAATAAATTATGAAATATGAAAAAATTTGTAAAAATATAAATGAAACAAATGAACTCGCTAAAAAATTTGCCAAACTTATTACAAATGGCTGTTTTATTAGTCTATATGGAGAAATCGGTGCAGGCAAAACAGCATTTGTCAAATTAGTTGCTGACGCACTTGATGTTAAAGAAAAAGTCACAAGTCCGAGTTTCGTAATCCTAAATGAATATCATACAGGAAGTATTCCTATTTATCACTTCGATTTATATCGTCTGGAAAATGAAGGAGTAAAAACTATTCTTGATGAATTAAGAGAATACTCGGAAGGGGAAAAAGTAACATTTGTCGAATGGGCAGAATTTTCACAAGATGAAATCCCGTTTAATCACATAAAGATTAACGTAACGTACGAAGATGACGATTCAAGAAAATATTCATTTGAAGGTTTTGGTTGTGATAATATAAAAATCATAGAGGAATTAAACAAATGAAAATTTTAGCATTTGATACATGTCTTGATAAAATGTATGTAGTATTAAAATATAATGACGAGATTCTTGAATCAAGAGTTATTGAAAATCAAGGCGGTAAATATCATTCAGCCTTCTTAATTTCAACAATTCAAGAAGTCCTGAGCAAAAACAATATAAAGCCTGAAGATATTGACCTTATAGCAACAAATGTAGGCCCTGGAAGCTTTACGGGAATAAGAGCCTGTACAACAGTTGCAAGGGTTATGGCTCAACAACTCAACTGTAAAGTTAAAGGAGTATCTTCTTTGGAAATTCTAGCAAAATGCACAAAAGAAAGACCTCTTGTCGCATTAGATGCAAGAAAAAATGCCGCATATTTATATTCAGACGGTGAAATCAAAGGTGCAGTTCAAATAGAAACAGTCCAAGAGATTGTAAAAAAAGGAAATTATAATATTATAACAGATAACAAATTAAAACCGCTTCTAGGCGGGATATCATATCAGGAAAAAGATTTCCCGTTAGGCGAGATTTTGGCAGAACTTGCAGAAAATAAAAATTGCGACGGCGATTGGCATAAACTAAAGCCTTTATACATTCAACCGCCACCAATGGGATAAAAATTTAAATTTGACAGTTACGTTTTATTACGAGCTGTCAAATTTTTTTATTAGGGATTTTTAAATAATATGAAAATTTATAGTATCAGTCAAAAATTTTACCCGAATTTTTACGGGACATCAAGATTAACGCAAAGACAGAATACCCTTTCTGCCTATAAAAAAGAGGATTTACAAACTGATACTTTTTGCAGAACAAATAACATTCAAAATGCCAACCAAATAAAATATATTGAAACAAAAGGCGAATTTAGAGATCTTGCAACTGATAAAATCATCCATTGCCCATATTGCGGATTACCAATGATAAGTATGAGAAACTTTTACGACCTGAAAAACCGAGGGGTATTCAGCAGCCCGATAGGAGAATTTGTAAAAGAAGTAAAACCTTATGAAGAATGCCTAAAACCGGGTAACAGAGCTGTTTTCAAATTAATAGAAGAATATGCTGAGCTTGCACCTCAAACACATCTGTCAAGAGTAATAAAATTAATGTATAAAGATTCTCTAAAAAAATTACGAGAATCACAAAAACCTATATTTATAGAATTTGTAAGAGCTGCATACGATTTACCGGAAGAATATAAACCTGAATTTCGTAAATTTATGGAACTTCAAAGGTCAAAATTATTAGAAATACCTCACATAGAACCATTTAATCGTGATGATTTCCAATACAAATTAAAGAAAATGACAGAAACATTAGAACAATGCAGTCAAAAAACAATGCTTATATCACTCGCTGATTGTATGAATAATCAGGCATTTGATGATGATACAAGATTAATCCCTGATACAGTTATAAAAAAAATTTTTAGTACAAGCATAAATGATGAAAAATGCTTAAAAGTACTATCTGGAATATCTGATAGAAAGAAAAAATTACAATTAGACAATAATTCAATACCAATTTATATCTTGAGTTCCCCAAATAAAAAATCATTCAGACAGGTTTTTATAAATAAGATGAATGTAGCTATTGCATCTCCTGATTTTAGTCCGGAAAGCATAGGAATTACAAGAGAAGAAGCAGAAAAAATAGCTCACTTAGACCCGAACGACAGACTTGCAGCTCAAAATCTTGTAAAACAAGACATCCAACTATATATCATTAATCAGGTAAGATTAATTGGTGAAAAACTAGGCAGAGACGATATCATATATCTTTCTAAAATATCTAAAAATATGATTCAAGAAAAACCTGTAGTAATACCGTTTAGTAACAAAGCCTTCCAGTTAGACTTGGTAAAACAATTAAAAGGACTAGAAAAAACACCTATATACTATAAATTAACTGATATCGCAAAAAAACTTCCTGATTCTGCATCAAATAAAAACTCGTTTATTACAAAACATAAATATTCAAACTCAGAAACAATCGGCTACTATTTATTAAGGCCATCAGTTGCAACTATTGAACACATAAAACCGACATACGATAACGGAGAAAACAATATGAGCAACTGGGCTCTTGCTTGCGAACATGATAACAATAAACGAATGCATACAAAACTGGAAGATTTTTTGAAAAAATTCAATCCTGAAAACATAAGAATATACTTTGATGAAATTCAAGATGCAACTATAGAGGGATTAATTAATCCAATTGATGTTTTAAGTCAGGCAAAAGCATTTGAAAATGAAGGTAATATTACCGTGGATGTTTCAAGAATAAAAAATTATTACAATTTGTAAAACTTTAATCAAAAAATTAAACTTAAACAAAATAAATGCCGATACCCTAAATGTTCTTAGTAGAAATAAGGGTATTTAATAATGACAGAAACTGGTGCTTCATTTAATAGACCATATAAACCATTCGGATTTAACGTAAAAGTTCCTGAAATAGGTGAAAAAACATTAAAACTGGCAGAGGGAACTTTAACAAATATTGTAAAATCACCGGTAGAACCATTATTCAACTTTTTAGAAGAAAACGAAAAAGTCTTTAACGGCGACATTACGTATGAAATGAACAAAGCATTTGCAGAAAGTTTTAACTTAGGTACTGCAATGCGTTTAGAAGACGAAAAAATCAACGGAATGCCACCATCTTTTGATATGCACTTCTAATAAGTAAATTAGTTCTGTAGAGGGTTTTATGAAAAAGTTAATAATTGTATTTTTGGCGATATTAATAACCTCACTATATGCTCAAGCTGCTCCGCGTTGGGAAAAAACAAACTTTAATGTATATATTGAGGATAATCCAAAAATTTATATAATGAAAAAAGCTTTCGGCAGATGGCAAATGGTAACAAACAAATTTGTAACATTTACATTTGTAGATAGCGAAGAACAGGCAGATATAACAGCAGACTTTGTAGAGCAGCTTCCTGAAAGAGCGGTAGGACTTTGTGAAACAAAATATTTAACTAATAATAAAACAAATTATACAAAAATAGCAAAAGCTAAAATACATTTGGCAAACAAAAATTTATACGAAAGAATTCTGACTGATGATGAGTATTACAGAGTTATGTTACATGAAATAGGTCATGCAATAGGCCTCCCGCATTCAGACAAACTTAACAGTATCATGAGACCATATTCAAACAACATTACGAATATCTCACTGGATGACAGACGAGCTTTAGAAAATTTATATAAATAAAAAAATACTACCTACAATTACGAGCCTCACTTACACGGGGCTTTTTATTTTGCATATTTTTCTCCACTTCCAAAAATAAATCCTTTAAAGTAATTCCTAATCCATCCGTTATTTTTTTTAGAGTCTCTAATTGAGCCTCATTTTGACCGATTTCAATTCTTGATAAAGTTGAAGACGGTATATTATTTTTCAAAGAAAAAAGTGTTAAATTATAAAACCCTCTATTAATCCTTAAATTCCGAATAACCCTTCCTACATATTTACAAAATTCTTTTTCATTCATAAATTGATTGTAACACAGAATTAATAATGATCTTCATCAAAAATCTTAAAATCTTGAGGGAGCTTTTCCTCTATATGTGCAAACAGCTCAGCCATTGACCAGCCAAATCCTTCAGCTATTTTTTTCAGAGTCACAAGCTGAGCCTCATTCTCTCCTCGTTCAATTCTAGTCATCGTGGATTTTGGAATATCGTTTTCATAAGAAAATAAACAAGCTGATTTTTTTAAATATTCAAGCCTTAAATTTCTTATCGCTTGACCTACCAACGTACAATACGTTTTTTCTAAATCATTCATAATGTAACAAAATCCATATTTTCTGTAATATTTTGACCCATATTTGGGATTATAGATTATAATACTTATATAATGGCTCATATATAAGCCAAAGGAGGGAACGAATGGCTAATAAAAAGAATGCTTTTACACTTGCAGAAGTACTGATTACACTGGGGATTATAGGGATAGTAGCTGCAATGACACTGCCTACATTAAATCAAAAGCGTGAAGATAAAGAATTAATCGCACAAACAAAAAAAGTATATGCTGATATAAATAATGCAATACTTCTATCACAAAAAGATTATGGGGTAATAGGTGACAATTCTTTTTTATTCAATGACAAAGATGACGCTGCTACAGTTGCACAAAATTTATTAAAATATTTTAACGGTGCTAAATTATGTAAAAATGCTTCTCAAGATGGCTGTCAGCAATACTATTACGATATAAAGTACGCAACAAAAAGAGTAGATAGCAGCGGAATGGGAGCCACAGATAACAGCACTAATGACCCTAAAATCATATTTTCAAACGGAGCAATTTTGAAGATTAGGACAAATAAAAGTGCATGTGAAGCTAAAGAATACACTGAAACAGTAAAAGATCAATATGGAAGGCCTATATCAAACCCAGACGGTTCAAATCAAACAAGAACTTATATCTCTGATATTTGTGCAAACCTTTCATTTGACGTAAACGGGACAAAAGGGCCAAATCAATTTGGTAGAGATGTATATTTGTTTTGGGTATATAGAAGAAAGCTGCAATATGGAACCTCCAATTATTTGGGCGGAAAAAGTTTTTCAAATATCTTGACAGGCGTAGATAAACTTGAATACGAAAATTACTCGAAAGGGCAAAGCTTTGAATTCTAAGCCTCAGAAATTAATAGAAAAAAATACGTCCAAATACCAAACAGTAAAATAGAAAATAATGCTAAATTTTTATGTTTGCGGTATTATAAAAGAGAACATTAGAAGTGTATAGAAAAACGCACGGGAAGTGCGAGAAAGAAAAGGTAATTATGGTACCGGAAACAAAGAAATTTGAAATTGAAATCGGTGGAAAAAATGTTACCATCGAAACCGGGAAGTATGCACAATCTACTAATGGCTCTGTAACAGTAAGATGCGGTGATACAATGTTATTTGTACACTGTGTTGTATCCAAAGAACCAAGAGTAGGGATTGATTTCTTCCCATTACTAATTGATTACGAAGAAAGAATGTCCGCAATCGGACGTATACCTGGCGGTTATAACCGTTCGGAAGGTAAAGCAAGCGATAAAGCTATTCTTATTTCAAGATTAATAGACAGACCAATCAGACCTTTATTCCCAAAAGGTTATAGAAACGATATACAAATTGTAGCTCAACTATTCAGCTATGACCAACAAAATCAACCTGATACATTGGCTATGTTAGGTGCATCTTGTGCATTAATGCTTTCAGGAGCTCCATTTGAAGGTCCAATCGGAGCTGTTAGAGTATCACGCGATGAAAACGGCAATATGATTGCAAATCCGACTCATCAACAAGCTGATAAATCTGATTTAGATATTGTTGTTGCAGGTACACATGATTCTGTAATTATGGTTGAAGCAGGATGTAAGTTTGTTACAGAAGACGATATTATGGCTGCTGTAGAATTTGCACAAAATGAAATCAGAAAACAATGCGATGCACAAGTTGAATTTGCAAAAGCTTGCGGAGTTGTCAGAGAAGAATTCGTAAACCCTTACGATACAACTGAAATTAAAAATATCATCCACGAAACAGCTCATGATATGATTGTAGATGCTTATCACAATTTCGACAGAACGTACAGACAAGAAAAACTTGAAGAAGCAAAAAAACTTGTAAAAGAAAAAATAGAAGCTCTTCCTGAAGATCACGAAATCAGAAAAATGATTGAAGAAACAGGAGTAGACTTCGTTGCAGAAGAATTCAAAGCAGCAGAAAAGAAAGTTATGCGTGCAATGATTCTTGATGAAGGCGTGAGAGCTGACGGAAGAAAACCAACTGAAGTTCGACCTATCTGGTGTGAAGTTGGAGTTATTCCAAGAGCACACGGTTCTGCAGTATTTACAAGAGGTCAAACTCAAGTTCTTTCTGTAGCAACTCTAGCAGGCCCTGGTATGAAACAGGAATTAGACGGTGTTGATCCTCAAACAGAAAAAACATATATGCATAAATACATCTTCCCTGGCTTCTCAGTAGGTGAAGTAAAAGCATTAAGAGGGCCGGGAAGACGTGAAGTCGGTCACGGACACTTAGCAGAAAGAGCTAACGTACCTGCACTTCCATCACAAGAAGAATTTGGATATACAATCAGAGTAACTTCTGATGTATTAGAATCAAACGGTTCTACATCAATGGCATCTACTTGCGGTTCTTCAATGGCATTAATGAATGCAGGTGTTCCTGTAAAATGCATGATTGGCGGAGTTGCAATGGGTATGATTAAAGAAGAAGGATATGAACCTGTTGTATTAACCGATATTCAAGGTATTGAAGACTTCCTTGGTGATATGGACTTTAAAGTTACAGGTAATGATACCGGAATTACAGCTCTTCAAATGGATATGAAAGCTAAAGGTATTCCAAATGAAACATTGCGTAGAGCTTTATTCCAAGCAAAAGAAGGCAGATTGCATATTTTAGGTGAAATGAGAAAAGCAATTACTGCTCCTGCAGATCATTTATCTCCATTTGCTCCACAAATTTGCACATTAACAATTCCTACAGAAGATATCGGAACTGTTATCGGGCCTGGCGGTAAACAAATCAGAGCAATCATTGATGCTTCAGGAGCTGAAATTGATATTCAAGACAGCGGAGTTGTAACAATTACTTCTAACGACCAAGAAGGTGCAGATATTGCTAAGAAAATGATTAAAGATCTTACATTCAGACCTGAACCGGGAATGGTTGTAAAAGGTAAAGTTGTAAGAATAATTCCTATCGGGGCTTTCGTAGAACTTGCACCAGGTAAAGATGGAATGGTACATATTTCTCAAGTTTGTCAAGAACGTATTGAGACAATTGAACCTCATCTTCAAATCGGTCAGGAAGTTATTGTTAAAGTTATCAAAATTGATGACAAAGGCAGAGTTAACCTGACTATTAAAGGCGTAAGCGACGAAGAAAAAGCTAACTGCCAGTAAGAAAATAAGCCAAAGAAACTTAATTAGCTAAGGGCAACGGAAACTTTAAAAAGTTTCCGTTGTTTTTAATTATATTTAAATCATATTTAAACTATTTTGAGATTGTGCACCTTCATCATATACATGATTGCAAATAAATTCTTCTACTTTAGCTATTTTCAAGCGTTCAGGAGCCTTCTTATCAAACAAAAACCTTATAGAACCACCATATTTATAAAGATACCTGCTCATTTCTTTTACAAAATAATTTTTATAAAAAGATTCCGGAGTTTGACTTAACACTTTGCTAAGGCGGGAAAGAATATCTTTTACGTCAGCAAAAGGAGAGTTTTCATCAATAATAGAATTAGTTGAATCATATTTTTTCAATAATGAACAAATTACATTCAATGCCCTATGCACTTCATAATCTGAAAGCGGACGTTTATACTCATTATATTTTTCATTAATAAACTTTGAAGAAGCTAAAATAACTTTTTTAGATTTCTCATCCAAAGCTTCAAATAAATCCGGGAACTCAAAAACACCAAGTCTTAACAACGCCGGAGTCAGAGTACTTCCTCCAAGTTGTAAGAACACATCTGTCATTGCTTGTTTTGCCGCTCTATTTATATTTGGATATTTATCACTAAACTCCTGGAATATAGATAACGTAACTTCTTCTGCATCTTCCAAAGGCATCAAACGATCATCCTCAGGTAATTTTATTCCCTTAGCATTAAGTAAAGTTGTTAATATATAAGGTTCGGTCACTTTCGGGTTATCTTTTACAAATGATATAAAAGTTTTTGCAAATGCTTGCGGAAGCATTCTTGTGTTATATTCAAAATTTTCAATAATTGCTTCCTGTAAATTTGAAACTATAGTAACCTTTCCATTAGGAGTATCAAAATCATAAGTCTTTACATTGTAATCTTTTTTAATTTCGTCCAAAAGTTTATTATAATCGGGTTTTGCAGGAGTTTCAGGTTTAATAGTTTCTTGTCCTGCAACTTTTGTATCTTCAAAAATACCTAATTCACGTTCATATTCTTCCTGAAGTAAATCATGTTCCTTTTGCTTTTTTATACGCTCAGGCTTAATATTGTGAGCATAATCCAATAACTCTTTGAAATCCTCATTATTTCCGTCTGCTCCATACAAATCAAAGAATAACCTAATTGTAGATGACATTACTTTAGAACGTCTTTCATTTATTTGAGGATTTTTCATATAGCTTTCAAATTTTTCACGTTGATTTTTTGTAAGGTCTTCATAATTTTCAAAATATTCCCGCATATCTTCTGAAATATGAAGTTTTTCAAGCACAATTGAATTTATTTCGCCCATATATTTAGCTACAAAATTAAGAGTATCATTATCTTTAATATTCTGTTTTTTTATTAATTTTTCTGTTTCTTTTCTTGAGCCGTTACCTTTAATCAAGGCATCTGAAAGTTTATTAATTTCCCAATCTTTGATATTACCAAACTTTTTCTTTTCTCTAATCTGAGGCTGAACTGAAGAAGCTATCTTGGTGTCAGAAGAAACGCTGCTATTAGATTTAATACGAGAAGAATTGACTTTTCTAGGCTTATATTCATAAGGAAATTCTTCTCTTGTTGCGGTCAAGGATTTCCAAAAAGAAAGATTTGGATATTTTATCCCGTAAGCCGAAAGCGTATTATACTCTATCTGACTCAATCCTTTGTATTCAGGTGAAATATCGTTTAAAAAATCTGTATTAATTTCTTTTAAAGTTTTCCCCTCCTGATAGATTTTCCTTAAAAGATAAATTCCTAAATTATCACTGCCATCTTTAAAAAGTGACTTATTTTCATCCTTCATCAAATCAATCTCAGCAAGGACTCCTGTTCGTGATTTTCTATTCGGATTATCTGTTAAATTTTCAAATAACGGCTCATCCTTATAAATTTCTTTTACTTCGTCTAAAGATTTAACATTATTTATATCACTATAGACAACTTTTAGCATTTGTGCAGGAGGCATATTCTGACGATCTTCATAATCTTCAAAAAGATATTCCTTCATTGTCACAGGCATACCGTTACGGTTGAATGGCTGAGCATAAAAGTTTGCAGGAGTTCTAAACAATCGTGCTGTAAAATTAATATTATAATCTCTATATGACACCGGATTATAATTTTTCACCGTAAATTCCTTATTAAAAGGAGATTTTTCATCATTGTTATTTTTCTTTAAAATGTTAACAGGGGTAGAATTTACTTTTTCAATTCGCATGAGTAAGTCCTTATAATGTATATTCACAACAATATTCTAAACCGCTGAAATATTTTTTTTGCGAGTAATTAATATAAATTAACAATAAAATCTATTTATGTTAGAATTCAGATATAAGGAATTAACAATGGGAGAAGAAAAAATGTGTGATGTAATAACTATCGGAAGTGCTACAATGGATGTATTTGTAGAAAGCGATGATGCAAACATTGTCTCAGTTTATACAAAAAATAAAAAATCAGAATTTATGAGTTACCCCTACGGTGCAAAAGTTGAAATAATAGATTTTGCTTCAAACGTTGGTGGAGGGGGAGTTAATACAGCAATGAACTTTAACAACCTCGGATTCAAAACCAGTGCAATATTCAAAATCGGAGATGATATATATTCAGAAGGTGTTCTTGAATCATTCAAAGACAAAAATGTCGATTTGAGTAATATTATTCAAGACCCTAAAATAAGTACAGGTTTCTCTATAATTTTGGTAAGCTTTCAAGGCGATAGAACAGTTCTGGCTCACCGCGGAGCTAACGCTAAAATAAAAAAATCAGATATCAATTTTGATGCTATAAAAAATGCAAAACTCTTATACATTGCACCAATGAACGGGGACAGCACAAAAGTCCTTGATGACATCGCAACGTTTGCTCATGAAAATAACGTTTATGTTTGTTTTAATGCTGGCTCATCAAGTATTAAAAAAGGCTTTAACTACCTGAAAAAGATTTTAGCAAACGCAAATATCGTAGTTATGAATAAAGAAGAAGCATCACTTGCTACCCAAATTCAGGTAAGACCTGACACAAGCAAAGAAAAATTTTCAGAAGAACTCATTCATCCTGACGTTAAAGAAATGTTTCAAAAACTAAAAATCAGAGATTATCAGGTTATTGTAATAACTGATGGAAATAAAGGAGCTTATGCTTATGACGGCAAACATTATTACTATTGCCCTGTATTTGAAGGTCCTGTAGTATCAACCCTTGGAGCAGGAGATGCTTTTGCTTCGACCTTCTGTGCCGCACTTGGCAGAACCAACAAAGATATCGGTAAATCTTTAATGTACGCCTCCATTAATTCTGCCGGAGTTGTATCAGCTTTTGGTGCTACTCAAGGTCTAAAAACTTTTGATGAAATAGAAAACACAATTACCGAAAATCCTAATTATACATTTACAATTATTGAAAAATAACAAAAGATTTAATCTTTAAATGTAGAAAAGAATTCGGCAATAGAAATATTTAAACCTTTACAAATAGCTTCTATTGTCGATATTCTTATATCACGCTGAGCTTTTTCAGCATAAGTCACACAACTTTTTGATAAATCAGAATACCACGCAAGTTTTTCAGCTGTCAAATGTTTTTCAGCCCTTAACTCTTTTATTCGTTTTGATATTTTTTCGTTTATATTCATTATATTAATACCTTGTTATTAATACCTTGACATTAGTATCAACATGAAATATAATAATTAACAAAATTAGTATTAATATTGTGAACTAAAAACGGGATATGGAGGGAATTTATGAAAAAAGGCTTTACGCTTGCTGAAGTATTAATTACACTGGGAATTATAGGGATTGTAGCAGCAATGACACTGCCTGCATTAATAGGTAAATATAAAGAAAAAGTAACTATCACAGCGGTAAAAAAGAATTATTCAATGTTTTCTCAGGCTCTTTTGATGCTGGCAAACGAATATGGCTCATTGGAAGCTCTGGCACCAAATCTATATACACCTGATATAGGCACACCTGCATTGAAAGAAAATGCTAACGTTACAATGAATGCTTTAAAAAAACATATAAAAACGATAAGAACATGTGATAAAAAGACAAATTGCATGAATGTTAATTACAAAACTCTTAACGGTTTAAAAACTCAAAACTGGGATAACTATAGTAACCTTCAAACAGGAATACTTGCTGATGGCACAACCTTTTGGATTCTTAACAACTGTGCAGAAGGGAGTTTGGATGGAGAAGGAAATACTCAAGGAAACACCTGTATTCAAATAGGGTTTGACATAAATGGGAACAAAAAACCAAATATAATAGGAAAAGATTTTTTCCATTTTGACACTAACAAAAATGGAAAACTTATAATTCGCTCAGAAGAAGAAATATATACAACATCATGCTGCTCTTGCAAAAAATCCGGAAGTGGAGATTATAATGGATATTATTGCACGGACTGGATTATACGCAACGAGAATATGAATTATCCTGATTAATCAGACTACTTCTTGTAAAATTGCTGTAGAATTAAACTTTTTTATAGAATGTGCATTTATATAGGATTTCAACAATTCAAAAGAGACAAGACATATTTTTTCATTGGCCTTTTCTTCATATTCAGAGCTGGAATCAAATTCAGAATTAGCAAGTACAGAAAGAAAATCTCTTAATTTATAGTGCATAACATCAGTTAGACCATAATGAGAATTACACTCTTTGCAAACAACCCCGCCCAGACGTCCTGAAAAGTACATGCTTTCATTCTCTATCGGATTACCGCAGCATAAACATTTATCAAGTTCTAAGGAAAAACCTGAAATTCGCATCATTTTCAATTGAAACTTTAAAACAGCAACTAGAATTTTTACTTTATCATCTGCTTTTGAAATTGTACTTAAAGCCTCATAAAGTAAATCATACACAACAGCAGAACAAGGATCATCTTCAATCCCAAAATTGTTCACGACCTCTGAAATATACATGGAATAGAAAATTTTATCCATATTCCTTCTTGTTGCATTAAATGTATTCAGAGCTTCAGCTTGAGAAATAGTATCTAAGTTACGCCCCTTGTGCAACATAAGTTTATTAGCAACAAGCAAATCCATACGAGCACCAAGCTTACTTTTCGGCTTTTTAACACCTTTAGCCACACCTCTTATAAGCCCTCTATCCCTCGAATACATCACCATAATCTTATCAGACTCACTAAGATTATAGGATTTTAAGTTTATAGCGTCTGTAACAAAACTTTCCATTATTAAAAATATTCAATTATAAATTAAAATTATATATCTACGAACCTGAATTAGTTCCGTGGAACACACCCTTCAACATTTGAGCGAGTTCGGTTCTGTCATCAGAGAAGCTCATTGCAACTTCTTCAGTAATATAATCATTTACACAAAGATTATATAATGACATATTCATAGTAATCATACTATTGAAAGACCCGTTTTTAACAAGGTCATAAACCTTTTCAAGTTCATCTTTTTCAATAAAATCTTTAACTGTAGATGTTACGACCAACACTTCACAAGCAGGACGACGCCCTGAACCATCTTTCAACGGAACCAATTTTTGAGATACAGTACCTCTGATAATTTGAGCTAACTGATGACGAACAAAGTCTCGATCTGATGGTTCAAACATGTTAATAATTCTATCTACAGTCTGAATAGCATCATTTGTATGGATTGTAGCAAATACCAAGTGACCTGTTTCAGCAGCTTTCAAAGCAGAAGTAATAGTTTCTCTGTCACGAATTTCACCAATAAAAATAACGTCAGGGTCTTGCCTTAAGGCATACTTTACACCATCAGGGAAAGATGCGGTATCAACAAGAATTTGACGTTGAGAAACGATACCTTTTTTATTATTAAAAATAAATTCAATAGGATCCTCAATTGTAATGATATGCTTAGGATAATTAGTATTTATATAATCAATAATAGAAGCTATCGTAGTAGATTTTCCGCTTCCAGTAGGACCGGTAACTAAAACCAACCCATGATTTAGCTTTGCGAACTGCTCAATTGAAGATGGTAAATTTAATTCTGCAATTTTTCTTACATAATAAGGAATCAATCTTATAACAAGTTTATTCTTACCCAACTGACGGCTTAAATTTACACGAAATCGTGAAAAACCAGGTATTTCATAAGCAAAATCTAAGTCATAAACATTCTCAAGATTATCCTTTGCACTTCTCGGTAGTAATACATCATAAGCATGATCAATATCATCATCTGTCAAAATAGGCATATTAATTTTCATAATTCTGCCATCTTTACGAACCGTCGGGTGTTCACCTACTGCCAAGTGTACATCTGATGCTGCAATTGAAACTGCTTTTCTTAAAAAATCTTCAATATCGAAATCCATAACTATCCTATCTTCATAATCTCTCAATACATATAAATTATTATAACATTTTTATTATGCTATGACAAGGATTTTTTACAAATACTACATATAGTTGAATTTTATATTAGAAATATTAAGATTTCTTAATATTGGATATCAAAAAGTAAATTTTAAACTTCAAAAAAACTTTATATAAATGTAAGGGAAATTTCAAATTACTGATTGGAAAAGAAAAACAAAAATCAAAAGAATAAAAGATTCTTATATACATAATAAAATACTTTATACTCTCTCTCTTAATATCCTCGTGTTTATTTAATGTTGCCAAATCTCTGGCAACTTTTTTTTTGCATTAAACAGATACTTGAGTAAAAATATCTTATCTGCAAATTACCGTAAAAAAAAGAGCCATAAGGCTCTTTTTAAACTTTTTGCGGAACATCTTTAAGACTTTCAATATACTTAACTGAATATACCGCTCCGACAGCACCATCAGAGGCCGCGGTAATAACTTGTCTTAAAGGCGTTTTTCGAATATCTCCGACAGCGAATACACCATCAATAGAAGTTTTCATAGTTTCATCTGTCAAAATAAATCCTCCTGCATCCTGCTCTAATTGACCAGAAATATTTTCTACATTAGGAACCATGCCAATATAAGGAAAAACGCCGTTAACAAGTAAATTAGACTGTTCATTAGTCTTAACATTTTCAAGCACAACGGTATTGACCAAATCTTCACCTTTAATTTCTTTTACAACAGAATCCCAAATAAATTCAATTTTTTCATTTTTAAAAGCTCTATCCTGAACAATTTTATCTGCTCTAAGCTCATTTCTTCTATGAATTATATAAACTTTATCGGCAAATTTAGTCAAATACATAGCTTCTTCTACAGCAGCATTTCCACCGCCGACAACAGCAACGACTTTTCCTTTATAAAAAGCCCCGTCGCAAACTGCACAATAGCTTACTCCGCGGCCGACAAACTCTTTTTCGCCCGGAACACCTAATTTCATTGGCTGTGCACCACATGCTATAATTACGCTTTTTGCCCTGAATTCCCCATCCTTAGTTAAGATAATTTTTGGAAAAGAGGTCAAATCAATTTTCTCAATTTCCTGCATCGGAAATTTTTGAACACCAAATTTATCAGCATGTTCTTCAAACTTTTCCATCAAATCATAGCCGCCTATGATAGGAAATCCCGGATAATTTTCCAATTCAAGATAATTTGAAGGCTGTCCGCCCATCATACTAATATCAACTAAAGCCGTAGATACAGCTCCTCGACTGGCATAAATTGCAGCAGATAATCCTGCAGGACCTCCACCTAAAATTACAACGTCAAAATCATAAATTTGCATAATAATATCCTCATCTATCTATCACGCTTGAGCCGGAAATTTTCTCACCCTTCAACATATATAATGCTCTTTTTTCACTTATAATGGAATGATCAGTATCTGAATATGTCACTAAACTAAGAGTATTTTTTCCGGTAAATGTATTGCCATCAATAGTAATTTCAACTGAATCCGTCAATTTTTGTCTGTTATAATCCCCTACTTTTGTAAACCTGATAGTATTTTTGTTTACATAACTAACGTTAATTGATGCACTGGCACCGGTAAACGGATTACTTAAACTAATGACGTCACCAGTTCTTGATAAGTTCCAAATATCGACACTGACTTTTTTAAACGAATACGGACTATCAGTAGTTTTCAATGCCGCCGCTACACGCCAAGTTCCCATTAAATCTGAAGGCACTTCTTTTACCAAAGAAACACCAGCGTGCAAAACTGTCGGAGTTTCGGCACTGACACTTACTTGAAAGCAAAACGTCAATATTAAAATACCTATCAAGACTCTTAACATATTCACCTTATTAATTATTTAAGCATAAATATCAAGTTATATCAATAAAAGATAAAAAAGGGGTTCAGACAAAATAATTAGTTGAACCTCTTTTTTATTAATTTAAAATATTTAAAACTAGACCGAACCCATTTTTTCTTGGAGAACTCTCGCAGAATCCTCATATCCTGCTCGTCCCATAAGAGCGTAAGTATAATTTTTAGCCTGTTCAACACCCGGTTGATTAAAAGTATTAATCCCGTATAATTCACCTGCAATAGCAGTCTGGACTTCAAACATATAAAGTAATTGAGCTACATTATATCCATCAACTTTAGGCAACGTAATTGTTACTGTTGGTCTTTGATAATCAGCTAAAGCAACCCTTGTAGAATCAGCTTCAGCATTGAGTAGTTGATTGATCGTCTTTCCACCGAGATAATTCAAACCCGTATATTCAAAAATATTAGGAATTTCTAAAGTATTATCAAACTCTTTTACTCTTATAAAATTAATAACTTTATTATTAGGTCCCTCATTATATAACTGAATTTGCGAATGCTGGTCTGTTACCCCAAGAGCCTTTATCGGGGTAGGCCCGATATTCACATCATTACCATCTATATCCTTATTTTTACCAAGTGACTCTGCCCACAATTGAACATACCAATCAGATACATATTTTAATCTGCTTGAATAAGGCATCATTACAGATAAATTTTTACCCTTTTTAACATCCAAAAGATAATGAATTAAAGCATTTTGAGCAGCAATATTTTCATTAATATCGGTATTTTTCAATGCTAAATCCATATCCTTAATCCCTTTTACAATAGGATCAATCTCAATACCGACTAAAGCAAGCGGCAACAAACCTACAGCAGAAAATACAGAGAATCGGCCACCTACATCATCAGGTACAACAAAAGTTTTATACCCCTCCTGCTCTGCAATCTGTCTTAAAATACCTGTTCTTTTATCAGTTGTAGCGACAACATTATAACGGTAATTATCGCCTAATTCCTTTTCTAACCTGTCTTTTACAATCATGAACTGCGACATAATCTCAGCAGTAGAACCTGATTTTGTAATAACATTGACAAGAGTTTTCTTTAAATCAAGAATATCTAAAAGACCGCTCATTGTATCGGGATCAATATTATCTAAAAAGAAAATTTTAGGAAGCCCCTCTCTTTGCTCATCAGATAATAAATTCCAATACGGTTTTAAAAGAGCTTCAGACAAAGCAACTCCGCCTAATGCAGATCCGCCGATACCAAGCACTAAGATATTTTCGAAACGATCTTTTACCATAGAAGCATACTCTTTTACATACCAAATAGTCTCTTCGTTATAACCGAGATTCATCCATTGAAGCCATTGTCCCGGCTTATCTTTTCTTTGATTCAGACTTGCTATTATTGAGGCTATTGTATCTTTATATGCAGCAAATTCTTTTTCTAATTCCAACCCGTTTTCATGTCCAATAATTTTCGCATCAACATTTCGGCAGCATAACTCTATCATATTGTCTTTACCCCTCTCAAATAACCTTTCATATAATAAAATTACTACACATATAAATTATATTCTATAATACAATAATACTGCATAAAGGCTAAATTACAATAAAACACAGGATAATGTAATAATTATTTACCAAGGATAATCATCTTTTATTTCCCATCCATCCATTAGTATCAAAGCTGAACACCAAAAACCTTTTTTATCTTTATTACATGCATATCCCTTTGTACCGGTTAAAATATCTCTATCATACTCTCCAAAAACTTGATTCAATGCATCAGGATTAGCCTCTTCATCAGCTGACGAGCCGAAATCCTTATATCCAAATGGAGACAATCCGTATTTTTTTATAATTGCATAAGAAAAAACATCTTTACCTAATGTATTCGGTTTTTTATAACCATTTACATCAATCATAATAACTCTGCCATTCTTTAAATTTTGATAAGCAGAAAGAGTAAGAGAAGATCCATCAGGTAAAAATACTGTGTATGAAGCTCCTGTACAAAGGACTTCTCCACAAGCTTCACCATTCAAATAATTATATTTTATACCGGAATCTGATACAGTTTTACTGTTAATTGATATATAATTTGACAAATATTTTTCCCAAAATTCTTTTACAGGAAGTGTATAATCCCAATAGTCAAGACTACCATTACGTACCTCAGATAATTTTACTGCCTGAGCAAGAATTGTATATGATTTTTTTAACTGCGTTAATGTCTGAATTTTCTTATACTTTCCGATAACTGTAGGCAATGTCATCGCTGCTACTACTCCAATTATACTCAATGTAATCAAGACTTCTGCTAAAGTAAATGCCCTTTTCATAAATCCTCCAATCCTCCTGTATACATGCAGGAATATATTACTATTATATTTTCTATACTGTATGTATGCAATATAAAAATGAAAAAACTTTACAATTAATCAAAGAGTTTGGAAAAACCCTAAAAGATAAACGGGAAACTCACACAGGGAAATCTCAAACTCTTTTTGCATACGAATATGAGCTGGATTCAGGTAATCTCAGCAGAATTGAGAACGGCAAAATAGATCCGAAACTCACTATGCTATGGAGAATTGCTGAAGCACTCGGTATACCGCTTTCAGAATTAATTAAAACTCTGGAAGATAACTTAGGCAACGACTTTCACATTACCGAGCAATAAGTCTTTCGACTTTTTTCTGCATTTCAATTCTTTTTTGTTCTTCAAGACGTTTTTGTTTATACCCGTAAGCAGCGTAAATCATTACCCCCATAACTAACCATAACGGGAAATATAAAGATGAAGTCTTCAAAAATTTCATGGAATACACCATCAACCCGCCGCAAGTAATGATTCCAAGTATAGGAAATACGGGACAGAACGGCACTTTAAAAGGTCTTTCTCTATTCGGCTCAGTCTTTCTTAAAATCAAAACCGCAATACAAATTATAATAAAGGACGTGAATGTGCCGAAATTACATAACTCAGCAGAAATATTCAAATCCATAAATAAAGCACAAATAATAACAACAATACCGGAAATCCAAGTCAAAACATGAGGTGTTCTGAATTTTTTATGAATTAATCTCAATGATTTAGGCAAAAATCTGTCCCTGCTCATTGCATATAAAATTCTTGTAGTACCCAACTGATAAATTAAAAGCACAGATGTCAAAGCACACAAAGCACCAATAGAAATAAGTCCTGCAAACCAATCGATACCAATCGCCCTCATAGCATGTGCAATAGGTGCCTGAATATCAATACTTCCTAACGGAACTGTACCTGTAAGAACCAATGCCACACATATATATAAAATAGTACAAATAATTAAGGTACCTAAAATAGCGATAGGCAAATCTCTTTGAGGATTTTCAGTTTCTTCTGCCGTTGTCGAAATAGCATCAAAGCCGATGTATGCAAAGAAAATTAAAAACGCCCCCATAAATACACCCTCAAAACCATTCGGTGCAAACGGAGTCCAATTTTCAGGTTTTACATAAAAAGCCCCGACAAGAATGAACGATAAAATCATAAACATATTTACACCTACCATAATACTTGCGACTCTGGTAGACTCTTTAACTCCTTTAATTAATAAAAGAGTAAGCAGCAAGACTATAGCAATAGCAGGCAAATTAACAGCTACAGGGATTTTATCAAATAAGTACGGCATTTGCGAATGCGGATCAAGTCCGAATTTATCACAATAAGAAAGCATAAACCTGTAGTCATTTCTGAGCCACATAGGGAAATTAACGACAAAAGCAGGAAGAATATGCTTAAACCCTTTCAAAAACTGAACAAAATATCCAGTCCAAGCACTGGCAACCGTGATGTTTCCAATCGCATATTCAAGCATTAAAATCCATCCTACCATCCAAGCCATAAACTCACCCATAGTAGCGTAAGTATAGGTATAAGCACTTCCTGCAACTGGTATCATCGCAGCGATTTCACTGTAGCATAACGCTGAAAAGACACAAGCTATAGCTGCCATTACCATTGATATAATTATAGCAGGTCCAGCTCCGACACCCTCAGGTCCACCCTGAATTGCTGTACCGATTATTGTAAAAATACCGGTTCCGACAACAGCTCCAATACCTATTACAATAAGGTCAAACACGTTTAAAGTTTTTTTAAGTTCAGATTTTTTACTTGTTGCTATTAATTCGTCAGTGCTTCTTTTAGATAAGCAATTTGCTATAATTGATTTTAAATTATTCATCTTATTTCAATAATTCCTGTTTTCTTTTTTCCACTTTTTCATTATGAATTTTATTTTCATTCATACGATTTCTGACAAAACCGTATAAGAGGTAAATCATTGCTCCAATTCCAAGCCACACCGGGAATAATAAAGCAGAACTTGATGGCTGCATTGATTTGTAAACCATTAATCCCCCGCAGCATATTATACCCAAAGACGGTACAACAGGGGAAAATGGAACCTTAAAAGGTCTTTCTCTATCGGGATCTGTTTTTCTTAAAATTAAAACAGCAACACAAACAATAATAAATGAAGTAAATGTACCATAGTTACATAACTCTGCAGCCACATCAAGATTTAAAGTCAAAATTCCTACAACAGCTAAAATACCGACAGTCCAAGTCAAAAGTGCAGGAGTATGGAATTTAGGATGTAATATTTGAAATCTTTGAGAAATGAAATGATCACGACTCATAGCATACAAAATTCTTGTCGCAGCCATTTCTAAAACCAACAATACAGATGTTAAACCTGCAAGAGAACCAACTGAAATTAATCCTGCAGCCCAATTTTGTTTAGCCATCATCATACAATATGCCATAGGAGCTTTCAAAAATGCAGCAGGAACAGACGTTGCTGTATCTTGCATACCGGTCAAAACTAAAGCTACAAGGACATATACAATTGTTGTAATAACTAATGAACCTATAATACCAATAGGTAAATCTTTTTGAGGATTTTTACATTCTTCAGCAGCAGTTGCAAGAGCATCAAATCCGATATATGCAAAGAATATTAAAAATGCACCTGCAAAAATACCTTCAATTCCGTTAGGTGCAAAAGGCACCCAATTATCAGGTTTTACAAAAAATGCACCCGCAATAACAAACAAAGCAATTACTGCAAGTTTTATAAATACCATTAACCCAGCCATTTTGGTAGAATCTTTAGTCCCTCTGACCAAAATTGCTGTCATTAAAAGTACAATTAGTATAGCAGGCAAGTTTATACAAACAGGTACACCTAAAAATCTTGGAATAAATATATCAGGATTTTCCGCAGCAATTTTGCTTGCGGTAAATACGTCATTTACAAGCCAAACAGGAGGATGTGCAATACAAGCAGGCAAAATCTTTTCAAATCCGCTTAAAAATTGAATAAAATGATTTGACCAAGCACATGCAACAGCAATAAAACCTATAGCATATTCAAGCATCAAAACCCATCCTACCATCCATGCGGCAAATTCCCCGAGTGTTGCAAAAGTATAAGTATAAGCTCCGCCTGCAACTGGTATCATAGTAGCGAATTCAGAATAGCACAACGCAGAAAATATACATGCAATAGCAGCAATTACCATTGATACCATTAATCCTGGACCTGCCCCGAGAGCTGAACCGTCAGCACTTCCTGCGGCGGCAATACCGACTACAGCAAAAATTCCTGAACCAATAATCGCACCCACGCCTAAGATTATTAAATCCCAAACGCCTAAAGTTTTTTCTAACCCTTCTGACTTAGCGTCTGCCAACATTTCATCAGGATTTTTAATACGAGTAATAGTTTTCAAGAAATTGCGAGTCAATGTCGCACGATGATACTTTTCTGCCATTTACCTTCCTTACTTAATCTTACTTACAAAGAGGGAATCCTAATTCTTCTCTTTGGGCTACATACAATTTTGCTACGGCTGATGCCATAGTTCTTACTCGATTGATAAAGTTTATTCTTTCATCCTTACTGATTACACCTCTTGCATCCAGCAGGTTAAAAGTATGAGAACACTTCAAAACATAATCGTATGCCGGCAAAACTAACTTTGCACTAACACAATTATCGACTTCTTTTTGATATAGGTCAAACATAGTAAACAAAGCTTTTGAATCACTTACTTCAAAATTATATTTTGATTGTTCAATTTCATTTTGTAAGAATATTTCACCATATTTTAAACTGTCATTCCACATAATATCGTAGACTGATTCTTTATTTTGCAAATACATAGCAATACGTTCAAGCCCGTAAGTAAGCTCCAACGCAACAGGTTTGACTTCTAGCCCGCCGACTTGTTGGAAATATGTAAATTGGGTAATCTCCATACCATCAAGCCAAACTTCCCAGCCAACACCTGCAGCACCCAAAGTAGGTGATTCCCAGTTATCTTCCACAAAACGAACATCATGTTCTTTTAAATCAATCCCCATTGCTTCCAAACTTTTTAAATAAAGTTCTTGAGCATTATCAGGTGACGGTTTTAAGATAACCTGAAATTGGTAGTAATGCCCCAATCTATTCGGGTTTTCACCATATCTTGCATCAGTCGGACGTCTGCAAGGTTCAATCATTGCAGTATTCCAAGGTTCAGGCCCCAATGAACGCAAAAAAGTTGCAGGGTTCATTGTAGAAGCACCTTTTTCTATATCATAAGGCTGTTGAATAATACAGCCGTAATCCGACCAATACTTTTGTAAATTAAAAACTAGTTCTTGAAAATTTAAAGCCATAACATGTCCCAATATTGTACTATTTACACTCATTCGCACACATAAAAAATTACGCTTTTATTGCGTGCTTTTTTCATCCTACGACTAACATAGCAAAATTGCAAACTTTATGTTTACAAATGTTACGGGAATAATGCGAGAAAAATTTTATTGTGATAATTTATATAATAATAAGGAGATAAATATATTATGGCATTAAAAATTTTACTATTTTCAGGGAAACAATTTTCAGGAAAAGATACAGCAGCAAAAATTATGTTAAAGAAAATGCCTGACTTCCACAGATGTGCGATAGGAGATTCTATTAAACTTGAGTATGGAAGACAAAAAGGACTCAGCTACGAAGAAATCGAAAAAAACAAAGCTTTATATAGAAAAGATTTAATTGAATTGGGAAACTGGGGCAGAGCACAAGACCCTGATTACTGGTTAAAAAAAGTAATAGAAGAACCAGGAAATATTATGGTGACTGATGCCAGAGTAGAACATGAATATGAAATATTAAAACAAGCAGGGGCAAAAACAATAAGAGTTGAAGCCTCAAGAGAAACTAGGGCAAAAAGAGGCACTTTGGTAGGTGAAGATGACATTACAGAAGTCGGACTTGATCATATCAAAGATTGGGACTATGTCGTAGACAATAATAAAGACTACGAACACTTAGAAAAACAACTTGATAAAATTATTGAAGATTTAAAATAAAAAAGCTCTATAATGGAGCTTTTCTAGTAACTAACTTTATAAGGATAATCATCCGGAATTTTCCAACCATTATATTGAATTAAGGCGGTACAATATTGCTTTCCTCGAGAGCCAGCACCTTGGCCATTGCAACCATCTAATAAAGCTTGTCTGGTACCATCCCATTGCCATTTCCAAGGTTCAAAACCTTTATTATAATGATATGCCCAGTATTGAATATCAGCTCCAGGCTCTGGATAAAATGTAAATGAAAAAGAACAAATTCCATTCGTATTTGAATAATCAGAAGTATTTATACAACGCTCTAAGGCCCCAGGGTAAAAAATCCAATCTCTAGTATTTGTACTTACAGACCTCAAAGCACTGCCATCTGGGAAATAAACAACAAAAGAACCATCAGAAAGAATTTTAGACTTTGTTATCTTCATATATGGAGCCTATATATTTGTTAAACCATTTTTCTTGCTCAGAACTTCCAGACACAGGGTTTCCATCATCATCAAAAGCTGCACCAGCTAAATCTTGATACCAAATCTTTTTATCCCCATAATCAACTTCTGCCATTTTTACGGCTTGATTAATTGCAGAATAAAACTTCATCAATCTTGTCTCTACTACTCGATTATTATTCTTTTGTATTAGTGTCGGCATTGTCATAGCTGCTACTATTCCAATTACACCTAATGTGATTAGCACTTCTGCTAAAGTAAATGCGTTTCTCTTTTTCATTTAGTCCTCCATTTATATACTAATTTCCATTTTAACATTTTTTACACCAAAAATCACCGTGTCACTTGGCACGGCTTGCTTTTCTGATCTTCTTCATCAAATCGGAGGTCTAAGTCGGAAATGCTTACTCTAACTGTTAGGTGGCAGCCAGCCCCCCCGGCATTCTACCGGGATCCGGGTGTGGCGTTCGATCCTGCATGGTGTGATCTTCGCCCCGAGCTGAGTGGAAATGTGATAGCACAAGGACGGGTCTAACATGGGGGGGGGGAGTCGTCGTG